>NZ_JANKOF010000042.1 GCF_024655565.1 Nitratireductor sp. ZSWI3 | reverse complement strand
CCAGGCCGGCAGGCTCGGCCTGGTCGGCGTCCCGGTGTTCGTCTTCCAGGAAGGGCACGATCCGCTGGCCGAGCGGGCTTTTCGGGAAATCGCCCGCTTGTCGAAGGGGGCCTGGTTCCGCCTCGATTCGCACTCGGCGGCCGAGCTCGGCAAGCTCCTGGCAGCGGTCGCCGTCTATGCGACCGGCGGGCTGAAGGCACTGACGACGCGCGACCGACCGGAGGACCGGCTGATGCTGGAACATCTGCGCGGCAAGGGGCAATGATCTATCCGTTCTTCTTCTTCGCGCTCGTCCTTGTCCTTCTTCTTGGCGTCCTGGCATTCCTGCGCGCCGATCCGAAGCACATCGCCGGTTCGCTGCGGCTGGCCGGCCCGTTGGTCCTGGGGCTTCTGGGGGGGGCGCTGTTGCTGTTCGGAAGGGCGGGCCTCGGCGGCATGCTCCTGTCGGCGGCCGTCGCCTGGTATGGGTCGGGCAGGATCAGGCAGGCCTACGCGCCGACGCCGGGGCAGAAATCGCATGTGCGCTCGGCCGCGCTGGAAATGGAGCTCGACCACGACAGCGGACGCCTTTCGGGCGCGGTGCTTGCCGGGCGCCATGAAGGAAAACAGCTCGGCGAGATGGAACTCGCCGAGCTGCTCGATCTGCATGCGGAACTGGTTGCCGACGACGAAAGCCGCCGCCTACTTGAGACCTATCTTGACGGCGAGTTTCCCGTCTGGCGCGAGGGCACGCAGGCGAATGAGGACCGGCGGCAGGGAGCAGCGCCGGGCTCTGGCCCCATGTCCGAGGAGGAGGCCTATGAGGTCCTTGGTCTTGAACGGGGCGCGTCCGTTGCGGAGATCCGCAAGGCTCACCGCCGCCTGATGCAACGCCTGCACCCCGACATGGGAGGATCGTCTTTTCTGGCCGCGCGGATCAACGAGGCGCGCGACGTTCTGCTCTCCAGCCATCATTGATTCTCCCGCACGCGATACGTTCCCGGAAATGCCGGCATGGCGCTCACTGCTGGACGGCATAGCAGGAAACGCTCTTCTTCTTCAGGGTGGCGCAGGCGCCCCAGGCTTCCGACTTGCTGTTGAAGCCGACGAAGCGAGCGCGATGATAGGTGACGCCGCCCTTTTCGAAGGTCTCGGTGACCGGCACGGCACTGGCAAGCACGGTCGGAGCCTTCTTCTCCGTTTCGGCGAGGAACATCAGGGCCTCGTCCTCGCTCGGCATCGAGGCCACCTGGATCACCCAGCCGCCGAGATCGGACGCCTGTGCGGCGGCTGCCTTGTCGGCGGTGGAGGCCGTCGGCATGGGATCGACGCTTGCCACCACTTCCTCGATGGTGGTCTGCGGGCGCGGGGCAGGCGCCGAGACGGATGCGAGCGTCGCAGCCGCCTGGACCGGCTCCTCCGGCGCGTAGGCGGTGAGGGCTTCGACCTCCGGCCGGTCGGTCGGCACCGGCACGCGGCTGCCGGGGATCATCGCCGCAAAGGCCGTGCGTGCGCCGCCCGGAGCCTTGGCGATCAGCATCCGGTCGCGGCCAGTCGAGCCGTCCTTGAGATAACGCTTGATGAGATCGGCCATATGCGCGTCGCGGCTGCGCGCGGTGTTGCCACCCATGACCACGGCGACGATGCTGCGCCCATTGGCCTGGACCGAACTGACGAGGTTGAAGCCGGACGCGCGCGTGTAGCCGGTCTTGATGCCGTCGACGCCTTCGATGCGGCCGAGCAGATTGTTGTGATTGCCGTAGCGCCGCTTGTTGAAGGTGAAGGAGCGGGTGGAAAAATACTTGTAGTAGCGCGGGTGATGCTCGCGCAGCGCAACGCCGAGGCGCGCCATGTCGCGCGCCGTGGATTTCTGCTGGCTGTTGGGCAGGCCGTGCGCGTTCTTGAAGGTGGTGCGCGACATGCCGAGCTGGCGCGCCTTGGCCGTCATCATCGCGGCGAACTTGGCCTCCGAGCCGCCGAGATATTCGGCGATCGCCGTCGCCGCGTCGTTTGCCGAGCGCGTCACGAGACCATAGATGACCTGTTCGACGGTGATGGTCTGGCCGGGCTTGAGGGCGAGGTTGGTGGGCGGTTCGGCGGCAGCGTTGCGCGAGACCGGAATGCGGGTGTCCGTCGAGATGCGGCCGGACGAAAGCGCCTCGAAGACCAGATACAGCGTCATCATCTTGGTCAGTGAGGCGGGGTAGCGCGGCGCGTCGGCGTTCGATTCATAAAGCACCTCGCCGGTCTTGGCGTCCATCACCAGACCTGCATATTTCGCGTTGGCGGCAGCCTGCGCGGCGCCGCCGACCATGAGGAGACCCGATAGAAAAAGTGTTGCGAGGATCTTGATCGCGACTCGTTCGAGACCCGCTCTACCCACCGACGTTTGACGCACAACCGCACCCATTTGGATCGAATTCCAGGCTGCCCGGCTTCCGCACCGGACACCCCCTTTGCTTCACCGTATGGGAGACGGCGTTACCAATCCGTTTATGGTGATCGCAGGATTTACGGAATTCCTTAACATTGTGTCGAATTTGAAGGATGCCCTGGCGCAAGGCACGTGGAGTAGATCTGCCCCGACAGATCGTCACCATCTGTCAGGATCGCATCATCGGGAGATGGCAGGAATTTGAACGTAAAAGCCGTGGAGCCGTATTGTCAGGAACAGAGAAGGTCTTAAAATTGTCAAACAGGTACCTACATGTCCGACGCAAGGGCTTGGCAAAGGGAATGGAATTCTTGAACATCGGCGGTAATGCCATGCAGCGCTACGATTTGCGGATGCAGGATGGCGAGGGTGACGATGACAAAAGCACCGGCCGGGGCACGGCGGTCATCACGCGCACCAAGCCCAAGACCAAGAAGCCGAGCCTGTACCGCGTGCTGCTTTTGAACGACGATTACACGCCGATGGAGTTCGTGATTCACGTGCTGGAACGGTTCTTCAGGAAGGACCGCGAGGCGGCCACGCGGATCATGTTGCATGTGCACAATCATGGTGTTGGCGAGTGTGGCGTCTTTACGTTTGAAGTGGCCGAGACCAAGGTGACGCAAGTGATGGATTTTGCGCGCCAGCACCAGCATCCGCTACAATGCGTGATGGAAAAGAAGTGAGGTATTGAATGCCGGCTTTTTCGCAAGGCTTAGAGCGGGCACTGCATCAGGCGCTCACATTCGCCAATGAGCGTCACCACGAGTATGCAACGCTCGAACATCTCCTGCTGGCACTGATCGACGACACGGACGCCGCCGCCGTGATGCGTGCCTGCAATGTCGACCTCGACGCACTGCGCGACACGGTCGTCAAATACATCGATGGCGAACTCGACAACCTCGTCACGGGCTATGACGAGGATTCCAAGCCGACCGCTGGGTTCCAGCGCGTGATCCAGCGCGCCGTCATCCACGTCCAGTCCTCCGGGCGCGAGGAGGTTTCCGGCGCCAACGTGCTTGTCGCCATCTTCGCCGAGCGCGAGAGCCACGCGGCCTATTTCCTGCAGGAACAGCAGATGACCCGTTACGACGCGGTCAACTACATCAGCCACGGCATCGCCAAGCGGCCCGGCAGCTCCGAGACGCGGCCGCCGCGCGGGGCCGAGGACGACGAGGCGGGCGGCGCCGGCGCCGAAGCCGAGGACAGCGGCAAGAAGAAACAGGCGCAGGACGCGCTGACGGCCTATTGCGTCAATCTGAACACCAAGGCGCGCGCCGGCCGGATCGATCCGCTCATCGGCCGCGACGCCGAGATCAGCCGCACGATCCAGGTGCTGTGCCGCCGCTCCAAGAACAACCCGCTCTATGTGGGCGATCCGGGGGTCGGCAAGACGGCCATCGCCGAGGGGCTGGCCAAGCGCATCGTCGAGGGCGACGTGCCGGACGTTCTTGCCGATGCGACGATCTTCGCGCTCGACATGGGCACGCTGCTGGCGGGCACCCGCTATCGCGGTGACTTCGAGGAACGCCTCAAGCAGGTGGTCAAGGAACTCGAGGATTACCCGGGCGCCATCCTGTTCATCGACGAGATCCACACGGTGATCGGCGCCGGCGCCACCTCCGGCGGGGCGATGGACGCTTCCAATCTCCTCAAGCCGGCGCTGTCGTCCGGCTCGATCCGCTGCATCGGCTCGACCACCTACAAGGAGTTCCGCCAGTTCTTCGAAAAGGACCGGGCCCTGGTGCGCCGGTTCCAGAAGATCGATGTCAACGAGCCGACCGTCGACGACGCGATCGAAATCATGAAGGGGCTGAAGCCCTACTTCGAGGATTTCCACAAGGTCCGCTACACGAACGAGGCGGTGAAGGCGGCGGTCGAGCTTTCGGCCCGCTACATCAGCGACCGCAAGCTGCCCGACAAGGCGATCGACGTGATCGACGAGACGGGCGCCTCGCAGAAGCTGCTGCCCGAGGCGAAGCGCCGCAAGACGATCAGCGTCAAGGAGATCGAGGCCACCATCGCCACCATGGCGCGCATTCCGCCGAAGACCGTGTCTGCCGACGACGAGAAGGTGCTGGCCAGCCTCGACGAGGAGCTGCGGCGCGTCGTCTACGGGCAGGACGCGGCGATCACCGCGCTGTCCTCGGCCATCAAGCTGGCGCGCGCGGGCCTGCGCGAACCCGAGAAGCCGATCGGCTCCTACCTGTTCTCCGGCCCGACCGGCGTCGGCAAGACGGAAGTCGCCAAGCAGCTTGCCGCCTCGCTCGGCGTCGAGCTCCTGCGCTTCGACATGTCGGAATATATGGAGCGGCACACCGTGTCGCGCCTGATCGGCGCGCCTCCCGGCTATGTCGGCTTCGACCAGGGCGGGCTCCTGACCGACGGCGTCGATCAGCATCCGCATTGCGTGCTGTTGCTCGACGAGATCGAGAAGGCCCATCCGGATCTGTTCAACATCCTGTTGCAGGTGATGGACCACGGCAAGCTGACCGACCACAACGGCAAGAGCATCGACTTCCGCAACGTGATCCTGATCATGACCACCAATGCGGGCGCCGCCGATCTCGTCCGGCCGGCCATCGGCTTCGGATCGTCGAAGCGCGAGGGCGACGACATGGAGGCGATCAACCGGCTGTTCACGCCGGAATTCCGCAACCGTCTCGACGCGATCATCCCGTTCGGCTCACTGCCGGTGCCGGTGATCCATCAGGTGGTGCAGAAGTTCGTCATGCAGCTCGAGGCGCAGCTCGCCGAGCGTCGCGTCACCTTCGACCTCTCCGACGAGGCGGTCTCATGGCTCGCCGAGAAGGGCTATGACGAGCGCATGGGAGCCCGGCCGCTCGGCCGTGTCATCCAGGAGCACATCAAGAAGCCGCTCGCCGACGAGGTTCTGTTCGGCAAGCTCAAGAAGGGCGGCACCGTGCGGGTCACGGTCGACAAGAACGAGGCCGGCGAGAGCATCCTGAAGCTCGATGCCGTGCCCGACGACACGCCGATCAGGCCGCGCGAGGAGGTGCCTGCGAAGGCGCCGAAGGCCAAGGCAAAGCCGGCGGCCAAGAAGGCTGCCAAGCCGAAGGCCGCCGCCAGGCCGAAACCGAAGCCGAAGGAGCCGCCCAAGCGCAGCCTGGTGCCGCAGCTGCCTCGCAAGGGCTGATCCTGCGGCCCATTCTTTGGCCCAACCCGAAGGCGCGGAGTGCCCCAAGCACCCGCGCCTTCGTCGTATCGCCTGATCCTGTCGACTGTGCTAGTTCCGGGGCTCCATGAATAGACACGGATCACCTGAGGCAACGGACAGAGAAGGCCGCGCGGTCTGGTTTCTGCGCGGCGTCTGGCGCAGCTTCTCCATTCCAGGCCTCGTTCTCGTCAGCGCCTTCATCGGATTCGCCGGGCTCGCCCGCGAAGCCGGACTCACCCTGGCGCAAACGGTCTTCATGACCGGAATCGTGTGGGCGCTTCCGGCCAAGGTGGTGCTCGTCGGCGCGGTCCTTTCCGGCAACAGCCTGCCGGCGGCCACCTTCGCCGTGGCGCTCTCCTCGGTGCGGCTTGCGCCCATGGTCGTGGCGCTGACGCCGGAACTGCGCACGGAGAAGACGCGTCCCTGGGTCCTCTACTTCCTGTCGCATTTCGTCGCCGTCACCTCCTGGGTGCTTGCCATGGAGAGCCTGCGCCGGGTGCCGCGCGACATGCGCACCGTCTATTACGCCGGGCTGGGCTCGACTCTCGTGCTGGTCAACATGGCGGTGGTGGCGGTGGTGTTCCTGGTGGCTTCGCGCCTGCCGCCGCAGATGTCGGCGGCGCTCTTCTTCCTGACGCCGGTCTATTTCCTGACTTCTCTGTGGGGATCGGCGCGCGAGCGGGCAGGGCATGTGGCGATGGTTCTGGGCCTGGCGGCCGGACCGGTGTTCCACGTCCTCCTGCCGGGCTTCGACCTTCTGGCCGCCGGGGTGATCGGCGGCGGGCTCGCCTATGCCTGGCACCGGGCGCAGCGGCGCCGGGAGTTCGTCGGATGACCTTTCTTGCCATCGATGCCTGGTGGTGGCCCTTCGTCTTCATCCTGGTCGCCGGCTGGCTGGCAACCGACGGGTGGCGCTTCCTCGGGGTTTATCTCGGCGGCAAGATGTCGGAGGAGTCCGACATTCTCGTCTTCGTGCGCTGCATCGCCACAGCGCTCGTCGCCGCGGTGATCGCCAATCTCCTCGTCTTTCCCGGCGGGGCGCTGGCCGATTCGCCGCTCGCCTTGCGGATCGCCGCTGCCGCCGTTTCCTTCGGCACCTATCTGGCGGCGCGGAAGAACATCCTGCTCGGCATCCTGGCCGGCGAGGCGGTGCTGCTAACCGGCCTCTATCTTCTGTAGGATCGTGCGGTGAGGTGGCCCCACCTGGCTGCAAAATGCTATAGCGCGGCGCGGATCCTGGCGGCCTGCTCGGCCAGCACCGCCTGGTCGGCCATCTCGCCCGTGTGCGGGCGCAGCGCCACCCCCTCGAAACGCGGGATGATGTGCACATGCAGGTGGAACACCACCTGGCCCCCGGCCGGTTCGTTGAACTGCTGGATCGTCAGCCCGTCCGCGTCGAAGGCGGCCCTGGCCGCGCGCGCGATCTTCTGCACGGTGCGCATGACGGCGGCGAGGCTGTCCGGCTCGACGTCGAAGATGTTGCGCGACGGCTTCTTGGGAACGACCAGGCAATGCCCGTCGCCACGCGGCATGATGTCCATGAAGGCGAAGGTCTCGTCGTCCTCGTAGAGCTTGTGCGAGGGCAGTTCACCGCGCAGGATCCTGGCGAAGACGTTGTCGTTGTCATAGGCGGTGGTGCTCATCGATACCTCTTGTCTCGGTAATTGCGGATGCTCAATCCTTGCGGAATGGTGTATGCGCCTCCAGAAGGCGGTTGATCTCGGCCACATCCTCGCGTTCGCCCTCCAGATACTGCGCCACCGCGCGTCTGAGGCCCGGATGCGGGATGTGGTGGGCCGAGCGCGTGATGACCGGCTCGTAGCCGCGCGCCAGCTTGTGCTCGCCCTGGGCGCCGGCCTCCACCGTCTTCAGGCCGCGGGTGATGGCGAATTCGATCGCCTGGTGGTAGCACACCTCGAAATGCAGGAACGGGTGGTGCTCGATGCAGCCCCAGTTGCGGCCGTAAAGCGTGTCCGAGCCGATGAAGTTGATGGCGCCGGCGATGTAGCGGCCGGCGCGGCGCGCCATCACCAGCAGAACGTCGTCCGCCATGCGCTCGCCGATCATCGAGAAGAACCGCCGGTTGAGATAAGGGCGCCCCCATTTGCGGCCGCCGGTATCCATGTAGAAGGTGAAGAAATCGTCCCACACGGCCTCGGTGATGTCGCGTCCCGTCAGCCAGTCGATCTTGATGCCGTTGTCGAGGGCAGCGCGGCGTTCCTTCTTCAGCGCCTTGCGCTTGCGCGAGGCGAGGGTGGCCAGGAAATCGTCATAGGAGCCGTAGCCGCGGTTGAAGAAATGGAACTGCTGGTCGGTGCGCATCAGAAAGCCTGCCCCGCGCAGGGCCTCGATGTCGTCGTCCGTCGCAAAGGTGACGTGGGCCGAGGAGACGCCGAGCCTCTCGGTAAGGGTTTTTAGCCCTTCGGCGAGCGCCATGCGCACCGCTTCGCCATCGGCATTCCGATGCGCCAGAAGGCGCGGTCCGCGCGCCGGCGTGAAGGGAACGGCGACCTGCAGCTTCGGATAGTAGCGTCCGCCGGCTCGCTCGAAAGCGTCCGCCCAGCCGTGGTCGAACACATATTCTCCCTGGCTGTGCGATTTCAGATAGCACGGCACGGCGCCGAGCAGCGTGCCGTCCGCGGCTCTCAATCTCAGATGCTGGCCGAGCCAGCCGCTTTCCCGCACGGCGCAACCGCTTTCCTCGACGGACGACAGGAAAGCGTGCGAAACGAAAGGGTTGTACGGAGTTTCAGGATCGTCGCGTGAAGCACCCGCAAGCATCGCCCAATCCGCCGCAGGCACATCGGCGAAATGCGGCGAAACCGTCAGGGTGACATCGCCGGTCATGGGATCCTGGGATGGGGCGGAAGTCATGCCTGAAACCTAAGTTACGGCGCGAGTGCTTCAAGATGCCATATGGTCCCGATGGACGGGCCCACGGTCAGGCTTGTTCTCAAGGACGAAACCCTTCGAACGTCATCTGGTCGGCATGGCGGGTCGTCCTGTCGACCATCTCCCGGTCGCGCACCGTCCAGGTGATCACCGGCATCGACAGGCGTTCGCGCACGAAGGTGACGAAGGGGTTCGGCAGTTCGTTCACATGATAGGAAACGAACGAGATGTCGTTGGCAAGCATGGAGAAATGAGCTTCGATGGCCTCCGGCGAGGATCCTTCCGCGGTCAGGCCGCGCGGCAGGTCGGGAATCTGCCTGGCCATGTCGCGCAGGAGCCGATGCTCGAACGACATCAGCGCCGCATGTCCCTCATAGGCAGCGAGAACCTCCGCGACGCGGGCGACGAGTTCCCCGTCATGACCCTCGGTGCCCTTGAGCTCGATCACCAGCGGTACCCGGCCGGCCACCAGCGCGGTAAGATCGCGCAGCGAGGGAACGGTGTCCGCCGTGCCGCCGACACGCAGAGCGGCGAGTTCGGCAGCGCTCCTGTTGCGCAGCAAGCCGTCGACGCCGGTCAACCGGCGCAGTTCGTCGTCGTGAAAGACGACCGGCACCCCGTCGGCCGACAGGTGCACGTCGCACTCGATCGCATAGCCGCCCTCGACCGCCGCGGCAAAGGCCGACAGCGTGTTCTCCCAGCGGGTCTCGTTCATGTCGTGCAGGCCGCGATGGGCGATCGGCCGCCGCGTGAGCCAGGACAGCCCGTTCATGCTCACTCGACCTCGATCACCGCGTCGATCTCCACGGGCGCGTTCATCGGCAGGGAAGCCATGCCGACGGCGGCACGCGCGTGGCGGCCGCGCTCGCCGAGGGCGGCGACGAGAAAATCCGAAGCGCCGTTGGCCACCAGATGCTGGTCGGTGAAGTCGGGCGTCGAGGCGACATAGACGGTGATCTTCACGATGCGTTTGATGCGATCGAGACTACCGAGAGCGGCACGTGCCTGGGCGAGAACGTTGACCGTGCACCACTTGGCGGCAAGCTTGCCGGCCTCCGTGCCGAGTTCGCGGCCGAGCAGGCCCATGGCCATCAGCTTGCCGTCCTTGATCGGCAATTGGCCCGAGGTCATCAGGAGAGATCCCGTCTGGATGAAGGGAACGTAGTTGGCGAGCGGAGCGGCCGCGTCCGGCAGTTCCACGCCGAGCTCCAACAGTTTTTTCTCGATCGCACTGGACATTTGCTTCTCCTGACTTTCGGAACGCGCACAACGGCTTTTCTTGAAACGGGTTCGCCCGCAGGGACTATTGAATCCGATCGTGCCGATGTCGAGCGTGTCGAAGCAAGAGGTTGCATATTTGCCTCGCTTCCGCCACGACTCTTCGTCAATTGATGTGTCTTCGCGGCGCCCGCGTGTCCTGCGCCGCCCCATGCAGTCTTTCTGGAGGTGGTTCATGCGCGCCTTGCGCTTGTTTGTGTTGACCCTGTCAGCCCTCGGCGGCCCGGGCGTTTCCCTGGCTGCGGCGGAGACGGGTCTGCTGGCGCATCGGGCGATCTATGATCTCGCCTTGGGCGAGGCGAGCGACCGGTCGGGAATCAACGGCATCTCCGGTCGCATGGTCTATGAATTCACCGGCTCGGACTGCGAGGGCTATGCGACCACGTTCCGCTTCGTGATGCGCATCGAGACCGACGAGACGTCACGGCTGTCCGATCAGCAGACGACGACCTTCGAGGACGGCAAGGGCGAGACCTTCCAGTTCGTCAACAAGACCTATCTCGACAATGCGCTGGATCGCGAGGTGAAGGGCGTTGCGCGCCTTGGCGAGGACGGCACCACCGTCACGCTGACGAAGCCTCAAAGGACCACGACGGAACTGGAGGCGACGCAGTTTCCCGTCTCGCATATGAAGGAGGCGATCGCCAAGGCGAAGGCGGGCGGCGGCTTCTACCAGACCACGCTCTTCGACAGTTCCGAGGATGCCGACCGCATCATGTTGACGACGGTGACCATCGGCAAGGCGAAGGAAGCCGGCAAGGCGGACCCGGAGAGCCAGGCCGCCGAGGCGCTGCAGGGGGATGCATACTGGCCGGTGACGATCGCCTATTTCGACCCGACGAAGGAGAAGGGCGAGGAGACGCCGGACTACGACATCAGCTTCCTGCTTCACGAAAGCGGCGTGACCCGCGATCTGCGGATGAATTACGGCGAGTTCTCGATTCGTGGCAAGCTGGTCGACCTCACCCTGTTCGACCAGAAGGACGAGGCCTCCTGCGCGCAATAGGAGCGCCAGAACGGACGGTTCTGTCCGCCAAGCCTTGCATTCGCGCCAATAAGCCTCTATATGCGCGCGCATTCCACACACGGACCAATAGGTCTCGGCCGGGAGACATCCGGTCGGCGCCTCCGGTGGCGGGTTTCCGCCTGACGGTCCGTGGAGGTTCAACCGGAAAGGAAACTTGAATGGCTCTGCCCGATATCAGCATGCGCCAGCTTCTCGAGGCTGGTGTTCACTTTGGCCACCAGACTCACCGCTGGAACCCGAAGATGGGGAACTACATCTTCGGCGCCCGCAACAACGTCCACATCATCGATCTCAGCCAGACCGTGCCGCTGATGCACCAGGCGCTCAAGGTCGTGTCCGATACGGTTGCCAAGGGCGGCCGCATCCTGTTCGTCGGCACCAAGCGCCAGGCTTCGGACATCGTGGCGGACGCCGCCAAGCGGTCCGCGCAGTATTATGTGAATGCGCGCTGGCTCGGCGGCATGCTGACCAACTGGAAGACGATCTCCAATTCGATCCAGCGCCTGCGCAAGCTGGACGAGCTGCTCGCTTCGGAAGCCCAGGGCTTCACCAAGAAGGAGCGCCTCAACCTCGAGCGCGAGCGCGAGAAGCTGGACCGCGCCCTCGGCGGCATCCGCGACATGGGCTCGACGCCGGACCTGATGTTCGTGATCGACACCAACAAGGAAGCCATCGCCGTGCAGGAGGCCAAGCGCCTCGGCATCCCGGTGGTCGCCATCGTCGATTCGAACTGCGATCCCGACGTGGTCGATTACCCGATCCCGGGCAATGACGACGCCGCGCGCGCCCTTGCTCTTTATTGCGACCTGATCTCGCGCGCCGCCATCGACGGCATCGAGCGTCAGCAGGGCGCGATGGGCATCGACGTCGGTGCAGCGGTCGAGGCTCCGTCCGAGCCGGTCCTCGAAGAGGGCTCCGAAGAGGGCAAGGACGCTTAAGAAGCGCCGTACCGTATGAGAATGCGGGGCGCGCAACGCTCCGCGGCGGCCGCGCGGCAGACCACAGGCTTCGCGGCCGTTTTGTTTAGATGAATGATGAAGAGGCGACGATGAGCATTTCAGCAGCACAGGTGAAGGAACTGCGCGAGAAGAGCGGCGCGGGCATGATGGACTGCAAGGCAGCCCTGACCGAAACCAATGGCGACATGGAAGCAGCCATTGACTGGCTGCGCAAGAAGGGCATTGCGAAGGCCGACAAGAAGGCCGGCCGCACGGCGGCCGAGGGCCTGATCGGCGTCGCGGCGGGCACCGATAGCGCGGTTCTGGTCGAGGTCAACTCCGAGACCGACTTCGTTGCGCGCAACGATGCCTTCCAGGAGCTGGTGAGCAACATCGCTTCCGTGGCGCTCGGCACCGACGGCACGCTGGACGCCGTTGCGGCCGCGACCTATCCGTCGAGCGGCAAGTCCGTCGCCGACACGATCAAGGACGCCATCGGCACGATCGGCGAGAACATGACGCTGCGCCGTTCGGCCAAGCTTTCCGTCGCCAATGGCGCGGTCGCCACCTATGTGCACAACGCCGTGACCGACGGTCTCGGCAAGCTTGGCGTGCTGGTGGCCGTCGAGACGACGGGCAATGCCGATGCCGCGCGCGCCTTCGGCCGCCAGGTCGCCATGCACGTGGCCGCCACCAACCCGCTGGCGCTGACCGAGGCCGAGGTCGACCCGGCCGCAGTCGCCCGCGAGAAGGACATCTTCTCGGACCAGGCGCGCCAGTCCGGCAAGCCGGAGAACATCATCGAGAAGATGGTCGAGGGCCGCATGCGCAAGTTCTTCGAGGAGGTCGTCCTCCTGAAGCAGGCCTTCGTCATCAATCCCGACCTGACGGTCGAGAAGGCGCTGGCCGAGGCTGAGAAGGAGATCGGCGCTCCGGCGAAGATCACCGGCTTCGTACGCCTTGCCCTCGGCGAGGGCGTGGAGCGCGAAGAGTCGGATTTTGCCGCCGAAGTGGCCGCCGCGGTCAAGAAATAGACGGTCCCGTGGTCTGATCCGAGCAGATGGCTGCCATCTGCCAGGATCGCACCGCCGGTATCGCCGTTGATAATGAGGGGCGTCGCGTGACAACGCGGCGCCCTTCGTGTAACGCAAATGCGCATATTGGAGACTTTGAAATGAGCGAGACCCCACGCTTCCGGCGCGTTGTGTTGAAGGCATCAGGCGAGGCCCTCATGGGCGAGCAGGGGTTCGGGATCGACGTCTCGGTGGTCGACCGGATCGCCGCCGACATCGCCGAGGCGCGCAAGCTCGGCGTCGAAGTGGGCGTGGTGATCGGCGGCGGCAATATTTTCCGCGGTGTCGCCGTGGCCTCCAAGGGCGGCGACCGCGTGACGGGCGATCACATGGGCATGCTCGCCACCGTCATCAACTCGCTGGCGCTGCGCACCTCGCTGGTCAAGCTCGGCGTCGACGCGGTGGTGCTTTCGGCCATCGCCATGCCGGAGCTCTGCGAGAGTTTTTCGCAGCGTCAGGCCATGGCCTACATGAATGCCGGCCGGGTGGTGATCTTCGCCGGCGGCACCGGCAATCCGTTTTTCACCACCGATTCGGCCGCCGCGCTGCGCGCCGCCGAGATCGGTGCCGACGCTCTTTTCAAGGGAACGCAGGTGGACGGGGTCTACACGGCCGATCCGCGCCGCGACCCCGGCGCCAAGCGCTTCGACCGGGTCAGCCACGCACAGGTTATCCGCGATAACCTGGCGATCATGGACACGGCGGCGATTGCCCTTGCGCGCGAGAACCACATTCCGATAATCGTCTTTTCGATTCATGAAGAGGGCGGCTTCAACGCCATCCTGAGAGGCGGCGGCCATTGCACGATCGTGGCCGATGATGCCGATGCAGAACAGCGTGCGGGTGCGTAAGGAGATCAGACATGGCCGAAGGCATTGATTTCAAGGATCTGAAGCGTCGTATGGAGGGCGCGGCAACGGCCTTCCAGCACGATCTGGCGTCTTTGCGGACGGGGCGGGCCTCCGCCAATCTGCTCGATCCGATCCAGGTGGAGGCCTATGGCGCCTCGATGCCCATCAATCAGGTGGCCACCATCTCCGTTCCCGAGCCGCGCATGATCTCGGTCGCCGTCTGGGACCAGGGCATGGTACAGGCGGTCGACAAGGCGATCCGCGAGAGCAATCTCGGCTTCAACCCGATCGTCGACGGCGCGACGCTGCGCATCCCGCTGCCCGAGCTCAACGAGGAGCGGCGCAAGGAACTGGTCAAGATCGCCCATCAATATGCCGAGAATGCCCGCATCGCCGCGCGCCATGTGCGCCGCGACGGCATGGAGCATCTCAAAAAGGCCGAAAAGGACGGCGAGATCAGCCAGGACGAGTTGCACGGCCAGTCCGACCGGGTGCAGAAGATGACGGATGAGACGATCACCGTGATCGACAAGCTGCTCGTCGAGAAAGAAGCCGAGATCATGCAGGTCTAGAGCGACCTAAAATCATCGCGATCTGACGGCTTCTCTGGAGGTCGCATGACCGCAACAGGGGGAGGCAGTTCGATGAAGCCCGCGCATGTGGCGATCATCATGGATGGCAACGGCCGCTGGGCCGAGGCCCGTGGATTGCCGCGCCGCGCCGGACACCGCGCCGGCGTGGAGGCCCTGCGCAAGGCGGTCCGCAATGCCGGCGAGCTCGGCATTTCCTGGCTCACCGTCTACGCCTTCTCGTCGGAGAACTGGTCGCGTCCGCCCTCGGAGGTCAACGACCTGATGGGGCTCCTGCGCCTGTTCATCCGGCGCGACCTTGCCGAACTCCACCAGAACGGCGTGCGCGTTCGCATCGTCGGCGACCGTGACAATCTGCAACCGGACATCAAGGCGCTGCTGGAGGAGGCCGAGAACCTCACCGCCGGCAACACCGGCATGAACCTGGTGATCGCCTTCAATTACGGCTCGCGCGACGAGATCCTGCGCGCGGCCAGAGCCGCGCTGAAGGACATCGAGGCCGGCAGGACCGGTCTCGATGCTCTGACGCCCGAGCGGTTCGGCGCCTATCTCGATACGGCCGGTATTCCCGATCCCGACCTCATCATCCGCACCAGCGGCGAGCAGCGCCTATCCAACTTCCTGCTGTGGCAGGCCGCCTATGCGGAGTTCGTCTTCCTGCCCTGCCTGTGGCCGGATTTCAGCCGCGACGACCTGGCCGCTGCGATCGCCACCTTCTCCGAGCGCGAACGCCGCTTCGGCGGTGTCACGGCGCGCGAAGCCGCGCTATGACGGCTCCCGCCGACGGTCCGCAGCCCAAATCCGGGCGCAGCAATCTGCAACTGCGGATCATGTCGTCGCTGGTGCTGGGCGCGGTGGTGCTCACCGTTACCTATCTTGGCGGATTGCCGTTCCGCATCATGGCGGCGGCGATGTCCGGGGCGATCTTCTACGAATGGATCGCCATGCGCCGAACGCCTCTCGTGCGTGCGCATGCCGCGGTGTCGGCTCTCTTCCTGGCGGTGGTCCTGCTGCTGATGATCGCCGGCAAGCCGGCGGTGCTCGTCCTCGCGGTCCTACTGGGCGCCCTGGTCGTCGTCGCCCTTCACGGCCTGGTCATCGGCAACGGCCTTACGGCGACCGCCGGTCTTGCCTATGCGGCGGCTCCTGCCCTGGCGCTCGCCCACCTGCGCGGCGACGACAGCGCCGGGCTCGCCGCCATCCTGTTCCTGTTCGCAGTGGTCTGGACCACCGATGTCATGGCCTATTTCACCGGCCGGGCGATCGGCGGAGCCAAGCTCGCGCCCTCCATCTCCCCCGGCAAGACCTGGAGCGGGGCGATCGGCGGGGCGCTCTTCGCCGTCCTGGCGGGGGCGGCCTTCGCGTTCCATGAGAGCGCGGTGCACGGCATCCTGGTCATGGCCGCCACGGCGCTCGTCCTGGCGGTGATCTCTCAGCTCGGCGATCTGTTCGAATCGGCGCTGAAGCGCAGCCAGGGCGTGAAAGATTCCAGCCATCTCATTCCCGGTCACGGCGGTGTCATGGACCGTGTTGACGGGCTGACGGCGGCCGCGCTCGCCTTCTATGTCCTGGCCGCCATCCTGGTCGGATTCGAGACCCCCGCGCACGCATTCTTCACCTTTTGAGGGAGGTCCAATTGCCTTGGATTCGCCGCGATGGCATGGAGGGTGTGAGCGTGGGTGGATTCGTCCGGGGCAGGGTGGCCGCGCGCCTCTTTGTCTATAACCGACCTGCAGCCCGAATCCGGCATGGTGGCCGGGCGGATGCGCAGGCAAGACGCAGTCCGGCAAAGCCGAACAGGTGAGACGATCGTGACCGAATTTCTGACATCCTTCTTCAGCACGGACAGCCTGCTTGTCGGGACCATCATCCCGTTTCTGTTCGTGCTGACGGTGGTCGTGTTCGTGCACGAGATGGGTCACTATCTCGTCGGCCGCTGGTGCGGCATCGGCGTCAAGGCCTTCTCGATCGGCTTCGGGCCGGAGCTGTTCGGCTTCAACGACCGGCACGGCACCCGCTGGAGGCTCTCCGCCATTCCGCTGGGCGGCTACGTCAAGTTCACCGGCGACATGTCGGTGACGAGCAAGCCCGACACCGACGGCGCCGAACAATTGAGCGCGGAGGAACTGCGCGTCGCTTTCCACACGCAGCCCGTCTGGAAGCGTGCGGCGACGGTTTTTGCCGGTCCGTTCTTCAATTTCCTCCTGACGATCGTCGTTTTTGCCGTGATGTTCGCCGGCTTCGGCCGCTTCGTGATGGAGCCGACCGTCGCCGACGTGCAGCCGGACAGCCCGGCCGCCGTGGCCGGGTTCCAGCCCGGCGACCGTTTCGTCTCCGTCGACGGCACCAGGGTGCAGACCTTCGGCGACGTGCAGAGGCTCGTTTCCGGACGGGCGGGCGATGAATTGTCCTTCGTCGTCAACCGCGACGGCCGCGAGGTGGAACTGGTCGCCGTGCCCCGGGTGAGCGAGCAGCAGGACGCGCTCGGCAACACCGTGAAGCTCGGCGTCATCGGCGTGGTCAACGACGAAAAGGTCGGCCAGCCGCGCCTCGTCGAATATGGGCCGCTGGAGGCCGTGGGCGAGGCGGTCAGGGAAACCGGCTATGTCATCTACCGCACCGGGCAGTTCCTGAAACGCTTCGTTGCCGGGCGCGAGGACCGCTGCCAGCTCGGCGGACCCGTGAAGATCGCCGACATGGCCGGCAGGGCCGCCCAGCTCGGCTTCGAATGGCTGGTCCAGCTTGTTGCATTATTGTCAGTCGGCATCGGCGTTCTCAATCTTTTGCCCATACCCCCCCTTGATGGCGGCCATCTGGTGTTCTACGCCATAGAAGGCGTGATGCGCCGGCCTGTGTCCGAGAGGGTTATGGATGCTGTCTATCGGGTCGGTCTCTTCGCCGTTCTGGCATTCATGGGATTCGTTTTCTGGAATGACCTGTTCGGCTGCTGAAGGGCGCGGGAAAGGCGAAATGGGTAAAAATTGAGGCGATATTTACCATGGCTTTGAATTTGGCGTGACGCGAATGCCACGGTCGGTGGGTTCGTAAACGCAAATTAACCAGAAGGCTTGCGTGTAGGGGAAATCTGGCTATTACGGTAGCTGCTTTGCAGGACGTTTGCGATTTCTCGCCGCGGGGATAAAGAGAATAGAGGTTTTCAGACCCAATGAAGCCAACTTCCAGGTTCATGAACGCCGTTTCGGCTGCAGCCCTTTCGGCGGGGGTGGTGATGACGGGGACAGTCGCCATCGAATTCGCGTCCGTGCAGGTCGCCGAGGCGGCAACCGTCAGCAGGATCGATGTGCGCGGCAACCGCCGCGTCGATGCGGAGACCATCCGCAATTACATCAACATCCGTCCGGGCCGTTCCTTTTCGAACGACGATGTGAACGATGCGGTGAAGCGCCTGTTCTCGACGGGTCTGTTCGCTGACGTCTCGATCACCCAGTCGGGTGGCGCGCTGGTCGTGACGGTCGAGGAATATTCGATCGTCAATCAGGTCCTGTTCCAGGGCAACAAGAAGATCAAGGACCGCAACCTCTCCGACGCCGTGCAGCTGCAGCCGCGCAAGTCGTTCTCGAACCAGTTGATGGAAGCCGACGCGGAGACGATTCGCGAGGCCTACCGGCGCATCGGCCGCGACGACGCGACCGTCACCGGCCGTGTCCAGGAGCTGGAGGATGGCCGCGTCAATGTCATTTTCGACATTCAGGAAGGCGGCCGTACCAAGATCAAGGCGATCAACTTCGAGGGCAACAGCGCCTTCGGCGACGGCCGCCTGAAGGACGTGATCAGCACCAAGCAGTCGAACTTCATGTCGTTCCTGCTGCGCAACGATATCTACGACGACAATCGCCTGCGCGCCGACGAGGAGACGCTGCGCCGTTTCTACTACAATCGCGGCTATGCGGATTTCCGCGTCATCTCCTCGAATGCCGAGCTGGACGAGGCGGAGAACGCCTACACGGTCACCTTCGTGGTCGAGGAAGGCGAGCGCTACCGCTTCGGCAATGTCGAGATCGAGAGCACCATTTCGGGCGTCGACGGCGAGACGCTCCGGTCCGAGGTCAAGACCCGCCAGGGCGGCGTCTACAGCGCCAAGGACGTCGAGGATTCGATCATCGCGCTCACCGAGCAGGTCGCCGGCATGGGCTATGCCTTCGCCCAGGTGACGCCGCGCGGCAACCGCAACTTCGAGACCCGCGAGATCGACGTCGTCTATTCGATCGACGAGGGCCAGCGCGCCTATATCCAGCGCATCGAGATCCGCGGCAACCAGCGCACCCGCGACTATGTCATCCGCCGCGAGTTCGACTTGAGCGAGGGCGACGCCTTCAACCAGGTGCTGGTGCAGCGCGCCAAGCGCCGTCTCGAGGCGCTGAACTTCTTCCAGACCGTCAACATCTCGACGGTTCCCGGTTCGCAGCCCGATCAGGTGGTGCTGGTGGTCGACGTGGTGGAAAAGTCCACCGGCGAGTTCTCCATCGGCGCCGGCTACTCGACCGGGCAGACGAGCGACAGCGGCGGCGGCTTCTCTGTCGAGGGCTCGGTGACGGAGCGCAACTTCCTCGGCCGCGGCCAGTTCATCCGCTTTGCAGCGGGCGGCGGCAGGGATTCGCGCGACTACTCGTTCTCCTTCACCGAACCCTATTTTCTGGGGCGCCGTATCGCCGCCGGTTTCGACGTCTTCAAGCGCACGCGCAGCTTCGACGATTACGATCGCGACGTGACCGGTGCGACGGTGCGCTTCGGCCTGCCGATCACTGAAGCCCTGTCTACACAGCTCGCCTACAACTACACGCAGGAAGAGTATACCTGCGATGCAAGCGACGACTGCGTCAGCTTGGCGACCGCGATTCGTGATGCCATTGACGAAGGCAAGTGGATCAAGTCGTCTGTCAGCGGTTCGTTGATCTACAACACGATCGACGACATGAAGAACCCGCATGACGGCATCTATGCCAATCTGACGTTGGAAGCGGCGGGTCTCGGCGGCGATGCCAAGTTCATCAAGGCGACGGCTCGCGGCACCTATTACAAGACCTTGTCCGACGAGCTTGATCTCGTGGGGCTCTTCTCGGTCGGCGCCGGTCACATCCAGGCCTGGGACGGCGACCTGCGCGTGTTCGATCACTTCTCGAGCAGCGACCGCATCATCCGCGGCTTCGACTACAACGGCATTGGCCCGTATGACGCGACGACCAAGGATCATCTGGGCGGCAAGACCTACTTCAACGCTTCGGCGGAAGCCCAGTTCCCGTTCCCGATCCTGCCGGAGAGCTTCGGATTGCGCGGTGCCGTCTTCGCCGACGCGGCAACGCTCTATGGCAGCGACGTGGCGGGTGCGATCGGTACAGACATGAACTGGCGCGCTTCGGTCGGTGCCGGCCTGATCTGGGCATCGCCTTTCGGGCCGCTGCGCGTCGACTACGCGGTGCCGGTCGTCAAGGAGGATTCCGACGAGGTGCAGAACTTCAACTTCGGCATCTCCACTCGGTTCTAATCGGCCCCAGGCGGATTCGGGCACGCTCCTGATTGGTCCGGGCCCCTTGGGTCCGGACGGAAGGTTTTCATGAAGGACCCGGACTTTTTCGTACCCGCACGCCGCATCAAGGCAGGCGAGGTGGCTTCGCTGACGGGTGCGACCCTCGCCGACCCCGCGCAGGCGGACATCGTCATAGAGACGGTGGCCGCCGCGTCAGAAGGCGGGGCGGGGACGCTTATCTTCATCGACGGAAAGCGCAATGCCGGCATGCTTGCCGGCACCACCGCCGCGGCCGTCCTGTGTCCCGCCGAGATCGCCGGACAGGTTCCCGAAGGCGTCGCCACCCTCATCGCGGCCCGCCCGCAGGCGGCGTTCAACACGGTGGCGCGGCTGCTCTTTCCGACCGCGGTGCGGCCGGGGTCGATGACCGGCGAAGCCGGAATTTCCAAACGGGCCGCGGTTGCCGCCGATGCCTTGCTCGAAGACGGGGTGATCGTCGAGGCCGGTGCCGTGATCGGTGCCGGGGTGATGATCGGCGCTGGCACGATCATCGCGCCGAACGCCGTGATCGGCGCGGGCACGCGCATCGGCCGCGACAGCTATGTGGGGCCGGGGGCGACGATCCAGTGCGCCATGGTCGGCGATCGCGTCATCATCCATGGCGGCGTGCGGATCGGTCAGGACGGGTTCGGCTATCTGCCGGGCGCCACGGGGCTCGAGAAGATCCCGCAGATCGGCCGGGTCGTGATCCAGGACGATGTGGAGATCGGCGCCAACACCACCGTCGACCGGGGCGCTCTGAACGACACGATCATCGGCCAGGGCACCAAGATCGACAATCTGGTGCAGGTGGCGCACAACGTCCGCATCGGCCGCAACTGCGTCATCGCCGGCCATTGCGGTCTTTCCGGGTCGGTGACGCTCGGCGATTTCGTCATGCTCGGCGGCCGCGTCGGCATTGCCGATCACATCGACATCGGCACGGGCGCGCAACTGGCTGCCTCCAGCGGTGTGATGAACGACGTGCCGGCGGGCGAGCGTTGGGCCGGATCGCCGGCACAGCCGATACGCGAGGCCTTCCGCGAACTGGCCGCACTGCGCGGCCTCGTGGACGGCAAGAAGAAGAAGAAAGAGGAACGGGGATGAACGAAACGCCTGAGACGAGCCTGGACAGCCTGGATATTCTCGACCTGATGCGCCTTTTGCCGCATCGCTATCCGTTCCTGCTCGTCGACAAGATCATCGAGATCGACGGCGACCGGTCCGCCATCGGCATCAAGAACGTGACCGCCAACGAGCCGCACTTCACCGGCCATTTCCCGACCCAGCCGGTGATGCCGGGCGTGCTGATCGTCGAGGCCATGGCGCAGACCGCCGGCGCAATCTGCATCAGGAACGCCGGCGATGAGAGCCCGTCTCTCGTCTATTTCATGACCATCGACGGAGCCAAGTTCCGCAAGCCCGTCGTGCCGGGCGACCGGCTGGAGATCCACGTCAAGAAGGTCAAGCAGCGCGGCAGCATCTGGAAGTTCGACTGCGAGGCCAAGGTCGATGGCGGCAAGGTCGCCGAGGCGACGATTTCCGCCATGATGTCGGTCGCAGCAGCGGAGTAGCAAGAGGCATCATGGCGCGCGAGACCATCATCCATCCTTCCGCGGTGATCGAACCGGGCGCCGTCCTCGGCGCCGGGGTGCGGATCGGCCCCTTCTGTCACGTCTCCGCCGCCGCCAAGCTGCATGACGATGTGGAACTGATCGGCCACGCCTCCATCATGGGCGACACGACGCTGGGAGCCGGCTGCCAGGTGTTCCCGCAGGCCGTTCTCGGCGCGCCGCCGCAGAATTTCAAGCACAAGGGTGGCCACAGCACGCTCGAGATCGGTGAAGGCTGCGTCATCCGCGAGGGCGTCACCATGCATGCCGGCACGGATACGAGCCGCGGCAAGACGACGGTTGGCGCGCACGGGCTGTTCATGGCCTATTCGCATGTCGCGCATGATTGCGCCGTCGGCAACCATGTCACCATGGCCAACTATGCCGGCCTCGGCGGCCATGCCGACATCGGCGATCACGTGATCATGTCGGGTTACGCCGCCGTGCATCAGTTCGTCCGCGTCGGTCATCATGCCTTCCTTGGTGGGTTCGCCGCCGTGGTGGGCGATGTCATTCCCTACGGCATGGCGGTTGGCGACCGGGCGCGCCTGCGCGGCCTGAACATCGTCGGTCTGAAGCGCTCGGGCATGTCGCGTTCCGACGTGACGACCCTGCGCAAGGCCTACCGGATGCTGTTCGCCGAAGGCGCTTCGCTGGAGGATAATGCCGCCGCCGTGGCGAAGGCCTTTCCCGAAACGGCGTCTGTCGCCGACATGGTCGCCTTCATCGGTGGCCGCGACAAACGGCATTTCACCCTCCCGGCGCGCGGCAAGGCCGCTGCCGAGGATGATGAAGACGAGTCCTGACCGGTCGGGCGGCGTGCTGCCGCAGGGCGCGCGCGTCGCGATCATCGCCGGCAGCGGCAGCCTGCCGCGCGACGTGGTGGACGCCCTGGTGCGCAGCGGTCATCGCCCCGTGGTGGTGGCCATCGAGGGTGAGGCGGACTGGATCGGCGAGGAACCGCGCGACTTCGATGTCTGGCCCGTGCCGGCCGAGCGGCTGGGCCTCGTCCTGCCGAGGCTGAAGAAGGAAGGCATCACCCATCTGGTGCTGGCGGGCGGCGTCAGCCGTCGTCCACCCCTCCTGAAAGTGCGCTTCGGGCTCGATGTGTTCAAGGTGCTGCCGAAGCTCGTCGCCGCCTACGCCAAGGGGGACGACGGCCTTCTGCGCAGCGTGATCTCCTATATCGAATCGAACGGCATCACCGTGCTTGGCGCACATGAGATCGCCCCCGATCTCCTGGCGCCGGCCGGCGTCCTGACGCGCGCCAGGCCGACCGCCGGCGACCGGGCGGATCTCGCCGCTGCCCACGAGGCTGCCCATGCGATCGGGGCGCTCGATATCGGGCAGGCGGCGATCGCCGTCGGCGGCCGGGCGGTGGCGCTGGAGGGGATCGAGGGCACGGCGGGCCTTCTGGAGCGCATGCAGGCGCTGCGCGATCATGGACGGCTCGCCGGCAAGAAACGCGGCGTGCTCGTCAAATGCGTCAAGCCGCAGCAGGAGGTGCGGGCCGACCTGCCGACGATCGGCCCGGAAACCGTCGATGCCGCCCATGCGGCGGGCCTCGCCGGCATCGGCGTGGAGGCCGGCCGCTCGCTGATCATCGATTATGCGGAGGCGGTTCGCCGCGCCGATGCCCATGGCCTGTTCATCATCGGCCTGGAGGAGAAACCATGACCACAGGCAGGGCTCTCCGTCTCGCCGTAATCGCCGGCGAGGAATCCGGCGATCTGCTGGGCGCCGATCTCGTGTCCGCCCTGCGCGCGGCCAGCGGAGCGGAGGTGTCGCTCATCGGCGTCGGCGGGCGAAACTTGGAGGCGCTCGGCCTCGAACCGCTGTTCAAGGGCGACGAGATCGCCCTGATGGGCGTTTCGGCCATCCTTCGCGACCTGCCGCGGCTGGTTCGCCGCATCGGTCAGACGGCGCGGGCGATCGCCGAGGCCAGGCCGGACTGCCTCGTCACCATCGACAGCCCGGAATTCAGCCTGCGAGTCGCCGCCAAGGTGAGGGCGCTGGCGCCCGCCATTCCGATCATCCATTACGTGTGCCCGAGCGTCTGGGCCTGGCGGCCGGGGCGCGCCAAGGCCATGCGCCCGCATGTGGATGAAATCCTGTGCCTGCTGCCCTTCGAGCCCGCAGAGCTCGACCGGTTGGGCGGCCCTCCGGGAACCTTCGTCGGACATCGGCTCGCCACCGATCGGCATATCCTTGCCGCGGCCGAGGCGCACCGGCGCCGGGGCGCGCCGGACGAACAGGCGGCGCGCACGCTTCTCATGCTGCCGGGTTCGCGCCGGGGCGAGGTCGGACGGCTGATCGGCGCCTTCGGCGAGACGGCGGCGCATCTTGCCGATGCAGGCCACGATTTCCGCATCTTGATGCCGACGGTGCCGCATGTGGCACGCCTGGTCGAGGAGGCGACCGCCACTTGGCCCGTCCGCCCCGAGATCATCCTCGATGCGGGGAGCAAATGGCGAGCCTTTGCCGAAGCCGACGCCGCGCTTGCCTGTTCCGGCACCGTGTCGCTGGAACTCGCCCTGTCCCGCGTGCCGTCGGTGATCTGCTACCGCACCGACCTTGCCGCCCGGGCGCTCATTCCGCTGATCACCGTCTGGTCGGCGGCCCTGCCCAATCTGATCGCCGGATGGCCGGTGGTGCCCGAGCATTTCAACCAGTATATCCGGCCGGGCTACCTGGCCCGGCAGATCGCCGTCCTGTGGCGGGATACGCCGGCGCGCGCCGCGCAGCTCGCCGGCTTCGCCGATGTGGCCGAGGCGCTGACCACGCCGCGTCCGGCCGGCGAGATCGCTGCCGGCGCCGTGCTGCGTCACATCTCCGGCGGCGCCGGCTGAAGGCATTCGCTCTCTGCAACGCGCGGAAAGAAAAACCCCGGAGGCCTTTCGGTCTCCGGGGTTTGCTCGGTTTGCGATCCGGTGAGGACCGAACACGCGTCTCAGCGCTTGGCGATCGGCACGTAGTCGCGCTGGTCGGCGCCCGTGTAGAGCTGGCGCGGCCGGCCGATCTTCTGCTTCGGATCCTCGATCATCTCCTTCCACTGGGCGATCCAGCCGACGGTGCGGGCAAGCGCGAACAGCACCGTGAACATGGTGGTCGGGAAGCCGAGCGCCTTCAGCGTGATGCCGGAGTAAAAATCGATGTTGGGATAAAGCTTCTTCTCGATGAAGTACTCGTCGGTGAGCGCGATGCGCTCCAGCTCGATGGCGATGTCGAGCTGCGGATCGTCCTTGATGCCGAGCTCGCCGAGCACCTCGTGGCAGGTCTTCTGCATGATCTTGGCGCGCGGGTCGTAGTTCTTGTAGACCCGGTGGCCGAAGCCCATCAGGCGGAACGGATCGTCCTTGTCCTTGGCGCGATCGATGAACTCTGGAATGCGGTCGACGGTGCCGATCTCGTCGAGCATGTTCAGCGCCGCCTCGTTGGCGCCGCCATGGGCGGGACCCCACAGGCAGGCGATGCCCGCGGCAATGCAGGCGAACGGATTGGCGCCCGAGGAGCCGGCGAGGCGGACGGTGGAGGTGGAGGCGTTCTGCTCGTGGTCGGCGTGCAGGATGAAGATGCGCTCCATGGCGCGCGCCAGGACCGGGTTCACCTTGTACTCCTCGCACGGCACGGCAAAGCACATGTGCAGGAAGTTCGCCGCATAGCCGAGCTCGTTGCGCGGATAAACGAAGGGCTGGCCGATGTGGTACTTGAAGGCCATGGCCGCGATGGTCGGCATCTTGGCGATCATGCGCAGGCTGGCGACCATGCGCTGGTGCGGGTCGGAGATATCGGTGGAGTCGTGATAGAAGGCCGACATGGCGCCGACGACGCCGCACATCACGGCCATCGGATGCGCATCGCGGCGGAAGCCGGTGAAGAAGCGCGTCATCTGCTCATGCACCATGGTGTGGTGCGTCACGCGGTAGTCGAAATCCTCCTTCTGCGCCTTGGTGGGCAGTTCGCCGTAAAGCAGCAGGTAGCAGGTCTCGAGGAAATCGCCATGCTCGGCGAGCTGCTCGATCGGATAGCCGCGATGGAGCAGGATGCCCTCGTCGCCGTCGATGTAGGTGATCTTCGATTCACAGCTCGCCGTCGAGGTGAAGCCCGGATCGTAGGTGAACATTCCCGTGTCTTTGTAGAGCGACGCGATGTTGATGACATCCGGGCCGACACTGCCCTTCAGGATCTCGAATTCGTGGTTTTGATCCTGGCCGCCGATTTCCAGTTTCGCAGTTGGCTTGGTCATCGCAATCACCTCTCACTTTAAAGAACCTGGCGCCGGTGTTCTGTCGCCACAAGATATCGCAGGGCGTCGCACGCGCACTTTGCTAACGCATTTGCCCTTTGGTGCCAAGCACTTGCAGCATGCAATACTGCGGTGCAACAACATGCCGACACCTGTGGACCGATCCCGCCCGGGCGGGATCCTTTCGGGGACGACGGACGCTAGGCAGCCTGATCGCGGATGCGCGCCAAACTTTCCTCGCGTCCAAGTACGGAAAGAACATCGAAGATGCCCGGCGATGTGGTGCGCCCGGTGAGCGCTGCCCTGAGCGGTTGGGCGACTTTGCCAAGCTTGCGGTCCGTCTGTTCCGCAAAAATGCGGACAGCCTCTTCGATGTTCGCAAGGGTCCAATCGCCGACATTCTGCAATACGGGGAGGATTTCCGCAAGCAGTTGGCGCGCAGTCCCGTCCAGCAGCTCTGCCGCCTTCTCGTCCGGAACCAGAGGGCGCTCGGAAAAGAGAAACTTTGCGCTATCAATGAGTTCGACGAGTGTTTTTGCACGTTCCTTGAGGCCCGGAAGGGCCGCCAGAAGCTGGCCTTTGCGCCTTTCGTCTAGTTTTTCGACGACAGCCGGCCCGCCCTCCAGATGGGGCAGCGTGTCGAGCAGCACGTCGAACAGCCGCCCATCCTCCATCTGGCGCATGTGGACGCCGTTGAGCGCCTCGAGTTTCTGGAAGTCGAAGCGCGCCGCGCCCTTGTTGACGTCATCGATGTCGAACCAGCGAATCATGTTCTCGTCGGACATGATCTCGTCGTCGCCATGGCTCCAGCCGAGGCGGGCGAGATAGTTGCGCAGCGCCGAGGGAAGGTAGCCCATGGCGCGGTAGGCCTCGACGCCGAGCGCGCCATGACGCTTCGACAGCTTGGCGCCGTCCGCTCCGTGGATCAGCGGAATATGGGCCATCACCGGCACGTCCCATCCCATCGCCCGGTAGATGATGGTCTGGCGCGCCGCATTGGTGAGGTGGTCGTCGCCGCGTATGATGTGCGTGATGCCCATGTCGTGATCGTCGACCACGACCGCATGCATGTAGGTCGGCGAGCCGTCGGAACGCAGGATGATGAAGTCGTCGAGATCCTTGTTGGGAAAGCGCACCGTGCCCTGGACGCGGTCCTCGACGACGGTCTCCCCGTCCTGCGGCGCCTTGATGCGGATGACCGGCTTCACGCCGGCCGGCGCCTCGGATGGATCGCGGTCGCGCCAGGTGCCGTCATAGCGTGGCGGCCGCCCCTCGGCGCGCGCCTTCTCGCGCATTGCTTCGAGCTCCTCCTGCGAGGCGTAGCAATAATAGGCCTCGCCCTTGACCACCAGCTCCTCGGCGACGGCGCGGTGACGCTCGGCGCGGGCAAACTGGGACACCGGCTCGCCGTCGCTCTCGAGGCCGAGCCAGGCAAGCCCGTCGAGAATGGCCGCGGTTGCCGCATCGGTGGAACGCTGGCGATCCGTGTCCTCGATGCGCAACAGCATCTTGCCGCCGGTGTGGCGGGCATAGAGCCAGTTGAACAGGGCGGTGCGCGCGCCGCCGATGTGCAGATAGCCAGTGGGCGAGGGCGCAAAGCGCGTGACGACGGGTTTGGTCATGGATCGGTTCCAGGAATCTTGTGCAGCCGCTCGCCCGATGGGGCGCGAAACCGCGGGTGGCAATCGGTCGGCTGTCATGTAGCATAGAACAATCGGGGTGCAAGCATCCGGCGGGGAGACCGCGCCACTGGGGGGCGAGCTTGGGGAGCGAAGCGGCAACCAAGGAACGTGACGAGCGCGCGCTGTTCGGCCTGGACGAGCGGCCGGTGCGTCCGCCCGTCCTCGCGCCCCGCGAAAGCCAGCCGATCGGGGCGGGGCCGAGATCGCGCCTGCTGGCCGGATCCCTCGGATGGCGCAAGACCGGTGTTCAGGCGCTGTCGGCGGCAATGGCGGCGGAAGAGGGGCGCGGCACCGCGTTTCTGTGGCTGCCTGTCCTGCTTTGCGCCGGGGCGCTGGTCTACTTCATCCTGCCCGCCGAGCCGCCCGGTTATGCAATCGCCTCGGGGCTTGCGCTTTGCGCCTGCGGGGTCGTTCTCGCCCGCCGCCGGATGCTGGCGCGGACGGCGCTGGCGGCGGCCCTCGTCGTCCTGCTCGGCCTTGCCGCCGGCAAGGTCGAGGCATGGCGCGCTGGAACGCCGATGCTCGGCTCTGAGGTGACGACTTATGTCACCGGCCGGGTGCTGAGCATTGAACCCCGCGCCGATGGCCGCACGCGCCTGACCGTTCATGTGACGCGGACGGAACGGCCGCAGCTGCGCTATCCGCCGGACCGGGTGCGGCTGACGGCCCGCAACCTTCCCGCCGGCCTGTTGCCCGGTGACGGCGTAACGGGCCTTGCCCGGCTGATGCCGCCCTCCGGCCCGGTGCGCCCGCTGGCCTACGACTTTTCCTTCGAAAGCTATTTCGACGGCATCGGCGCCATCGGGTTCTATCTGCGCGATCCGCAGCCGGCGAATCTGCCGGCGGCCGCGACGCTGTCCGAACGGCTCTCAGGACGGCTGCAGCGCCTGCGCGAGGCCTTTGCCGCACGCCTGCGCGACCGGATCAGCGGACCGGAAGGCGAGGTCGCCGCGGCGCTCATCACGGGCCTGCGCGCCGGCATACCCAAACCGGTGGAAGAAGCGCTGCGGCGGGCGGGCCTTGCGCATGTGCTGGCGATCTCCGGCCTGCACATGGCGCTGGTCGCCTTCACGGTGATGGCCGCCATGCGTTCCTCCTTCGCGCTGTTTCCCGGCTTTTCCTCCAGGCATCCGGTGAAGAAATATGCGGCCGGCTCGGCGCTGCTGGTCTGCGCTCTCTATCTGTTCGTTTCCGGGGCGGCCGTCGCCGCGCAGCGCAGCTTCATCATGCTGGCGATCATGCTCGCGGCCCTGCTTTTCGACCGCGCCGCGCTTACCATGCGCAATCTGGCGCTGGCGGCGCTGGTCGTGGTGGCCGTTTCACCGCACGAGGTGGTGGGGCCGGGGTTCCAGATGTCATTTGCCGCCACCGCCGCCCTGATCGCCGGCTACGCCGCCTGGAACGACCGCCGGGAGAGACGGCTCGCCAGACGCGCGCCACCGCCCGACCGGAGCTTTTTGAGGAAAGCCGTGCGGACCGCCCTTCTTTATCTCGGCGGGCTGGTGCTGACCTCGCTCATTGCCGGAACCGCCACCGCGCTCTATGGAACCTGGCATTTCCAGCGCGCTTCGCCGCTGGCGCTCGGCGCCAATCTGGCGGCGATGCCGCTCGTCTCCCTGGTCGTGATGCCGTCGGCCGTGGCGGCGGTCTTCGCCATGCCCTTCAACCTCGACGGCGCGCCGCTGGCCGCCATGGGCTGGGGCATATCCGCCGTCATCGACGTCGCCACCTGGTTTTCCGATCACACGCCCTTCGACGCGACGGGCATGGTGCCGCTGTCAGCCACGCTGACGCTGACGGCGGCCTTGGTTCTCCTCACCATGGCGACCACCAGATTGAGGCTGCTTGCGGTGCCGTTGATCGCGGCCGGCGGGGTGCTGCTTCTCGGCCGCGATCTGCCCGACGCGCTGGTTTCGGAGGATGCGCGACTGGTCGCGCTCGGCACGGCGGACGGTGCTCTCGCGGTCAACCGCGCTCGCCCCAACGGTTTCACGTCCGAAAACTGGCTGCGCATGATGCAGGCGGGGGAGATGCTCCGGCCCGTGCTGGCCAGGACGGAACCCACAGCCCCGCCGGATGGCGCGGGCTTCGCCTGCGGGTCCGGCATCTGCCTCGCCCGGCACGCGACGGGGGCCATCATCGCCCATGTCGCAGCGCCGCAGAAGAGCGCGACCCCGCTGTCGCAACTGGAGGCGTTGTGCCGGCTTGCCGATCTTCTGGTCATCGAAGACGCCACGCTCGACGATCCCTGCGGCAAGGGGAGCGCGACCGTGATCACGGGACGGGCCCTTGCCCGGCGAGGCAGTGCGGCGATCGAATTCGGCGAGGTGGGCAGGGGGCAGCGGCGCGTCGTTTCCGTTGACTTCGCCATCGGCGAGCCGTTCCGGCCCTGGCACGCACAGCGCCATTTCTCGCGTGCCGCACGCGGGCTCGCGCCCAACCCGCAACGGACCGGCGATCGACAGGCATCGGCCGGCGACACCCCCGCTCGACGTCGGAAGAATCAGTAGCGGCGCATCAGGCCGACGAGGCGGCCCTGGACCTTGACCCGGTCCGGCCCGAATATGCGCGTCTCATAGGCGGGATTGGCCGCTTCCAGAGCGATCGATGCGCCCTTGCGGCGGAAACGCTTCAGCGTCGCCTCTTCGCCGTCGACCAGCGCCACGACGATCTCGCCCGGGTTGGCGGTCTGCGTCTCGCGGATGATGACCGTGTCGCCGTCGAAGATGCCGGCTTCGACCATCGAATCGCCCCTGACCTCCAGCGCATAGTGCTCGCCGCCCGACAGCATGTCCGGCGGTACGGCGATGGTGTGAGTCTGGTGCTGGATGGCGTCGATCGGCACACCCGCGGCGATGCGGCCCATGACCGGCACGGAGACGACGCCCGACAGGTCGTCATTGCTGGCGACCGGCTTTGCCGCCGGCGGGGTTCGTCCGAGGCTGCCCTCGATGACGCTCGGCGAGAATTTGCGGGCCGCGTTGAGCCCAGGCGCGATCGAATCGGGCAGGCGGAGCACCTCCAGCGCCCGCGCCCGGTTCGGCAGGCGGCGGATGAAGCCGCGCTCCTCGAGCGCCGTGATCAGCCGGTGGATGCCCGATTTGGACGCGAGATCCAGCGCTTCCTTCATCTCGTCGAAGGAAGGCGGTATGCCGGTCTCCTTCAGCCGTTCATGGATGAACAGAAGGAGTTCGTGCTGCTTGCGCGTCAGCATGGGCGTCACCGAGAATCAGTTAAAAACAAAACCAGAACATACTCTATATGTTCCAGTTGTGTTCCGCAACTCCCGCATTCTCCGAGGCGATCAGGGCGCGGCGAACAGCGCCTTGGCGCCGTCGGCGACGAACTGGACGGCTAGCGCGGCGAGGATGACGCCGAGCAATCGCGTGAGGATCGACCGGCCCGTCTCGCCAAGGAAGCGGTCGACCCGTTCGGCCAGCACGAAGACCGCGTAGGTGATGAGGATCGTGGCAAGCAGGATGGCGAGCAGCGCTGCGATTCCGGCCGGCGAGCGGAACGATCCGGAAAGAAGGACCGTGGCGGAGATGGCGCCCGGCCCGGCGATGAGCGGGATGGCGAGGGGGAAGGCGGCGATGTTGTGGATCATGTCGCGCGTGATGGCGCGTTCGGCGCTTCGCTCGTGGCGCTCCTGGCGCCGCTCGAAGATCATCTCGAAGGCGATGAAGAACAAGAGCAGGCCGCCGGCGACGCGGAAGGCGGGCAGGGTGATGCCGAAGACCGACAGGATGGCGCTGCCGGCGACGCCGAACAGCGCCAGGACCCCAAAGCCGATGATCGCGGCGCGCACGCCGACCTGGTTGCGCTCGGCGCGGTTCATGCCGGTCGTCAGGGCCAGGAACAGCGGCGCCAGGCCCGGCGGATCGACCGTCACGAGCAGCGTGACGAAGGCGTTGAAAATCGCTTCATAACCGGGCATGGCGCTCTCCCCTTGCCATCTCTAGCCCATGTGGCGGCGCGGGGAAATGGCCGGCGCGGCCGCGCGGGTCGCCGGGCTGCGGCAAAATGCCTGGGAGGGCATTCGTGCGTGTGTCATATCCGTCTGAAAACCTGTTGGATTTCCTGTGCCCCAATGGGCCGGCGAATTGGAGAATCGTGCTCAACTCCTATATAAGAAGCCGATGATTCCTCATTTTGAATGTGACACGATTTGACTGACCACACGACGCCGCCCGGGCCGGGCGAGCCCGACGACATCGAGCCGATTTCCATTATCGAGGAGATGCAGCGTTCCTATCTCGATTATGCCATGAGCGTGATCGTGAGCCGTGCGCTGCCCGATGCGCGCGACGGCCTGAAGCCGGTGCACCGGCGCATTCTCTACGCGTCCCACGAGAGCGGCTATCACTGGAACCGCAAATATGTGAAGTCGGCCCGGCCGGTCGCCGACGTGATGGGTAAATACCATCCGCATGGCGACGCGGCGATCTACGACGCCTTGGTGCGCATGGCGCAGGACTGGTCGATGCGCCTGCCGCTGATCGACGGGCAGGGCAATTTCGGCTCGATCGACGGCGACCCGCCGGCGGCGATGCGCTACACGGAATCGCGCCTCACCAAGGGTGCCCACGAGCTTCTCGAGGACATCGACAAGGAGACCGTCGATTTCCAGGACACCTATGACGGCTCCGCCCACGAGCCGAAGGTTCTCCCGGCGCGCTATCCCAACCTCCTGGTCAACGGTTCGGGCGGCATCGCGGTCGGCATGGCCACCAACATTCCGCCGCACAACCTGTCCGAGGTGGTCGACGGCTGCGTGGCGCTGATCGACAATCCGGCGCTCGGCCTGCCGGCGCTGCAGGAGATCATTCCCGGGCCAGATTTCCCCACCGGCGGCATCATCCTCGGCCGTTCCGGCATCCGCAGCGCCTACGAGACGGGCCGCGGCTCGATCCTGATGCGCGGCAAGGTGTCGATCGAGCCGGCGCGCAACGATCGCGAAGCCATCATCATCACCGAGATCCCGTTTCAGGTGAACAAGGCCTCGATGATCGAGAAGATGGCCGAGCTGGTGCGCGACAAGCGCATCGAGGGCATCTCCGACATTCGCGACGAGAGCGATCGCCAGGGCTATCGCGTGGTGGTCGAACTGAAGCGCGACGCCGTGGCCGACGTGGTGCTCAACCAGCTCTACCGCTTCACGCCGCTGCAGACCTCCTTCGGCGCCAACATGGTGGCGCTGAACGGCGGCAAGCCCGAGCAGATGAACCTGCTCGATCTCCTGAAGGCCTTCGTCTCGTTCCGCGAAGAGGTGGTCAGCCGGCGCACCAAATACCTGCTGCGCAAGGCGCGCGACCGGGCCCATGTGCTGGTCGGCCTGGCCATCGCCGTCGCCAACATCGACGAGGTGATCAAGCTGATCCGCCACGCGCCGGACCCGCAGTCGGCGCGCGAGCAACTGATGGAACGCCGCTGGCCGGCATCCGACGTGGAAGCCCTGATCCTGCTGATCGACGATCCGCGCCACCGCATCAACGAAGACGGCACCTACAACCTGTCGGAAGAGCAGGCGCGTGCCATTCTCGAGCTGCGCCTGCAGCGCCTGACGGCGCTCGGCCGCGACGAGATCGCTGACGAGTTGAACCAGATCGGCGCCGAGATCAGCGAATTCCTGGACATCCTGTCCTCGCGCGCCCGCATCCAGCAGATCGTCAAGGACGAGCTGACTGCCGTGCGCGACGAGTTCGGCACGCCGCGCCGCACCGAGATCACCGAAGGCGGCGCCGATCTCGACGACGAGGATCTGATCCAGCGCGAGGATATGGTCGTCACCGTCACCCACAAGGGCTACATCAAGCGGGTGCCGCTTTCGATCTACCGGGCGCAGGCGCGTGGCGGCAAGGGCCGTTCGGGCATGTCGACCAAGGACGAGGATTTCGTCACCCGGCTGTTCGTCGCCAACACGCACACGCCGATCCTGTTCTTCTCCTCGCGCGGCATCGTCTACAAGGAGAAGGTCTGGCGTCTGCCGGTCGGCACGCCGCAATCGGTCGGCAAGTTCCTGCGCAACATGCTGCCGCTTCAGGAAGGCGAGCGGATCACGACGATCATGCCGCTGCCCGAGGACGAGGAAAGCTGGGGCGGGCTCGACGTGATGTTCGCCACCACGCGCGGCACCGTGCGCCGCAACAAGCTTTCGGATTTCGTGCAGGTCAATCGCAACGGCAAGATCGCCATGAAGCTGGACGATGAGGCGGACGAGATCCTCGGCGTCTACACCTGCACGGAAAGCGACGACGTGCTTTTGACGGCCGCTTCCGGCCAGTGCATCCGCTTCTGCGTCAGCGATGTGCGCGTCTTCGCCGGCCGCAACTCGATCGGCGTGCGCGGCATCAACCTTGCGGAAGGCGACAGCGTCATCTCCATGGCGATCCTCGGCCATGTGGATGCATCGCCCGCCGAGCGTGCCGCCTATCTGAAGCAGGCGGCGGCGGAGCGGCGGCTGGCCACCGGCGAGGAGGAGGAGATCGCCCTCACCAACGAGGATGTGGGCGAGGAGACCAGCCTTTCGCAGGAACGCTTTGAGGAATTGAAGGCCCGCGAGCAGATGGTGCTCACGGTCAGCGAATTCGGCTACGGCAAGCGCTCGTCGAGCTACGATTTCCGGGTCACCGGGCGTGGCGGCAAGGGCATCCGCGCAACCGATGTCTCAAAGACCGACGAGATCGGCCCGCTGGTCGCTGCTTTCCCCGTCGAGCAGGAAGACCAGATCATGCTGGTTTCCAATGCCGGCCAGGTCATTCGCGTGCCGGTGGGCGGCATTCGCATCGCCAGCCGCGCCACCAAGGGCGTGACCATCTTCAACACCGCCAAGGACGAGAAGGTGGTTTCGGTCGAGCGCATCTCCGAGAGCCAGACCGAAGAGGCCGGCGACGAGCAGGCAGAGGCCGTCGAGGGGATTTCTTCAGCCTCTCCGTCCGCCGAGGCGCCTGACAATGGCGGCGAGGGCGGCGCGTAACCGATTGCCCGAAGGGCGACCGGCGCGGTCAGCGCCGGCGGGCTTGAAAGGGAGGCCGAACGCGGTTTTCCAGCTTCACGCGGTTGGCCTCTTCGTAAAGGCCGACCGCCGTGGCGATCAGCATGGCCAGGGTCATTGCAGCCGCGAGCGTAAAGATCAGCATGGCTTGTCTCCTTTGACATACCAACGACAAAGGGCGCCATTTTGTTTCACGCCCTGTTCCTACCATGTGTGTCCTGAATAGCAGTTCGGGTTCAAACCGACCTTGAACGCGCCGTTCATCTGGCGTTCATCGCGCGGAGGGCTTGCGTGCGGGGCGGTTTCGTGGGCTTGATATGCTGCCGCGCCAACCCCCGTCACAGCCAGGGAGACCAACCGGACCCATGCACGACGCAGCGTTTTTCCTGTCCTATGTGGCAGCCTGTTTCCTGATCGTCCTCGTTCCCGGACCGACGGTGACGGTGATCATCGCCAATTCAATGAAGCACGGCATGCGCGCCGGGCTCCTGAACGTGTTGGGCACGCAGATCGGCCTGCTCCTCATGATGCTGGTGCTGACGCTCGGCCTGTCGGCGGTCGTCAATGTGATGGGCAGCCTGTTCGAGATCTTGCGCCTGCTCGGCGCCGCCTATCTCATCTGGCTGGGCATCAAGCTCTGGCGCTCCGACGGTCATCTCGCCGCGCAGGAGCGTGTGGTGCGGCCGGGCGGCTCCTTCGTCCTGCAGGGTTTGATCGTCGTCTGGTCGAATCCCAAAGCGCTTCTTTTCTTCGGCGCCTTCATTCCGCAGTTCATCGACCCCACGCTCGGCAATCCGGCCTTGCAGACGGCCCTGCTCGGCCTCGTCTTCACGGCGGTCGCAGCGCTCGGCGACGGGTTTTACGCCGTGCTTGCCGGCGGGGCGGGCGCCCGCCTGTCGCGCAACCGCATCCGCCTGACCGAGCGCATCTCCGGCACCTTCCTGATCGGCGGCGGGCTGTGGCTGGCGCTTGCCCGGCGCTAGATCACGTTCAACAAGGTAGAGCGGGATGCGGGCGGAAAACCGCTTCACAATTTTCCTCATCCCGCTCCAGATCGTTCCGGCGAATTGCCTTCCCCCTTCAACATGGATAGAAGCACGCCATGAATGAGCGAACAGCTTTTTACGCCGGTTCCTTCGACCCCCTGACGAACGGTCATCTCGACGTGCTGAAGGGAGCGCTGACGGTGGCCGACAAGGTCGTGGTGGGCATCGGCCTTCATCCCGGCAAGAAGCCGCTGTTCACCTATGAGGAGCGCGTTTCGCTGATCGAGAAGTCGGCGGCCGACGAGCTCGGCGGGGACGCCCACCGCATCAAGGTCGTCGCCTTCGACAAGCTGGTCATCGACGCGGCGCGCACGCATGGCGCCTCGATCATGATTCGTGGCCTGCGCGACGGCACTGATCTCGACTACGAGATGCAGATGGCCGGCATGAACGAGACCATGGCGCCGGAACTGCAGACGGTTTTTTTGCCGGCCAGCCCTTCCGTGCGCACCATTACCGCCACACTTGTGCGCCAGATCGCCTCTATGGGCGGAGACATAGGGCCGTTCGTGCCGACTGTCGTTCTGGCGGCCCTGAAGGAAAAGTTCCCCGCCTGAAACCATAGGAGAAGTTTTCATGCAGCTTCACAAGCTTGCCTCGTCCCTCGTCGTGGCGGGCGTCCTCATGATTGGACTTGGCGCCGCCGGCGCCGCAGAGCCGGAGGACACGATGATCATCAAGCTGAAGAGCGGCGAAGTGACGATCGGCCTGCGGCCGGATCTGGCACCGAAGCACGTGGCCCAGATCAAGGCGCTGGTCGAGGAGGGCGCCTACAAGAACGTCGCCTTCCACCGTGTGATCGACGGCTTCATGGCACAGACGGGCGACGTGCAGTATGGCGACGTGGAAGACGGCTTCGATGCCCGGCGCGTCGGCACCGGCGAATCCGACCAGCCGGATCTGCCGGCGGAATTTTCGGATGCGTCCTTCGTGCGCGGCACGGTGGGCATGGCGCGCTCGGCCGATCCGAACTCCGCCAATTCCCAGTTTTTCATCATGTTCGCCCCGGCTCCACACCTGAACGGCCAGTACACGGTCGTCGGCGAGGTGGAGAAGGGGATGGAACTGGTCGACCAGATCAAGAAGGGGGACGCCGCAGCCAATGGCATGGTGGAGAACCCCGACCGGATGCTGGACGTTCGCATGGCGTCCGGCGCGCAATAAACAGAAAGGAAACACCTCATGGCTGAGATCAAGGATCCGGAAAACACCATCATCATGGACACGAGCAAGGGTGAGGTCGTCATCCAGCTCTTCCCGGATGTCGCGCCCGATCACGTCAACCGCATCAAGGAACTGGCGCGCGAGAACTTCTACGACGGCATCGTCTTTCACCGCGTCATTGACGGTTTCATGGCGCAGACCGGCGATCCGACTGGCACCGGCATGGGCGGTTCGGACAAGCCGGACCTGAAGGCCGAGTTCTCCAACATGGCGCATGAGCGCGGCACCTGCTCCATGGCCCGCTCCCAGAACCCGAATTCCGCCAACTCGCAGTTCTTCATCTGTTTCGACAAGGCGCCCTGGCTCGACCGCCAGTATTCGGTCTGGGGTCAGGTAATCGAGGGCATGGACAAGATCGACCAGATCAAGCGCGGCGAGCCGGTGTCCGATCCCGACAAGATCGTCACCATGCGGGTCGCCGCGGACGTCGCCTGATCGCTGACTTTTAATCTCCGTGTGCGTCACCACCCCCCTCTGGCCGGCAGGCCAGAG
>NZ_JANKOF010000041.1 GCF_024655565.1 Nitratireductor sp. ZSWI3 | reverse complement strand
CCTAGAGCGTGACCCGATCTGATTGAATCGGGATTCCCAAATCAGCGGAAGCGTGATTCAAGCTATCTGCCGGGATGGAGGCCGGCAGATATGTCGAAAGCTCTCTCGGTCGATCTTCGAACGCGTGCGGTTGCTGCGGTCCGTTCGGGTGCGACGCACCGCGAGGCGGCGGAACGTTTCGGGGTGAGTGCGGCGAGCGTGAGCCGCTGGCGGGCGCTGGAGCGCGAACAGGGCGATGTGATGCCGAAGCCGCTCGGCGGCGATCGCAAGTCTGCCCGCATTGACACCCACAAGGCCGCCATCGTGGAAGCCCTCGGGCCGGAAGCCGACCGCACGATCGAGGAAGTTCGGCAGGCGCTCAAGGAGCGTGGTCTGGCCTTCAGCTTCGGCTCGCTGCAACGCTTCTTCAAGCGGCACGCCATCACGCGCAAAAAAAGACCGCGCACGCCACCGAACAGGACCGGCCCGACATCGTGAAGCGGCGGCAGGCCTGGTTCGACGGCCAGCCCGATCTCGATCCGGAGCGGCTCGTCTTCATCGATGAGACCTGGGCCTCGACGAATATGGCACGCCACCATGGGCGCTGCCGTCGCGGCGAGCGGCTGAGGGTCGGCGTGCCGCACGGACACTGGAAGACAACCACCTTCGTTGCCGGTCTGCGAACCACCGGGATCGCCGCGCCCTTCGTGCTCGACGGACCGATCAACCGCATCGCCTTTGAGACCTATGTCGAGAAGGTGCTGGTGCCCGAACTCGAGCCGCGATATCGTGATCATGGACAACCTCTCCAGCCACAAGGGCCCGAAGGTTCGCGAACTGATCGAGGAAGCCGGTGCGACGCTGCGCTTTCTGCCGCCCCACTCGCCCGACTTCAACCCCATCGAGAACGCCTTTGCCAAGCTCAAAGCCCATCTGCGTAAAGCCGCCGAGCGGACCGTGGATGGCCTCTGGAACGCCATCGGCCGCATCATCGATCTGTTCACGCCAGACGAATGCCGGAACTACTTCAAAGCCGCCGGATACGATGCAATATGATCGGATTCCGCTCTAACGCAAATCCGTACATTCGATCCACAACACCGCTTCCACAAAATGCGGTTGTCGCGGCCGGTCTCGCGAATCCTAAGCCGATACAAGCGCCCTGACAGCCCAAGCCCGAGCGACTTGGCGGACGGGGCCCTGCAAGCCGACCTTTTCGGCGAGGCGCGCCTTAAGTCGGGCGCGCAGCGCGTCGTCAAGGCTCATGCAGTAGCCCGGCGCCGGGCCTGCCCCAAGCGTGAAGGGGTGCCAGAACGCCTCGAAATCTTCGAACTCCGTCGCGATCTCGAGGGGCACAATCTCCACGCTGTCAAAACCCGCTTCCCAGCAGTGGGTAGATAGGCCTGCCTCGGTGCAGAAGGAGAAGCGCGCGCCTTCATCGAGGTTGCGCACCTCCGAGTCAATCTCGGCAGCGGCCTTCCAGAAGGTATCGATAAAGCCGATGCCACCGCCGGGATAGTCCCAGACGTAGAAGGCAAGGATGCCGTCCCGACGCAGCACGCGCCGCATCTCGGTAAGTGCGGCGACCGCGTCCGGCACGAAGTTCAGCACAAGCCCGGAGACCGCCACGTCCATCGACCCGTCTTCCAGAGGGATTGATTGCGCATCGGCCACCTTAAATCGGGCGCGAGGGTCCACAATGGCGTTTCGCGCGTGAGCTAAAAAGTCCTCAGAACGATCTGTGGCGAGGATCGAGCGCGGGGCCGAGGTTGCAAGGACGGTTTCGGTAAGGGCGCCCGTGCCGCAGCCGATTTCGAGCCAGTCAGCACCTTGCGGCGGCGCGAACCAGGTCAGGAATTTCGCTGCGATCTGGCGGCTCCAACGCCCCATGTAACTGTCGTAACCAATGCCGGCGCTCCAGGCGTCATGTTCTGAATGTAGCGGCATACCCGTCCCTCCCGCAGTCTCTTCTTGCCAATGTGACTGCACGGCAGTCTGCAGCGACTGAAGGTTACCTCGTCGCGAACAAGATCAACGCATCGACTTGAGATTCGTGATCAGGATTTTCTGCTCCGTTGACAGAGGATTGCGCTCAACCGGCTCCTTCTTCGGGCGGTTGAAAAGAGCCCGAGCAATTCTTTCGAAGAGAAATGATCGTTCGTTGTTCGTCTGCTGTTTGGCGGTGGCGTCCAATGCAATCTGACGGGTCATGTCTCTCATCCTTCCTTCGTGCTGGCTGATGGAAGGATGATCGACCGCAGCCATTTGCGATCCGTCGGAAAAGGCGTTTGCGAAGTTGTCGCACGGGCGTGATCGGCGTTATAAATGCATTAAAACATGCGAAACGATCTCGGTGGCCGATGGATCGGGAGCATTTCCAGAGTGAGCCTCCTCTTCGCCTTCTCGGCGATCTTTCGCTTGTCGACCGCAACAACACCGAGCTGCATTTCCAAACGCGCAAAGCAGCCCAGTTGCTCGCCTATGTCGCCACGGCGCCACAAGCCCGGTGTCGCCGGGAAAAACTGTGCGGCGTCTTCTGGCCGGATCGGGCCGATGCGCAGGCGCGCAACAGTCTGCGGCAAACATTGAGCGGGCTGCGCAAGCTGATTGCTCCATCGGATCGACCTCTGCTCGCCGCCGATAGCGAACATGTATGGATAGCGGCCCCATCAGCCATCGTTGATTGCATCCGGCTCGAAACCTATTCCGCCTCGAACGACCCACAATTGCTCGTTCGGGCAGCCGCACTCTATCGTGGCGATTTCCTGGAAGGCGTACCGGTGTTGCCAGAGATCGAAGGCTGGCTTCGCGACAATCGGACAAGATACCGTTTGATTGCCGGTACGGTGGCCGATAAGCTGTCGCGGATCGCGAGAAACGACAACACGGATCTGCAGGAGACCTGCCGCAGTCTTGCCGCCACGCTGCTGGCTTTGGACGATTCAGACGAAAGAGCACACCGGACCTTGATACGACTGTATCTTGCCCAGTCGAAATTCAACGAAGCGCGCCGGCAGTTCGAGCTTTGCCGAGAGGCGACGATGCGGGTGTTCGGGGCGGAGCCGGATCCGGAAACGACCAACCTGATCATCGGGTCAGGTGCATCACCAGAACCGATGGCGGCTTCGAGGGGCGAGACTGGCCATGAACAATCCGACGACAGCCCGGCTGTCGCGCCTCCCGAGGAGGGGAAACCCTCGATCGTCGTCCTGCCCTTCGACGACCTCGCCTCCGGCGATGGAAACGATTTCTTTGCCGACGGGATCGTTGAGGAGATCACGTCGGCTCTATCCCGCGTGGGCGACTTTTTCGTGATTGCCCGACAGACCGCCATCGCTTTCAAGGACAAGGTGATCCCCCTGAATGAGATCGGTGAGCGGCTCGGTGTGCGTTATGCGCTGGAAGGTACGGTGCGGCGTGGTGGTTCGCTGATCAGGCTCTATGTCCATCTGGTGGATACAAAGACCTCAAGACAAATCTGGTCCGACCGGTTCGATGGCGGGCTCGAGGATGTTTTCGAGCTTCAGGATGAGATTGCCATCCGGGTCGCCTCGGCAATTTCGCCTACGATACGGTCGGCCGAAATCATGCTCGCGCGCGCCAAGCCACCGGAGAACCGGCGCGCCTATGATTGCGTGCTGGCAGGTCTGCCGAAATTGTGGGGGCATAATAGAGAGGAGAATGCCGAAGCCGCGTGCCTGTTCGAGCAGGCGCTGGAGCTTGTGCCCGACTATGGACGGGCCGCGGCGTTACTGGCGTGGTGCCACGCTCAGGATGTGGTCTACTACTGGAGCGATGATCCGGACAAATCCCGTCAACTCGCGGCATCTTGGGCTGCTAAGGCGGTTCCGCTTGTTCAGGACGACCCAACAGGATTGGCCGCGGTCGGTGCAGCCATCAGTCAGGGCGAAGGGGATCAGGAAAGAGCCCAGGATTTGCTGCAACACGCCCTTGAGATTGATCCGAACAATGCCTGGGCGTGGGCGCGGCTGGCCTGGTCCCACTTCTTCATCGGGCAATATGGAGACGCGCGGCGATGCTTCGAAAAGGCAAAGAGGCTGAGCCCACTCGACCCGCTTGGCTTCAATCTCGATTTCGGTTTGGCCGGTGTTCTCTTTGCCGAAGGCAAATACAAGGAAGCGGCAGCACTGTCCCGCAAGACGATCGCCAGCAAGCCGGACATTACCTGGGCGTATCGCCAATATGCGACCTATGCGGCGCTTGCCGGGCAAGTAGACGAAGCACGGGCTGCGATCGCCAAATATCGTGAAGCCTATCCGGATGTCACCATTGCGACCAACGTCCGAAATCACCCCCAGCGTAACAACGCACACTACATGAAACTCTTTGTCCAAGGCCTGCGGATCGCTGGCCTCCCCGAAGAATGACGACTGCGATCTTCGACCACATGATCGCCTGACTGTCATAACTGTTCAAAGGCGACGCCGTTCCGGCGCGTCCCGATCCGCCGGCCGCGATTGTTCGAGGCTGACGGAAATCTAGAGCATTTTGCAGTCAGGTGGAATCACCTGACGACCGCATAAATGCGGAAAAACAAAGAAGATAGATCGGGAAAGCGTTTCCATGAAACGATGAACCGATCTAGAACCGCGCGGTTACCATGCCCTGGATATTCCAGTCACCGGCTTTCGTGTAGCCGGCGTCGTCGAGTGCGACACCGGCGAAGACACTGGCCGTGAAGGTGTCGGCGATGGTGTAGTCGAAGCCTGCCCCCAGTCCGCCCAGCGTCGTGTTGCGATCCGTGGTGTGATCACGCCCGAATCCGAGATCGGCGAAAAGATAGGGCGAGAAGCTGTCCTGCACGGGCGGAAGCCAGTCGCCGGCGGCCCGGTTCCCGAGCAGCGAGAAGCTCGGCAAGCGCAGCTCGTTGCGCCAAATGATGCCGCTGTCCACGCTGACGTCGTCGTAATTGTAACCGCGCACCGCATAACGCCCGCCGAGCGAAACGCGCTCCGTATCCGGCAGCGCCTCGGCGGCAAGGGTTGCCGAGATCGAGGACATCCAGGAAAGACGCGCCGGTAAAGGCGTGGCGCGGGTCACATCCATGGCGACATAGGCATAGCTGAGATCATCGATCCTGCCGTTGGAGAACGACTGCCAGCTGGCCGCGTCATTGCCGTGGAGAATGCCACCCGGATTGGCCTTGAGCCGCACGTCCACGGCCGTTTTCCCCCAGCGGTCCTGAAAGTTTCCGCTCCAGCCCAGGACCAGTTGGAAAAGCTCGGCGCTGCCTTCCGCAATCGGCACGCCATAGAACAGTGTGCTCCGCTCAAGGCGCTTGAACTCGACGCCGCCATAGACATCACCCCAATAGCGTCCCGGCAGGATGTTGGAGACCGCCGAGCGATAGATCACGGGCAGCTCGAACGTTGTGTTCTCGATGGTGAAGAAGCGGTTCGGCCGTTCGCTGGTGGCGACCAGGGCCGGCGCGATTTCCAGGCTTTGCCGGGCAAAGGTCGGGATGGTGATCCTGCCGGCATGGCTGATATAGCCCGAATATTCCCCCTTCCGAGGGATGACGATCCCCGGATCGCTCCAGATGTCATCACTCGCCGTCATCTGATAGGAAATCCAGGGCCCTCCCGGCAGGGGCAGGCGCGCGTTGCCCCCCAGGAAATAGCGGTCCCGCCCGGTGTCCCCTGAGCCCGAATTCGACCAGCCTGCAAAGACATTCCAGGGTTTTTGCGCCCTGATCGTGACGTCGAGATTGCTGAGCGCGGCCTCCTCGCCGGGGCGAAAGACCCCCTCCGCGCGCCGGTAGGGGGAGCGGTTCAGCCAGTTCAGATCCTCTTCCAGAGCGTGCGCATCGATCCTGTCTCCCGGAACGGCGCGCAACCCGTTCCTGATGCTCTCGGCTTCCTCCGGGGCGACGCCGCCGACCTTCACCTGGCCGGTGCGGAATTCGATGACGCGGACCTGCAGCACGCCGCTGGTGATCTCCTGCGGCGGCAGGGTGACGGAGACGAACGGGTAGCCCGCATCCTTGTAGGCCCGGGCTATCGACGCCTGGATCTGGCCCGCGAGCGCCAGGGTCAACGGCTCGCCGATGAACGGGCGCAAGGCGGCCTCGGCTGCCTGCCGTTCGATGATCCCGACCCGTCCCCCGATGCCTTTGGGCGGCGCGGCGGCAACCGTATCGTTCTCACCGATCAGAAAGACCCCGGCGAGATCGACACCGAGGGGCGTCGTGTCTGTCGCACCGAATTCCTGCGCGTCCACGCCAAGAGACACCGGCTCCCCGGGCGTGACGCGTGGCAGGTTCCGCTCGATGGCCGATTGCGCCAGCGCAGCCGGATGACAGAGCAGGATACCCGCGGTCAGCGCGGCAGGAAGCGTCACGTGCCGGCGGCTCAGTATCTTTGGCACCATGATCATTCCACCACGGCGCTGAGCCATGCGCCGTAAGTTCGGTTGCATGGATGAACGGCTATCGGGCCATTCTCGCGAACGATCACCGGCTCGCAGGTGTCGGTCGTTCCATCACCTGCCTCGACAGGCAGAGGGGGCGAGGACTCGAATGTTTGCGGCTGGACGGTTGGTGTCGGCACACCAGGCTCATCGAGGATCGTCAGAACGCCGCCAAGATAGGTCAGCTCGTAATTGGCCGACAACGCCAGCGAACCCTGGTCGATGTCATATGTGCCGGCCGGCGAGTTGGCGTCCGCCACTGTCGAAAGGTTGCCGCTTAACTGATCGCCATTCACGAGAGTTCCGGACACGATGGTGTAGGTCAACGCGGGATTGGCCTCGTTGATATCCCGTTGCAGATCGTCCGCCTGCACCGTTACCGCCCGTCTCATGACCGTCACGTTCGCCCCGATAAAGGCGATCTGGTAATTGCCGCCGGCCGATAGCGAACCCTGCGTGATACCATAGCTGCCGACATTGCTGGTGGAGGCCGCGCTGCTGGTCAGGGCTCCGGCGAGCACCGACGCATCGTCGCCACCGACCAGTCCGCCATAGGTATAACCAAGGGTCGGCGCGCCGTCCCCATAGGTCATGCTCCCCGCATTTGCCGCCACCCACAGGGTCGCCGGCGTAATGTCGGCGCTGGAGGTCGCAGTCGAAGCAATCGTGTAGTTGCCCGCATCCGCGCCGGTCAGGCCGAGACCGGAGACGGTGACCGTCTTGCCGGTGCCGACGTTCTTGTCGGCGAAGGCAAAGCTGCCGCCGGACACCGCCACCATGTCGCCACTGACGAGGCCGCTCAAAGCCCCGATGGAGCCGGTGCCTGCCGTCGTGCCGTCGTAGACCTTGTCGTTGGCCAAGGCGGTGACCGTCAGGGCTTTCGGCGTGATGTTCGCCGTGGTTGTGGCGGTGGAAGACAGCGTGTAGTTGCCCGCATCCGCACCGGTCAGGCCGATGCCGGTGACAGTGACGGCCTTGCCCGTGCCGACGTTCTTGTCCGAGAAGGCAAAGCTGCCGCCGGACACCGCCACCATGTCGCCACTGACGAGGCCGCTCAAAGCCCCGATGGAGCCGGTGCCTGCCGTCGTGCCGTCGTAGACCTTGTCGTTGGCCAAGGCGGTGACCGTCAGGGCTTTCGGCGTGATGTTCGCCGTGGTTGTGGCGGTGGAAGACAGCGTGTAGTTGCCCGCATCCACGCCGGTCAGGCCAAGGCCGGAGACGGTGACCGTCTTGCCCGTGCCGACGTTCTTATCCGAGAAGGCAAAGCTGGCGCTGCCGGACACATTCACCACATCGCCGCCGATGAGACCGGAAAGACTTCCGAAGCTGCCGGTTGCTGCGGTGGTGCCGTCATAGATCTTGCTGTCGGCGTCGACCGAAACGGTGAGCGCCTTCGGCGTGATGGCGAGAGAGCCCGAGACAAGCGTCAGGTCATAGCCGAACTGACTTGAATACAGACCGCTCAGGGTCAGATCGCCGCCGGTGTAGACGCCCGCATCCGCGTTGGCAGCCAGATAGCCGGCTGTGCCGAAGATCAGGGCGCTGTCATAGGGCGAGCCGTAGACGAGCGTGCCGACATCCGAGCTTGTGGCGCTGCCGTCATAGGTTCTGGTGCTGTTGCCCCCCGTCACCGTCAGCCCGGTCATGAAGCTGCGCAGCAGCGGAGCTGTATAGCCCTCATAGATGCGCCAGGCCGCACCCGTGGCGCCCTCGTCATCGACGTCGAAGCCGTGGTCGATGAAGGTCGAAAGCTGCTTCATCTCGGCGCTGGTGGCGCCATCAACGTTGGTGAGAGTGCCCGAGCCGGCGTTACCGGCCGCGAGCGACTGGCCGGTCGTCTCGACATCCCAAACACTGTTGGCGATGCTGTTGCTCGCCGCTGACATGGCGCCGACAAGGCCGCCCGCCGTGGCGCCGGTCACTGCACCCGTTGCATAGGAGGTCCGTATATCGACACCTCTGTCCGCATAGCCGACGATGCCGCCGGCAGAACCGCTGGCTCCCGTGGCCGTCACGGCGCCGGACGAATAGGCGTCGAAAATCCGGATATCGGAGCCATAGCCAACAAGCCCGCCGGCCGTTTGGCCGCTCACATTCCCTGCATTGAAGGAGTTGGATATTTCAAGGCCGCTGGATGCAGAGCCCACCAGTCCGCCAGCCAGACTGCTGCTGCCGGTGACCGTTACCGTGGAATAGCTGTTCCTGATCGTCACGTGATCGTAAGTGTCCCCGATCAGTCCGCCCGCGTCATAGGCGCCATCTATGGTTCCCGTCGCGCTGGAATCCAGGATCGTGACATATTCATTGCCGGTGCCAAACAATCCACCGGCCTGAAAGCCCGACAACGCGGTCACCGACACATCCGCATGAACATTGCTGATCGTCGACAGACCGCCATGGCCGTCAAAATTGCCCCAAACCGACGCCGCTATACCGCCGACCGAACCGCGTGTGGAGGTCACGGAGCCGCTAACGAAGATGTTCGACAGATTGTGTGCGGCCTGGTACCCGGCGCTTTGATGCGCAAAGACAATCCCGGCGGAACTTCCCGTGACGTCGGCATTGGTGATGCTCAGATCCTTGATCTCGACGTCCGGCGCACCACTCAGGGCCCTGTCGCTCCAATAGGAAATAAGACCGGCCCAACTATCGGGCCGGTTGATGAAGAGCCCGTCGATCGTGTGTCCGTTTCCGTCCAGGCTCCCTCCCAGAAGGACCGGAGCGAAGCCGGCACCGCTGTTCCAGTTGCGGGTGCCTGAGGCATCGATATCGGCGACGAGCTGATAATTCACGCCATAGTTGGCGCTCCACGCATACCGAGCCGTAATGCCCTGCAAGCCATAGAGATCGAAGATCCGATAGGGATCGGCCTCGCTGCCATCGCCGCCGAGCGCCCTCAGGAACTGACCATTGTCCGGCAGGGAAAAATCACCTGCATAAAAGTCTGGGAGGCTGCTGCCCACCTGCGACCAGTTCGTATCCGTTCTGAAGAGACCGACAGAGATGTCCCCGGTCGCCGTGGAGGAAACATTCGTGGCGCTGCCTGTCCGGTCGATGCGCAGCTTGCCGTTTGCAGCGGTGACCGATCCGTTGATCGTGATCGAGGAATTGCTTTTGTCGTTGTAGAGATTGAGCTGGTTGGAATTCGCCCAGGCAAGATCCCCGTTCACGGTCAGATCGCCACCGATGGCCCAGAGGGTCATCAGATTCTCGCCAACGGAGAACGTGCCGTCCGTTGAAACCGTCAGGCCGCCGCCGGCATACATGCTCTGGTTGAGCGAGAAGTCGGAGCTGGCGTCGAGATCGATATCGAGGCTTTTGCCGTTGCCGTCCGATCTGAGAGCACTGCCCGGGATGTTGTTTATGAAATCGAGATCGCTGTCGCTGAACGAGCCGATCGTCGTGTCCAAGGCCGTCGAAACGCTGTTTAGATCGGCGGCGTCCGTCTCGATCCGGAAGGTGTTGCCCCAGATATCCGCGCCCGAGATTCCGGATGCGGTCAGCCTGTCGGAATAGGTTGCGCTCTGTGTGCTCCCGCCATCCAGATAGGTGAGCGCGCCGGAGGCATCGAGCGCGCCAGGCAGGGCGAGATAGTAGTAATAGCCATTGGCGCCCGTGCCCGTGCTGCCGAGGAACGAACCACCTGAAACAATGCCGATCTCGGCGCCGGTGAGCGCTGTCGTGCCGCCGTCGCTATAGGCGAAGCCGGAAACGGCGCTTGCACCGGTGGGATAGAGCCAGTTGAAATAAGGATAGAGATTGGTGCCGGTGCCCCACACGGCGTTGGAGAAACCCGATGGCAAAACGCCCTGCAGCCCGGCGGTCGTCAGGCCGGTGATATCTCCGCCGCCGGCTACAATCCCATTTGCCTGTCCGCTGGTCTCGGTGTTCCAATAGGCCGACTTTATGGCGGACGCATCGGCACCACTGCTGCCGGCAAATCCACCCACCGGCGCGGCCCCGGTGACCATTCCGGTCGCATAGGCATTTTCGATGCTGGCGCTACTGAAGACCACCCCTACAAATCCGCCTGTCGCAGAGGACGCTCCAGTGCTGGTCACGTTCCCCATTGCGTAGGCGTTGGAGATTGCACCTTCGTTGCCGCCGACCAGTCCGCCAAGGCCGTAACCCGAACCGGTGACATTGCCGGTGGCAAAGGACTGATCGATCGTGCCGCCACCGCTGGCATAACCGTTCGCGCCGACGAGACCTCCGACCAGGCTATTGCCGGAAACACTGCCGGTGGCATAGGACCGGGAAAGCGTACCGTCGAAAAGAGCACCGATCAGGCCGCCGACTGCATCACCGGAACCAGAAACGTCACCGCTCGCAGACGCAAGCGATATTGCTGTGAACTGCTGGCTCGACCCCACCAGGCCGCCGACGAATTCGCTCCCCTCGACGGAAATATCTGAGGAAACCGAAGTGATCGAACCGCCGTTGAAGTCTCCGGCCAGAGCACCGACAACCCGGTCGCCGATGATGCTGCCGCCGGACAGGTTCAAGTCCTTGACCTCGGCGTTTTCTGTAACGGCGAACAATCCGACATGATCTTCACCGGGGCGGTCGATCGTCAGACCTGAGATCGTGTGGCCCTGCCCGTCGAGACTCCCGGTGAAGGGATTGGCGCTGTATATGCCGATCGGGTCGAAGCCGGCAGAACTCCAGACGCCACCATAATAGCCGCCGCTATTGGCGGCGAACGCGCCCGTCATATCCAGATCGGCGCCCAGCGTGTAGTCGGCACCCAGATCCAGCGCCATGAGCTGAAGCTGATGGGGCGTGAAAATCGTGGTCGAATATTCGCTTTGCAGCATCGGCCGCGTTTCGCCGTCGATCAGCACCCATGTGTTGGTGAAGTCGAAGCCCGAATAGGTCGATTGCGTGAAAGCATTCGCGTTGCCGATGCCGGTGCCGGCGAAACTCGTGCTCTGCCCCGTCGAATCGACATCCCAATAGGCGTTCGTCGCGGTCACGGCACCTGCAAGGATGGCGCCGCCGACCAGGCCTCCGACATTGGTGGTGCCCGTCACGTTGCCGCTGGCATAGACATTGGTCAGCATGCCGCCCTGATAGGTGCTGCCGACGAGCCCGCCGACATAGTCGGTCGTTCCCGTAACGGCGCCGGTGGCATAGGAATTGGTGATCGAAGCTGCGCGCAAGCGCCCGACCAGACCGCCGACTTCACCGAAGCCCATCACCGTCGCCGTCGAGGACGAATTGGAAATGGCGGTCTGGTCGCTCCAGCCGACCAGGCCGCCAACCTGGCCACCGCCGCCAAGCGACGTGATCGTGCCAGTGACATGAATATTGCTAGCGCCTTGCCCCGCGTTAAAGCGATAGGCCAAGGCACCGACGCTTCCGCCGCTCACGATCGAGACATTGGACAGGGTGAAGTCCCGGAAGCCCCCGCTGGTCGAGGAGAACATGCCAACCACTGCCTCACCAGGGCGGTTGATCGTCAGGCTGTCAATAGTATTCCCCAGCCCTGCCAGGGTGCCGCTGAAGCCGGAGATCGGGTTGAACCCTGCACCGGAATTCCAGGAGGTGGTTCCGCTCGCATCGATCGTCTCCGCAAGCGCATAAAGACCGCTGCCGGAGATCGCCTGAAGGTCATTGACGTCGTGGATCAGAGTATAGTCGTTGCCGTTCAAGCTCAGGCTGGCGCTGTCACCGGAGAGCGTGATCCTGCCGCCATTGGCAAAACTGTAGCCGCCGCCATAGGTCAGAGCGAGACCTGCATTGGTGCCGGTCGCGGTGATTGTGTCATTGATCTCAACATTGCGGACCGCGTTCAGCGTCAGCGTCGTATCCGCGGTCCAGGAGATTGCGTCATTGACGAAGATATCGCCACTGCCGTCGGTTGCCCCGTCGTTGCTCGACAGCTTGACGTTGCCGCCAGCGAGATTGGCGGCGATGGTGGCGCCCGTCATGTCGCCGCCGCTTTCCGCGATCGTCAGATCGTTGGGATCGATCAGCCAGGTGCCGGCCTCACCGCCATCGGCAAGGGTGGTCACCCGGGCCGTATCGGCAATGGAAATGGATTCGCCTGAGGTCTCGACGAAGCCCCCTGAGCCGCCGGCCCCGCCTTTCGCCTCGATGGTACCCGAAAAGGACATGCCGGACGATGCAATCGCGGTCACCATGCCGCCCTTGGCCCCGCTCGTCTCGGCGGAAACATCGATCGTGCCGGAGATCGCGATATCGCCACCGGCCACAGTGACACTGCCGCCTTCGGTGGCGGGTCTGGGGGTCGGCACAGGAGCCGTTTTGGGGAGCGTCCGGGCTTTCAGCCGGCCGGTGACCTTGACCTTGCCCGTGCTGCCGGCGGTCAGGAAGATGCGCCCGCCGGAACTGGTGACACCGGTCGCCTTGACGACGCCGTCGGTGTTGCCGGCCAGCGCGTAGACGTTGCCGCCATTGGCGCGGATCTCGGCATTGGCAGCGGCAATCGTGCCCGAATTCACCGCTTCCGTGTCCGGGCCGCCAAGCTGCACGGAGAGGAGCCCGTCCGCGTCGGCGCTGTCCTTCATCAGCACCTCGTAGCCGGCGGCAAGACCGGCTGTGCCGTTCGGCGCTTCGAGGGTTCCGGTGTTCTCCACCCGCCGGGCGATCAGCGCGATGTCACCCTGGGCGGAGCGGATCGTGCCGGCATTCACCACCTCGGCCGTGCTGGTGCCGGAAAAGGTCGTGCCGCCGCCATTGAGGAAATCCGTATCCGTGACGTCGTGCGTGGAGGCGGCGAACGAGCCACCGGTGGCGACCATGCCGCCGCCGCCGACCACCACGCCGGCCGGATTGACGAGAAACACGCTGCCGGTTGCGGTGAGGCTGCCGTCGATCCGGCTCGAAACGTTTCCGGTGACGCGATTGAGCGTGGCGCCGTTGCCATTGTCGAAATGAACGCGATTGCCGGACCCGACGGAGAAGCCGTTCCAGCTGATGATGCCGGACTGGGTCGTCTGGCGGATGTCCATCCGCGGGCCGCTCGCCGAAATCGTCCCGTTGCCCGCAGTGAACTCCCCGCCGGAAGGCAGGACGTCACCGGCAATGGCAGCGGCGGGAACGAGCGCCGTGGTCAGCATGAGGGACGCTGTCAGCGCGCGGGAGAGGCAAACGCCCTTGTGCAAGGTCCTGCCTCTCGTCCTGGCGTCTGGGACGCAGATGTCAGTCAGCCCCTTCGTCATGCCTCAAACTTCCCTCCGGAAGACAGGTGTCCCATTCGACATTGCTTTCAATACAAAGGGTTGCATTCCGGATTCCACCTACCAATTCTGATCATTTCTGACCAATCCTGACGATGGACGTTCTTTTTCCTGAGACAGATCGTGAAAATGCATCCATCGCGCCGATACTGACGTGTGAGAAACTTGCGGCATCCCGGAACATGGGCAACAAAAGCCCATGCTGAATCTCAAGACGCTGCTGCTACTGGAATTTTGCACGACGACCCTGCAGGCTATCGCCTGGCTCCTGGTCTGGCGATCCTGGCGCCACCTCTTTGAGCTGAAAGTCATCGCAGCAGGCTTTGTTGCCATCGCTCTGGGGCTGCTGCTCCTGATTCAGCGTGGCCCTGATCCTGCTGCCTGGCGGATTCTGACCGACAATACGGTGATCAAGATCGGGCTGGTGCTTTTGGCAGACGGCATGGCCCGGTTTCTCGGCCAGCCGAGATGTCTGAAGATCGGCATCGTCTGCCTGGCCGCGCACCTTGTCTTCTGGTCCCTTGCCTTGACGGTGGCACCGGAACGTCTCGCCTTACGCATCCACGCATCGACGGCATTTACCGTCGTGATGATGGGGACCATGATCCGGACGCTCTATGCGGACCGGAGTCAGCCCAGCTTCCTGCGGTGGATCACGATCGCTCTCCTGGCGGAGTATGTCGTCGCCAGCCTGCTGCAGAGCGCGCTCGTCTACTGGTATCCGGCGACGGTCGCCAACCAACCGGTCCTGAGCGATGTAAATGCCTGGTACTTCTTTCAGGGACATCTGTTCATCGTCGGCTTCTTCATCTGCCTGCTTTTCATGGTCGGCATGCGTCTTTCTCTCGACCTGCGGGACCGCAACGCGGCGCTCGCCCAGGAAGTGGCCGAACGACAGCGCCTCGAGGACGAGTTGTCCGCAAGCCTGGACGCGGAGAAGGCCGCCCGTCAGGAGCAGCGACAACTCACACGGATGGTCAGTCATGAGTTCCGCACGCCATTGGCCGCGATACGTTATGCCACCGAGATGCTGGATGCAGTGATCAAGCATCCCCCGGACGCCGTCACGAAACGCTTGAGAGGCATCGATGCGGCGGTATCCCGCATGACCATGCTCATCGACCGTTTCCTGTCCACCGAGAGGCAGGTGGAAGGTGTGTTGAAGGTCGAAGCGCTGGACGTTACCGGGCTGGCACAGGATGTCCAGCGGCACTTCGACCAGGTCGGCTTGGGCGGGCGATTGCAGTTCTCGTCGATCGAGAATGTCCCGGGTTACTGGGCGGACGTTGAGATGCTGCGGACGGTTGTCGTCAATCTGATCGACAACGCCCTCAAATATTCGCCCCCCGAGACACCGGTGGAGATCGCCTTCTTCACCCGCAACAAGCTGCTCTTCATCACCGTGGCGGACCGCGGCATAGGTGTGCCCGAAAACGAACTCAGCCATGTGGGGCGCCGTTTCTTCCGCGCCTCCAACGCAAAAAGCACGATCGGCAACGGTCTGGGGCTTCACACGTGCAGGCAATTGCTTGGATATCACAGGGGAACCGTAGAACTGCGACCGTGCGATGGCGGAGGGACTGTCGCCACCGTGCGTTTGCCCTTGCCGGGTCTTCAGCCCGAAAACGAAGCAGAGCGCAGGGAGGTGGAACGCGCATGAGCCGGATTCTCATCGTCGAGGACGAGGAAGCCTTGCGAGGCGATCTGGTCGACTACATGTGTCTGCAGGGGTTCGAAGCGACCGGGGTTGGGTCCGCCGCTGAACTCCTGGCCATATTGCGAGGAGATACACTCCCGCACGTCGTGATCCTCGACATTGCCCTGCCCGACGGCGACGGCTTCAATCTTGCCGGGACGATCCGCGCCCAACTGGATTGCGGCATCATCATGCTGACGGCACACGGAGATACGGAGAGCCGTGTGCGTGGCTTCGACAGCGGTGCGGACATCTACCTGGTCAAGCACACCACCCTGCGCGAGATTACGGCGGCGGTTCACAGCTTGCTGCGCCGACTGCCGAAAGATCAGATGACCGAAGATGCGGCTGCAGCTTGGGTTCTCGATGCAGTCGCCTGGACGCTGCTCGCACCGGACGGCCAGTCGGTGAAGCTGACCGCGACCGAAAACACGTTCGTAGGAGCCTTGATCGCCAACGCCGGCCTGCCTTGCGCAAGGGAAGCCCTGGCAAGTATCCTTTCCAGGCGACAGACCCACTTCGACAACCGCCATCTGGACGCGGTGGTAAGCCGCCTGCGACGCAAGATCTTCGAACAGACCAATATCGATCCGCCGATAAAATCGGTCTACGGTATCGGATACTCCTTCAGCGCTGCCGGCACGATCGGCAAGACGCGTTCCGGATGAACTGCGCTGGATGGCCTGCTGCCTGTTCTTCGGACACGAGTTTGGCCTGCCCCATAAGGTGGTCCGGTTTCAGACTTAATGCATGATCGGCTTTCCGGCCATTGTCTGTGCAGATGGTGTTGCCGATACACGGGTCCGCGCGACAATGCTTCTACATTGCAGCGTTGTTGTTCTTGTCGAGAGTGCTTTTCTAAAATTCCCCTTCCTCGCTCTCGGTATCTCTCCGGAAGGCGCCCCCGGCGGTTTTCGAGGATGGTCACCGCTTCAGGTTGTCGGTTGAGACATCGGCTTTGGATGTACAGTTTTGTCGATCCGGTATGATCATTGGTGAAAATCCAAGTGGCGCAAGCCGCTTTCCCGCGTCCGGCGGTTGCGACAGGTAGTGATCCCGAATTCTCGCGAGCACCGGTTTAAGCGGTGTCTGAAGTAGTTTCATCACTCTCTCTCCAAAAGACTTGAGCTAAGTGTCATTCGGAAAGATGAGAGAACAGCGGCTGCGAAGCCAACGACTTCGCCTCAGCAGCACTTGACTGAAATTCAAGTAGGCTGGGCCAGCACCTTCAGCCAACGCTCCACCCGTCGCACGGCTGCCGTAGGTTCGATGTTGGCCGGACGACAGAGATAATATGCTCGGTTGCTCGGGTCATCCGAACCGAACGGCGCAACGAGCACCCCGCGCGCAAGACGATCGCCAACGAAGGGATAACGACCGATAGCGACGCCATGGCCGCGCTCCGCCGCTTGCAAGGCGTCTTCCTGGCCCTGAATCTCGATTGTGGCGATGGACTTCGGTAGGGCAAGACCTCGTACCCGACACCATTCCTCCCACTCTTCCGGCGAGCGCGTGTTCACGATGAGGCGAGCGCGCTGTAAGGCCATCTCCGGTCTCTCTTCCGTCCCCACGTCCAGATATCCAGGTGCGCAGACGGGGTATGCGGTTTCATCGAGAAGACGTTCTGAAATCAGCGACGGCCATTGGCCCTTGCCGTGTCGGATGGCAAGGTCGATCTGCTCACGCTTGAGGTTCAGCGGCTCTATGGTGGTGACGAGTTGGAGATTGAGGTTCGGGTACTGACGCTCAAAAGCATCGAGATGCGGAATGAGCCACGTCACAGCAAGGGTGGGATGCAGGGTTAGGCGCACCATTATCCGCCCCGGCTGTCCCGTGACCTCCTCGGTGGCTACCTGGATCTGGCGAATCGCGGGCTCGATCGCTTCCAGATAGCGCCGCCCCACCGCCGTAAGGCGCGCTCCGGTTCCGGTGCGCTCGAACAGGGCCACGTGCAGATATTCCTCCAGCCGGCGAACCTGATGGCTGACGGCCGATTCGGTGATGCCGAGGGAGCGGGCGGCACCACGGAAGCGCTGATGGGTGGCTGCCGCGTGAAAGGCGCGCAAGGCAGCAAAGGGCGGCAACCGTGCTTTTTCGGACATGGGATGAAGATGACAGCGGTATGAACGCCGTTCAAGGGTCGTGCCTCGAATGTGGTGGAAATTCTCTGGCTGCGTTTGCCCGCGCTTGGTGAACGACGACGCCAGACAGTATACGGTAGTTCAGGTGGCATCTTGTAGCGTTGAATTGTTTCGGATCAGCCAATCGGCGCCGATGAATCCGATCAGCACGCGGCTGTGCCAAATACGCGCCGCGGCAACGCCGATGAAGCGCGGAGTATTGACGCAATGTTGACGCCCTTGTGGGACACTTTCAAAGCCTTTGGCAGTCTACGGGTCATGTACGTGCTGGTCGAATTGATCGGCTCTGGAAGACTGGCGCCACCTCGGCCGATTCTTCCACTTGAGGGAGAGTCCCGAGCAAAGGTGGTGACGGCAATTGAGCCTTTGTTGGCGGCCAGATGAAGTCCATACTCCAATTCGGTACGTTCGGCTCAAGGCCGCTTTGAGGAAATATCAGCGAGAATTCCAATGACCGAAATGGGTGGTTGGTATTCCGCCCTGAAGGATATTTTGCATTCTGCACAGACGGGCTCATCATCGCCATCTGTTATGTAGGTCGCGCCAACTTCGCTCATTCTCCGCTCTAATCCTGGGCGCGAGCGCATTCATTATGGGCCAATCTCGATGAATTCAGTCTATCGCCTGTGGCGCATAAAGTTAAATTATGTGCCAAATACTATATTGCACTTTTATCGGAATCGGCTCGTAGTCATCAAATGACAGACTTGGCCCGCACAGACCTCGGCAGCCTACGCCGAGGTCATCGCGGCAACCGGCCCCAGCGCTGCGCAAATTGAAGGCTCCGCGCCTCCGCTGGTTGCTCACCCCGCGCCCCATGGCGTAACAGAAACGGTCGAGGCTCTAATCGCGGCTGGATGAAAGTTCAGTGGCAGGTCAAACCTTCCGAAAGCGTTATGGCAGAACGCCGTCGGACATACGCGCAACGCGGCCGATTTGACGACCTGGGAAGCTTCATTGCTTCCGTTGGTCCAGCCACCCCGCATCTGAAGCACGGCTGAAGTGCCGGATTTCGCGGACATCCGGCGAACGCCGAGATGGTCCCCTGCCGCCCACCAGGCACTCCAACGCTGGAATGGCCGCTTAAGATGAAGCGTACGGAACCAGACGGGCAGCAGTCAGCCCCGAACGCAACATTTCGAGATGGTTTCGGCAAGGGTGGCTTCTGGCGCGGCTCCCCCGTTCCGACCATCGATCTTTCATTCCATCGCGACACGCGCTGCAGGCAACGAGTTCAAATGCGAGCTTCGGCAGGATCATTCAGACCGGCGCTCGCCTAATGGCTGCTCGACGTCCTCAGACCTTTCGAAAAGACGTCCGGCGAGGTTCATGGACAATATGATGAATTTGCTCGCCGCGACCTTCCAAAACGTTTTGGCTTGCTCTCCAAAACGTTTTGGGTAATCTATCCTGCAGGAGGAGCCCTTTGTCCAATCTCAAGGAACTCGCGCGGTCGCTCGGACTGTCGATCACGACGGTATCTCGCGCGCTCGATGGTTACACGGACGTCTCGGCCGTCACGCGAGAGCGAGTGCGCGCGGCTGCCGAAAAGACAGGTTACAGGCCGAACGCATCAGCGCGGCGCCTGCGCAAGCAACGGGCCGAACTCGTGGCCGTCACGCTGCCGAACGATCCCGGCCATATCGGCCCTCCGCATTTTCTCGACATGCTCTCGGGATGCGCCGAGCATCTGGCGAGCGCCGGCCTTAATCTCGTGATGGCACCGGTGCCGCGTGGTGCAAGTGAACTGGACATCTGCCGCCGTTTCGTCGACGGACGCCGTGTCGACGCAATGCTGCTCGTGCGCACACGCAGGAATGATGAACGCGTCGAATTCCTGCAGTCGCGCAGCATTCCTTTTGTAACCAATGGACGCACCGAGAACCCGGCTCCGCATCCATTCATCGACGGCGACGGCCAGGCGGGGTTCCATGCCGCAACGCGACGCTTCCTGGCTGCGGGCCATCGCCGCATCGGCCATATCGCGGCGCCTCAGGATTACTACTTCGCGCATGTGCGCCGCATGGGATGGGCAGCGGCCATGCACGAGGCTGGTTTCGTGCCAGACCTTTTTTCGGAGAATGCGCCGACGGAGCTTGGCGGATATCGGGCCGCGCTCGATCTCCTGCAGCGCCCTTCGCCACCCACGGCCCTTGTCTGCTCCACCGACGAAATGGCGATCGGAACCCTCAGGGCCTTGCGGGAAACAAGAGGTGGCGACGGCATCGCGGTCGTCGGTCACGACGACCTTCCGATGGGCGCGTATGTGAGTCCGGCGCTGTCGACGATGCGCGTGACCGGAGAGAATCTCGGCGCCAGGTTCGCTTCGCTTTTGCTGCGCGCCATAGCGGGCGAACCCGCCGAAACGCTTCAAGAGCTTCATCCTGTCGAATTCGTCGATCGTGCCAGCCACGAACCCGCCGGCAACGCCGGGCCCATTTCAAAGTCAAGCAAGTAGGAGGAGTTCGATGAAAACTTTCATATCCGCCGCAATGCTCACCACCACCATCATGGCCTTCACGTCGCCGGTTCTCGCCGACACCATTTTCCTGTCGACGCAGCTCCGCCCGATCGAGGAGGCGACCGCAGTGCGGGAACAGATTCTGCAGGGTCTCGAGGGCAAGGTCGACTACGTGGTCGAGGAGCCGCCGCAGTTCGCCGTACGCATGGAAGCCGAGCGCCAGGCTGGCACGCATACGATCAGTCTCGTCGGCGCCTTGCATGGAGAGCTGTCGCCGCTCGCCGACAAGGAATCGCTTGAACCGCTCGACGAACTGGCAACAAAGCTCGCCGGCCGGATCCCCCAATCGCTTCTGGATCTCGGAAAGCTCGGCAAGCAGACGCAGCAATATATCCCCTGGATGCAGGCGACCTATGTGATGGCTGCCCATAAGGATGCTCTGCAATACCTTCCGGAAGGCGCCGACATCAACGCCCTCACCTATGACCAGCTGATCGCCTGGGGCAAGACCATGGCCGAGAAGACCGGCCAGCCGCAGATCGGCTTCCCGGCCGGACCGAAAGGCCTCATGGCGCGCTACTTCGAGGGCTATTTCTATCCGTCCTTCACCGGCGGCGTGGTGCGCACCTTCAAGAACCCGGACGCAGCCGCCGGCTGGGAGAAGTTCAAGGAGCTTTGGGCTGTCGTCTCCCCCAATTCCACCAACTACGACTTCATGCAGGAACCCCTGGCTGCCGGGGAGGTGATGGTGGCATGGGACCATGTGGCGCGCCTGAAGAACGCCATTTCGGCGGCGCCCGACAACTATGTCGCATTCCCGGCGCCGGCGGGGCCCAAGGGCCGCGGCTACATGCCGGTCGTCGCGGGTCTCGCCATCCCGAAAGGCGCCCCGGACAGGGCCGGTGCGGAGCAGGTGATCGAGCACCTGTCGACGCAGGACACCCAGTTGCTGACCGCTTCGCTCGTCGGCTTCTTTCCGACGCTTGACGTGACCCTGCCGCCAGACCTCGACGAGGGCGTCGCGCTGCTGGCCGGAGCCGTGAACGCGATCCAGACGTCCAAGGATGCCGTGATCTCGCTGCTGCCGATCGGCCTCGGCGACAAGGGTGGCGAATTCAACAAGGTCTACATGGACGCGTTCCAGCGCATCGTGCTGCGCGGCGAGCCCGTCGCCGACGTGCTCGAGGCACAAGGCAAGGTGCTGGGCCAGTTGATGGCCGACACCACGGCACCGTGCTGGGCACCGGACGCAGCAAGCGAAGGGGCCTGCCCGGTAGAATAGGCTCGCGAAGGCTAGCGGATGCCGGACGCGTGTGGCCCGGCATCCGCAGTTTCCGTCAACGGCGTTATCAGATGACAAGCAACCGATCCTGGACACCCTACCTGCTGATATTGCCATCGGTCGCGTTTCTGGCGTTGCTGTTCGTCGCTCCGCTCGTGCAGACCATCTGGCTGGCGCTTTCCGAGAACGGCGCGCCGTCGCTCGCGAACATGCGCACGATGGTGAACGACCTCAACTTCGTCCCTTCGCTGCGCAACACCTTCCTGCTGGCACTAGCGGTGGTTCCGGTCCAGGTCGCTATCGCCCTCGCCATGGGAACGCTGGTTGCCAAGATCGGGGCCGGCCGGGAAACCATCCTGTGGATATGGACCATTCCGCTCGGCATATCCGATCTCGCCGCCGGCATGGTGTGGCTGGCGATCCTTCAGAACACCGGCTACCTGAACTCACTGCTCTTCGGCCTGGGGCTCATCGAGCGGCAGACCGCATGGCTCACATACCAGACGCCAGTCGCGCTCTTCGTCGGCATCGCGGTCGCTGAGATCTGGCGCGGCACAGCCATTGTCATGGTCATCATCGTCGCCGGCCTCAACCAGGTTCCAAGGGAATACAGAGAGGCGGCGGAGATATTCGGCGCCGGACCGTGGACCCGCTTCTGGCGTATCACGCTTCCGTTGATACGGCCCGCCCTGCAATCGGCGCTCATCCTGCGCACCGTGCTCGCTTTCGAAGTCTTCGCCGTCGTCTATGCGCTGGGCGGGCGCAACTTTCCGGTCCTCGTCGGCGAGGCGTATACCTGGCAGAACCAGAACCAGAACTACGGCGTCGCAGGCGCGTATGCGGTGCTGATCATGGTCATCTCGCTGGCCGCGACTGTCGTCTATCTGAAGGCCATAAAGGTTGATCCGGAGCGCCTGCCATGAGCGCCGCATCTGCGACCCCTGCGAACTTCCCGTCATCCAGGCGCTGGCTCGTCTGGAGCGGCATAGCGGCGCTCTGCGCCTGGGTCCTGGTGCCGATCTACCTGGTCGCGCTCGGGGCGCTCGGAGGCCGGCAGGGGGTCTACCAATGGCCGAAGACCGGTTTGCCGACCGGAATCTCCATCGAGCCGTTTCTGCTCTTCCTGAGGAGCGAGGGGGTCACGCAGTCCTTCCTGAACTCACTGGGCGCGGCCGGCATCACCGTCGTGCTCTCGATCGCGCTCGGTGCTCCGGCCGGCTACGCGCTCGCCCGCTACAGCTTCGTCGGGAAGGACAGCTACCGGCTACTCGTGCTGCTCACCCGCGCTTTTCCTCTGGCGATCCTTGCCTTGCCGCTGACCGTGTCCTTCATCCGGCTTGGTCTCTACGACACCGTCTACGGAGTCGGCTTGATCCACACCGTGCTTGCACTTCCCTTCGCGGCGCTTGTCACACAGGGCATTTTCCTCGGCGTGCCGAGGGAGCTTGAAGAGGCAGCATGGATCTTCGGCTGCAGCCGCGTACAGGCTTTCTTCAAGGTCGTCGTTCCGCTCGCCATGCCGGGCATTGTCGCAACGGCCGTCTTCGCCTTCGTCATATCGTGGAACGAGGTCTTCGCCGCTTCGGTGCTGACGGTGCGCAACCGGACGCTGACGGCCTACCTGCTGACCGTGCTCTCGGAAAGCCCCATGCACTTTCGCTTCGCTGGCGGCCTCCTGCTGATTCTTCCCTCAGTCGTCTTCATCTTCGCGGTCAGACGTTACCTGTTCGCGATCTGGGGCATATCCTCCAAGTAACGGACCGTTTTCCATGGCCGACATCATCATAGATCGAGTTCAAAAGACCTTTGCGGCCTTCCATGCGCTGAAGGACGTCTCGCTTACGATCGGCGACGGAGAATTCGTCTCGCTGCTCGGCCCGTCCGGGTGCGGCAAGACCACGCTCTTGCGCATCATCGCCGGTCTCGAAACGGCCACGGCGGGAGACGTGCGCATCGGCGGCAAGACGGTCATTGGGCTTGCCCCGAAAGATCGCGGGCTGGCGATGGTGTTCCAGAACTATGCCGTCTTTCCGCACATGACGGTCTATGAGAACGTCGCATTCGGGTTGCGCATGCAGAAGGCTGACGATGCCCGGGTGAAGGCTCAAGTCGAGAGGACAGCAGGACTGCTTCACATCGAGGAATATCTCGACCGTTATCCGAACAGATTGTCCGGAGGCCAGCGTCAGCGAGTCGCGGTCGCGCGCGCGCTCGCGGTGGAACCCAAGGTGCTGCTGATGGACGAACCGCTGTCGAACCTTGACGCGTTGCTGCGCCTGGAGATGCGTACCGAGCTCAAGACCGTTCTGCAGTCGGCGGGGACGACGACGATCTATGTAACGCACGACCAGACCGAGGCCATGGGCCTTTCCGATCGGATCGCTGTCATGCATTACGGCGTCATCGAGCAGGTCGGCACACCCGTGGAAGTGTACAATCATCCCAGGACGCGTTTTGTCGGCGGCTTCATAGGCAGCCCGCCGATGAACTTCATCAGGCTTCCAGTGATCGCAGGCGAGGTCGAAGCAGGAGGCCAGAAGCTCGCCGTGCCTGCCGGCGCAACCGGCGAGATCCTTCTCGGCCTGCGCGGCGAAGCCGTTGAGCGGGTCTCGACGGCGGACGGGTTGCCGATGCATGTGCGCGTCGCGGAGCCGATGGGCTCCCATCTGCTGCTAACCGGCTCTATCCGCGACCAGCTGGTCCGAATCGTTCTCCCGGCTTCCGAAACAGTGAGGGGCGGCGACACGATCGGCCTGAAGCTGGATCGCGACCGCCTTACCTGGCTTTCGCCCGACAGCGGCAAGGCCTATCCGGCCACCCCCTGAATTCGGAGCGAAGTGCATGACCAGCCGTATCGACGAGGCGAAGGCAATCCTCGTGGCCAACGACCGTGGCGGCTATACGGTGCCGACCGATGGGCTCTATCCTTTTCAATGGAACTGGGACTCGGCCTTCGTGGCCATGGGTTTCGCCCTCTACGACATCGACAGGGCCTTTCGTGAGCTGGAGCGCCTTGTCGAGGGACAATGGGCGGACGGGATGATCCCGCACATCGTCTTCCACCAGAAGAGCGACACCTATTTTCCCGGACCGGACGTCTGGCGCACTCATCACGCGGTTGCGACGTCGGGAATCACCCAACCGCCGATGTTCGCCGTCGCGCTTCGCACGCTGCACGACCGCGCTGGAGACGGCGACCGCGCGCGCGTCCTGCCGCTGTACGAGGCGGCGCTGAAGTGGCAGCGGTGGTGGTATCGAGCACGCGACCCGGAAGGCACCGGACTCGTCACGCTGCTCCACCCCTGGGAAAGCGGCAGCGACAATTCGCCCGCCTGGGATGTCGCGCTCGCGCGTGTCCCAACGACAACCGAGACCCCCGTCCTCCGCAAGGATATCGGGCATGTGAATGCGTCAATGCGCCCGCGGGACGATGACTACGCCCGCTTCATCCATCTGGTCGACATCTATGCACGATGCGGTTGGGATCCAGCGTCGCAATGGGATAAGGCGCCGTTCAAGATCGCCGAAATCCAGACGACCGCCATACTCCTCCGCGCCGGCGAGGACTTGGAATACCTGGCCAAGCGGTTTGGCCGCATCGAAGAGGCGGCGGAGATCGCCGCCCTCAACGCAAAGACCCGCAGCGCGCTGCTTGGCCAATGGCGGCCTGATCTTTCCCGCTTTGTATCCCGCGACCTCGTTTCGGGCGAGGCCATCGACGCCCCTACTCAGGCCGGCTTCATTCCACTGCTTGCGCTCGATCTCCCTCACGAGATTACTGAGGCAATGCTCGGTGAAATGCAGAACTGGACAAGCGAGCTCAAGGTGCCATTTCCGACCACTAAGCCTAATGCTCCGGGCTGGGAGCCCAAGCGCTACTGGCGGGGACCCGCCTGGGCTATCATCAATTGTCTCCTGGTCGAAGGATTGCTGCGGAACGGCCAACCTGACGCCGCCGAAGCGCTTCGGCGGTCCACAGTGGCAGCCATCGAAAGGGAAGGTTTCGCCGAGTATTTCGATCCTGTCACCGGTGAGGGATGCGGAGGCCTCGGCTTCTCGTGGACTGCTGCGACCTACCTCCGGCTTGTCGGCGATATGCCACATCCCTGAACCTCAGAGGCAATGCGAGGAGAAGTTGGTTTTCAGCCGTCTCCGCCCTAGGTCGGTTCATCGTTTCATGGAAACGCTGCCCCGATCTATCTTCCTTCTTTTTCCGCCTTTGTGCGGTCGTCAGGTGATTCCACCTGACTGCAAAATGCCCTGAGGTCCGCGCTTCGAGCTGCTCCGGTTGCGGCCCCGTATCCGCCACGCACGGCCTTGCGCCGACCTGGCATTCGGCCGTGGCCGCACCGGGGAGTGGCAAGCTTCCTGTCTGCTTCCAAGACAGCAATGGAAGAACTGCTGTCGGTAATGTTCCGCAAACGGTCGAGTTTCGCAAAAGGACGCTCACATTTGTTGAAGCATTATAAGGCCTTGCTTTCTCGAAGCGCCTCCTTGAACAATTCGAAGGCAGTCGAGCCCTGTCTGTCTGGGTAGTAGAGGTGGTAGCCGGGGAACGGCTCGCACCACGGCTCGAGCAGGCGGATAAGACGGCCATCGGCAATCGGCGCCGCCACCAGGTCTTCCAGGATGTAGAGGATGCCGAAACCCTCAAGGGCGGCGGCCACCAGCAGGTCGCCGTCGTTGAACACCGGCCCGCGACCTGGCGTAACCGTTACCGCACGGCCATAGCGCTCGAACGACCACGGAGACAGGTCGCCATGCGCATTGCCGTAGGCAATACAGCGATGGCCTGTGAGGTCGGCTGGCTCCATCGGAGCCGGATGGTCGCCCAGATAGCCGGGAGAGGCCACCACCGCGACGCGAAGCGGAGGACCGACAGCCAGCGCGATCATGTCCTTCTCCAACCGTTCGCCGAGCCGGATCCCCGCATCATAGCGGCCCGCGACGACATCGGTCATATCGTTCTCCACACACACCTCCACCTCGATGCCGGGGTGGTTGCGCATGAAGGAGGGGAGCATCGGCCACAGCACGGTGTCCGCGGCGTGCTTGCCCGTCGTGATCCGGACGGTGCCGATCGCGGCTCCGCGTGTCTGGGACAGTGCCTCGATCTCATCGTCCAATCCAGCCAGTGCCGGCGACAGGGTGGCGAGCAGACGCTCGCCGGCAGCGGTCGGGGCGACGCTGCGCGTCGTGCGCGAGAGCAGGCGAAATCCGAGTTGTCCCTCCAGCCGCTTCATGGTCTGGCTCAACGCCGACTGCGTGACTCCAAGCCGCCTCGCGGCGCGCGTGAAGCTGCGATCGGAGGCGATCGCAGCGAAGACGGCGAGGTCGCCGAGCTGGTCCGGACGCATTGATGATCCTCGCTACTGGGGCCCATTAGTGATTAGACGGTTATCATGATCCATTAGCATGGCTACCTAGTCAGTGGCAGTGACAAGATTGAGGAGCTGGCTATGGGCAAGGTTTGGCTGGTGACGGGCGCAAGCCGGGGACTTGGACGCGAGATTGCGCGCGCGGCGCTCGATGCGGGCGAAACAGTCGTGGCGACGGCGCGGTCCGCCGAGGCGCTGCGCGATACCTTCGGAGACGAACAGGATCGCTTCCACGTCCTTACGCTCGATATCACCGACGCCGAAGCCGCCAACGCGGTCGCCGCCGAGACCACCGAGCGGTTCGGTGCGATCGACGTGCTGGTCAACAATGCCGGCTATGCCGAACTGGGTTTCTTCGAGACCTTCACGGATGCCGCTGTGCGGCGCCAATTCGAGGTCAACCTGTTCGGCACGATGAACCTCGCGCGCGCGGTCGTCCCCCACATGCGCGCGCGCCGCTCGGGCCTCATCGTCACCATCTCGTCGGTCAGCGGGCTGGTCTCCAATGCCGGAGGGGCGGTCTACTCGGCGTCGAAATTCGCGGTCGAGGGATGGATGGAGGGCTTCGCGCAGGAGGTGGCGCCGTTCGGCATTCGCTCGCTCCTGGTCGAGCCGGGGATGCTGCGCACGGACTTCATGGACGGCAAGTCGGCGCGCTTCGGCAGCATCGACATTCCGGACTATGCCGAAGCGGTTGCGCAGTATCGCGCGTTCGTGGACGGGGCCAACGGCAACCAGCCGGGCGATCCGAAGCTGCTCGCTGAGAGGATCGTGGCACTTGCTTCGCAGGGCGAGGCGCCGGCGCGGCTCGTGTTCGGCGACGACGCCCGGCAGTGGGCAGGCGCAAAGGTCGACCAACTAAGACAGGAGATCGCTCGGTCCGCCGATGGCGGCTGACACAGACCAATGCGCCGGCAAGAAAGGTGTGCCGGCTCCAACTCTAATGCCACCCATTATCAAGGGCTAAGCTGGATCCGACCTTGATGATGGCTGGAGAGCCGACTTGCGCTAGGGAATATTGGCGTTCCCCTCGTGTCGACCATGCCGATATCAGTTTTGGGGTATCATCCTCTTGGAGACTGTCCGATCAGGCCAGGCCGTGAGTGCCAGATCGATCAGCCGCTTCAGCCGCGCATTGCAGGCGCCATCGCAGGCCTGCGCCGACATGCCCTGAATGATCGCACCATAGAAACGCGCGAGCGTATCGGTGTCGGTTTGCGCCGGCAATTCGCCTTCCTCGACGGCCCGGTCAAAGCGGGTTTTGAGGCTCTGCATCGAGGCTTCCCGCAAGGCCGCTGTCATCTGCGCGACGGATGCATTTTCTTCCGCATGCTGCAGAACGGCCGTAGAGACCATGCAACCGCGCGGCTTGCCGGGCTGAGTGTCTCCATCAGCGATATCGTAGAGGTACAGCCTGAGGGCGTCGTAAACCGGAAGGGGGGATTGCAGGATCTCCATCCGGCGGCCGCTTTCACGGGTAATGCCGAACTCGAGAGCCTGACGGTACAGTTCCTGCTTTGAGCCGAACATGGAGTAGAGCGTCGGCGGATTGATCCCCATGGCTTTCGTGAGGTCGGCGGTTGAGGTTCCCTCATAGCCGCGTTCCCAGAACAAGCGAGCCGCGATGTCGAGGCCCACGTCGCGATCGAGCGCGCGCGGTCTGCCCCGTTTGCGACCTGGATTCGACATTTAAATAGCGATTCCTATTAAATTGTTGACGGCAGCATTCATGCCCTTATTGTAGCGGTCACTATTTAATTTAGCAACGGAGTGATCCATGACCAAGAGACTGGAAAACAAGATAGTCCTCATCACCGGAAGTTCACGCGGCATCGGCCGGGCGGTTGCGCTTGCGTTGGCGAAGGAAGGCACGGCGCTGATCGGCGTGCACTATACGGCGAATGCCGATGCGGCCGATGCCACGCTTCGCGACATCGAGGCGCTCGGGGTGAAGGCAGTTGGTGTCAAGGCTGACTTGCGGGAGGGCAAGGAGGCGGCCGACAGCCTTTGGGCACAATTCAGCGAAGCCGCGCGCGCCGAGACGGGTTCCGCCGCTCTCGACATTCTGGTGAATAACGCCGGCATCGCGCCCGCCCTGCCGTTGAAGCAGACGAGCGAAGCCGTGTTCGACGAGGTTATGGCCATCAATTACAAGGCGCCCTTCTTCCTGACCCAGGCAGTGGCCGACCACATTCGCGACAATGGCCGCATCATCAATGTGTCCACCGGGTTCACCCGGATTGCGGCACCGACCCATCCGGCCTATGCGGCTTCCAAGGGGGCGTTGGAGACATTGACACTGGCGCTGGCGCCAGAATTTGCAGCGCGCGGGATTACGGTCAATGCCGTGCTGCCGGGTGTGACGGAGACGGATATGAATGCCGAGTGGCTGGCATTGCCGGATGCGCGCGCCGGCGCCGAAGCGCTCTCGGTGTTCTCACGTGTCGGAAAGCCGGAAGACGTCGCCGACGTCATAGCCTTCCTCGCATCGAACGAGGCGCGTTGGACGACGGGTCAGATGATTGATGCGACCGGTGGCGCCCGGATCTGAACGGTCCCAATACCCCGCTACGCCGCCATGAGAGACGGTCCGCTCATGGCCCTGGCGAGCGCATCGCCATCTGGATGCGCTCGCCGCAGCGGCGTTGTCACCGGGCTATCAGGTCAGCTCAATTTCTCCTCCGCAAACGCCTGAATGACGGAGGGCATTGCCTTCATCCGATCCAGGCAATTTTGCAGATTTTCGGGCAGATCAACGCCGCTCTTTGGCGCAACCATCAGGACCCAGAAGAGATAGCAGTCGGCAATCGTCATCTCGTTGCTGATCAGGAATGCCTTGTCGCCCATCTGATCGGCGAGAAGTGCGAAGGCCTTCCTGATCTTCTCACGGGCGCGCTGCTTTTCCGGTTCGGGGAAATCCCTGAAGAACGGGGCGTAGGCTCCGTGGATTTCGCTGGACATGTAGGCGAGCGCCTCGAATGTCCGCCACCTGAGCATGCCATCTTCGGGCAGAAGCTTGCCGCTTTCCTCGGCAATATAGGTGAGGATGACCTGGTTCTCCGTCAGGATTGTCCCGTCGTCCATCTCGATGGCCGGAATGTAGCCCTTCGGGTTGAGCGCCAGAAAATCGCGGCCGTCCTCGGTCTGTTTTTCGCGATCGATGCTGACAAGCTCGTAGTCAAGCCCGGCCTCGATGAGCGCTATGTGATCGGCCAGACTGCAGGCGGCGGGATAATAAAACAGCTTCACGTGTGGTCTCCGTGTTTGAACCCGGCCAGAGGCAACGCCTGGAACCAAGTCTAAAATGTTGACCACAGCCATTTATGGGACTTAAAAGAAGCCGTCAAAAGCATAAATTTCGGAGCAGGTCAGATGGATATGACCGTCAAGCCAGCCGGGGCCGACTGTCGTGCCGTAAGCGAGATCCTCAGCCGTATCGGCGACAAGTGGACGATCCAGGTGGTCGTCGCGCTCCGTCCGGGCTCACAGCGCTTCAACGAAATCAAGCGGCGTGTGGGCGGCATTTCGCAACAGATGCTGACCAGGACGCTCAAGACGCTCGAGCGCGACGGCATGGTCGACCGCACCGTGCGCCACACCACGCCGCCGCAGGTCGAATACGCCCTGACACCGCTCGGGCATTCCTTGTCCGATGCGGCAAGGCATCTCGCCGATTGGGCGGCGGCCCACCGTGAAGCGATTGCAGACAATCGCATCCGTCACGACAACCGCCAGCCTTGAAGCATGCCCGTCGCAACAGGGCCGAAACCCAGCCAGTCGGCATCGCAACGTCTCTACTGGGCTCACCGCCTTCAGGACAGGTCGGCGTCACCATGCCATACTGCGGCGCTTTCCCGATCGCTTCAACGCTTCAGGCACGCGGCACTCTGCTGCTCTCCCGCAAGTAGCGACGCGGCGGACAACCCATTTCACGCTTGAACGCAGCAGCGAAGGCGTATTCCGACATATATCCCAGCGAGGCCGCGATTTCGGCGATGCTGTCGCGGGTTTCGATCAGCCGTTCGCCGGCGAGCATCATGCGCCAGCGGGTGAGATAGGCGATCGGCGTCGCGCCGACCTTCCGCTTGAAGCGTTGCGCGAAAACGGTGCGTGACACGCCAACCTGTCGGGCCAGCATCTCCAATGTCCAGGAGCGTCCAGGCTCCTCGTGAATTGCGCGGATCGACGGACCGATGTGCGGATCGGCGAGCGCGGCAAGCCAGCCTGTCTCTTCCGGACGGGTTGAGCGACACACGTGCCGCTGCTGTCGCAACCGCGGGGCTGGCATCCTGGGTCGCGCTGACCCGCCGCGCGCCGATCAAGGCTGGACGTCACCGGTGCCTACCGGTACGCGATTACTTGGCTTCCGCCGGCGAACTGATGGCCGCGGCGCAGCAGGCCGGATGGGCGCCGCCCTGCGAGGTCATATCCCTCCCAGATATCGCCAGTGTGTGGAAACGTTCGAGTGACGTGCGTTACATCATCCGTCCGGGCGTTGCGGGCTGAGACCGCGCGGTCTGCAGCGTGCGAATTGCAATTCGGCGACTGACATTCGGCTCTGTTGCGGAATGTCGGGTGGGTCGCCTTCCTTGAGAGACCAGATAAGCCTGCTATTGCGAGGCAGAACGAAGATAGGCCAGGAGTGCCGTGCGCTGCTCCGCATCCGACACCCCAACACGCATTGTCGTTCCGGGCAGGAAATCGTTGGGAGATGCAAGGAAGGCATCGAGAGCAGCTTCATCCCAAACGAGCCCGCCCTCGCCCGCCTCGCGCAAGGCGGGCGAATAGCGAAAGCCTTCCACTGAGCCTGCCTTCCGGCCGACGACCCCCAGGAGATGCGGACCCGGACGGCGACGATCCGGATCCAGCGCATGACAGGACGAACAGCGCGCGAAGACACGTTCACCGTCTGCCTGCTGCGAGAGCGCGCCTTGCGCAAAGAGCAGGAGTGCCGTTGCCAAAACGAGAACAGCACGCATCCTCACACCCTCCGCAGATCGTGTTGGGAGATCGGCAGAGACCGGACACGCACGCCTGTCGCGGCGAAGATCGCATTGCAGACGGCCGGAGCGACCGGCGGCAGCGCGGGCTCGCCCACGCCGCCAGGCGCTTCACCGCTTTCCAGCAGATGTGCTTCAACCACGGGCGCCTCCGCAAGGGTGAGCACCCGATAGCGATCAAAGTTTGTCTCCACCACCCGGCCTTCCTCCAAGGTTATCGCCTCTGCAAGGGCAGCACTCACCCCCTGCATGACGGCACCCTCGATCTGGGCCAAAGCCGCACGCCGGTTGACGACGACGCCGCAATCGAGCACTGCCGTGACCCGATGAACGCGTGGCAAGCCCTCTTCTGAAACCGAGACTTCCGCCACATGCGCGGCAATGCTGCCGAAGCACGCATCGAGCGCAATGCCCCGAAAACGTCCCTCCGCGGCCGGCTTCTCCCAACCGGCCAACTCCGCTGCGCGATCGAGGACCGCCAGATGACGCGGTGACGCTTCAAGCAGCCGGCGCCGGAACCGAAAGGGGTCTTCGCCCGCCGCATGGGCGAGTTCATCGACCATGCTCTCGAACACGAAGGCATTGCCGGAACTGCCGACAGACCGCCAGATGCCGACGGGCAGGCTGGAGGGCGGCATGGCGAGCTTCAGGCTTCGCGCTCCGATCGCGTAATAGGTCTTGCTGGCGATGCTCTCTGGGATCGTCGGGTCGATCTCCTTCACCGAGCGTTGCCGCGCCTCCAGCATAGGCCCCGGCAGAGATTCGGCGGCCACGCGCTCGAGTGGGGTCTGCATGGCGCCGCCTTCCGGCAGCCAACGGTGGAGGATCGAGGGCTGCGCCAGCCGGTGCTCCCAGACGGCGAGCGCTCCATCGTTGTCGAGCCCGGCCCGAATCCGGTGCAGGGCCGCGGGACGGAAGAAGCCTTGCGCAAAATCCTCCTCGCGCGACCAGACCGTCTTGACCGGGCGTCCGGGCACAGCCTTTGCGATCAGAACCGCCTGAGCGACGAAATCGACCAGAAACTTTCGGCCGAAGCCCCCGCCCAGGAAGGTCGTGTTCACCACGACATTTTCAATAGGCACGCCGGCCACCCCGGCACCCACGCCCTGGGCCCAGCCCGGTGTCTGCAACGGTCCCCAGATGGTGCACGCGTCGGCTTCGACCAATGCCGTGCAATTGAGCGGCTCCATGCAGGCATGGGCAATCATCGGCACTTGATATTCGGCCTCGATCACCCGACCGGACGACGAGAGCGCGGCGGCCGTGTCTCCCTCCCCTTCCGCAGCGATCAGCTCGCCGTCCAAGGCGGCCGCAAAGCGATCCATCATCGCCTGTGTGTTCTCATCGACGAGTTCGGGGGCGCTCCAGGTGACCTGCAATGCCTCGAGACCCTGGCGGGCCTGCCAGTAGGTCTCGGCGACGACCGCGACGAAGCCCTCGTCGCGCACGATCGCGGCGACGCCTGGCATGGCCCGGGCCCGGGCATCGTCGACATCGGCCACGGTGCCGCCCGGAACGGGCGACTGCATTGCGGTCGCCACGAGCATGTCCGACAAACGCACATCGATCCCGTAGACGGCGCTGCCGTTCACCTTGAGGGGGATGTCGAGTTGCTCGATCGCATGGCCGATCAGCTTCCATCGGTCGGCATCTTTCAGGGTGGGCTCGGCCGGAGGCTCCTGCTCGGCCGCAAGGGAGGCGAGTTCACCATAATCCAGACGGATGCCGTTCTCTTCGTCGATCACGTAGCCGTTCTCCGTTCGTAACCGATCCTTCGGCACCTCCAGGCGCTGTGCAGCGGCGGTCACCAGCATGTCTCGCGCGGCAGCGCCGGCACGGCGAAAATCCATCCAGGATTCGCGAATGCTTCGGCTGCCTCCCGTGCCGACGCCCGCATAGGACGGGGTCCAGTAGTCTTCCCGGTGGGGATCGGTGATGGATCGGACCCGCACGCGCGCCCAGTCCGCGTCGAGTTCGTCGGCGACAAGCATCGCGATGCCGGTGAATATGCCCTGCCCCATCTCCGATTTGTTGAGAAGGATGGTGGTCGTCCCGTCATCCGAGAGACTGACAAAGGCGTTGATCGCCGAGGGCTCGCCCTCGTCCTCTGCGAAAGTGGGTGTCGGCACCGTGAGACCGAGCACCAGCGAAGCTGCAGCGGTAGCTGATGTCGCCAGGAAGGTGCGGCGGCTGAGATTGACGATAGTGTTCATCTCCGCCACCTCACACCTTGGCCGCAGCATCGTGAATGGCGGCGCGAATGCGCTGATGCGTTCCGCAACGACAGATGTTGGTGATCGCGGCATCGATGTCCGCGTCGCTCGGCTGGGGATTGGACCCCAGCAGCCCCGCCACAGCCATGATCATGCCGGACTGGCAGTAGCCGCATTGCGGGACCTGGTTGGCGATCCAGGCGGCCTGAACCGCGTGCGTGCTGTCTGAGGAAAGCCCCTCGATGGTGACCACATCCGCACCCTCGAGCGCGGCCAGCGGCATGACGCAGGACCGCACCGGCTCTCCGTCGACATGAACCGTGCAGGCGCCGCAGGCCGCGATGCCGCAGCCGAATTTCGTGCCTGTCAGACCAAGAAGGTCGCGGAGGGCCCACAAGAGAGGCATGTCGGGATCGGCGTCGAGCGTATACCGCTCGCCATTGACGTTGAACTTGACCATGGATTTCTCCTTCGACGTTCCGCAGGGACTTCAAGATGTGACCGCCGACCAGGAGCGGCATTCACCATTGCGCTGCTGGCTTACGGCCGGCCAGGCGACGCGGAGCCAAGCCGCGAGAACATGAGGCACCTCTGCAACCGGTCACCCCGGCAATGTCAGCTTGGCACGCAATTCGGCAGCGATAATCGGGCGTGCTTGCAAGAGTTTGGTGCGGTCAACGAACGAATAGTCGATCGCGGCAACCACGCCGTGGAGGACTTCGGAACATCCTATCGGTGCAACGTATATCTCTTCTGGTCGGTCATCGATCTGAGTAGATTGACGCTTCGCAGGGCGCGCGGCCTGAACGATCCATTGCTGAACATTCTGCAAGCGCGCAATTTCGGAAATGAGAAGTCGGGCATGGCAAATATCTCCAATTCGGGTGGCGACACTCTGCCTGATTGATGCTTGGAGATAACTGGCCAATCTTGCACTGAACCATTCACTTCAATGCATCAGTCGGGTGCCCATGCCTCTGCAGGATCTCGATCGCTTCGGCGCCATGCGTGCCTTTGTCGCCGTCGGCCAGAAACTCAGTTTCGCCGATGCCGCGAACGAGCTCGGCATCAGCCCGTCTGCATTGAGCCGGCGTGTTGCTCAGCTCGAGGATTCGCTGGGCTGCCGCCTCCTGCAGCGAACCACGCGGCGCGTGACGCTGACCGAAGTCGGCGCGCTCTATCTCGATCGCTGCGTCGACATCCTGGCCCGATCAGAAGAGGCCGACGCGGCGGTCTCGAAGCTTGCACGCGAGCCGCAGGGCCTGCTGCGGGTCACCCTTCCGAACCTCTATGGTCAGCTTCGGGTCGCGCCCCTACTGCCCGAATTCATGCGGCGCTATCCCAAGCTCAAGCTGGAATTGTCCTTCGACGACCGCTTCGTCGACCTCGTCGCGCGACGCGCCGATGTGGGTATACGGATCGGAAATCTGGAAACCGGCGACTACGTGGCACGCAAGCTTGCGCCCAACAAGCGGTTCCTTTGCGCTTCTCCCGACCACTTGAACCGGTTCGGCCATCCGACACAGATTGCCGACCTGAGCCGCCACGCCTGCCTCCACTTCAGCCCTCTGATGGAGGAAGGTCGCTGGCGGCTGTCGCATCGCGGCCGCAAGGTGGAAGTGCCGATCGATCCGGTGGTGCGGGCGGATAACGCCGAAGCGCTGCGCCAGCTCGCGCTCGGCGGACAGGGGATCGCACTGCTTGCCGGCTTTCTGATCGACGACGACATCAGGACCGGCCGTCTGGTTCAGATACTGCCCGAATGGACGATCGCCGAGAGCTGGGTATTTGCGGTCTACCCCCATGCCCGGTTTCTGCCGATGAAGACGCGAGTCTTCGTGGACTTTCTTGCCGAAACCATTGGCTGACGGACAGAAGAAGCATTGCCCGAACCATAACCAATCTTCGCTCGGTTACTCGATTTCCGACCGCGCTTCCCTCAGCGGTTTTCCCCGCGGAAAGCGGTGACGGCTGCGGTTGTTGCCGCCTGCGATGCCTGACCATCCAGATGCGGGACGTGCCCCACGACAGCGTCTGTTGCCGGATTGGTGACCGGTCGCTCGGGATCGCCAATCCAGCCGGAACATCAAATTTCGGCACAGCTTCAGGAGCAAGGCGCAAGGTGCAAGGCGGCAACCTTTCCCTCGAAGCCTGGAAGCGACAGATAGCGCTCGATGACGCTGGAATCATGCCCGCCAATGAGAAGCTCCGGATTCGGGCACAACTCGGCAAGGCGATCATAGCCCATCAGGGTCTCATGGAGGTCGAGATAGATGGGATAGGGTCGCCGCTCCACCATATTGTCGATGAAGTGCGCTGCATCCACCGCCAGCAAAACCCATCCACGTGTCGTGTTCACTCGGACGGACAGATGCCCAGGGCTATGTGATAGAGTTCGATACCTGGGGCAACGACAGTGTCCCCTTCGACAAAATCGACCCGGCGATCATACACAAGCTCGACCGCCTGCATCACATGCACCTTGTTGAAGGCGAACGCAAATGTGGGCTCCTTCGCATACCAGCCGGTTGCGAAGGCTACCTGACGAACAGGATATTCATGGCGGGCACCTCCGTCGTCGATTGCGGCCCTGATATGCTAAAATAGATCGTCCAGGCAAGGCAATATGCAATTATAGATCAGATATTGCAATCTAACACCTGATATGCTATATTAGATCAATAGCAGAAATTGATATGCGATAACAGATCATGGCATACGCGAGCGAAGATATCATCGAGGCCCTGAAAAAGGGCCGGGGAGCCAAGGGGCTCAGCCAGCGTGCGCTGAGCGCCCGCACCGGCGTGCCGCAAAGCCATATCTCCAAGATCGAAAGCGGCAACGCCGATATTCGCCTTTCGAGCCTGATCGAACTGGCCCGCGCGCTCGACCTGGAAGTCAGGCTGGTGCCGCGCAAGGCGCTGCCGGCTGTGGACAGCGTCGTCCGCAGCATCACCCCCGCCGTCCCGGCAACCGAGACGTACCGCAGCGCGGTCAAGGAGCTGCAGCGCTCGCTCGACGCGGTTGACAAGCTGCGCCTGAGTTTTCCCGATCTGAACGCCCTGAACAAGATTCAGGAAAACCTGCGCACGATCGGCAACTTCAAGACGATCGACAACTATCTCGACTCCATCAAGCGCATCACCCAGCCGCTGAGCGCCCTGCAAAAAATCGCGGACAACCAGCGGCGGATCGATGAGGCCGTGCGCCTGCCCGCGCAGAGACTGAAAGAAATCGAAGAGGCCGCGAACCGCGCACAGGCCCTCAGAAACCTGCTCGTCCATGCAGCCCCGTCCTCGGAGCCGCGTCGCGCCTACCGTCTCGATGACGATGATGACGACGATCATCATCAGGAGGTAGGCGATGGCTGACGTTTCCGTGCTAAATGTGAAGCTCTACGGCGAGACCGTCGGTGCGCTCACCCATGTCC
>NZ_JANKOF010000040.1 GCF_024655565.1 Nitratireductor sp. ZSWI3 | reverse complement strand
CGCCCTTCCGGGCAGCGCGGCCTTTTGTTGCCGTGTTGCAGGTATCAGCTGCTGCCGCCGTTGAGCACGGTCACCGCGCGGCGGTTCTGCGTCCAGCACGAGATGTCGTCGCAGGTCGCCACCGGGCGCTCCTTGCCGTAGGAGATGGTGCGGATGCGGTTTGCCGCAACGCCGCGCGCCACCAGGAAGTCGCGTGCCGCCGCCGCGCGCCGGGCGCCCAGCGCCAGGTTGTATTCGCGCGTGCCGCGCTCGTCGGCGTGGCCCTCGAGCGTGATCGAATAGCTGGTGTACTGGTTCAGCCACTGCGCCTGCCGCGTCAGGACGCCCTGCGCATCGGCGCGGATGACCGAGGAATCGGTGTCGAAGAAAATGCGATCGCCGATGCTGACGGTGAACTCCTGCTGCGAGCCGGGAGGCCCGCCGGCACCGCCAAGACCGAGGTCAGCGGCCGAATTCGGCACGTTCTTCTGGTTCGCACATCCCGCTACCGCCAATGCGGCGACCAGGGCGACGCAGGCTGGATTTCTGGCTATGGCCGCGATGGAGCGCATGGCCACCTCTCCTTCAGATTTGAAAAATTTTGTTCAACGATCAGTAACCACGTTGCCGTTAAGGCCCCCTCAAGAAACGCGGTTAACGAAGCCTTACCGATCCGACTTTGGACCGTTATTTCGCGCAAACTAGCTTAAAATGCGGCAGAAACGCGACATGGCCGCCGGGCCGTCCCGCGGCTACTCGAGCAGCGGCGACCAGGCGGGATCAGAACCGAAATTGGCCGTCGGGATCTTCTGCTCGTGGCGGCCGGTCAGGTCGATCGAATAGAGCTGCGGGCCACCCGATCCTGCCGGCTGGCGGAAGAACATCAGGACACGCCCGTTCGGCGCCCAGGTCGGCCCCTCCTGCAGGAAGCCGGAGGACAGGATGCGCTCGCCCGAACCGTCGGTGCGCATGACGCCGATCTGGAACTCGCCACCGGTCTGCTTGGTGAAGGCGATGAGATCGCCGCGCGGCGACCACACCGGCGTCGAATAGGTGCCGTCACCGAAGGAAATGCGCTGCGGATTGCCGCCCTCGGCGCTCATCACGTAGATCTGCGCGCGGCCGCCGCGGTCCGAGGTGAACACCACCTGCGTGCCGTCGGGCGAATAGGAAGGCGATGTGTCGATGGCGTTGGCCGTCGTCAGCCGCGTCGTGTTGCGGCTGCGCAGGTCCATGGCGAAGATGTTGGAATTGCCGTCGTCGCGCAACAGGCTCATGACGATGCGCTGGCCATTGGGCGAGAAGCGCGGTGCGAAGGTCATGCCGGGGAAGTTGCCGACCAGCTCGCGCTGACCGGTCTCGAGCTGCAGCAGATAGACCTGCGGCTGGCCGCCCTCATAGGACATGTAGGTGATTTCCTGGCGCGTCGGCGAGAAGCGCGGCGTCAGGACGATCGAGCGGCCGTCGGTGAGGAAGCGCTGGTTGGCACCGTCCTGATCCATGATAGCGAGCCGCTTCACGCGGTTGTTGCGTGGGCCGGATTCGTCCACATAGACGATGCGCGTGTCGAAATAGCCGGTTTCGCCGGTCAGCCGCTGATAGATGCTGTCGGCGATGATGTGGGCGATGCGCCGCCATTTGTCCTTGCTCGAAAAGAACTGCTCGCCGACCAGCTGCTGGCCTGCGAACGTGTCCCACAGGCGGTATTCGGCGCGCAGGCGGCCGTCGCCCGTCTCCGTCACCTTGCCCGTCACCAGCGCCTGCGCGTTGATTACCGTCCAGTCCTGGAAGCGGGGCGCGGCGTCCGGATTCGAGATCTTCTCGATGAAGGCGCCTTTTTCGATCGGCGCGAAGAGGCCCGAGCGCCTCAGATCGGCTTCGACCACGCCGGCGATCTCCGCGCCCTTGCCGTCGGCCGAGATGAACTCGGTGATGGCGATCGGCAGCGGCTCGACGACGCCCTTGTTGATGTCGATTTCCACCAGCGCGCGTGCCGGCAAGGTTGCCATGACGAACCCCGCGGCCATCGCCGCAATCAAGAAGGTGGCTCTCACGAAAGTCTGCATTTGCTCTGGCCTCTCCCACTTCGGTTAGGCTTCAGTCCCCATCGCTGTGCGGATGGTGCCATGGTTAGGGGCAGGACCTATGAATATGGCCGCAATGGTCGGCCTGATTTGTGCGGATACGCGGAGCAGGACCGCAGGAAGACTTCACGTCTTTCAAGGTCTTGCGACAAAGTAGCCCGTGCAAATCAGGCCGATCCGAAGGACGCTCGATAGACCGGCGCGCTGCCGCGTCAAAGCCCTTGACCGGGGGAAAGACCCCGCTCTGCGGGCTTTTCCTTGCATCTCTTGGTCTATCGAGCGCCATTGTGGTCATATTCATAGGTCCTGACCCTAAAACATGTCGCTTGGATCGAAATGGACGATGACATCCGCCCATGCTTCGTATTTTTCGGCCGGCAGGTTGTAGGGCGCGCACTGCAGCACGGCGCGGCGCGCCGACTCGGCTGCCGCCCGCTCCACCATCGAGCCGTTGCCGCCGGAAATGATCTGCGGGCTGCCCTCAATGGCACCGCTGGCGTCGAGCCGCAGCTGGATCGAGACCTTCAGGTTCTCCGCATCGAGCGCGCCGGCCGGCACGTTCCAGCAGCGCTGGATCTGGCCGCGCAGCGCGTCCATCTCGCTCTGCGTCAGCTTTTGTCCGGAGGTCTTGCGCTCGCCGCCGAGGGAGGCCTTTTCCTGCGAGCGCTTCGCGCCGCCGCCCGAGGCTTTGTCCTTGTTGAGAAGCGCGGCGACCTCGTCGAACAGCTTGTCGGAATCCTGCGTCTTCGGTTTCGAGGCCGTCTTCTGCACCGGCTTTTCGGAATCCTTGCGCTCCGGCGCCTTGGCGGTGCTCGCCTTCGGAGGCTGGGGCCTTGCCTGCGGCACGGGCGCGGTGTTCGGAAGGCTCACGCTCTCGGCCTCCGGGCTTTCCGCGACGATCGTCTCGGCCACGGGGTCGGGCTTGACCTCCTGCTTGGGCTGCGGCTGCGGGCGCACCTCAGTGGCCGGTACGGGGGTCTTTTCCGCCTTGGCCTCCTGGGTTTCGGGCTGCGGTTTCGGCTCGGGCTTGGGCTGCGGCTTCGGCGAAGGCGGCGGTTCGGCTGCCTGCTCGACCTCGCGCGGCTTGCTCTGCGGCGTCGGCGGCGTCTTCAGGTCGACATCGTTTTCGCCGGCCTTCTGCGCGTCCGGCACCGGGTCAGGGCGCTTGGTGGGCGTCGGCGCGGGCTTTTCGGAAAGCTCGGCCTTCTTGTCGCCCTCCTGGATCTGCGTGATCGATTCGATGGGGATGATGTCCACCGGCAGCGCCTCGACATCCGTCACCTCATAGGCGCGCGGCGCCGACAGCGAAAACAGCCCGACACCGAGCAGCGCTGCATGAAGCGTAACCGATGTGACGAGACCCGTCTTCATCCGGTCAGTTTTCCTGTTCCTGTAAGGTCACCAGCCCGAGATTGCGGTAGCCGGCCGCCGAGATGCGCGCCATCACCTGCATGACGGTGCCGTAATCGGCCGAGCGGTCGCCGCGCACATAGATGCGCTCGTCGTATCCCGACCGCGCGATCGCCTGCAGCTTCGCCACCACCTCGTTCAGCGGAACCTCGGTTTCCTGCAGATAGACCTGCCCCTTGTCGTTCACCGAAACGGTGATCGGCTGGGTTTCCGAATTGAGCGCCCGTGCCTGCGTCTCCGGCAGGTCGATGGGCACGCCGACCGTCAACAGGGGGGCTGCGACCATGAAGATGATGAGCAGCACCAGCATCACGTCGACGAACGGCGTGACGTTGATTTCCGAAATCAGGCCGGTGCGCGATCCGCGCCTGCCGCGCCGCCGCCCGCCATTGCCTGCCGTACCGACTGACATCCCCATATCCAGACTCCTAAGCGGCCTTGGCAGCGACCTTTTCGTCGATCTGCCGCGACAGGATGGTTGAAAACTCGTCCGCGAAGCCTTCCATGCGGCCGCCCAGCTTGCCAGCATCCGACGACAGCTTGTTGTAGGCGATGACCGCCGGGATGGCTGCGAGCAGGCCGATTGCCGTCGCCAGCAGCGCCTCGGCGATGCCGGGCGCCACCACCGCCAGGTTGGTGGATTTCGAGCCGGCGATCGCCTGGAACGAGGTCATGATGCCGACCACCGTGCCGAACAGGCCGATAAAGGGCGCCGAGGACCCGATCGAGGCGAGGAAGCCGAGCCGGCTTTCGAGCCGCTCCATCTCGCGCGTCAGCGCCAGGTCCATGGCCTTGTCGATGCGCGTCTGCAAGCCGATCGGCGAGCGAGCGCCCTTCTCGAAGCTCTTCTTCCACTCGCGCATGGCGGCGACGAAGATCGATCCCATGCCGGAGGTCTTGCGTTCCGAAAGGGCACGATAGAGGTCTTCGAGCGACTGACCGGACCAGAAGGTCTTCTCAAAACGGTTGAGCGCGGTCCGCATGCGCGCATAGGCGATCAGCTTGTCGATGATGATGGCCCAGGTCCAGACCGAGGCAACGAGAAGCCCGATCATCACCAGCTTGACCACCCATCCGGCCTGCCAGAACAGCGCCCAGATCGACAACTCCCCACCCGGTGCGGCGAGCGTAACACTTTCCATGGATCATCATCCTCTTAAGATCAGGGCGGCGTACATCTCGGTTCCGGTCGCGCCCCCGCTTGCGTGCCGTTGCCCTCGTCTACTCCGAGGCGTCTCCGCAAGATGCTTCAGCGCTCCTTTTTCCGGGAAATTTTGGTGAAAGGAAGGCGCACGGATTCGCGACGGATTTCATGAATTTCTTCATGACCCGTTATGGTTAATTAAGCGTTAGGAATCGCGGATCAGCCTGATTTTGGCGCGAATGCAGCGAGCCACTCCTTCGGAAACCGCCGCGGCTTGCCCCCGCTGCCGATGATGGCGGCCTCCACCTTTGCTTCGACGAGGACATCTTCATCGCGCAGCAGTCTCTGCGCCATGAAGATGCGTGCGCCCGAGATCGCCTCGGTCCGCGTCTCGATGGTGACGATGTCGTCGATACGTGCAGGCTGGCGAAAATCGATCTCCATGCGCCGCACCACCCAGGCCAGCGTTTCGCCATGCTTGCCGTCCGCCAGCTCGGTGTGATGGACGCCCGCAAGCCGCAGGAAATCGGACCGCCCCCGCTCGAGAAACTCCAGATACCGGGCGTGGTAGACGACGCCGGTGAAGTCCGTGTCGGCAAAATAGACGCGCGCCGCCAGCCGATGGCCGAAGGAGGTGAGCTCTCCGGCAAGGCCGACGCTGGGGTTGCCCGCCTTGCCGCTCATTCGTCCTCTCCCTGCTGGAACAGGCTGATCTGCGTCTGGGCGAGTTCCTTCGGCGGCTGCAGCCCCATGTGGCGCCACGCCTTGGCGGCCAGCACCCGCCCGCGCGGCGTGCGCTGGATGAAGCCCTGCTGGATCATGTAGGGCTCGATGATGTCCTCGATGGCATCGCGCGGCTCGGAGAGGGCGGCCGCTATGGTCTCGATGCCGACCGGCCCGCCGCCGAAATTCTCGACGATCATGGTCAGGTAGCGCCGGTCGAGCTGATCGAGCCCGAGCGCATCCACCTCGAGCCGCGACAGGGCCTCGTCGGCCACCTTGCGCGTTACCTCGCTCACCCCCGCCACCGTCGCGAAGTCGCGAACGCGGCGCAGCAGGCGGCCGGCGATGCGCGGTGTCCCGCGCGCCCGGCGGGCGATTTCCTCCGCCCCGTCGCCGGCCAGCGGCAGGCCGAGAATGCGCGCCCCCCGCGTGACGATCGATTGCAGCTCGTCGACCGTGTAGAAGTCGAGCCGCACGGGAATGCCGAACCGGTCGCGCAGCGGCGTGGTGAGCAGGCCGAGACGGGTCGTCGCGGCCACCAGCGTGAACTTGGCGAGATCGATCTTCACCGAACGCGCGGCAGGCCCCTCGCCGATGATCAGGTCGAGCTGGAAATCCTCCATCGCCGGATAGAGGATTTCCTCCACCGCCGGATTGAGCCGGTGGATCTCGTCGATGAAGAGCACGTCGCGCTCTTCCAGATTGGTCAGAAGCGCCGCCAGGTCGCCGGCCTTGGCAATGACCGGGCCAGAAGTGGAGCGGAAATTGACGCCTAGCTCGCGCGCCATGATCTGCGCCAGCGTCGTCTTGCCGAGGCCCGGCGGGCCGACGAAGAGCACGTGGTCGAGCGCCTCGCCGCGACCGCGCGCCGCCTCGACGAAAACCTTGAGATTGGCGCGCGCCGCCTTCTGGCCGACGAACTCGTCCAGCGACTGCGGCCGCATGGTGGCGTCGATGTCCTCGCCGCGCTTGTCGGCGGAAATGAGCCGGTCGGCATCCGTCATCCGCAAATTTCCATTTCTCTAGATCACGCTGGACCGATGCTGGTGGTCCGACCGAAACAGATGGTACCCATCTGTTGGGACCGCACCACTACCGCGCCAGCTCCTTCAGGCCAAGCCTAATCAGCGTGCCCGCATCCGCGCCCTCGCCGGCGTTCTTGAGGGCGGCGGCGACGGCATTTGCCGCGATGTCGCGCGAATAGCCGAGATTGGCGAGCGCGGAGACCGCGTCGGCGACGGGCGTCGGCGCCACGCCCTCGCCCAGCTCCTGCTTGAGGCCGATCGTGCCGCTCGCCTCGCCCGCATAGGCCGGCGCCTTGCTCTTCAGTTCGACGACGATGCGTTCGGCCACCTTCTTGCCGACCCCCGGCGCGCGCGCCACGGTCGCCGCATCCTTGAGGGCGATCGCATTGGCGAGCTCCGGCGCCGAAAGGGTCGACAGCACCGACAAAGCCACCTTGGCGCCGACGCCCTGCACATTGTTCTGCAGCAGGCGGAACCACTCGCGGTCCAGCGCCGTGCGGAACCCGTAGAGCCGGATCATGTCCTCGCGCACATAGGTCTCGACGAACAGCGTCGTCGCGGTGCCCGCTTCCAGGCCCGACAGCGTGCGCGCCGGACAATAGGCGACATAGCCGACACCGCCCACGTCGATGATGCAATGATCCTCGCCGATCTCGTCGACGAGCCCCTTCAGTTTGCCGATCATTTCAAGGTTTCCAGTGCGAGGCGGCCGACCGCCGATTGCCGGTGATGCGCATGACAGATGGCGATGGCGATGGCGTCGGCGGCGTCGTCCGTGTCGAACCTCGCTTTCGGCATCAGCACCTTGACCATCATGTGAATCTGTTTCTTGTCGCCATGGCCGACCCCGATCACCGCCTTCTTGACCGCATTCGGCGCATATTCGGCCACGCGCAGCCCGGCACGGGCGGGAACCAGCATGGCGATGCCGCGGGCCTGGCCGAGCTTCAACGTCGCGGTGGCATCCTTGTTGACGAAGGTCGCCTCCACCGCCGCCTCGTCCGGCCTGTGGTCGTGGACGATGTCGGCCAGCCCGTCATGCAACTGGCACAGGCGCGATGCGAGGTCCGCCTTGTCGTCGGAGCGCACGGTGCCGGCACCGACGAAGCGCAGGGAGTTGCCCTGCGCGTCGATGACGGCCCAGCCGGTGCGCCTGAGGCCGGGGTCTATCCCGATGATGCGAATCGCCATGTTCATGGCCCACCATAGCCGCGCGCGAGCCCGTTGCCACGCAGCGACTTTCCCCGGCCGGTCGCGAAAATGGTGCCGGCGTCGCTTTCAGCGATGCCCGAAGGCCGTCTTGAGAAGGGTGATCTGCTCGAACACGGGATTCGTGCTGAGCAGGGCCAGAGGGTCGGTCTCCTGCGCCTCGGTCCCGTATATCTCGTCGTCCATCCGGCGGACCAGATCCTGCAGGCGCAGGGATCGCACCACGAGACCGCGAAACGCTTCCGGCAGAGCCAACCAGTCCGGGGCCTTGTCCTGCGGCGAGGTCGTGTCGAGGCGGACCTTGGATTTTTCCGCCGCCACCTGATCGCGCGTCATCTCGCCGGCGTTGGCGGCGCGCTGCAGGAGAAGCCAGGAGGCAAGCTGCATCAGGCGCGTGGTGAGCCGCATGGATTCGGCCGCGTAAAGGGCCGCAGCGGTCGGCGACAGCGCCTTGGCGGAGGCCCGCCCCTCGCCGTCGAGATACTCGGCGGCCTCCTCGACCAGTCCCATGCCCTGGTTGTAGAGCGGCTTGAAGGAATCCGAGAAAACACGATGTTCGGCCAGCTTGATCGTTGTCGCGCGACCGGTCCCGCCTTCAATCATTTTGCTTACGCCCCACCAAGATCGACTTGCCGGTTCTGCGACCGGACTGCCCTTACAATCATACTCATACGAGAGCCTCAATGACTGCGGCTCATGGCCAAAATGCGCCCGTCCACAGCCGTTGGCAAGCTTATCCTTAATAAAGGGTTAACATCCCCAAATGGCCAAAAAAAGAGCCGCGATGGCGGCTCTCAGGAGTTTTAAACAGGGAGGCGTCAAACAGAATGGCTCCAGCCACTCGGTAAGAATCCAGATCACTGGATAAGCACAGTAAACGCACGTAAAGCTTAATGAATGGTTAACGGAAGACGCGAATGTCGTTTCAAATAGTTTCTACTTCATAGCCTTGCGGCCATCTCCCGCAGCCTGAATTTTTGAATCTTACCCGTCGAAGTCTTTGGAATTTCAGAGAAAATAACGCTCTTAGGGCATTTGAAATGCGCCAGAAGCGCCCGGCAATGGTTGAGGATCTCGCTCTCCGTCGCCGTGCGGCCGGGCTTCAGTTCGACGAAGGCGACCGGCGTTTCCCCCCATTTCTCGTGCGTCTTCGCCACCACGCCGCAGGCGGCGATCGCCGGATGCTTGTAGAGCGCATCCTCCACCTCGATGGAGGAGATGTTCTCGCCGCCGGAGATGATGATGTCCTTGGAGCGGTCCTTCAGCTGGATATAGCCGTCGGGATGCACGACGCCCAAATCGCCCGAGTGGAACCAGCCGCCGGCAAAGGCCTCCTCGCTCGCCGCCTTGTTCTTCAGATACCCCTTCATCACGATGTTGCCGCGGAACATCACCTCGCCGATCGTCTCGCCGTCGCGCGGTGTCTCGGCCATGGTTTGCGGATCCATCACGGCAAGGCCCTCGAGCGCCGCGTAGCGCACCCCCTGACGCGCCTTGCGCATCGCCTGTCCGGCGCTGTCGAGCGCGTCCCATTCGCCCTTCCATTCGTTCACCACGGCCGGACCGTAAGTCTCGGTCAGGCCGTAGAGATGGGTGACCGCGAAACCGGCGTCGGCCATCCCCGAAAGGATGGATTCCGGCGGCGGGGCGGCCGCCGTGTTGAAGGTGACGGTCTGCGGAAAGTCCCGCTTCTCGCCGTCCGGCGCGTTGAGCAATGCCGACATGACGATGGGCGCGCCGCAAAGATGCGTGACGCCGTGATCGGCGATCGCATCATACATCGCCTTGGCGCGCACCCAGCGCAGGCACACATGCGTGCTGCCGGTGACCGCGAGCGTCCAGGGAAAGCACCAGCCGTTGCAGTGGAACATCGGCAGCGTCCACAGATAGACCGAGCCCCGGCCAAGACCGGCATGCACCGTATTGGCGTAGGCCATCAACGCCGCGCCGCGGTGATGATAGACGACCCCCTTCGGGTTGCCGGTCGTGCCCGACGTATAGTTCAGCGCGATCGCATCCCACTCGTCGTCCGGCATCGACCAGGCGAAATCCGCCCGGCCCGAGGCGAGGAAAGCCTCGTAATCGATGCTGCCGATGCGGTCGCCCTGCCCGTAGGGCGCGTCCTCCGGAAATTCCGGGTCGTCGTAATCGATCACCAGCGGTGATACGCTGGCCAGGGCCAGCGCCTCCTGCATCACGCCGGAGAATTCGCGGTCGACGATCACCACCTTGCTCTCGGCATGGTCTAGCTGGAAGGCGATGATCGCTGCATCGAGGCGGGTGTTGAGGGAATGAAGCACGGCCTTGACCATCGGCACGCCGTGATGGGCTTCCAGCATCGCCGGCGTGTTCGACAACATCACCGTCACCGTGTCGCCCTTGCCGATGCCGTGGCGCTCCAGCGCCGAAGCCAGCTTCAGCGAGCGCTCCCAGAATGCGGCGTAGGACAGGCGTTGCCGGCCGTGCACGACCGCTACTCGCTCGGGAAAGACCTTTGCGGCCCGCTCGAGGAACACGAGCGGCGTCAAGGGCTGGTAATTGGCGGAGTTCTTGTCGAGATCCCGCTCATACATGTTTTCAGCCACCAGAATCCTCCCGTTTTTTTGTCTATTAAGCACACGCGCTGAACAGCGTCACCACCCCAGAAGATCGGACAGGCCGTCATGGATGAGCTTCAGCGAAACGATGAGCACCATGCCATACATGAACGGGTAGAAGACCGCCGGCTTCATGCGCTTGATCACCCAGACACCGGTCAGCGTGGCGACCGGTGCCAGCGGCACCAGCATCAGGGAGGCCGTCAGGTTCGCCTGGTCGAACTGGCCGAGCGCGAAATAGGGGATCAGCTTCACCGCGTTGACCACCGCGAAGAAGATCACGCTGGTGCCGGTGTAGAGCTTCGGATCCTGCTTCAGGGGCAGGGCGTAGACCTGGTAGGGTGGTCCGCCGGCGTGGGCGACGAAGCTGGTGAAGCCGGCGGTCGCGCCCCAGAACAGGCCGCGCGGCGCGCTGTGGCTCGCGATGCGGTCGCGCCCGCCCAGCTTTTCGCTCAGCCAGCGCAGGAAGAAGGCCAGCGCCACCAGGCCGACGATGACCCGGACGTGCCCTTCCGTCACCACGGCCGCCGTCGCCCAGCCGATGGCGATGCCGAGAAGGGCACCAGGCAGCATGATCGACAGCGTGCGCGGATCGAAAAAGCCGCGCCAGGCCCACAGCGAAACCATGTCCATGACGATGAGGATCGGCAGCAGGATCGCCGCCGCCTGCACCGGCGGCACGACCAGCGACAGCAGCGGCACACCCAGCAGCGCCATGGCTCCGCCGAAACCGCCTTTTGACAGCCCGACCAGAAAGACGGCCGGTAGCGCGGCGAGGTAGAATGTGGGGTCGGTCAGGATTGGCGTCATCGAGGATCGGTCGTGCGGCCCGACGGCCGGGCGGGAACAGGCATAGCGCCATCGCCCCGTTTTGGCGAGGGGGCAGCCGGTTTCGTGCCACTTTCATTCAGCCGGGCATTCAGCCGGGGCGATTCTCCTTGTCGCGCGCCCCACGCTTCGTCTATGCCCCATTCAAACCAAAATGGCGGGCCAAAAACGAGGCCCGGTCGGCCGTCGAGAGCCAGGAGTGATGAGACCATGCAGAACCGCTGCCGCCTCGTGCTGATTGCCCCGCCGCCCGAACTGGCCGCCAATGACGACAGCCACGTGGAGGCCGCGCTTGCCGCCGGCGACGTGGCATCGCTGATCATACCCGATTACGGCCAGGACGAAGTGAGCTTCCAGGCGCGCGCCGAGCGGCTGACGCCGCTCGCCCAGGCGCGCGGGATCGCCGTGATGATCGCCGGTGCGCCGCGCATCGCCGCGCGCGCCAAGGCCGACGGCATCCATGTCGAAGGTCCGCTCGCCGATCTCGCCGGGACGGCGGAGAAATACCGCGACCGCCTGATGATCGGCGCCGGCGCCATCAAGACCCGCGACGATGCGCTGGAGCGCGGCGAGATGCAGCCCGACTATGTGTTCTTCGGCCGCTTCGGATACGACAACAAGCCCGAGCCGCATCCGCGCAACCTCACTCTGGCGTCATGGTGGTCGCAGATGGTCGAGCTGCCATGCATCGTGCTCGGCGGCAACGAGGTGGCATCGGTCACCGCGGTGGCTGAGAGCGGAGCGGATTTCGTCGCCCTCTGTGCGGCCGTGTTCTCCGACGACACGGATCCTGCCAGGGCGGTTGCCGAGGCCAACGCCATTCTTGATCGAACGGCACCGGAATTCGAAGAGGCCTGAGCATGAGAGCGCGCCATCGTCCGATCGGCTTCCTGACCGCCGCCCTGCTGGCGCTGGCCGACCCGGCCTTTGCCGCGGCGGACCAGGCGGTCGATCCGAAGATCGCCGACGAACCGCTCGCCGATCGGCTTCAGCCGCCCGGCGACAGGCCGCTCGACAGTCCGACCGTCGACCAGGTCGATCCCAACCGCTTCGGCCACCTCCCCGATGCCGCCTACGGGGCGTTCCAGCGCGGCTACTACATCACCGCGCACAATCTCGCATTGCCGCGCGCCGAAAACGGCGACCCGGCGGCGCAGACCCTGGTGGCGGAGATCTATGCGCGCGGGCTCGGCATGCCGCGCGACGCGAAGAAGGCCGCCCAATGGTATGCCAAGGCGGCCGAACAGGGGGTCCCGGAGGCCCAGTTCCAATATGCGCTGATGCTGCTCGACGGCACGTTCGTCGGAAAGGATTCCGACCGCGCCTATGAACTGATGCGGATCGCCGCCGACAGCGGCAACCGGCTGGCGCAGTTCAACCTCGCGCAGATGATGCTCGACCGGCATCCGGGACTGGAGAGCGAGAAGCGCGCCGTCGGCTATTACGAGAAGGCCGCGAATGCCGGCCTCGCCGATGCGCAATATGCGATGGCCCAGGTCTATGCCAACGGTTTCGGCGGCAAGGCCGCCGACGACAGGAAGGCCCGCGACTGGCTGCTGCGCTCGGCAACCCAGGGCTTCGACACGGCGCAGCTCGATCTCGGCACCTGGATGGTCGACGGCCGCGGAGGCCCGCGCGACACGGCGACCGGCTTCAACTGGCTGAAGCGCGCCGCGGAAGGCGGCAACATCGCCGCCCAGAACCGGCTCGCCAAGCTCTACCGGGCCGGCGTCGGCACCGAGCCCCGCCCCCGTGAAGCCGCCGCCTGGTATATCTCCGCACGCCGCGCCGGCCTGATCGATCGCGAGATGGAGGATTTCCTCGCCGGCCTCACGCCGGAGGAAATGAAGGAGGCCATCCAGCGCGCCAACCGGCTGCGCTGACCTTTTCGGCAACGGAAACGGTGTGCGTCTTGCCTTGGCAGGCGTTTTGTGGTCTTGGAGGCGCCAAATCGCGCGCTTTGACGCGCCGAAGACCCGCAGGACGATTCAGCATGAAAATCAACGGCAACGAAATCCGCCCCGGCAACGTCATCGAGCATAATGGCGGCCTCTGGGTCGCGGTCAAGACCAACGCGGTGAAGCCCGGCAAGGGCGGCGCCTACAACCAGGTCGAACTGAAGAACCTGATCGACGGCACCAAGCTCAACGAGCGTTTCCGCGCCGCCGAGACGGTGGAGAAGGTCCGTCTCGAGCAGAAGGACTTCACCTTCCTCTACGAACAGGGCGAGGCCCTGGTCTTCATGGATTCCGAATCCTACGAGCAGCTCGAGCTGCAGAAGGATTTCGTCGGCGACCGCGCCGCCTTCCTGCAGGATGGCATGACGGTGACCGTCGAGCTCTACGAGGAAAAGCCGATCGGCATCTCGCTGCCGGACCAGGTGACCCTCGAGGTCGTCGAAGCCGATCCGGTGGTGAAGGGCCAGACGGCCGCCTCTTCCTATAAGCCCGCGGTGATGGAGAACGGCGTCCGGGTGATGGTTCCGCCGTTCATCCAGGCCGGCGAGAAGATCATCGTCGACACCAACGAAATCACCTATCTGCGGCGCGGCGAATAACCCCGCGCGCTACCATACGAATAAAAGGCGAAGGCTGAGGTTTCATGGCCCGTTCGGCGATCATCAACGTTATGGTTTCGGCTGCCATGAAGGCGGGCCGCTCGCTGTCGCGTGACTTCGGCGAGGTGCAGAACCTGCAGGTCTCGCTGAAAGGTCCCGGCGACTATGTCAGCCAGGCCGACCGCAAGGCCGAAGAGATCATTCACGCGGAACTCGCGCGCGCCCGGCCCGGCTACTCCTTCCTGATGGAGGAGAGCGGCACGGTCGAAGGAGACGACCCGCAGCATCGCTGGATTGTCGACCCGCTCGACGGCACGACGAACTTCCTGCACGGCATCCCGGTCTTTTCGATCTCAATCGCCCTCGAGCGGCAGGGCCAGATCGTCGCCGGCGTCATCTACAATCCGGCGATGGACGAACTCTACACCGCCGAGCGTGGCGGCGGCGCGTTCCTCAACGACCGACGCCTGCGCGTCGCGGCCCGCACCAAGCTCTCCGACGCGGTGATCGGCACCGGCATCCCGCATCTCGGCCGCGGCCACCATGGCAACGCCCTGCTCGACCTGCGCAACGTGATGGGCGAGACGGCCGGCATCCGCCGGCTGGGCTCGGCCGCCCTCGACCTCGCCTATGTCGCCGCCGGCCGCATGGACGGGTTCTGGGAGGACGCTCTGTCGCCCTGGGACATGGCGGCCGGCATCATCATGGTGCGCGAGGCCGGCGGTTTCGTTTCCGACAGGGACGGCGGCCAGGCGATCTTCGAGACCGGCAAGATCGTCGCCGGCAACGAGGCGATCCACCGCGCGCTGCTGAAGACCCTGGCAAAGCCGCTCAAATAGTCCATTTTCACCGCCGTCGGCACCGCAGGCTCCGACGCGCGGAACCGGAATGGTGAATCATCTCGACCGGTCGCCGGCTTCAGCAAACGGCGCCGGTTTCGTTCGACCGCACCGTGATTACCGTTCGTTCCGACCGCCTCACTTTCAATTTCGTCATATTTGCGATTAGAGTCGGCGATATCAGGAATCATTGCCGGTTCAGCGTCGCAACGGACACGAGGAGCAGATGGCCTTGCTGAAATCACGGGAGGATGACGAGCCGTCCATCGGGATCGACTATGATCCGCGCACCCTGTCCAGCCCCCAGGTCTTCCTCTATTCGATGCTGGTCTTCCTGGCGATCGCCGGCTTCGTCTCCGCGATCCTCTATCGCCAGATCTCCTCGGCCTTCCAGACCAATCCGGGGCTGAACGGCCTGATCCTCGGCGTTCTCCTGATCGGCGTTCTGCTCGCCTTCCTGCAGGTCACGCGCCTGTTCCGCGAGGTGCGCTGGGTCAATTCCTTCCGCATCGGCACGGAAGCCTCCGACCCCGTCCTGCTGGCGCCGATGAAGGCGCTTCTCAGCCGTGCTTCCTCCGTGGCGCTGTCGACCAGCTCGATGCGGTCGATCCTCGATTCCATCGCCACCAGGCTCGACGAGAGCCGCGACATCTCGCGCTACCTGATCGGCCTGCTGGTGTTTCTCGGCCTGCTCGGCACCTTCTGGGGCCTCTTGCAGACGATCGGCTCCATCGGCGACACCATCCAGTCGCTCGACCCCGCCTCGGGCAACGCCAACGATGTGCTCGATGCGTTGAAATCCGGCCTCTCGGCGCCGCTCGAGGGCATGGGCACGGCGTTTTCCTCGTCGCTGTTCGGCCTTTCCGGCTCGCTCATCCTGGGGTTCCTCGACCTGCAGGCGGGCCGGGCGCAGAACCGCTTCTACACCGAGCTCGAGAACTGGCTGTCGTCGGTCACCGACCTCGGCTCCGATCTCGTCGAGGGGCGCAACGGCACCTCCGAGGAGATGCAGGCGCTGGCCGAGAAGCTGCGCACCCTGCATGAAAACGGAACCGGCAACCCGCGTCTCGCAGCTTCGATGGCCAATCTTGCCGAAGGCATTTCCGGACTGGTCAAGAACATGCGCCAGGAACAGCAGATGATGCGTGACTGGGTGGAAGCCCAGGCGGAGGAGCAGAAGGCCATGCGCTCGACGCTCGAGAAGCTCGCCTCTTCGCTCAGAAAGCGGGAAGACTGACATGGCGCTGGCCCGCGCACGCCGCACAGACCGGCGCGTCGACTACTGGCCGGGTTTCGTCGATGCACTGGCGACACTTCTGCTCGCCATCATGTTCCTGCTTTCCGTCTTCGTGCTGGCGCAGTATTTCCTGAGCCAGGAGATCACCGGCAAGGACGCGGTGCTCGACCGGCTCAACGCACAGATCAACGAGTTGACGCAGCTTCTGTCGCTGGAGCAGGCCAATGCGCAGGATGCCGAGGATGCGCTTGCCAATCTGCGCGCCTCCCTCGCAGAGGCCGAAGCCGACAAATCCCGTCTCGAGCAGCTTCTGGCAAGCGGTGCCGGACAGGGCGAGGAAGCGGCGGCCCGCATCGGCGCCCTCACCGGCGAACTGGAAGGCGAACGGCAGATCAGCCAGCGCGCCCTGTCGCAGGTGGAATTGCTCAACCAGCAGATTTCCGCCCTGCGCAAGCAGATCGGCGCCCTGGAGGCGGCCCTCGAGGTTTCCGAGAAGCGCGACCGGGAATCGAACGCCAAGATCGCCGATCTCGGCCGCCGCCTCAACGTCGCGCTCGCCCAGCGCGTCCAGGAACTGAACCGCTACCGCTCCGACTTCTTCGGCCGCCTGCGCGAGATCCTGTCGGACCGCGAGAACATCCGCATCGTCGGCGACCGCTTCGTCTTCCAGTCGGAGGTGCTGTTTCCGTCGGGCGCCACGGAGATCAACCCGAACGGACAGGAGGAGATGCGCAAGCTCGCCGGTGCCATCCTCGAACTGCAGAAGGAAATCCCGCCGGAGATCAACTGGGTGCTGCGCGTCGACGGCCACACGGACGACGTGCCGCTGTCGGGCACGGGCCGTTTCCGCGACAATTGGGAGCTTTCGACGGCGCGCGCCACGGCGGTCGTCAAATTCCTGATCGAGAACGGCGTGCCGGCCAACCGCCTGGTCGCCGCCGGCTTTGGCGAGTTCCAGCCGCTCGACGACGCCGACGCCCCCGAGGCGAGAGCCAAGAACCGCCGCATCGAGCTGAAGCTCACCGAGCGCTGAACATCCTCGATCGCGCAATTGCGGTCTTGCGAAGACGTTCGTCTTCGTGTCCCTTGCCCGCGTCTTCAATTGAGGTGTCGCATGTCCTTCCAGAAACTCGATGAACTCGGCCACAAGCTCCAGGCCTTCGAGCACGCGCTCGCCATTCTCGGCGCCGACGAGGCGACCCACATGGCCCCCGGCGGCGGAGAGGCACGGGCCGAGGCGATGTCGACGCTGGCCGGCCTTGCTCACCGCCAGGCGAGTGCTCCCGAGATCGCCGACTGGATCGCCGCCGCCGAAGCGGAGGGCCTGAGCGCCGAGCAGAAGGCCGCCGTCGGCGAGTTCCGCCGCCACTACGTCAATCTGACCTGCCTGCCGACCGAATTCGTCGAGCGCCAGACGCGCACCCGCATGCGCTGCGAGCAGCTCTGGCGCGAGCTGCGAGCCAAGGGCGACTGGGCGGCCTTCCTGCCGGCGCTGGAAGGCGTGGTGGAGCTTGCCCGCGAGGAGGCCGGGCGGCGCGCCGAGGTGCTCGGCCTCGCCCCCTACGACGCGCTGATGGAACAGTTCGATCCCGGCAACCGCGTCGCCGACGTGGCGCCGATCTTCGCCGAGTTGAAGGCGTTCCTCGTCGATTTCGTCCCGCGGGCGCTGGATGCGCAGGCAAAACGCCGCGCGATGCATCCGCTTCGTCCACTGTCGGGCAATTATCCGATCGAGCGGCAGCGCGAGCTGGGGCTTGCCATGATGGCGGCCGTGGGCTTCGACCTGACGCGCGGCAGCCTGTCGGTCTCGCACCATCCCTTCTGCGGCGGCGTGCCGACGGACGTGCGCATCACCACGCGCTACAGGACCACCGAGTTCCTGTCGTCGCTGATGGGCATCCTGCACGAGACGGGGCACGCGCTCTACGAACAGAACCTGCCCCGGGAATGGGCGCACTGGCCGCTCGGCAAGGCGCGCGGTATGGCCATGCATGAGAGCCAGAGCCTGTTCGTCGAAAAGCAGATCGGCCGCAACCCGGCCTTCTGGGAATGGGCCTTGCCGGTGGTGGAAAAGCACCTCGGCGAGAAATGGTCGAAGGACGAGATCCTCGCCCACGTTCATCACGTGGAGCGCGGGCTGATCCGCGTCGATGCCGACGAGGTGACGTATCCCTTGCATGTCATCCTGCGTTTCGAGCTGGAGCAGGGCCTCATCTCAGGCACGCTGGAGGCGAAGGACCTGCCGGAGGCCTGGGACCAGAAGATGCGCGACTATCTCGGCCTGTCGACCATCGACGCGCCGGAAGACGGGCCGATGCAGGACGTGCATTGGCCCTCCGCCGCCTTCGGCTATTTCCCTTCCTATACGCTGGGCGCGATGATCGCCGCGCAGCAATGGGCGGCGATCGAAAAGGAGATTCCGGACGTCGAGGCACAGTTCGCGGGCGGACGGTTCGATGCGGTCAACGACTGGCGGCGCGAGCGGATCTGGTCGCAGGCCTCGCTCCTCTCAACGCCGGAGCTGATTGAGAAGGCGACCGGCGAGCCGCTCAACGTCGCGCATTTCCGCAGGCATCTGGAAATGCGCTACGGGGATTAGGGTCAGGAAGTCCCCTTGCCCCTCTTCGCAAAGCATCGGACAGTGGCGCCTGCCGCCGATGCGGCAAGGAGGGGAGATGGCTGAAACCTTTGACGCGATCATCGTCGGCGCGGGTCTTGCCGGCCTCGTTGCAGCGGCGGAGCTGGCCGATGCGGGCCGGCGCGTCGCGATCCTCGAGCAGGAGGGGGAGAACTCGCTCGGCGGCCAGGCCTTCTGGTCGCTCGGCGGCCTGTTCTTCGTCGACAGTCCGGAGCAGCGGCGCATGCGCATCGCCGACAACCGCGAACTCGCCTGGCAGGATTGGCTGGGTTCGGCGCAGTTCGACCGCCAAGAGGATTTCTGGCCGCGCCGCGTGGCGGAGGCCTATATCGACTTCGCCGCCGGCGAGATGCGGTCCTGGCTGTACGCCATGGGCATGCGCTGGTTCCCCGTCGTCGGCTGGGCCGAGCGTGGCGGCGGCAAGGCCGACGGGCACGGCAACTCCGTGCCCCGCTTCCACATCACCTGGGGCACGGGGCCGGGCGTGGTCGAGCCCTTTGCCGCTCGTGTTCTGGCGCATGCGCGGGCCGGCAGGATCGCGCTCATGTTCCGGCACCGGGCGAGCCGACTGATCCGCAGCGGCGGCGCCGTCACGGGTGTGGCCGGCGAGGTGCTCGAACCTTCCACCGTCGATCGGGGCCAGCAATCCGGGCGCGGGATCGTCAGCGATTTCGAGCTGGCCGGTGCAGCGGTGATCGTCGCCTCCGGCGGCATTGGCGGCGATCTGGAGCTGGTGCGCAAGAACTGGCCGACCGGCCGCCTGGGACCGGCACCCAGGACAATGATCGCCGGCGTGCCGCACCATGTGGACGGCCGCATGATCGAGATCACACGGCAGGCCGGCGGCGCGACGATCAACACCGACCGCATGTGGCACTACACCGAGGGCGTGCGGAACTGGGCGCCGATCTGGCCGGGCCACGGCATCCGCATCCTGCCCGGCCCTTCCTCGTTGTGGTTCGACGCCACGGGCAACCGCCTGCCGGCGCCCTGCCTGCCGGGCTTCGACACCCTGTCGACGCTGAAGCACATCCTCGCCACGGGCTACGATTATTCCTGGTTCGTGCTGACGCAGAAGATCATCGAGAAGGAATTCGCCCTGTCGGGCTCCGAGCAGAACCCGGACCTGACCTCCAGGAGCTGGCTGAACGTCCTCAGAAGCCGGCGAGGCAAGGGCGCTCCGCCGCCCGTCGAGGCGTTCAAGGAGAAGGGTGAGGATTTCATCGTCCACGACGATCTTCCAGCGCTGGTGGAAGGCATGAACGCCCTTGCCGGCGAACCGCTGATCGCTCGCGACCGGCTGCAGGCGCAGATCGAGGCGCGCGACCGCGAGATCGCCAATCCCTTCTCCAAGGACGCTCAGGTGACGGCCATCCGCGGCGCCCGCCGCTATCTCGGCGACAAGCTGATCCGCACCGCGAAACCGCACAGGATCCTCGACCCGGCAAACGGGCCTCTGATCGCCGTTCGCCTGCATGTGCTGACCCGCAAGACCCTGGGCGGATTGCACACCAACCTCGATGGCCAGGTGCTCGATGCGGACGGCGCTCCCGTGCCCGGCCTCTATGCCGCCGGCGAGGTGGCGGGTTTCGGCGGCGGCGGCTATCACGGCTACAACGCACTCGAGGGAACCTTCCTCGGCGGTTGCATCTTTTCCGGCCGCAATGCCGGGCGACATGCCGCCGGGCGCTGAGCAGGAGGAGATGTCAGCATGACCATGCATCCGACCACGGAATACCGACCGATTCCGCTGCCCGATTACCGGGAGCATCCGATTAAGGAGATGCGGGCGCGGGCGCAAGCCTTCTACGACGAGATTCGCACCCGCCACACGGTGCGCGACTTCTCCTCGCGCCCCGTGCCGCGCGACATCATCGAAACCTGCATCAAGGCCGCCGGCACGGCGCCGAACGGCGCCAACCACCAGCCCTGGCATTTCGTCGCCATCGGCGATGCGGCGATCAAGAAGCAGATTCGGGAGGCGGCCGAGGCGGAAGAAAGAATCTTCTATGAAGGTCGTGCCGGCGAAGAATGGCTGCAGGCGCTGACGCCGCTCGGCACCGATGCCGACAAGCCGTTCCTCGAAGAAGCGCCCTGGCTGATCTGCATTTTCGGCGAGCGCAAGAGCCGCTCGGCGGACGGCGTGACGCGGAAGAACTACTACGTGCCCGAATCCGTCAGCATCGCCACCGGCTTCCTGATCGCTGCCCTGCACCGCGCCGGGCTCGCCACCCTCACCCACACGCCGAACCCGATGGGCTTCCTCAACGAGCTGTGCGGCCGCCACCCGCACGACAAGCCCTACATCCTCATGGTGGTCGGCTACCCGAAGGAAGGCGCCACCATTCCCGCGCACGCCACGGAGAAGAAGCCGCTCGAGGAAATCGCGACGTTTCTGTAAGGCTACTCCGCCGCGTCGCCGAAGCCGAACGCATCGGCACCGGCCTTGAATTGCAGGCTCGCAAGCCGCGCATAGACGCCGCCCTTGGCGACCAGCGCCGCATGCGTTCCTTCCTCGACGATCCGTCCGTCTTCCATCACGAGGATGCGGTCGGCCTTGAGCACGGTTGCCAGGCGATGCGCGATGACCAGCGTGGTGCGCCCCTTCATCAGATGCTCCAGCGCCTTCTGCACCAGGGTCTCGCTTCGCGAATCGAGCGCCGAGGTCGCTTCGTCCAGGAGGAGGATCGGTGCGTCGCGCAGGATGGCGCGGGCGATCGCGACGCGCTGCCGCTGCCCGCCGGAGAGCATCACGCCGCGCTCGCCGACCTGCGTGTCATAGCCCTGCGCCAGCTCGCTGATGAAATCATGCGCCAGCGCCGCCCTGGCCGCCGCCTCGATCTCGGCGCGGCTGGCCTCGGGCCGACCGAAGGCGATGTTCTCGGCAGCGCTCGCGGCGAAGATGGTGACGTCCTGCGGGACGATGGCCATGCGTGACCGCAGGGCCTGCGGGTCCGCCGTCCGGGCGTCGATGCCGTCGACGAGAATGCGGCCCTGGTCCGGGTCGTAATAGCGCAGCAGCAGGGAGAACACGGTCGTCTTGCCGGCACCGGACGGCCCGACGATGGCGACGGTCTCGCCCGGCTCGATCGTCAATGAAAGCCCGTGCAGGGCCGAGCGGTCGGGCCGCGCCGGATAGGCGAAGGACACCGCCTCGAACGCCACGGCTCCCCGCGCCGGCTCCGGAAGGGCGATGGGCGCGGCCGGCGCGGCGATGACCGGCTCCTCGGCCAGAAGCTCGCTCATCCGCTCGGCCGCGCCGGCCGCCTGCGAGAGCTCGCCCCACACCTCCGACAGCGCCCCCAGCGCGCCTGCCGCCAGCACCGAATAGAGCAGGAACTGACCGAGCGTGCCCGGCGTCATCGCCCCCGACAGGACGTCGCGCGAGCCGAACCAAAGGACCGCCACCACCGAGGTGAAGGTCAGGAAGATGGCAAAGAAGGTGAGGAAGGAGCGCGCCAGGATGGAGGATCGGGCGGCGGCGAAGGCGACCTCGATGGCGGCGGCAAACTTGCGCGTCACCGCCGCCTCGCCGGTGAAGGCCTGCAGCGTGCGCACGGCGCCGATCTGCTCGCTCGCATAGGCCGTGGCGTCGGCAAGCGTGTCCTGCGCGAAGCGCGAGCGGCGCCGCACCGACCGGCCGAACGCCACCAGCGGCAGCACGATGACGGGGATCGCCGCGACCACCAGCAGCGAAAGGCGCGGGCTCGTCACCACCATCATGCAGACGGCACCCAGCCCCATGATCAGGTTGCGCAGCGCCACCGAGGCGGTCGCGCCGACCGCCGATTTGACCTGCGTCGCATCCGCCGAAAGCCGTGAGGCGATCTCGCCCGACTGGACGCCGTCATAGAAGGCCGGCGACAGCTTCGTCACATGGGCGAAGACGTCGCGGCGCAGATCCGCCACCACGCGCTCGCCGAGCGTTATGACGAAGAAATAGCGGCCGGCGGAAGCCAGCGCCAGCACCGCCGCGATGACGATCAGCATGGAAAAGTAATTGGTGATGAAGACGGAATCGGATTCGGAAAAACCGTGATCGATCATCCGTCGCACGGCAAGCGGCAGCGTCAGCGTGGCGATTGCCGCAAGCACCAGGAACAACAAGGCGCCGACGGCCAGCCAGCGATAGCGCCCGACATAGGGAAACAGGCGGCGCAGCGGCTTGAGCGACCGCCGCTTCGCCGCCGCTTCCGCCGTCTCGAACGCCATGCCCGCGCGTGCCATCGCCTGCCCCTTCTTCATCGCCTCGCCGCAGCGGACAATTTGTGCACCGCTCAAGCCTTGTCTTGGCGATACACCTGATGTATAGGCTCGCCAACCTTTGTGAAGCCGTAGCCTTCCTTGGCCGCGGCTTCAAGTTTTCAAGATGGGTGCAATTGCCGCAATCGTGGGCCGATTGGCACCGGTAAAGAGTTCAGGACAGACCGATGAAAGCCGAAATTCATCCCGACTATCACTTGATCAAGGTCGTCATGACGGACGGCACCGAGTACGAGACGCGCTCCACTTGGGGCAAGGAAGGCGACACGCTGCAGCTCGACATCGATCCGTCCTCGCATCCGGCCTGGACCGGCGGCCAGCAGTCGCTCGTCGACCGCGGCGGACGCGTGTCGAAGTTCAAGCAGCGCTACCAGGGCCTGGGCATCTGATCCCACCCTCAGCGAAGCTTTCGAGAAACCCGCCTTATTCAGGCGGGTTTTTTGTTGCCGTCTTGTCGATGTGACCGAGATCGCGTTCGGGATCGATGATGTCGCGGACGCGCTGCTTCAGCGTCTTGGCATCGGGAAAGCCACCGTCGCGCTTGCGCTCCCAGATCAGGATGCCATCGCAAGTGACCTCGAAGATGCCGCCCGTTCCGGGCCGCAGGCTGACCTCGTCGAGTTCTACGGAAAAGGTGGAGAGAAGCTCCTGCGCCAGCCAGGCCGAACGCAGGAGCCATTGGCATTGCGTGCAATAGGTGATCGCAACGCGGTGCTCGCTCACGGGCGTCAGGCCGCGCTGAGCTTGGCGAGCGTTTCCTCGTCCACCTCGAAGTTGGCGTAGACGTTCTGCACGTCGTCGTCGTCTTCGAGCGTGGCAATCAGCTTGAGGATAGACTGGGCGCGCTCCTCGTCGACCGGCGTGCCGGTCTGCGGGCGCCAGATCGCCTTCACGGATTCGGCCTCGCCGAGCGAGGCTTCCAGCGCCGAGGTGACCTCGCCGATATCCTCGAACCCGCAAGTGATGACATGGCCGTTCTCGTCCGACTGGACGTCTTCGGCACCGGCCTCGATGGCCGCTTCCATCACCTTGTCCGCATCGCCGGCCGCGGCGGGATAGATGATCTCGCCGACACGGTCGAACATGAACGACACCGAGCCCGTCTCACCCAGCGAGCCGCCGGCCTTGGTGAAGGCGGCGCGGATGTTGGATGCGGAACGGTTGCGGTTGTCCGTCAGCGCCTCGACGATGACGGCGATGCCGCCCGGCCCGTAGCCCTCGTAGCGCACTTCCTCGTAGTTCTCCGCATCGCCGCCCGACGCCTTCTTGATGGCGCGCTCGATGTTGTCCTTCGGCATCGACTGCGCCTTGGCGTTCTGCACGGCAAGGCGCAGGCGGGGATTCATCATCGGGTCGGGCAAGCCGGATTTGGCGGCAACGGTGATCTCGCGCGCCAGCTTGGAAAACATCTTGGAGCGGACGGCATCCTGCCGCCCCTTGCGGTGCATGATGTTCTTGAATTGGGAATGACCGGCCATGGGCTCCTTCTCACGGTCTTTTGAAAACATCGGAATTGCCGCGCCTTATAGTGAAGATGCCGGCCAACGTCCAGAAGTGCGGAACGTCGGCGGCAGCATGGTGGAGCGGATTTCCGCCCGCACCCCGCAGAGTACCGACACCTGACGAAACGGGAGATGCCCATGACCAGCTTCCGCATGATCGCCCTCTTATGGTCGTTCCTCACTCTGTCCGCCGCCGCGGCGAGCGCCCAGACCGAGCGTCCGAGCACCTGCCTGGCGATGGCGCGCGCCCTGCCCGATGTCATCTATGCCTCGCTTTCGACACCCGCCATGGCAAATGGCGGCCCCGTCACGATCACCTATGCCGGGCATTCGACCTACATCATCGGAACGCCGGCCGGCGTGACGATCGCCACCGATTTTTCGGGCAGCTACGGCGCCACCCCGCCGCCGCGCGTCGTGACCATGAACAAGGCGCATGGGACGCATTTCACCGCCAATCCGGATCCGGCCATCGAGCATGTGCTGCCCGGCTGGAATCCCGACGGCGGGCCGGTGAAGCACTCGCTGCTGGTCGAGGACGTCTACATCCGCAACGTCACCACCGACATCCGCCGCTACGGCATGGCGGAGCCCGACGCGAACTCGATCTTCATCTTCGAGGTTGCGGGCCTGTGCATCGGACATCTCGGCCATCTGCACCACAAGCTGGAAAACGCCCACTATGCGGCGATCGGCCGGCTGGACGTGCTCATGGTGCCCATCGACGGCGGCCTGACGCTTTCCCTGGACGGCATGAGCGAGATCGCCCGCAGGCTCTCCTCCTCGGTGATCCTGCCGATGCACCGCCATTCGACCTCGCTCGGCGAGTTCACGGGCCGCATGGGCGACGGGTTCGACATCGACTTCCGCGACGCGCCCAGCATCACCGTTTCGCTCGACGCCCTGCCGCGCCGGCCGACGATCGTCATCCTGCAGGGGGTCTGAAGCCCCTCCCGCCAACGGCGAGAGGACTTGTGCCCGGGAAGGCTCCGCACCGGCGGCCGGAGCCTTCCGGTTGCCGCTCGTTCTACTCCGATGCCTGTTCGGCCAGCGCCTTCTCGCGCGCCCTCTTGCGGCGCGCCAGCATGTTGAGCCCTTCGACCAACGCCGAGAACCCCATGGCGGTGTAGACATAGCCCTTGGGCACATGGAAGCCCATGCCGTCGGCGATCAGCGTCATGCCGATCATCAAAAGGAAGCCCAGCGCCAGCATGACGACGGTCGGGTTGGCGGCGATGAAGCGCGACAGCGGCTCGGCGGCGATCAGCATCACCGTCACGGCCGCGATCACGGCGATGAACATGATGGCGATCTCGTCGGTCATGCCGACCGCGGTGATGATGGAATCGATGGAGAACACCAGGTCGAGCAGCAGGATCTGCACGATGGCGCCGCCGATGGACATGGTCACCTTTGCGCCGACCATGTTTTCCTTTCCGTCGTCGGGATCGACCGAGTGGTGGATCTCCTTGGTCGCCTTCCAGACGAGGAACAGGCCGCCGGTGATCAGGATCAGGTCCCGCCAGGAGAACCCATGGCCGAACAGCTCGAACACGGGCTCGGTGAGCTGCACGATGATCGAGATGGTGGCAAGCAGGGCAAGCCGCAGGATCAGCGCCGCGCTGATGCCCAGCCGCCGTGCCATCCTCTGCTGCTCCTTGGGCAGCTTGTTGGTCAATATGGAAATGAAGATCAGATTGTCGATGCCGAGCACGATCTCCAGCACCACGAGGGTGACCAGCGCAACCCAGGCTTCCGGGCTCGTGACGAACTCAAAATGACCGGCAAGCCATTCCATTGCTGCACCCCTCACTGGCAATTCTCGTAAACAAGTCCCGAAGAGTTAGGGGCGCCCCCCTTCAGCGTCAACGCCAGAAGGCGGGGATGGTTTCCTCGAGCCGCGGCCCTAGACGCAGCGGCGCGATCTTTTCCGTAAGGCCCGTGCTGTCGGAAATCTCCACGCCCAGCCCGCAGATCGTCGCCGGACCGTCCGCCGCCTCGAAGCGCCCCTTCGGCACCTTGGCGGTGAAACGGTTGAGCGGTTCCTCCTTGTCCATGCCGAGCGAGGAATCATAATCTCCGCACATGCCCGCGTCGGATAGATAGCCCGTGCCGTTGTTGAGGATCTGGTGATCGGCGGTCGGCTGGTGCGTGTGGGTGCCCACGACGACGCTCGCCCGACCATCGACGAAGTGGCCGAAGCACATCTTCTCCGAAGTCGCCTCGGCGTGGAAGTCGATGATCACCGCATCGGCCTGCTCGCCGAGCGGGCAGGCAGCCAGGATCTCTTCACCGCAGGCGAAGGGATCGTCCAGCTCCGGATGCATGAACACCCTGCCCATGATGTTGGAAACCAGCACGCGGGCCCCGTTGCGGGCGATGTAGACGCCCGAACCGCGGCCGGGCGTGCCCTTCGGGAAATTCGCGGGCCGCAGGAAGCGCTCCTCGCGCGGCGCGAAGGTCAGCGCCTCGCGTTGGTCCCACACGTGATTGCCGGTCGTCACCACGTCGGCGCCGGCATCCAGCGTGTTCCTGAAGATCTCCTCGGTGATGCCGAAGCCGCCTGCCGCGTTCTCGCCATTCACCACCACGAAATCGAGCTTGAGATCGGAGATCAGTCCGGGCAATTGCTCCCAGACAGCCATCCGGCCCGACCGTCCCACCATGTCGCCTAAAAACAAAAATCGCATCGCACGGTTCTATAGGTCCGACGCGAAGCGACGCAAGCCGCTTTCGGTGAGGATTTCGCCGAGCGCGACATCGTGCGCTTCGTCCGGCACGCGATCCACCTCCTGGCAATCGAAGGCGATGCCGATCAGGCGCGGCTCGCCGCCGTTGTGCTTGAGCCGGGCGATCGCCCGGTCGTAATAGCCCGCGCCATAGCCGATGCGGTGGCCGCGCCCGTCGAAGGCGGCAAGCGGGACGAGCATCAGGTCCGGATCGAGCACCGGGGCGTCGGCGGCCGGCCCCTGGGTGCCGAAGCCCATGTCGACGAGATCCGCATCGCGCATGAATTCGCGAAAGACGATGGTGGTCTTGTCGAGGATCGCCGGCAGGCAGAGGCGCGCGCCGCGCTCGGCGAGCGCCTCCATCAGCGGGCGCACGTCCATCTCGGAACGCATCGGCCAGAAACCGGAAACGACCGTGCCGGGGGCGGGGTCGAACCTGTCCGCCCACTCCGCAAGCTTCAGCCCGACCTGCGCCCGCCACAAGGCGTCCAGCGCATCGCGCCGGCCAAGCGCCGCCTGGCGCAGTTCCTTCTTGAGGTCGCGCGGGGTGGTCATGGAACGCAATCCGTGAAGGGGAATGCACGGCGTGCCCCCCTCTGGCCTGCCGGCCATCTCCCCCTCAAGGGGGGAGATTGGCTGGCATCGATGCCTCGCGCACCCGCGGATGCAGCTTGGCGCATCCGCAAATGCCGTCCAATCTCCCCCCTTGAGGGGGAGATGTCCGGCAGGACAGAGGGGGGTGCGCAGGGGCTCGACATGCCGGCACGATAGGCGAGCCGGCGGCATCGGGAAAGGAAGAAAACAGAGCGATCCACGACGACCGATGGAATGTCGATCCCGGGAACCTACAAAGTAGGTGGGCGCCGTGTGACCGAGCCCACGGGCAAGGCCAGGAACAACTCCCTTAAGGATCGATAAGGCCCCGGGGATAAGTTTTCCTGTCGGGAAGCGCAGACCGCCGTCGCCAATATAGGCTTCCGCCCGGCGCTCCGCCAGAGGCATTCGTGCTCTTGCGCTCGCAATGTCCACCTCATAGTTTCGCGGTACCGTTTCGACTTGAACAAACCAGGGGACTGGAGCGCATGCGTTTCGAAGGCACGGCGGACTATGTCGCCGACAAGGATCTGATGGTGGCCGTCAACGCGGCGATCGCGCTGGAACGCCCCTTGCTGGTCAAGGGAGAACCCGGCACCGGCAAGACCGAGCTGGCGCGCCAGGTGGCGGCAAGCCTCGGCCTCGACCTGATCGAATGGCATGTCAAGTCGACGACGCGCGCCCAGCAGGGCCTTTACGAATACGATGCCGTTTCGCGCCTGCGCGACAGCCAGCTCGGCGACGAGCGCTTCAACGACATCACCAACTACATCAAGCGCGGCAAACTGTGGGAAGCCTTCGCCGCCCGCCGTAAGACCGTGCTCCTGATCGACGAGATCGACAAGGCCGACATCGAGTTCCCGAACGATCTGCTGCAGGAACTCGATAAGATGGAGTTCTTCGTCTACGAGACCGGTGAGACGGTGCGCGCCGACATCCGCCCGATCGTCATCATCACCTCCAACAACGAGAAGGAGCTGCCCGACGCCTTCCTGCGCCGCTGCTTCTTCCACTACATCCGCTTTCCCGATCCTGAAACGCTCACCCGCATCGTCGAGGTTCATTATCCGGGCATCAAGCAGAAGCTGGTTTCGGCGGCGCTCAGCCAGTTCTACAAGATCCGCGACATGGCGGGCCTGAAGAAGAAGCCGTCGACCTCCGAGGCGCTCGACTGGATCCGGCTGCTCGTGGCGGACGACATCCAGCCGGAAGACCTGCGGGTCGACGCGAAGAACGCCCTGCCCCGGCTGCACGGCGCACTCCTCAAGAACGAACAGGACGTGCACCTGTTCGAAAAACTCGCCTTCATGGCGCGGCGTCAATAGGAGCAGGCGCAAAGCCTCCGGGCCACTGGCCCTTGCTGGACACGGTCGGCGCGAAAACAGTGATGGCACTTTCAGCAGGGGAAAAATCCATGACCGACATCACCATCCGCCCGCTTACGCCTGCCGACCAGCCGCAATGGCGCCGGCTGTGGACGGCTTATCTGGAGTTCTACAAGACCAGCGTGCCGGAAGAGGTCTATGCCTCGACCTGGAAGCGCCTCTTCGATGATGGCGAATACGAGCCGAACGGCCTGATCGCCGAGGTCGACGGCAAGCCGGTCGGCCTCGTGCATTACATGTTCCACCGGACCTGCTGGGCCGTTGGCAACAATTGCTATCTGCAGGATCTGTACGCCGATCCGGAAATCCGCGGCAAGGGCATCGGGCGGGCGCTGATCGAGGCGGTGTACGAGAAGGCCGATCAGAAGGGCGCCGCGAATGTCTACTGGATGACCCAGGACTTCAACGAGACCGCCCGTAAGCTCTATGATCGCATCGGCAAGCTGACGCCGTTCATCAAATACCAGCGAAACTGAGGCCCATGTTCATCCCCTTCTTCCTCGAGCTGAAAGCCGCGCGCGTGCCCGTCTCGCTGCGCGAGTTTCTGTCGCTGCTCGAGGGGATGGAAAAGGATCTCGTTACTTACGACGTCGAGGGCTTCTATTATCTGGCGCGCGCCGCGCTGGTGAAGGACGAGCGCCACATCGACCGCTTCGATCAGGTTTTCGGCCATGCCTTCAGGGGCGTCGAGGCCGTCTCGGGGAGCGATGCCGTGGACGCGCAGGCGATTCCGGAAGACTGGCTGAGAAGGCTCGCCGAGAAGCACCTGACGGAAGAGGAAAAGAAGCTTGTCGAAGCGCTCGGCGGCTTCGACAAGCTGATGGAGACGCTGAAGAAGCGGCTCGAGGAGCAGAAGGGCCGCCACCAGGGAGGCAGCAAGTGGATCGGCACCGCCGGCACCTCTCCCTTCGGCGCCTATGGCTACAATCCGGAAGGCGTGCGCATCGGCCAGCATGAATCGCGCCACCGCCGCGCCGTGAAGGTTTGGGACAAGCGCGAGTTCCGCAATTTCGACGACACGGTGGAGCTCGGCACGCGCAACATCAAGGTCGCGTTGAAGCGGCTGCGGCGCTGGGTGCGCGAGGGCGCCGAGGAGGAATTCGACCTGCCGGGCACGGTGCAGGCGACCGCCGAGCATGGCTATCTGGACGTGCAGACGCGGCCGGAGCGGCGCAATGCGTTGAAGCTCCTGATGTTCTTCGATGTGGGCGGCTCGATGGACGATCACATCGGGATCGTCGAGGAGCTGTTCTCGGCCAGCCGCGCCGAGTTCAAGCACATGGAATATTTCTACTTCCACAACTGCCTTTACGAAGGCGTCTGGAAGGACAACCGCCGGCGCCATTCGGAAGTCGTGCCGACTTACGACGTGCTGCACAAATACGGCTCCGACTACAAGGTGATCTTCGTCGGCGACGCATCGATGAGCCCTTACGAGATCGCCTATCCGGGCGGTGCGGTCGAGCACTGGAACCAGGAGGCCGGCCATGTCTGGATCTCCCGCGTCCTCGCCCAGTGGCCGAATGCCGTATGGCTCAATCCGGTGCCCGAGAAGCACTGGGGCTTCACCCACTCCATCCAGATGCTGCGCGACCTGTTCTCTGACCGCATGTATCCGCTGACGCTTTCGGGGCTGGAGACGGCGACGCGGGAATTGTCACGCAGGCACTGAAATCAAGGACACGGCGGCCAGCCTCACGCCACGCCGCGGCGGCCCACCATGCGCTGACCGGGCATGCGCCGGCCCTTGGCCTCGTCGCCGGCGGTGAGCCGTGCCGCACCCTCGCCGCCGAAGATCAGGTGCAGGAACTCGACGAGCCACTGCTTCAGATGCCGATCCCAGATCAGCCGCCCTCCCAGGTGGTCGCGCCCCTGCTGGGCGCCGGGCATGACGAACCGATGCGCGCCGCGCACCACCCAGCGCTGCATCATGGCGCGGGTCAATTCGGCGTGGAACTGCACGCCCCAGGCGTTCTCCCCGTAGCGGAAGGCCTGGTTCGGGTAGTGATCCGCCGTGGCAAGCAGCGTCGCATCGCGCGGCAGGGAGAAGCCCTCGCGATGGAACTGGTAGACCATCTCCGGCCAATGCAGGAGGTGGCGCCCCTCGTCCGTCGCCCGCAGCGGATACCAGCCGATTTCCACCAGGCCGTCGTCATGGCCGTTCACATGGCCGCCGAGATGCTTGACCAGCAATTGCGCGCCGAGGCAGATGCCGAGGAAAGGCTTGTTCTCCCTGAGCGGCACGGACAGCCAGTCCGTCTCGCGCCGCACATATTCCTCGTGATCGTTGGCGCTCATCGGCCCGCCGAACACGACGGCGCCGGCGTGATCCTCCAGCGTTTCCGGCAACGCCTGTCCGAGCGGCGGGCGGCGTATGTCGAGCGAAAAGCCGCTCGCCTGCAGCACCTGGCCGACACGACCCGCGCTCGACGTTTCCTGATGCAGAACGATAAGGATCTTTCGGCTTGGGTCGGGCTCCATGGGCAGGCTATTCTTCGCTGTTCTTCTCTTGCACTTTCTGGCGCAGCAGCACACGGTCGCGGTTGTCGACGCCGATCAGCTCGGCCACGCGCCAGACGAGATTGTCTTCCAGCTCGTGCATTTCCCCGTCGGCGAAGACGATATCCCACATCAGCCCAATAAACTGCTTCCGCGCCTCAGCGTCCAGATGCCGTTTCAGGACGCTGGTGAAAGCGTAGAGGTCGACCGCCTCCTGCTCCGCCTGTTCGCCGGCCTGCAGGAGACCTTCCAGCTCCGCGCCGCTGACATTGTAGGTTTCCGAAAGACTCTTCTTGAGCCGCTTCATCTCCGCTTCGTCGCGGATGCCGTCGGCGTCGAGCACGTGGAACAGCAGCGCTGCTGCCGCCACGCGCGGATCGTCCTCGGGGCGCAGGCGCTTTTCCCGCCCTCCGCCGGGAATGTCTTTCAGGAAAGAGAGAAAGCGATCGAACATGGGAAACAGGCCGGTGTCATGAGTGTTTGAGGCGGAGCGCCGGGAACGGCGACCGTTGGTTCCTAAAATAGGCGGAAGCCGCTCTGCGTCGAGCCGTCGGCTTCGTCAGGATCGATGCCCGGATCGTCCGGAGGTGGCGGAGAAACGGGTTTTTGGGCGTCGCCGCCATTGCCGTTGGGCGCCGCAGCCTTCTCGACGGCCGGGGCCGGCTTCGCCTTCGGTTCCGGCTTTTCAGCCGGGGGCTCGGGCTCGATCACCACTGGCTCCGCCTCGGCCGGCGCTTCGGCTTTTGTCTCCAGCCTCGGCGGGGCGGCGATGGCGGGCGCCCGGGCGAAGTCCTCCTCGCCCTCGATCACCTGTGCCAGCCGCTCCATCGGCACGCGCCATTCGAAAGCGTCGAGCTTGCCGGTGACGGGCGAGATCGGCGCCCATTGCTCCGAGACGTAGCCGTCGGCCACCCAGGCCGGATCGCGCGGCGCGCGAAGAGCCTTCGACAGCCAGTGCCGCACCCGGCCCTGGTCTCCGGTCTCGGCCTCCTCGACATCCGCCATCAACAGGTAGACGGCTTCGCGCGGGCCGAGCCGCGCCGCAGTCTCGCACGCCTCGCGCGCCAGCTTGTACTCGCCGGCATCGAGCGCCGCGCGGCCGACGACGAGGGCCGATTCGGCATTGTTCTGGCGCAACTGCTCGAGCTTTTTGGCGCGCGCCAGCCGATCATGCGCCGAATCCCCCGGCCGGGCGTGGAGATAGATGTCGGCGACCTCGGGATGCGGCTCCTTCTTCCAGACCGTCTCCAGAACCTTGGAGCCCTTGCGCAGCTCGTTCTGGCGAAACAGGGCGCGCGCCGCCGTCACCGCTGCCGGGACGAAATCCGGCCGCAACCTGTGGGCCTCCAGCGCGGCGGTGCGGGCGCCCTGGGGATCGCCGTCGAGCAGGTCCATGGCCTTGGCCGTGAGCAGCACGGCCCGGCGGCGCGCCACGCTGTCGCGCTCGGCCTGACCGGACGACTTGCGCGCGTCGAGCAGCTTCAGCGCCCCGTCCCAGTCGCCTTCACCGGTCTTGCCCTCCAGCGCGGCGTTCGCCGCCCAGGCGAGCTGGGGCGCCGCCTCGGCGGCCCGCTCCGCATAGTGGCGCGCGGCCTCGCGCTCGCCGAGACGCTCGGCCTCGAGATAGAGCCCGCGCAGGCCGAGAAGGCGCATCTCCGGATCGTCGAGCATGGCGGTGAACTTGTCGCGCGCGGCCTGCCGGTCGCCTTCCAGGAGAGCCGCCTGGGCGTCGAGCAGGTGGATCAGCGGCTCCTGGTCCGACGAGATCAGCTTCGCCGCCTGCTGGCTCATGCGCCGGGCAAGCCCGCCATCGCCGGCCCCGGCGGCGATCATGCCGGTGGACAGGGCCTGATAGCCCCGGTCACGACGGCGCACGCGAAAATAGCGCGCCACGGTGTAGGGGCTCGTCCAGATGCTGCGGATCAGCCACCACAGCAGCATCACCATCGCCACGATGGCGACGATCGCCGCCGCCGCCGTCATCAGCGTCAGCTCGTAGCGGTTTCCCGCGAAGATCAGCTCCAGATCGCCCGGCCGCTCCGCCAGCCAGGCGAAGCCCAGGCCGAGCACGAAGACGATGGCAAGATAGAAAAGGATGCGAAACATCGGCGCCTATGCCCCCTTCAGCGCATCGGAGAGCGCCTTGTCCAAAGCTGCGTCGACGGCCTGCCGCGCTTCGAGCTTTCTCGCGAAGTCGGCGGCCGCTTCCTTGCCGGCCTCCGGCAGGGAAGCATATTCGGCAAGCGCCTTGCCGTAGTCGTTGGCGATCACCGCGGCCTCCATGCGCGCGGCAATTGCGGAGGGCTCGCTGCCCTCGACCTCGCCGACCGGCCGCACCACCACCAGCGAGCGGGCGCTCGCCAAGAGATTGTCGATGATGCCGCCGTCGCCGGCTGCGGCACGGTCGGTCGCCGCGACGATGCGGCTCGCCGCCTTCGGCGCTTCGATCGCCAGCGCAGCGCGGCTCGGCAGGCCCGCTTCGGCATAGGGGCGCAACGGCGCCAGCGCCTCGACCGCGCCCGGCGAGGCGATCGCCGCATAGGTCTCGAGCTCGTTGGAAAAGGACGCGCCGCGTTCGACCGCCGATTTCAGCGCGGTGGCGGCGATCACCTGCGCCACCTGCGAGGCGCCGCCGCCTTCCTCCAGCCTTGCCTTCAGAGCGTCGACCTCGCCACGCAGATCGGCGATCGCCGCCGCGTTGTCGGACGCGGACCTGGCCGCTGCATCGGCGGCAGCGGTGATCTTGTCGGCGCCCGCCTGAAGCTCCGAGACCTGCCTCGAAACGGCCTCGTTCGCAGCGCCCTGGCCAGAAGCTCCCTCACGCTCCTCCAGCGTTGCTACCCGCGCCGCCAGCGCCTCCAGGCCCGCCCCCTCGCCGGCCGACCCGGAAGAGACCGCTTCCTGCAGCGCGGACAGTTGCGCGCCGAGTTCGGAAACGCGCCCATCGAGCGAATTCGCCAGCTGCCTCGCCTCGTCAAGCGCCGCGTCGGCCTGCCCGTCGCCGCCGGTCTCAATGCGGCTCTGCTGCTCGTCGAGCCTGTTTTCCAGCGCCGCCAATTGCTGGCGCAAAGTCTCGACGGCTGGATCCGCGGTCCTGGGTTCCGGCTTCAGGCCGGGCAGGACGCCCGACCACTGCAGGCCCGCGGCCAGGGCAAGCGCGACGGCACCGCCGGCAATGCCCGCCCCCAGCATGCCCCCGGCACCTCCACCGCGAGGCGCATTCGGCGTCTGCGAGGGCTTGGGCGCGCCGGTGCCGGCGCTGGCCGCCGCGGCTTCCGCCCTCGGCTGTTCACCGGTGCTTGCCCGACCAAAACCGCTCGGCTTGTCCCCGGCGGCGGAATCGGGCTTGGAGACCGTCTCCGCCTTGGCCCGAGGCGTCCGTGCCGCGCCCCCGGCCGGTTCGGCCTTCACAGGCCCGGCCGCCGTCGCCGCGGCATCCTTTGCCGGTTCGCTCTTGTCCACCTCTTCACGCTTCACCTGATCCGGCTCCAGATCGATGGTCACCGGTTCCCGCTGTGTTTTCGAATGACGCGTTCTCGGCGTTTTGACCATCAGGCAACTCCGCTGGCAAGGGGCAAATCGGGCACTGTGTGCGGTGCATATAAAGTCCTATCATACCCTGGCGTGGTGAAAACAGGGTGGTTGCGATCAGCCGTCCTCCTCGAAAAGGGCAAGCAGGCTCTCTTCCGTCGGCGAAACGGCGATCCGCTTCCTCTCCGGCGCCACAGACACCATCGCATCGGCGATGCGGCGCGACAGGCAATAATAGGTCGCGCCGGCGAGTTTCGCCCCGACGGTGGATCGCGCCGCCAGCCGGCGAAGCTGCTCGGCACCGTTGATCGAATGGACCAGCACCGCATCGATCCCGCCCTCGCCGAGCGAAGCGGCGATTTCGGCATCCGGCGGATCATAGGGCAGCGTGTCGTAGGTCTCGACCACCCGCACGCGGTGTCCGGCCTCACGCAGCCGCGTTTCCAGAACGCCGCGCCGCACCCGCCCGCACAGCACGGTCACATGACAGGGCGCGGGAAAGGCCGCATCAATGTGCCGGGCGAGCCTCTCGGCATCGCCCGCATCCTCATCGATCACCTTGAGGCCAGCGCGCCGCGCCTCTGCGCCCGTGCGCTCCCCGACGGCGAAAACCGGCTTGCCGGCAATCTCCGCGAGCAGTCCTTCGGGCGCACGGCGGATCGCATTGGCGCTCGTCACGGCGATCGCATGGGCCGGCACGGGTTCCATCTCGACCGGCAGCGGGACGATCTTCGTCAGCGGCAGGACGAGCGGCTTGAAACCGAGGGCGAGCAGCCGCTGGGCGGTTTCGGAAGCGCCGGGTTCTGACCGCGTGACCAGCACCCGCATCGGTCAGGACCAGCCGTCGAAGAACCCGGCACCGGCTTTCCTGCGCACCGCCGCTCCGGCATCGGCGCCGATGCGCACGGCATCGGCCACCTTGCCGTCGACGGCGATCTCGTGGACCTCCTGGCCATCCGGCGACAGCACCATGCCGGAGAAGTGCAGGGCATCGCCCGCGGCCCGTGCGAGGCCGGCGATCGGGGTGCGGCAGGAACCGTCGAGCGCCGCGAGGAAGGCACGCTCGCAGGCAAGCTCGGCGCCGGTCGGCGCATGGTGAATTGCCGCCACCATCGGCCCGATGCGCCGATCGCCGACACGGCTTTCGATGCAGATCGCGCCCTGGCCGAGCGCCGGCGGAAAGTGTTCCACGTCCATCACTTCGCCGGCCACATGCGCCATGCCGAGCCGCTTCAGCCCGGCCAGGGCCAGCAGCGTCCCATCGGCCTCGCCCGCCTCCAGCTTGCGCAGCCGGGTCTGGACGTTGCCGCGGAACATGCCGACCTGAAGGTCCGGCCGCAGCCGCAGCACCAGCGCCTGACGGCGCAGCGACGAGGTGCCGAGCCGGGCGCCGTGCGGCAGGTGTTCGAGGCTCGCCACAGAGCGGCCGATGAAAACGTCGCGCACGTCCTCGCGCTCGAGAAAGGCGGAAATCTCCAGCCCGTCCGGCAGCACGGTGGGCATGTCCTTCGAGGAATGCACCGCGAGGTCGATGCGACCATCGATCAGCGCCTCCTCGATTTCCTTGGTGAACAGCCCCTTGCCGCCGGCCTGCGACAGCGGCCGATCCTGGATGCGGTCGCCCGAGGTGGAGATGATGACGATCTCGAAGGCTTCCTCCGGCAGGCCGTGCGCGGCCATCAGCCGGGCGCGCACCTCCGCCGCCTGTGCCATCGCCAATGCGCTGCCGCGCGTGCCGATCTTCACCACATCAGTTTGCATGCCGTCGCGTCCGTGCTAACCCGCATCCAAAGACCGGATGCACCTCTCCCCTACCGAGGATTGGCCGCGACGGCAACATGAACGGGTAAGGCTGAATGACGCGCGTTCTTGGCATCGAGACGAGTTGCGACGAGACGGCGGCGGCGGTCGTCGGCGACGATGGCGGCGCGCCGGCCATCCTGTCGAACGTCGTCCTCAGCCAGATCGCCGAGCATTCGGCCTTCGGCGGCGTGGTGCCGGAGATCGCCGCGCGCGCCCATGTGGAGGCGCTGGACGGGGTGATCGAGGCAGCTCTTGCCGAGGCGGGATGCACCCTTTCCGACATCGACGCCATCGCCGCCACCGCGGGTCCCGGCCTGATCGGCGGGTTGATCGTCGGCCTGACCACGGCGAAGGCGGTGGCGGCCGCCGCCGGCAAGCCCCTGGTGCCGGTCAACCATCTGGAGGGCCATGCGCTGACCGCGCGCCTCACCGACGGGCTCGAGTTCCCCTATCTCCTGCTGCTCGTCTCCGGCGGCCACACGCAGATCGTGCATGTCGAAGGAATCGGCCGCTACGCACGCTGGGCCTCCACCATAGACGATGCGCTGGGCGAGGCCTTCGACAAGACGGCGAAGCTGCTCGGCCTCCCCTATCCCGGCGGCCCCAGCGTCGAACGGGCGGCGGCATCGGGGAACGCCCGGCGCTTTGCCTTTCCGCGCCCGCTGAAGGGCGAGGCGCGGCCGGATTTCTCCTTCTCCGGCCTGAAGACGGCCGTGCGCCGCGCCGCGACGGAGCTTGCCCCCTTGAGCGAGGCCGACATCGCCGACATCTGCGCCTCCTTTCAGGCCGCCGTGACCGAGACGCTGGCCGACCGCGTCAGGAAAAGCCTCGAGCGCTTCCGCAAAGAGCACGCGGCGCTGGACGAGCCGGCACTCGTCGTGGCGGGCGGCGTCGCCGCCAATCAGGCGATCCGGACGGCGCTGGAAGCCTTGTGCGGCGAGGAAGGCTTCCGCCTCGTCGCTCCGCCGCTGAAACTGTGCGGCGACAATGCCGCGATGATCGCCTGGGCAGGCATGGAGCGGCTTGCTGCCGGGCTTGCCGGGGACGATGCGCTTTCCTTTGCGCCACGGCCGCGCTGGCCGCTCGACGAAGCTTCCGCACCCTTGTTCGGCGCGGGGAAAAGGGGAGCGAAGGCATGAGCAAGGGCTGGACCATAGCGGTGCTCGGCGCCGGCGCCTGGGGCACCGCGCTGGGTGCGGCGATGCTGACGGCGGGCCACCGCGCAAGGCTGTGGGCGCGCGATGCGGCACTTGCCGAGACCATCGTCCAAACGCATCGCAACGAGCGCTACCTGCCGGGCATCGACCTCGACCCGCGGCTCGCCGCGACCGCGGCCATGGGGGATGCCCTGCGCGATGCCGATTGCGTCCTTGCCGTGACGCCGGCGCAGACCCTGCGTCCGGTCCTGGCCGCGGCTCGCTCGCACATGCGCCAGGGCGCGCCGGTGGTGCTTTGCGCCAAGGGCATCGAGCGCGAGACCGGCCGGCTGATGTCGGAGATCGCCGCCGAGGCGCTGCCGGACAATCCGGTCGCGGCCCTGTCCGGGCCGAGCTTCGCGGCCGACCT
>NZ_JANKOF010000039.1 GCF_024655565.1 Nitratireductor sp. ZSWI3 | reverse complement strand
CCGTTGCCGCCACCGCCGCCGTTGCCACCGCCACCGTTGCCGCCGCCGCCGCCACCGCCGCCACCGTTGCCGCCACCGCCGCCGTTGCCGTTGCCGCCACCGTCACTGTTATTGAGGGCATTCTGGATGAGGCTGGTGGTGAGGGGAGGGCATTGGGCAAGATCTTCCGGGGAAAGCAGTTGCACCCGATTGCGGGCGACACAGCAAAGCTCGTAGTTCTGGTCCGTCAGCGGGGAGCATTGCTCCGCCGTCATGAGCGGCCTGATGCTGGACTGGGCGAATGTCGGAGCCACAGGCATGAGGCAGATGACGCCGATAGATACCAGGATTTTTGACCCTGAAAGTAATAGCGCCGTGCTACGCATCGCAGTTCTCCCTAGGTTTGAAGAATGCGAAGCAACGCATCAGCTGCCTTTGCTGTTCCGGTTTATTTGAATAATTACCACTATTTACTTAGTAATAAACATACATTACTTAATGTTTATACAATTTTAACTACGATATAATCAATTTGGATTGAACGATGCGATATTGTCAGCCTGGAAAGCGGCAGGAGTAAACCGTGTAAACATTTCGTGATGTTGATAATCGTTATGGGCTCATACTCCGGCAGGAGTTGCTTAATCATTCTGAGGCAGTCTAAGGGATAGCCCGCCAATGGGGGTCCCTGATGAAGTTCTCGATAGGAATGGCGCTCGCCGCTTTTCTGGCGAGCGCGGGTTGCAGCACCACGACGGAATCGATCACTGCCCATTCGCAGGAAGCGGCCGGCCGATCCGGCGGCGGATCGCGGATGCAGCTTGTCGGCCATGCGTTCGCGCCGCCGGCCTTTCATGACTTTTGTGCCCGGCAGGCGCGCCTGTGCAGCACGAACGGCGACGGAAAGCCGGTCGAGCTGACCGCACGGCGCTCCGAGGAACTGAGGCGCGTGAACGCGTCGGTCAATCGGCGCATCCAGGAACGGTCCGATATCGCAACGACCGGCAAGGAAGACGATTGGCGGCTGCCGCAGAAATACGGTGACTGCGAAGACTTCGCCATCCTGAAGAAGGCGGAGCTGATGCGCCTGGGCTGGCCGGCATCGTCCCTGCTCCTGACCGTGGCGCGCAGCGGCGGCGAAGGCCACACCGTGCTCACCGTGAGGACCACACGGGGCGACCTGATCCTCGATAACATGAACAATTCGGTGAAGGACTGGTCGAACACACCCTACCGGTATTTCGCCCGCCAGTCGCAAGGCAACGGCAAGCGCTGGGAGCGCATCGGAGCGGCGGAGCGGGTCTGAGCTTTCCTCCCTGCGGGAGGCACCCGGCCGAAAGGCCGCCGCCGCGCGCAGAAACCACACCGTCGATCGACCGCAGACCACGCCGGATCGCTCCACCCTTTCGCAAGGAGGGAAGCGATCCGCCTCGTCGTTGCGGCCGATGGATCAGGCCGTCTGCTCGACGCGCGCCTTGGCGCCGGAAATGGCGGGAAGGCTCTCGCCGGCGTCGATGCGCTTCAAAAGGTCGATCTCTCGGATCTGCATCTCGATGGCGCGATCGGCCACCGCGTCCACCTCCTCCGGCGCCAGGATCAGAACTCCGTTTTCATCCGCCAGCACGGCATCGCCCGGGCGGACCACCACGCCGCCGACGCTGACGGGGATGTTCATCTCGCCGGAAATGCCGAGAAGCTTCGTGGTGATCGGGGAGGGGCCGCGGCACCACATGGGAAAGCCGTGACGCGCGAAATCCGCGACGTCGGTCGCCGGACCGTCGACCACCGCGCCGGCCAGCTTCTTGCCGGCCGCCGTATGGGTGATGACGCCGCCCCAGCAGGCGTGGCGCGTATCTCCGGCGCGGTCGATGATCATGAAGTCGCCGGGACGGACATGGTCCATGGCATAGTGCAGAAGCGTGCTGTCGGCATGCGGCAGGCGCAGGGTCACGGCGGTGCCGGCGGCGCGCACTTTCGGCAGCATGGAGCGCAGGCCGCTGTCCAGGAAATTGGCATGCAGGAAGTGGCCGACGGTCGCGGTCTCCACCTGCATGAGCTTGTCGAGCTTGGCCTGGGCAAGCTGCCGGGGCATGGGATTGACCTGGTACATTCGCGTTTTCCTTATGCCACGACGTGGTGTTCTGCGACCGGCATCGATTGCCGGATCTGCGCTGCGTAGCCGGTGTCGATGACGGCGCTCACATGGCCGATGCGATCCGAGCAGTTGGCGACGGTGATGCCCCACGGGTCGATGACCAGCGAATGGCCGAAACACAGTTTCCGGCCGTCGTCATGGGCGAAGATCTGCGCCGAGGCGGCCACGTAGGACTGGGTTTCGATGGCACGGGCGCACAGCAGCTGCTCCCAGTGATCCTTGCCCGTCTGCAGGGTGAAGGCCGCCGGCAGCACGATGAGCTCGGCGCCCTTGTCGCGCAGCTTGCGGAACAGCTCGGGGAACCGCAGGTCGTAGCAGATCGCGCAGCCGACCCTGACGCCCTCGAGCTCGTAGACGACGACATTCTCGCCGCGCTTCATCGTGTCCGATTCCAGGTAGCTGATGCCGCCGGGAACCTGCACGTCGAACAGGTGGATCTTCCGGTAGCGGGCGATCTCGTTGCCCTCCCGGTCGAACACGATCGTGGTGTTGTAGCACTTCTCGCCCGCCGCTTCCGCCATGGAGCCGGCATGGATGTTCACCTTCAACTCCGCGGCAAGGGCGGACATGGCGCGGTAGGCTTCGCCGTCCGGGAAGGTCTCGGCGTTGGCGCGCCGGCTCTCCACGGTGCCGCCCATATAGGTGAAGGTTTCCGGCAGAACGACGAGGTCGGGCCGGTCCTCAGCGACCGCCTCACGGATGAGGCGGGTCGCATCGGCGATGTTCCGCGCCTTGTCGTCCTGCGAGTTCATCTGAATGACGGAGATCTTCATGGAATGGTCCTTGCATTTTGGGGATTGATACCGGTCCGGCCTCAGGCCGGCCCGAGGATGAGGTTGGGGAGGAAGAGAACGAGTTCCGGCACGAAGGTGACGAGCAGCAAAGCCACGATCAGCGGCACCAGGAAGGGCAGGATCGCTACCGCCACCTTCTCGAACGGCACCTTGCCGACCTCCGAGACGATGTAGAGGGCAATGCCCATGGGCGGCGTTGCGATGCCGATCAAAAGGGCCAGGGTGATGATCAGGCCGAAGTGAATCCGGTCGATGCCGAACTGATCGATGATCGGCAGCAGCATCGGCACCAGGATCAGCTTCGCCGGCACGCCCTCCACGAAACAGCCGACGGCGAGCAGGAAGACCAGGAGCAGCAGGAGGAAGACGCTCCGGGACTCGGTGACGCCGAGGATCTGGTCGGCGAGCTGCTGGGGGATCTGCTCGATGGCCAGCAGCCAGCCCATCACCTGGGAGAAGCCGATGATGATCATGATCACGCTGGTGATCGTCATGGTCTCGGTGAGCGCTCGCCACATCATGCGCAAGGAGAAGGTGCGGTAAACGAACCCCAGCGCGATGGTGTAGACGCAGGCCAATACGCCCGCCTCGGTGGCGGTGGTGAAGCCCGTCAGGATGGCGACCAGGATGATGCCGGGCGCCACCAGGGCGGCTATGCCGTCAAGGGCCAGGCGGCCGACCTCGGGCAGCGTCTTGCGCTCCTCGCGCGGGAAGTCGTGTTTGATCGCCAGCAGATAGTTGAAGATCATCAGCGACAGGCCAACGACGAGGCCGGGCACGATGCCGGCCAGAAACAGCCGCGCGACCGAGGTGTTGGAGAGGAACGCGTAGACGACGAGGCTGATCGAGGGCGGGATGATGGGGCCGACCACGGCGCTTGCGGCGGTGATCGCCGCGGCGAAGGGAGCAGGATATCCACGCTCCCGCATGGCCTTGATCTCGATCGTGCCGAGACCCGCGCAATCCGCCACGGCAGCGCCGGAGACGCCGGCGAACAGGAGCGACGACACCACGTTCACCTGTGCCAGGCCGGCGCGCATGTGGCCGACCAGAGCCGAGGCGAAGTTGAAGATGCGGTCCGTCATGCCGACGCCGTTCATCAGGTTTCCGGCCATGATGAAGAAGGGGATGGCGAGCAGCGACGGGTTGTCGACGCCGTCGAGCACCTGAAGCGGGATGATGTAGAGCGTGTCGGAAAAGCCCGCATAGACGAGTGCCGTCAGAACGGCCAGGCCGATGGCCATGGTGATCGGGACACGCAGGAGGATGAGGGCCACGAAGCCCGCGAAGAGAAGCAATGTCATGGTTGCGCCCTGACCCTAGATATCGCCGACGGGATGATGCTCGCGCGGTGCGTGCCCCCTCAGCGCATGCACGAGGTCGCTGAGGAAATGCAGCGCGATGAGGGCGCAGGAAACGAAGAAGGGGATGCTCAGCCAATACCGCTGTAGCCCCACCATCTCGATGTTGCCGACCTGCCGCTGGATCAGCTCCGGCGCCTCGCGCAGCAGGATCAGCAGAAACGCGATCACCGCGATGTCCACGAGCATCCTGCCGGCGAGGCGCGCCGGTGCCGGCATGGCGTTCAGCAGGAAGTCCACCGTGATGTCCTTGTTCTGCCGATAGACGACGAAGAAGCCGAGAAAGGTCATCCACACGAAGCAGACGATGCTGATGGGGAAGGCCCACATCAGCCCCTGCTCGAAAAGCGCGCGCGAGGCGATGTTCAGCGCGGTGACGACCAGCATGGCGAGCAGTGCCGCATTCGCTCCCACGAGAAACAGCCGGTCGATGGCGGCCAGGATTCGATCCAGGATGGGCATGGGGCCTCCCCTTCAGCTCTTGTCCGACGGGCCGTCACTCGGCGCGCGAGGCGCGCACGGCATCGAGGAAGCCTTCGGGAAGCTCGCCTGCCTTCTCCATCTGCTCATAGAAGCTCTCCATGCGCTCGACGAAGGCGGCGGTGTCCGGCTCCGAATAGGAGACGTTCTTTTCCTGCATGGCGGCGAGATCCTTGTCGGCCGCCGCCGTCATGCGCTTCTCGGATTCGGCTGCCGTTTCGGCGAGCGCTTCGAGCACCTGGGCGCGGCGCTCGTCGGAAAGGGCGTTCCAGCGCTTGGCGTTGGTCATGAACGCCATGCCCTGCGGGTATTCGTCGTGGCGGATGATGTGCGGCGCCACTTCGTAGAACTTCATCGGCTCGACCAGCGCGATCGGGCTGTTCACCGCGTCGACGATGCCGCGGCTGATGGATTCATAGACTTCGGTCCAGGCAAGCGTGCGGACCTCGGTGCCGAGATGGCGCCAGGCGGCCGCCGCCAGCTCGTCGGGATGCATGCGCAGCCGCGTGCCCTGCATCTCCTCCAGCGAATTCCACGGCTTGTCCGTGACCATGACCCGATAGGGGCCGCGCACGAAGGCCGTCGGCGAGCCGATCAGCGCGATGCCCGCCTCGTCCTCGATCTTCTTCAGCCACTCCCCGACCAGGTCGGACTGCATGAAGCGGACCCAGTGCTGGCGATCGTCGAACAGGAAGGGAGCCGAGACGAACTTCATGTCCGGCACCCATTTCTGCAGATAGCTGGTGCCCTCCGGGTAAACGTTCACCGTGCCGATCTGCAGTTGCTCCAGCACCGTATCGTCGGAGCCGAGCTGCTCGTTCGGAAACACCTTCACGTCCAGCTCGCCGCCGGTCTTCTCCTTCACCTTGTCGGCGAAGAGCTGAAACAATTCGCCTTCGATGCTGTCCGGCGGCATCTTGTGGGCCATGCGCCAGGTCTCGGCGAGCGCAGTGCCGGATGCGCCCGTGCCCGCTGCGGCGAAGGCGGCGGCAACCAGAATCGTGCGGAGGATACGGCTCATTTTTCTTCCCCATCTGCTTTTTTGATTGATTGTTGGGGGAAGGATCGAAGAGGCCGCTAAAAAAGTCCAAATCAAAATAATGGGTGTCTGTGATAAAGGAATTCAATCAGACGGCATCAGGTACTGCGCGGGATGCTCCGCGGCATAGGCGAGCGCTTGCTCCTGCGCCATGCGCACGAACTCGTCCTTCAGCGATTTGTGCGGCGAGGCCTCACAGATCGCATAGAACTCCAGCGGCGGGAAATCGACGTCCACCTCGATCTCGTGCAGGCTGCCGCTGGCCAGTTCCCTCAGCACCACGGCGCGCGGCATGGGCGCGACGCCCAATCCCTCCTCCGCCATCTTGACGATGGTTGCGATCGAGTTCGACGAGTGGACGTTGGCGCGCACCTTCGAACATGCCTTGAGATAGCGCTCCAGCGTCTTGTAGGGGATCGAGTTCTTCGGGAAGGTCAGGATCGGCATGTCGAGCAGCGTGTCGAGCGCGGCGCGGCGGATCGGGAAAGCCGTCGGGCTTGCAACCCAGGCGACGGGGAAGGCGCCGAGCGGCACGAAGTTCAGCTTCGGGTCGGTGCCGTCCATCATCGCCAGGCCGACGTCGACGCCGTGGTCCCTCAGGGACTGGATGATTTCCGCCGAGGTGGACGACAGCATCTCGATGTTGACGTTCGGATATTTCTCCCGGAAGGCCTCCATCAGCCGGACGAACCAGGATCTGAGGATGGTGTCGGTGACCCCGACGCGCAGGGAGCCCGTCAGCCGGCTGCCGGGACCGACGAGCCATTTCATCTCGTTGGTCAGCTCGATCACCAGCTCGGCATGGGGCAGGAGCATCCGGCCTTCGCTGGTGAGCTGGACGCTGCGCTTCGATCGCTCGAAAAGCTTGGCGCCCAATTCGTTCTCGAGGGCGTTGATGCGCGAGGAGATGACCGGCTGCGACGTGTGCAGGAGATCGGCTGCCTTTCGGAAATTGCGCACCTTGGCGAGGTGGACGAATGTCTCGAGAAAACGCAGTTGCAACCTTGCAGCCCCCAGCATCAACCGGTTCACGACCGGCGGACAGGCATGCTAGAGCGGGATGAGGAAAAGTGTGAAGCGGTTTTCCGCCCGCATCCCGCTCTAATTCATCGCGATCTAGAAGATGCGCGCTTCCGGCGCCATAGAGCGGTGCGAGCCGCCGGCGGGCAGCGGCGCGGAGCCTTCGGCCAGGCGCAGCGCCTCGACCCGCTCGGCCCCGAGGAAGCCCATGGCCGTGTCCATCTCGCGGATGATCATCCGGAGCACGGCAACAGCGCCCTTTTCACCGCCGGCGGCAAGTCCCCACAGGGGCAGGCGGCCGAGCTGCACGGCCTGCGCACCGAGAGCCAGATATTTGAGGACGTCGGTGCCGCGGCGCACGCCGCTGTCGGCAAGAACGGTGAGCCTGCTGCCGACCGCGTCGGAGATTTCGCGCAGGCAGGCCGCCGGCGGCGGCAGGCAGTCCAGGTTGCGGCCGCCATGCGCCGAAACGACCACGCCGTCGGCACCGATGTCCGCCGCGATCTGCGCATCCTCAGCGTGGAGGATGCCCTTGATGACGAGCTTGCCTTTCCAGGCGTTTCGGAGCGCGCCAACGTCGTCCCAGTTCAGCCGGTGCTCGAGCCGCACCGCCTCGGCCACGCTGGGGCGGGTGATGGCGCCGCGAAAGGCGGGCGGATAGTGTCCGTAGGTCGGAATGCCCTCGGTCAGCAGATAGCGCGCCATCACCCCCAGGAGCCAGCGCGGATGAAGGGCCATGTCGACGAGGTTGCCCGCCGTCGCCGAGAAGGGGATGGAGAAACCGTTGCGCAGGTTGTACTCGCGGTTGGGAGCGACGGGCGTGTCCGCCGTGACCACCAGGACATCGCAGCCGCAGGCCGCGACACGCTTCAGGAGGTCGGCGGTCAGCGAGCGGTCGCGCCAGACATAGAGCTGGAACCACAAGGTGGCGTCCGGCGCACCGCGCCGTATGGTCTCGATCGTCGTCACCGATTGGGTGGAGACGCAGAAGGGTATGCCGACGGCGGCCGCCGCGCGGGCAAGCTTCGTCTCGCCGTCGAAGGAGACCAGCCCGGCCAGCGCCGTCGGTGCGACGACCAGCGGTGCGGCGATCGTTCGGCCCCAAAGCCGGCTCTGAAGGTTTCGCCGGTCGTGCCCCGTCAGGACGGACGGGCGCAGGGTGATGGCGTCGAGGGAGGAGCGCAGGCTGGTAAGCGCGCGCTCGTCCTCCGTCCCGCGATCGATGTATTCGAACAGCCCCCGGGGCAGGTTTCCGCGCGCCCTTTCCCGGAAATCGTCGGCGTTCAGCAACATGGTCACGACACGATGACCCAGACGACCTCCGCATCTTCGGGACCCTCGGATGTCCACACATGCGGCGAGCTGGCATCGTAGTAGAGACTGTCGCCCTGATTGAGAACGAGCGGCTCGTAGATCTCGCTGTGAACCACCATGGTGCCCCTGATCACGGTGACGAAGATTTCGGCGTCGTTGACGGGCCAGGAGCCGTAGTCGTCCGGCGAACGGGCCGTGACGATGCTCCTGATCGGCGTCATCCGCTTGTCGATCAGATCCGCGCACAGCAGCGTGTTGGCGCAGCTGTTGGACTGGTAGGGCCGCCCTTCGCCCGCCCGCGTGACGCTGCGGCGGCCGGCAAGGCTGCGCGAGCCGTCCTTCTCGTTGAGCAGGGTGACGACGTCGACCCCGTATCCGCTGGCCACCCGTTGCACCGTCGAGATGGTCGGCGACAACTCGTTGCGCTCGATCTTGGACAAGGCCGAGGATGAAACGCCGGTGCGCTTGCTCGCCTGCTGAAGCGTCCAGCCTCTCTCCCGGCGCAACTGGGAAAGGCGCAGACCGATGTCGAAGGAGCCCGGCAGCCCCCCGCTCTCGGGCTCTTTCTGCTCGGGGGATAGGATGTTCATCGTCACGCTCCGGAACGGGTTGGCTGCAATCGTGAGTCGAGACCGATCTCGACCACGCTTTTACACGGATTCCATCAAAATCAGAATAGTGCGGATTATCGCAAAAATCCACTATAAGAAAATTCATATACTAAGCGACTTGACAGGCGTCCACGCTGTCGTATGGTAAATTCCTGAAGGAGCGGCAACAACGCTCCAGGGGATGGAAGTGATCAGCATTGACGGTGAGTTCCAAGCTCAGCAGGCGTGCGCCTGCCGGGACCGGGAGCTGCTGTGACTGTTCCAAGGCAAAATCGACAGGGGAGTTGAAGACATGAAAGCCTTGTTCCGCAAATTAAGCGTTCTTTCCGCGGCGGCGGCGCTCAGCCTCTGCGTGTTCGCCGCGCCGCAGGCGCAGGCCCAGACCGTCGTCCGGTTCGGCCATGTGGACGGCGAGGGCGACCTGCTCGCCAACCCTTATTGGGCGTTCACGGAAGTGTTCGGCTCCGTGCTCAAGGCGCAGACCAACGGCCGCTATGAGCTGCAGGTGTTTCCCAACAGCCAGCTCGGCGACCTGGAGTCGCTCCTGGAGCAGAACGTGCGCGGGTCGCTGCAGATGGTCGGCGGCCTGAACGCCGGTCATGTCGCCGCCTATGCGCCGGCGGCCCAGGTGCTCGAGATGCCCTACACCTTCCCCGATACGGAGGTTGCCCGGAAGGTGCTCGAAGGCCCGTTTGGCAAGAAGCTCGCCGATACGGTGGCCGAGCAGGGCGGCGTGCGCATCCTGAGCTACCTTCCCTCCGCCTTCCGCAACTTCTCCAATTCGGTGCGCCCGATCAAGACACCCGAGGACATGGTCGGCCTCAAGATACGCACCCAGCAGGTGCCGATCCACATCAAGATGGTCGAGGCCCTCGGTGCCTCGCCCACGCCCATCGCCTGGGCGGAACTCTACAGCGCGCTGCAGACCGGCGTCGTGGACGGCCAGGAGAACGCTCCCTACACCATCCTGCTTGCCAATCTGCAGGAGGTGCAGAAGTACTACACGCTCGATCATCACCTGATCAACATGCCGCTGATCACCATCAACGAGGCGTTCTACAAGGGCCTCAGCGATGAGGATCGCGCCGCCTTCGACTATGCGGCACGCGAGGCGACCTTCGCGATGCTCGGCATCATCACCGCCAAGGAATCGCAGGACCTGAAGACCATCGCCGGCGCCGGCGTGGAGATCTACCAGCCGACCAGGGACGAGTTCGGCAAGTTCGTGGACAAGGTGCAGGGTCCGATCTCCGAGATCCTGGCGCAGGAAGTTGGAGCGGAACTGGTGGACGAGCTCAAGAAGGCCGTCGCCGAGGCGCAGGAGTAGAGCCGGACGAGGGCGCGTGTGAAGCGGATTTCCGCCCGCATCGCGCTCCGACGTGTTGAAGCTTTCCGAAGAGCGAATCCAATGACGGCCCTCCTCGAGGGCCGTCCGATCGCCAGCAGCCGGACAGGGGGACTGAAGGTCTGATGCTCAACCAGCTTGAAAGACTTGGCGCCGTGCTCGCAACGGTCTCGTCCTGGGCCGCGCGCATCATGTTGTCGGCGGTCGCCGTGATCCTCTTCCTGCAGGTCACGCTTCGATACGGGTTCGGCTTCTCCCTGCCCTGGCCGGAGGAGGCCGCACGCTACCTGATGATCTGGGTGGTGATGCTGGCCGGCAGCCTGCTGGTGAGGGACGAGCAGCTCGTCAGGGTCGACTTCTTCGACCAATACTGGCCGAAGCGCGTCCTTTCGTTGCGCAATGCGAGCTTCAGGCTCCTGCTTGCCGTGCTCCTCGCCGTGCTGCTGTGGAAGGGCTACGAGAATGCCGATTTCGGCCAGCGCCGCAGCGCTGCGACCCTGCCCGTCTCCTTCTACTGGATCTATCTCTCCGTGCCGGTCGGGGCGGGGCTGATGATGTTCCACATGCTTGTTCTGGCGATCCGCGATCTCGTGCGCGGCACGCCGGAGACGGGGCCTTCCGTTCTCAAAGCCGAAATCTGAGGAAGAGACGATGGATCATTCCCTCCTGATCGTGATCGGCCTGCTTCTCGTTCTGATGATCATGGGCAGCCCGGTCATCTTCGCGATCGGCTTTGCCGGCATGGCCTATTTCTTCGTCAAGCCGGGCATGTCCGGCATGCTCGACATCTACGCCCACAAGTTCTTCACCGGCATGGACGTGTTCATCTGGCTGTCCATCCCGCTGTTCATCATCGCCGGCGAAATCATGACCGCCATCGGCATGACCGACCGGCTGGTGAACCTGTCGCGGCTGCTGGTCGGCCGCCTGCGCGGCGGGCTCGCCTATGTGAACGTCGTCGGATCGATGATGTTCTCCGGCGTTTCCGGCTCGGCGCTTGCCGATATCTCGGCGCTCGGTCCGGTCGAGATCAAGATGATGGAGAAGGACGGCTATCGAAAGGACTTCTCCGCCGCGGTGACGGTGAGTTCCGCCATCCAGGGGCCGATCATTCCCCCCTCCATTCCGCTGATCATCTTCTCCGCCCTCACCAACACTTCGGTTGCGGCGCTGTTTCTGGCCGGCGCGGTGCCGGGCATCATGCTCGGCATGGCGCAGATGACCGTCATCTATTTCATCGCCCGCAGGAAGGGCTTTCCCCGCAACCCCATCGCGGGGCTCAATCTCTCGATCGCGCTCGGCATCATCCTCAACGCCTTCTGGGCCATCTTTATGCCGCTGATCATCATCGGGGGCATCATCGGCGGCATCTTCACGGCCACCGAAGCGGCGGCGATCGCCGTCGCCTATGCGACGCTGGTCGGCGTTCTCGCCTATCGCAACCTGACGCTCAAGACCCTGTGGGAGATCCTCGACCGCGCCGCGCGCACCTCCGCCTCGGTCTATCTGATCGTCGGCTTCGCGACGATCATAAGCTGGGTCCTGGCCAATGAGCGCGTGCCGACGGAGCTCGCGGCGCTGGTCCGCGACTGGCAGCTCGAACCGTGGATGCTGCTGCTCCTGCTGAACGTCTTCTTCCTCGTCAACGGACTGTGGGTCGGCGATTCCGTCCAACTCCTCCTGTTTGCGCCGCTGTTCACCCCGCTCCTTGCCTCCATGGGCGTGGACCCGGTGCATTTCGGGGTCATCATGGTGCTCAACGTGATGATCGGCCTGATGACGCCGCCCTACGGGCTTGCGCTCTATCTGGGATCGTCGATCTCCGGGGTGCCGCTCGGCGCGATCGTCAGGCAGTCCGTTCCCTTCCTGGTCTCGAACCTGATGGTGCTGCTGGTCGTCACCTATGTGCCGGCGGTTTCACTGACCCTCCCGAGGCTGTTCGGATTCTTATGACGCATTCGAAAGGACATCACGCATGACACTGACCATGAACGACCTGTCGGGTCTCTTTACGGCGATCGTGACGCCGTTCACGGACGACGGGTCCGTCGATTTCGACGCCTTGCGGTCGCTGGTGCGGTTCCAGATGAAGGCCGGCGCGACCGGCATCGTGCCCATCGGCGGCACCGGCGAATACCCGGCCCTGTCGCGCAAGGAACGCGCCGACATCGTCCGGGCCTGTGTCGAAGCAGCGGAGGGGGCACCGGTGCTGCCGGGCGTCCTGTCGACCGGATTTGCCGATGCGGTGGAGGCCGGGCGGGACTTCGTGGCGGCCGGCGCCAGCGGCGTGATGACTGTCACGCCCTACTACGCCGCCGGCACGCAGGAGGGAATGGCCGCCTATTTCCGCAACTACCGCGATGCCGTCGGCGCACCGGTCCTGGCCTATGAGATCCCGCGGCGCACCGGCGTCGCCCTGAAGGCCGAGACTATCGCCGAACTGGCCGCGGACGCCGCGATCATCGGCATGAAATGCTCGTCCTACGACATGCCGGAGTTCATCAAGACGATCAAGCTCGCCGGCGACAAGATGGCGATCCTGAGCGGCGAGGAGCCGCTTTTCGCGACCCATGTGGCGCTGGGTGCCAAAGGCGGCGTGCTTGCCTCGGCGACCGTCTATCCGCATCATTGGATCAAGGTGTTCCGCGCCGCGCAGGCCGGCCGGCTCGAAGAGGCGATCAAGCTGCAGCAGGAACTCGATCCGGTGATCGACACAATTTACCTGGAAACCAATCCGGGTCCTTTGAAGCACTACATGAGGCTGGCGGGCATGAGCGCGGGCGGCGTGAGACTGCCGCTGACCGACCCGAGCGGCGAGACAATCGCCGCGCTGGAGCGGGCCTTTGCCAGGATGAAGGAGGCCGAAGCGGCGTGAGCGAAATCCTCCAGCGTTTGGGAACCATCCTGGGCGAGAAGGGTCTGATCGCGGATCCGGCGGAGATGGCTCCGTTCGTCACCGATTTCAGGGGACGGTGGAAAGGGGAAGCCGTTGCGGTCGCGCTGCCGGCCAGCACGCAACAGGCGGCCGAGACCATTCGTTTGGCCGCAGCGCACGACCTGCCGATCTATCCGCTCGGCGGCAACACGGGGCTGTGCTACGGCGCGGTTCCCGCGGGGGGCAGCGGGCGCAAGGCCGGCATCGTCGTCGGCCTTGCCCGCATGAACGCCCTTCGCTCCGTCGACCGCGCGGCGAACGTGATGACGGTCGATGCGGGCATGACGCTCTCCGCCGTCCATGAGATCGCTGCCGGCGAGGGCCGTCAGTTCCCCTTGTATCTCGGCAGCGAGGGAACCGCGCAGATCGGCGGCCTCATCTCGACCAATGCGGGCGGCACGGGCGTCGTCCGCTACGGGCCGATGCGGGACCTCGTCTGCGGCATCGAGGCGGTGCTGCCGGACGGCCGCATCCTGCGCGATCTCAACGCGCTCAAGAAGAACAACACTGGCTACGACCTGAAGCAGCTCTTCATCGGGGGAGAGGGAACGCTCGGCCTGGTGACCGGCGCTGCCCTCAGGATGCGGCCGGCCATCCACGCGCGCGCCCATGCCTGGGTTTCGGTCACCGGCCCCGAAGCGGCCGTCGATCTGCTTTCCCGCCTGCAGGACCGCTGCGGCGAAACGATCGAGGCCTTCGAAATGCTCAACCGGGCCGAGGTGGATTGCGTCCTGGCCCATATCCCGCGCGTGCGCACCCCCTTCGCGACGACCCCGGACTGGTCGGTGATGATCGAGCTCGCCGACGCCGACCCGGCGGCCGAGCTCCTGCCGGCGCTGGAGGAGGTGCTGGGCGCGGCGATCGAAGCCGGCCTGGCGGACGACGCGATGATCGCCCAGAACGAAGCGCAGGCCCGGGACATCTGGCATGTGCGCCATTCCGTTACCGAAGCGCACAAGATCCATGGGATCGGCGTCGTGCACGACACGGCGGTGCCGGTTTCGAAGGTGCCGGCCTTCATCGCCGCCGCCGACGCGATGACCGAGGAGCTTTTCCCCGAAGCCGGCCGGCTGGTGGTCGCGCATCTGGGTGACGGCAACGTCCACTACATCGTGATGTTCACGCATGCCTATTGGCAGGCCCTGGCCGACAAGGAGGCAAAGGCACTCGAGGTGGAGATGGCGGTGCACGACATCGCCGATCGCTTCGGCGGCACGATCAGCGCCGAACACGGCATTGGCCGCAAGCTGACCTCGGAGCTCGAACGGCTCGGCGATCCCGTGAAGATCGCCCTGATGCGGGACATCAAGACCGTTCTGGATCCGAAGAACATCATGAATCCCGGAGCGCTTATCCCTTAGGACCGATCGACTTCGGCATTCTGTCCTGTGGTGTGCAGTCATGGAGCTCCAGATCCGTTGATCCGGGGCCCGGTGATGTCCGCTATCTAATGCCGCGTGCCGGCGTTTTGCGACGCGTCCTGTGCGGATGCCTGCACGGCCGCTTCGCACACCTCGACATGTTTGGCGAGCGCTTCCATCGACATCATCGCGGTGATCGTGCGGATGTCGCGGTTCTGGAACTTCGGCATGTCCTGAAGCTCCTTGAGGCGTTCGAGAAGTGACAAACGGGTCATTCGCGTCTCCTTTCCTCCGATCCGAAATGGCGGTTGCACTTTTTGCGGATGGCCGTCAGGCCGCCCGCATCTCCGCGTCGCGCGGAATCTCGACGTCGATCTCCAGCGTCGAAACCTTTTCGCCCCGGTCCATCTTCACGTTCACCTTCTCACGATCGACCTGCACATGCTTGGCGATCACGGCGAGGATCTCCTCGCGCAGGATGGCGACCAGGTCCGAGTGGGCGAGCGAGGCCCGCTCGTGGGCGAGCAGCACCTGCAGGCGTTCGCGCGCCGTCGGTGCCGAGGTCTTTTTGCCGAAGAAGTTGAAGATGCTCATGCCGCCCTCCGTCCGAAGATCTTGCTGAACAGGCCGCGCTTCTCGCCCGGAACGGTGACCGGGAGCGTTTCGCCGGCGAGCCGGCGTGCGGCGTCGAGATAGGCCAGCGCCGGTGCGCTGCGGGCGTCGGCGAGGGTGACCGGCGATCCGATGTTGGAGGCGCGCAGCACGTCGAGGCTTTCCGGGATGATGCCGAGCAGCGGGATCGACAGGATCTCCAGCACGTCGTCGACCTTCAGCATGTCGCCGCGCTCGGCCCGGTTCATGTCGTAGCGGGTGAGCAGCAGATGCTTCTCCACCTGGTCGCCGCGCTCCGCCCTGGCGGTCTTGGCGTCGAGGAGGCCGATGATGCGGTCCGAATCGCGCACCGAGGAGACTTCCGGGTTGGTGACGATCACCGCGGCATCGGCGTGACGCATGGCCAGCGTGGCGCCGCGCTCGATGCCGGCCGGACTGTCGCAGATGATCCAGTCGAAGGACTGCTTCAACTCGTTGATCACGCGCTCGACGCCCTCGGGCGTCAGATTGTCCTTGTCGCGGGTCTGGGAGGCCGGCAGCAGGTGGAGGGTCTCGAGCCGCTTGTCGCGGATCAGCGCCTGCGGCAGCTTGGCATCGCCCTGGATGACGTTGATCAGGTCGTAGACCACCCGCCGCTCGGCCCCCATGACGAGGTCGAGATTGCGCAGGCCGACATCGAAATCGACGACCACCGTCTTCTCGTTCCTCTGCGCCAGCGCAGCGCCGAGGGCGGCGGTGGATGTCGTCTTGCCGACGCCTCCCTTGCCGGATGTGACCACAACTACCTTTGCCATCTTGCTCTCCTGTTCTTTCCCACTGCATCGGTCCGAAACCGGCTTTCGCAAAGCGCGATGCGTGGGGTCCGTGATTTGCGGCGTCGGCTCAGTTCAATGTCTCGGCCATGATGGATTCGCCCTCGAGCCAGAACTGGACGGCCTGCCCGCGAAGCTTGCCGTCCATGTCCTCGGCGGTCTTGTAGAGGCCGTCTATGGCCAGCAGCTCGGCTTCCAGCTTGCGGCAGAAGATGCGCGCCGAGGCGTTGCCCACCGACCCCGCCAGTGCCCTGCCGCGCAGCGTTCCGTAGACATGGATCGAGCCGCCCGCGATGATCTCCGCGCCCGAAGCGACCGAGCCGATGACCGTCACGTCTCCTTCCGGAAAGTTCACCGATTGGCCGGAGCGGACCGGCTCCCTGATGATGATCGAGTGCACGGCGCGGACCGGCTGGGCGGCGGGCGCCGTTTCGGCGTGGCTGAGATCCGGGCCTGCGACCGGCGGTGATTCGGCCGGCGGCTCGATGTCGCCGGCCGGCCGGCCGCCGCTCAGGGCCGGCGGCATGCCGCGTCCGAGCTGCGAGGGCCGCGCGCCTTCTATGCCGAGGATCTGCACGTTGCGCTGCGCCAGCGCTTCGAGGAGTTCGGTGAGCTGCGCACGGTCGGTGTCGAGGTCCTTGACGTCGAGGACGATCGGGCGCTGCAGGAAGAAGCCGGCGGAACGGGCCGCCAGATCGTCGAGCCGGGCGAGCCATTCGTCGAATGGCTGTTCCGGGGAAAGCACGAGCGCCATGAAGGAGCGCCCCTTGAGACGGAGGGGACGGGTGTCTGTTAGCACTTTGATTATTTCGGTTAATTTTTCGTTGATACGATCTATGGAAGGCTGATGGTTAACCAATGGTTAACGACCATGCGTGTTACAGCGGATGAGACAATATGTGAACGCACGACCGCGCTTGTCGACAGGAAGCGGCGGTCGCCGATGCCGGCTTCTGACCTCGTCGGGAAGCCGGCTCAGGTCTTTTCGATGGGCTTGCTGCGCAGGCGCATCACCGTCTCGCGTTCGGCGCGCCGGCAACTGATCGGCGGCAAGCCCTTTTCGATCTGCCCGATGTCCTCGATCACCCGCCTGCCGATTTCCTTCAGCGCGCTGTGAAGCGCGCCGGCCCGGTGCGGCGAGAACAGCGTGTTGGGCATCGTGCGAATCGGGTCCTGCCGGTCCACGGGCTCTTTGGGGAAGACGTCCGTCGCAAAGCGGATGCGGCCGGCTTTCGTCAGCGCCGCAACGGCGTCGAAATCGGCCACGGCGGCACGGCTCAGGAGAATCAGCGAGGCGCCGTCCTGCATCAGCGCCAGGTTCCCGGCGTTCAGGAGGTGGGCGTTTTCCGTCGTGATGGCCGCCACCACGAAGACGAAGCGGCTTTTGGCCAGAACCTCCTCAAGCGATGCGGGCGTCACGCCGAGCCGTTGCAGATGGGCATCCGGCAGCCACGGGTCGAAGACGCGCACCGCGGCCGGCCTGAAGCCGGGCAGCAGCGCGTGCAGGGCGCGGCCGAGATCACCGAAGCCGACAAAGCCGATCTGCGAGCCGGTCATGAGCTCGGCGTCGTGATTGCCCTCCAGCCCGTAGCGCTCCTCGGCGTCGAGGAACAGCTTGTGCTCGCTGTGGATGCCGCGCGCCAGGCTGAGCGCCATGCCGAGCCCCATTTCGGCCACCGGCAGGGCGAAGACGCCGCTCGGCGCGAGCACATGGATGCCGCGGGCGAAGCAGGTCGGATAGTCGATGTTGGGCAGGAAGTTGGTCTCGACGTTGAAAATGGCCTTGAGCCGCGGCGCTGTCTCCAGACGCGCCGTATCCATCGGCTGCTGGCTGATGAGGATGTCGCAGCCCGGCAGATGGTCGGCATAAAAGGCGTCGCGGCTCCCGCCCGGATAGGCGGCGACATCGTGAGTCTCCAGGAGATACCGGTGGTCCGCCGGCGAGAAGATCTCCTCCGCCGTGCGCGGTTCCGGGTCAAGCACTATCCGCATTGTCTCCTCCCGATGCGCGAGTGGTGCGACCCCAACAGATGGTACCCATCTGTTGGGAAAATCGCCCCACCAGATCAATAGCTTGTGGGCTGACTTGTCGAAACAGATGGGTGCCATCTGTTTCGATCAGACCACCAGGAAACGCTATGAAAAACGTTTTACAATGTAAAACGTTTTATGTACGGTTTTCCCCGGGAGAGAGAGCAATGCGCAGGGAAAACCCCTCACAGCGGCGATCGGCGAGCGCGGTTTCGATCCGCGACGTGGCCCAGCGCGCCGGGGTCTCTCCGGGCAGCGTTTCCAATGTCCTGAACGGCAAGCGGCGGCGCGACGATCCGATCGGCCGCGCGGTGCTTGAGGCCGTGAAGGCGCTCGACTACCGCCCCAACGCCATCGCCTCGAGCCTGAGACGCGCCGAAAGTCGCGTCATCGGCCTCGTCATCCCCGATTTCCAGAACCCCTTCTTCGCCGAGCTCGTCGCCGAACTGGAGCGCTGCGCGGAAGAGACCGGATACCGCATCGTCGCCACCTCGAGCCGGGAATCCGCGGATGTCGAGAGCCGCGAGATCCGCGAGCTTCTGGGATGGCGCGTCGCCGGCCTGTTCCTCGCCCCCACCGCCGGCAGCACCTATGGGCGAGAGCATCTTGCCGATCAGGACGTCCCGTCGGTCATTGTCGACCGGGTGTTCGAGAAGGACCTTATCGACGGCGTCGGGGTCGACAACGCCGAGGCCACGGAGGCGGTGATGCGCGAGCTGATCGAGCTCGGGCACCGGCGGATCCTCGTCGCCTATTTCGACGATGCGGTGAGCAACGTCGCCGAGCGCCTCGACGGGGTGAGGAGGGCGGCCATGCGCCGTGACGGCCCGCTCCACGTCGACTATCTCGCCTGCGGACCGACGGTGGAGAGCGCCCTGGCGGCGTTCGAGAAGCATTTCGATGCGAATCCGGTGCCGACGGCGATCTTCTGTCTCTTCAACACCGCGACGCTCGCCGCCTACAGCATCACGCGCAAGCGGGGGCTCGAGGCCGGGCGCGATGTCGCCCTGGTCGGCTTCGACGACAGCGCCTGGCTGGCGCATATGACGCCGCCCATCGCGGCGATCGTGCAGCCGGTGCAGGTGATCGCCCGCAGGGCCTGGTCGATGCTCATGGGCAGGATCGGCGGCGGTCTCGGGCCGGCGCGGACCGAGCGTGTCTCATGCCGGTTCGAGCGGCGGGGCACGATGACGCCACCTCGAAACGGAGGCATGGAGGCCGGCCGAAGGAAGTGAAATCGCTCCGGTGGCCCGTCACGCCGGAGTTCAGCATGGGGACAGGTTGGGAGACGTGTCCCCGACGGGCAGCAAACAGGAGGAGAAAATGCTGAAGAAACTGCTGATGACCGTCGCCGTCGGGGTTCTTGCGACCCAGGCGCAAGCCGCCGACAAGGTTTACGGCGTCCTGATGAAGACGCTGTCCAACCCGTTCTGGGGCGCGATGGAAGAAGGGGTGAAGGACGGGGCGGCCGCGGCCAGCGTCGAATATTACCTGCAGGCCGTCGAGAGCGACCAGGCCGCCGAGCCGCAGCTCAACGTCTGCAACACCATGCTGCAGCGCAAGCCGGACGCGATGATCACCGCCGCGATTAATTCGACGATCCTGCTGCCATGCCTCAAGCAGGCCACGGATATGGGCATTCCGGTGGTCGATCTCGACGGTAACCTCGACCACGAGATCGCCGAGGGCGCCGGCGTCAAGATCGCCTTCTCCATCGGCTCGGACAATGTCGCCGCCGGGGCGCAGGGCGCCGAATACCTGGTCTCGAAGCTCGGCAAGGATGCCGAGGGGCCGGTTCTGGTGATCGAGGGACTGTCCGGCAACATCACCGGCCAGAAGCGCGCCACCGGCTTTGCCGACAAGCTGAAGGAGCTGGCGCCGGGGCTGGAGATCGTCGCCTCCCTGCCGGGCGACTGGGATCGCGGCAAGGCCGCCAACATCGCCAACGACACGCTGACGGCCAATCCCGGCCTCGTCGCCATTTTCGCCGCCAATGACGGCATGGCGCTCGGCGCCGTGGAATCGGTCTATGCGGCCGGCAAACAGGATCAGGTCACCGTGATCGGCGTCGACGGCAATTCCGATGCCGTCAAGTCGATCAAGGCCGGGCGCCTCAACGCCTCGGTCGCCCAGCTTCCCTATCTCGTCGGCAAGCAGGCCGTCGAGGATGTCGGCAAGGTCATCGCCGGCGAGAGCATGGACGACTGGATCTACGTTCCGACGCTGGTCCTGACCAAGGAGGTTCTGGAGGCCGGCACCGAGCCGATGCTCGAATACGTCAAGTGATCCTCCCGCCGGCGGGCGCGGCCAAGCCCGCCCGCCGGTTTCTTCGAGTTTCGGAAAGCAATCATGAAACTGGCTTCCTTGCTTGCGCGCGCCCATGTCCGGGCTGAATCCCTTGCGGTCCTCATCGCGCTGTCGGCCGTCATGGCGATCATCTCGCCGGTGTTCCTCAGCTTCGGCAATCTGTTCAACATCATCCTGGCGACCGCCACCTACGGGATCCTGGCGATCGGCGCGACCTTCGTCATCAGTGCGGCGGGCATCGATCTGTCGCTGGGCTCGGTTCTCGGGCTCGCCTCCGTCACCGGCGCCTTCCTGGTGGTCAATCTGGGGCTTCCCTGGCCGTTCGCCATCGTCGGGTGCCTGGCCGCCGGCCTTGCGGCGGGGGCGGTCAACGGGCTGATCATCGTGCGCGGCAGGGTTCCCGCATTCATCGTCACGCTCGGCATGCTGGGCATTGCCCGGGGTCTTGCCCTCATCATCTCCAGCGGGCGTGGCATCTACGGCCTGCCCGAGGAGATCCTGTTTCTCGGCCAGGCGCGGCCGTTCGGGGTTCCCACCCCGGTCTATGTGCTGATCGTCGTCGCGCTCGTCGCACACTACATCCTCGCCCACACGCCCTTCGGCGCCCACACGCTGGCGCTCGGCGACAACGAGGCGGCGGCGCGGGCGACCGGCATCGACGTGCGGCGCCAGCGCCTCATGCTCTATTCGCTGTCCGGCCTGATGGCCGGGCTAGCCGGGCTGATCTTCACCGCCCGCGTCAACACCGGCGATCCGACAGCCGGCCTGAACTACGAGTTGCTGGCCATCACGGCGGCGATCATCGGCGGCACCAACCTCTTCGGCGGGCGCGGCTCGATCCTCGGCACGATGATCGGCGCGCTGATCATGGGCGTCCTGCAGAACGGGCTGAACCTGATGGCCGTGCAGGCCTATTACCAGCAGATGGCGATCGGCATCGTGCTCATCGCCGCCGTGTGGCTGGATCAGATCCGCAGCCGGGGGAGGATCTGACATGTCGCTTCTGAAGCTGACCGATCTGCACAAATCCTTCGGCGCGGTGAAGGTTTTGCGCGGCGTCAATCTGGAGGTCGCGGCGGGCGAGGTGATCGGCCTCGTCGGCGACAACGGCGCCGGCAAGTCGACGCTGATGAAGACCATTACCGGGGTCTATCCGGTCGATGACGGCATGGTGCGCTTCGACGACGAGGACGTCACCCATCTCAATCCGGGAGAGCGGCGGGCACGCGGCATCGAGATGATCTACCAGGATCTCGCCCTTGCCGGTCAGCAGGACGTCGCCAACAACATCTTCCTCGGCCGTGAGCCGACGAAGCGCCTGTGGGGCATCCTGCCGTCCTTCGTCGACAAGGCCAGGATCGATTCCGAAGCGCAGAAGATGATCGACCGCCTGGGTGTGCGGATCCCGTCGATCCACCTGCCGGTCGGTATGCTGTCCGGCGGTCAGCAGCAGACGATCGCCATCGCCCGGGCCCTGACCTTCCAGCCCAAGCTCGTCATCATGGACGAGCCGACGGCGGCGCTCGCCGTGCGCGAGGTGCAGAGCGTGCTCGATCTCATCGAACAGATGCGCAGCGAGGGCATTGCCGTGATCCTCATCAGCCACCGCCTCAACGACGTCTTCGAGGCCTGCGGCCGGATCGTGGTCCTGCGGCAGGGCAGCGTGATCGCCGATCTGAACAAGAAGGAGACCAACATGAACGAAGTCGTCTCCTACATCGTCGGCGCCCACGGCTGAAGCCACGGCATCGGCCCGAAAACGGATTTTCGGGCCGATGCGTAGATTCAATGGTTTGCAGCGTCCTTGTGCGTCCGGATGGACGCACGGGCTGCAGTGAAGGAAGAAAGATGACACGTCTCGGACTGCATTCGCTCGCCATCACGCCTCTGTGGAATCCGCAGGAGGCGGAAGGCTATTTCCCCAAACTCAAGGCGCTCGGCATCAGCGCGTTCGAAGTGCCGCTTCTCGATCCCGCGACGTTCGACAGCGCGGGCACGAAGGCTGTGTTCGAGAAGCACGGCCTGACGCCGATCTGCTCGCTTGGCCTTCCCGGCACGATCGACGTGACGGAGCGCACCGAGGAGGCGATGGATTTTCTCGACGCCGTGGTGAGGGCCGCCCGTGCCAGCGGGGCAGACATGCTGGGCGGCGTGACCTACGGGACGATCGGCCGGGTTTCCGGCCGCCCGCCGCAGGCGAGGGAGTATGACGCGATCTGCCGGCTGATCGGCCATGTGGCGGGCACGGCCCGGTCGCTCGGCATGCGGCTCGGGCTCGAGCCCTGCAACCGCTACGAGACCCATCTCCTCAACACAGCCCGGCAGACGGCCGACCTCATCGAGCGGATCGGCGCCGACAACCTGTTCATCCACCTCGACACCTATCACATGAACATCGAGGAGAAGGGGCTGGGCAACGGCTTCCGCGATGCCGGCCGGCATCTCGGCTATGTCCACCTGTCGGAAAGCAACAGGGGCGTGCCGGGCGCGGGGACGATCGACTGGGACGATGTCTTCGCCAGCCTGAAGGCGCTCGGATATGGTGGGATCATGACGCTCGAAAGCTTCGTCCACGTGGCGCCGGAGCTTGCCGGGGGTCTTGCCGTGTGGCGGCCGGTCGCCGAGAACCCGGACGACGTCGTCGACAAGGGCGTTCCCTATCTCACCGAGGCGGCGCGGCGGGCGGGCCTGGACATGGAGCGGCCATGAGCGGCGAGAGGGACACGATCGAAGCCCTGACTGCGGCCATCGGAGCGCTTGCGGGTCCCGGGCAGCGTGCGGTCGTCGCCGTGGCCGGGGCGCCGGGCTCGGGCAAGTCGACGCTCGCCAGCCGTCTTGCGGAAGCGCTCAACGAGGCGGCGCCGGACAGTGCCGCCGTCTTGCCCATGGATGGGTATCACTATGACGATCTGGTGCTCGTCCCGCGCGGCCTGCGCGCCAGGAAGGGCGCGCCGGAGACCTTCGACGTCGCCGGCTTCGGCCATATGCTGCGGCGGCTCAAGGCCAATGAGGAGCCGGAGATCGCAGTGCCGGTGTTCGACCGCGCCATCGAGATCGCCAGGGCGGGCGCCAGGATGATCCCGCGGTCGGTGCGCTTCGTGATCGCCGAGGGCAACTATCTGTTGCTCGACGAGGATCGCTGGCGCGATCTTCACGGCTGCTACGACATGACCGTCATGATCGATGAACCGGAAGCGGTGCTGCGGCAAAGGCTGGAAAAGCGCTGGCGCGATCTGCCTCTCGGGGAACGCCGCGCCAAGATCGAGGGCAACGATCTGCCGAACGGAAGACGGGTGATGACGGGCAGCATCGCGGCCGATTACACGCTCAGTCCCGCAGCACCGCCAGCCGGTCGGCCTCCCAGCTGATCCACAGCTGATCGTCGTCGATGCTGGCGGCGTTGCCCGCGTCCATATAGGCGCGGATGAGCGTGTCCCGGCCCTCGCCGATGCGGATATCGAGGGAGGTGCGGCTGCCCTTGAACAGCTTGTTGACGACGCGTCCCTCTATGGCGTCTTCCCTGGTAGGCTTCTTCGGATGGCAGGTGACGTTCTCGAGCCGCAGCGAGGCGGTCACGGCCTCGCCCGCGGCCGGCTGGCGGCCATGCGCCGCGCCGCGCACGGCCATGCCGTTCCAGTCGATGACGATCGCGTCCCTGTCGATGCCGCGCACCGTGCCTTCGATGAGGTTGGTCTCGCCGATGAACTCGGCCACGAAACGGCTCTCCGGACGGAAATAGAGGTCCTCCGGCGTGCCGGCCTGTTCCACCCTGCCGGCGTTCATGACGACGATGCGATCCGACATGGTCAGCGCCTCTTCCTGGTCGTGGGTGACGAAGAAGAACGTCTTGCCGGTGCGCTTCTGGATGTCCTTGAGCTCGATCTGCACCTGGCCGCGCAACTTGGCGTCGAGCGCGCCGAGCGGCTCGTCGAGCAGGAGCAGCTTGGGATCGGGGGCCAGCGCCCGGGCCAGCGCCACGCGCTGCCGCTGGCCGCCGGAAAGCTGCTCCGGCGTGCGGTTGCGGAAGCCGGAAAGCTGCAGGAACTCAAGCAATTCGCCGGTGCGGCGGTCGATCTCGGCGCGCGACTTGCCTTTCAGCTCCAGCCCGAAGGCGACGTTCTGGCCGACCGTCATGTGCGGGAACAGCGCATAATCCTGGAACACCATGTTGACGTCGCGCCGGTTGGGCGGCTGGCGGGTCACGTCGGCGCCGTCGAGGACGATGCGGCCTTCGTCGGGGGTCTCGAAGCCGCCGAGCATGCGCAGCGTCGTCGATTTGCCGCAGCCGGACGGGCCGAGGAAGGTGACGAACTCGCCGGCCACGATCTTCATGTCCAGCCGGTCGACGGCGACGACGCTGCCGAAGCGTTTGGTGACGTTGTCGATGTGGACGATGGTGTCCTTTTCGCCGGTCATGGTCAGGAGCCTTTGTTCAAGCGCCGCATGGAACGCTCGGCCCACAGGCCGAGGATCGCGGTCATGATGAGGACGATGGTCGAGATGGCGTTGATCTCCGGCGACATGCCCGAGCGCAGCTTGGCGAAGATCAGCACCGGCAGGGTCGGCTGGTAGCCGCCGAGGAAGAAGGCGCGCACGAAATCGTCGAAGGAGAGCAGCATGCAGAAGATGCCGGCGCCGATCAGCGCCGGCTTCAGATAGGGCAGCGTCACGCGGAAGAAGGCGACGATGCTGTCGGCGCCGAGGTCGCGCGCCGCCTCGATGTGGCTCTTCGGCTGGGTCGACAGCCGCGCCATCACCACCAGCGCCACGAAGGGCACGTTGTGCACCGTGTGGCCGAGGATGATGGCCATCATGCCGGGCTCGATGTCGATCAGCCTGGCGAAGATGCGCAGCGCGATGGCCGAGATGATGCCGGGAATGACGGCGGGCAGGCAGGCCAGCGCGAAGATGATCGCCTTGCCGCGGAAGGTGTTGGGCCCGAGAAAGGCCGCCATCCACGTGCCGATGATCAGCGACAGCACCGTGGTCGAGATGGCGATCGCCATCGAGTAGCCGAACACGGCAAGCACCTGCGTGTCCTGCGCGACGGCGATGTACCAGTCGAAGGTCCAGGAGCGGATCGGAAAGCCGATGAACTTGGAATCCTTGAAGCCCATCGTCACCATCAGCGCCAGCGGCACGAAGAGGTAGGCGACGAAGGCCCAGTAGATGATCGACATCAGGATGCGCGTGTGGCGGGTCATCGCATCATTCCTTTCCCGTCACGGCCCATCAGCTTGAGGAAGAGTCCCGTCAGAGCCAGCGTGGCGATCAGCATGATGGAGGAGAAGGCTGCGCCCATGGGCCACTGATCGCCGGCGACGTGGAAGAAGCCGGCGATGGTTTCGGCAAAGACCGTCGAGCGCGGCCCGCCGAGCAACACCGGCGTGGCGTAGTAGCCGGTCGAGATCAGGAAGACGAGCGTGCAGCCCGAGGCGATGCCCTCCCTCGACAAAGGCAGCGTGACGCGGCGGAAGCGCGTCCACGCGCCGGCGCCCAGATCGGCGGCGGCCTCGAGATAGTTGTCGGGGATCTTCTCCAGCGCCGAATATAGCGGCAGCAGCATGTAGAGCGCCGTCAGGTAGATGATGCCGACGCCCAGCGAGAACCCGGTGTACATGAACGGGATGGGGCGCTCGATCAGGCCGAGCGATTTGAGCGCCAGGTTCACCGCGCCGTTGTTGCCGAGCAGGATCATGATCGCATAGGTGCGCACGATCTCGCCCACCCAGAACGGGATCAGCAGCAGAAGCAGGAACAGGAGCTGGTGTCCGCGCTTCACGTGCTTGGCCAGGAAATAGGCGACCGGATAGGTGATCAACAGCGTGATCGTGGTGAATGTGAAGGAGTAGGCCAGGGTCCGGAAGAACGGGATGATGAACACCCGGTCCTGGAAAAAGGCCGCCCAGTTGGCGAGCGTGAACTGCGGCTGATAGCCGACCTTCGGCGGGTAGGAATCGAGAAAGCCGATCCAGAACATCTCGATGATGGGGCCGAGATTGGCAAAGAAGACCCAGAACAGCGGCAGGCTCGCCAGGAGCACGAATTGCCGGCGCGGCGTCTTGAACAGCGTGCCGGATATCGCCTGGTAGGCGCCGTTCTGCAGCAGCGCGCCCCAGAAGGTCGGCCTGCCGCCCGGGGCGGCCGCCTTCGCCAGGTTTGCAGTTTCGGAGTCCGCATGGGCCATGGGGGATCGCCTGTCCTGTCTCGATAGGCCGGACGGCCGGGGAGGATCCCCGCCCGTCCGGTTCGCCGTCGTTTCGCCGTCAGGCGGCCTTGATTTCCTCGACCGCGGGATCGACGAGCTTGTACTTCATCTCATTGGCCTCGGCCCGGAAGAACTGCAGCCCCGCCAGTTCCTCCTCGGTGAAGGAGGAGGCCTTCTTCTCGATGTCGGACAGATACTGGTCGGCGCCCTTGTAGGTGGAGATGAAGCCGGACGACTGGGTCATCTTCGCGCCCACCTGCGGATTCGCCAGGAGCGCGTCGAGCAAGGTGTAGGCGTTGTCGGCATTGGGGGCGTTGTTGGTGACGTTCAGCGTGTAGACGAAGCCGTATGTGCCTTCCTTCGGAATGGTCATGTCGACCGGGAAGCCGTCGGTGATCAGCTTGGCGATCGGCCCGTTCCAGGCATGGGCGAGCACGATGTCCTGGTTGATGAACATCTGCTGGACCTCGGCGCCGGCGTCGTAGTATTTGCGCACCAGCGGCTTCTTCTCGATCAGGAAGTCGCGCGCTTCCTTGACGACCGCGGCTGCCTTTGCCGGATCGTCCATATAGGCGACCATGTTTCCGTCATAGCCCTTGTACAGCATGACGACGGACATCATGTCCTGGATCGTGTAGGCGGTCTGGCCGGAGTATTTGTCGGAGAAGAGCACGTCCCAGCTCTTCACCTCGTCCTCGCCGACGACCTCGGTGTTGTAGGCGAGGATCTCCGCGCCCGACAGGATCGGCGCACCCCATTTGTTGCCGTCGATCGTCGCCCAGTCGCTCTCGGAATAGACCGGGTTGATGTTGCCCCAGTTCTTCAGGCGGTCGGTGTCGAGCGGTGCCAGAAGGTCCGAGGAGATGAACTGCAGGAAGCGGTGGCCGGCCACGGTGACGATGTCGGTGGACGGGTTGGGTGCTTCCGCGGCGAGCAGGTTGAACTGCTTGCCCTGGTCGTCGACCAGCCGGATCTGGATCTGGATGCCTGTGTCCTTCTCGAATTCGGCCTTGAAGTCGTCGGGGATGAAGTTGGCATAGGTCCACACGTTGACGACGCCCGCGGCACGGGCGGCGGTCGAGCGCAGATATGCGGGGGCGGCAAGCAGGCCGGCACCGGCTGCGCCCGTCTTGAGGAGATGTCTGCGATTGATGATGAGTTTGCTCATGGCGGTTATCCCTCTTTCGGTTCCGGTACGTTCATCATGTCATGCATTTCGTTCGGCAGGGATCTTTGCGGCCCTTTCGTCAGGCGTTCCGGCGGTCAGGCCGGCAGTTTTTCGGCGCGATAGCCCTCGCGCGACAGGGTTTTGAGCTCCTCGAGCGTCATGCCGTCGATCGCCAGCGCGTCCAGAAGCTCGTTTTCGGCGAAGAAGTCGCGCCCATACATCGCCGAAAACGTCTCGACGCCGGCCCGGTGCAGCTTCGCCTCACGGCCCGTCAGCTCGCCGAGCCTGACCGTCATCAGCAGGCCATAGGGGACGTCCTCGGTGACATAGCGGCTGTCGGCCGTGGCCGGCCCCGTGCCGCCGCGGCCTTCCTCGTGCATCGCCAGGTTCATGTTCGACACCGTATCCTGCGGCACGTGGAAGGAGAGGTGGAAGTGCTCGAAAATGGTGCGCACGGACAGGCCGAGCGCCTCGGCGATGGCGAGCCGCTCGCGGTCGAGCGCTTCGAGCAGCCGTCCCACATTGGGCGTCACGTTGAAGCCCTGGCTCCAGCTTTCGCCATGCTCCATGCGGGTCATGTTGCAGAGCGCGATGCCCATGTGGTTTTGCGGGTTGAGATTGCTGAGCGCGATGGCGAGCAGCCCGTCGCGCTGGACGAAGCGGTCGCCGAACAGGCTCTGGCAGAGCGCGAGGCCCTCGTCGGAAAGCCGCTCCGGCACGGTGCACAGGTCGATCTTGCTGCGCACCGTGTTGACGTTGACCTCCGTAAGGCTCGGCTGGCGGCCGGTGACGGCCGTCGTCCCCCAGGCGACGATGGGTATGGTGATGCCGCGCGCGGCCAGCAGGCGCGAAAGATAGAGCGCGCCGAACGAGGCGTGCGAGGAGATGATCACCGCCTGGCCGGGGCGGATATGCGGGGCGATCGCATCAAAGGCATGCTTGTGCCCGTAGCCGGGCAGGGCGAGGAGAACCACGTCGGCACCGGCGACCAGTTCCTCGGCCGATCGTGCGACGCCGGGATGGAAGGAGCCTTCGACGGCGCCGCTCGCAACGAGCGGTTCGCCGGCGGCCAGCCTCCCGGTGCGGGCGCCGGAGGGCGACCACAGGACCGGCCGGTGGCCCGATTGCTCGAGAAACGCCGCAACCCCGAAGGCGATGGCTCCTGCCCCGACTATGCCAACACGCATGCTGTCCCCCTTACGCAAAACGCCTTACTCCGAACCTCGTTCATCAATCCTCGACCACCGGGTCGCCCAGCGTGTGCATCAAACGGTTGGCCCAGCCGAACAACGCGGCCGAGAGAATGAGGTCGAGCAACTCGTCGTCCTTCAGACCTGCCGCACGCAATGCCCGCATGTCCTCCTCGGTCGCCTCGCTCGGCGCCTTGGAGAGCTTCGCTGCGAAGGTGAAGATCGCCTTCTTGCGCTCGTCGAGTTCCGCATCCTCGCCATCGGCGAATATGCGGCGCATGACCTCTTCGTCCTTGGCGAGCTGGTTGTAGCGGCTCGCATGGACCGCCGTGCAATAGATGCAATGATTGACAACCGAGGCGCCGACCGCGCTCAGCTCGCGTTCGGCCCGTCCCATGCCGCCGCGATTGTACATGATCGCGTTGAAGAGCGGCGTGCGCACCTTGAGCGTCTCGACATCGTTGGCGAGCACCAGGACGTAGTCGGAAACCTTGGTGTTGGACGGCGTCACCTTGAGGGCGTCGAGCTGCTCGGGCGTCGCCTCGTCGAGCTTGATCGGCTGGACGCGCGGGCGCCAATGGGGGATCTTAGTGGTGAATTCGTGGATGATGGTGCTCATGCCGTCGCCTTCATAAGCTTGAGGCCGGCGATCACGCGGATCTGGTAGGCCAGGAATGCGTTGAGCTCGGAGAGGCGCACGATGTCCGCGTCCGAGATACCGGCGCTCTTCAGCGCCTCGATGTCGGCCGCGGCCGTGTCGCGCGGGTGCACCGACACCAGGTCCGTGTAGGCGATCAGCGCGGCGCGCCGGGCATCGCCGCCGCCCTTGTGGGCAGGATCGGCCATCGCCGAAACCGCTTCGTCGGCGCCCGCTTCCTCGAGCAGCGCCGCGTAGTGCGCGGCGAGGCCCTCATCGGCGTTGAGACGCGCGATGCGGGCGGCGAGCGCGGCCCGTTCGCCGTGCGAGAGCCCGCCGGGGTCAGCCGGCCTGAGGGCGGCATCGTGGGTTGCCTGCGTCATGGCCATGATGTCGACGCGGCCTTCCAGCGCATCGCGGACCGGGCCGCTGCCTGCCGCATCTGCCTGCGTTATCACGACGTCGTTCGGCGAAAGTTCACTCATGCCCTTGTTCAGCTCCCGATCTGATAGGCCCGCTCGGCAACAGCCGCGCCCGCGCTGTCCTCGAGTTCGGTTTCCGTCCACTCGTCACCGAGCAGTTCCGGCTTGTCGTAGTCGAGCATCCCCTGCCAATGGCGCTCGACATCCTCCCGGTAGAGCTTGGCCGCAAGCGCGTAGGCGAGCCATCGGGCGCCTTCGCTGATCCCCGGGATGTCTCCGGAGACCTTGCCGAGGCTGGCCGAGGCGCCGTAGTTGAAGCAGTAGATGTCGGCGAGCCACGGCGCCCGGCCGGGGCGGCGCTCGCGAAACGAGAAATCGGCGTTGAGATAGGGAAAGTTCGCCAGTTCCGGGCTCTCTTCTCCCTCGGGCGGCGTATAGCGGTCGCCCCACAGGAGGATCTCGCCCGCCGCACTGCCGAGCTCGGCGCGCGCCAGGGGATCGACGGTGAAGCCGGTGCCGAGGATGAGAAAGTCCGAGTGCAGCGTCTTTCCGGTGGTGGTTTCGACGACCACCTCGTCGCCCTCGTGACGCAGCCGTGCGATTCCCTCGCCGAAATGGAAGAAGGCATTCTCGTGCCGGCTGACCCGCAGGGTCGAGCCGCGCGGCGAAGGGGTCTGCGTGGCGAAGGAATATTGCATGAAGCGCCAGCGCCACTCGTCCGGCAGCTCGGCATAGCCGGCGGTGAAGCCGAAGGAGCCGATGCCCATCATCTTGTTGATGGTCGGCATCTGCCGGCGGCGGATCAGATGGCGCACTTCCTTTGCGCCGGCCTCGAGCGCCTCCGCCGAATTGTCGACCGCCGAGGCGCCGACACCGACGACGACGACGCGCTTGCCCTTGAGGGTGGAAAAGTCGATGTCCTCGGAGGAGTGCGCCCACAGGTGCTTGGGCAGGCCTGCGGCGAAATCCGGAATGTTCGGATGACCCGTCCCGTCGCGCCCCGTCGCCATGACGAATTTGCGCGTCAGCACCGAGCTTTCCTTCGCGCCGGCGCCGCCCAGTTCGAGCCGCAGGCAACCGCCCTCCGGGGTGACGCTCCTGACCTCGACCTCGTTCTCCACCGGCAGGCCGAGCACCTTGCGGTACCAGACGAGGTAGTCCATCCACATCGGGCGGGGGATCTTGTCGAGCGCTTCCCAGGCCTCCGGCCCGTGCTGCGCCTCATACCAGGCGCGGAAGGTGAGGGGCCCCATGCCGTAGGCGGGGCCCGGCAGCGTCTTGGGCGACCGCAGCGTCTCCATCCTGGCATAGGTGAGCCACGGACCCTCACGCCCCTTAGGGCTGCGGTCGAAGATGCGCATATTGTGTATTCCGCCGGTCCTCAGCGCGAAGGCCGCCACCAGGCCGCACATGCCGCCGCCGATGATCACGACGTCGTGTATCTTTTCGCCCGACGCGCTGCGCCGCTCCGGCACCCAGTTGGCCGGCGGCAGGTTGAGGCATTCGAGGTCGAAACGGATGCGGGCGGCCAGGGCATCCAGGCCTTGCGCGGCGCCGGGGGCGGGGCGGAACTGACAGGTCATGCTGATCCTCGATGATGCGCCTGGTTGCTCGACGGGCTCCGCGCCGCCGCGGATGCCTGCCGGTCCCTCGCCTGAACGTTGCGGGCGGGGTCGAGTATCTCGAGATCGGGAATGAGGCGCAGCGCCTCCTTCTCCACTTCCTCGATCAGTTGCGCGGCGAGGGGCCGCAGCGGCCGCGCGGCGGTGGCGACGGCGCCCCAATAGAAGGGCACGGCGACATCGATCGGCCGGATCACCACGCCCGGCAGGGTGACCCCATAGGCGCTGACGGGATCGATGATCGACACGACACCGGTCTTTTGGACGAGGCGCAGCGCGGAATAGGACACGTTGGTGCGGATCAGGGGACCGGGGCGAACGCCCTTTGCTTCCATGATCTGCGAGACCTGGCGCTGGAAGCGGCCCGGGTCGAGCATGGTCACGAACCGCCGTCCGGCAAAGGCCGAAAGCGGCACGACGTCGTGCTCGGCGAGCGGGTCGCCCTCGGGCAGGGCGGCCACGTCATTGGCCCGGTAGAGCCGCACCACGTCCAGCCCCGGCACGTCGAGCGGCATGCTGGAAAAGCCGATCTCCGCGCCGCCGGACCCCACCTCCTGCGCGACCATGTTCGGCAGATATTGCGCGATCTGGATCTCGGCCGGCAGCTTTTCGGCGGCAAACTCGGCCAGTGCGGCGGGAATGAGTCCGGTGGCGATCGCCGAGGTCGCGGCCACGTGCAGCGTGCGGCCCTTGCCCGCTGCGATGGCGCGGGCCCGCGCCGCCAGGCCGGAAAGGGAATTCAGCACACGGCGCGCCTCTTCCTCGAAAGCCACGCCTTCGTCGGAAAGCATCACCCGTCGCCCGGCACGCTGCAGAAGCGAAAAGCCCAGCTTGGCCTCGAGCTCCTGGATGGTCCGCGTGACCGAAGGCTGCGAGCGCTCCAGAAGCACCGCCGCTTTGGTGATGCTCCCGGTCTCGGCAACGGCCAGAAAAGTCTGAAGGTCCCGCGTCTCCATAAATATATGCTAGACGAATAATTTCATCGAATCCATCCAAAATTGACATGGATCAATGCGCGCCAGGCGGATTTGTGTCGCGCGGCCGCGCCGGTCACTTCCTTTCCGGCCAGCCGGTGTGCAGATCGTCTATGACGAAGGCATGCGCGTGGCGCCGGCGGGAGCCGCCGAGATGCGGGTGGTCCTCGGGCAGGTCGTCGTGGGCGTGCTCGATGATCTCGGGATCTTCGACGGGCCAGACGAGGAGCGCGAAGCCGATGGCGACGGCGGCGAGCAGCGCCAGGATGATGGCCGCTGCCGGCAGTCCGAAGGCCGCCCCCACCCATCCGGCCAGCGGATAGGTGACCAGCCAGCATGCATGGGACAGGGCGAACTGGGCGGCAAAGAGGGCGGGGCGGTCTTCGGGGTTCGAGGACCGGCGCAGGAGGCGCCCGGACGGTGTCTGCGCCAGGGAGTATCCGAGGCCGAGCAGAAACCACAGCGGCAAAAGCACGTAGTAGGCATCGAGCGCCACGGCCGCCAGCGTGCCGGCGCCGAGTAGCGCTGCGCCCGTCAGCACGGCTGTTCTGTCCGGGATCTTCTCGAGCAGCCCCGGCAGCATCAGCGCGGCGACCATGGAGCCGCCGCCGAAAGACATGAGCGCGATGGCCGTCGCCCTTTCGCCGAGCGCGAAGGCGGCCTGCACGTAGACGACGGTGTTGACGATGACCATCGCCCCCGCCGCCGCGACGGCGAGGTTGACGGCGAGCAGCCCGCGCAGGCGCGGCGTGGCGAGATAGATGCGGATGCCGCGCGTCATGCGATCGTAGATGCCGCGGGGCCTGGAGGGTTTCGGGCTCGGCAGCGCCACCGTCAGCACCAGGGCGGCGGAAGCGAGGAAGCCGATGACCGTGCCGGCAAACAGGTTGTGGAAGGAAACGAGGGTCAGCAGCGCCGCCGCCAGCATCGGGCTGACGACGCTCTCCAGATCATAGGCGAGGCGCGAGAGCGACAGCGCCCGCGTATAATCCTTCTCGTCCGGCAGCACGTCGGGGATCGTCGCCTGGAAGGCCGGTGTGAAGGCGGCCGATGCCGCCTGCAGCACGAAGATCAGGCAATAGACCTGCCACACCTCCGTCACGAAGGGCAGGAACACGGCGACGCCCGCCCGGACGAGATCGAGGGCGACGAGCATCACCCGCCGCCGGACCCGCTCGGCAAACGCGGAGGCAATCGGGGCCACACCCACATAGGCGACCATCTTGATCGCCAGGGCGGTGCCGAGCACGGCCCCGGCCCGCTCGCCCGTCAGGTCGTAGGCGAGCAGACCCAGCGCGACCGTCGCCAGGCCGGTGCCGACCAGCGCGATGATCTGGGCCGCAAACAGGTGGCGATAGGTGCGGTCGGCGAGGATGGCCAGCATCACAGATACTTCGCGATTTCCTTGAACTCGCTCACCGTCTCGCGCTTCTGCCGGGAGAGCGGCCCGACCGTCTCCTCCAGGCAATGGTCGAGGTGATCGTGGATGAGCGTCCGCTTGGCCTGCGCCACCGCCTTCTCCACCGCATGCAACTGCTGAGCGATATCGAGGCAGGGCTTCCCGGCCTCGATCATGGCAACGACGCTGCGCAGATGCCCCTCGGCCCGCCGCAGCCGCTTGACGATGCCCGGATGGGATGAATGACGGTGCTCGCTCATCGTTTAATCCTATCCTCCTCCATAGGATAGGGTCAAGCATACGGCACGGTTGTGCCCCGTTCGGGCTTTACGAGCTTGCGTTGATATTTAAGGTGGTCGATGTGCTGGCTAACAACGACTCACACGACCTCCCCGGATTGCGGCCAGCGGCATCGGGGCGAAGGTAGGAGGGACAGATGGCGTTCTTGGAAAGCTTATTCGGTGTCATCGGCGACTTAACCTGGGGCTGGTCCCTCATTCCGATCCTTGTCGTCCTCGGCATCTTCATCACCGCCCTGACGGGCTTCGTTCAGTTCGAATTCTTCAAGCGCATGTTCCGGGTTCTCTCGTCCAAGAACCAGAGCGGCGATCCCAATGCGATTTCGGCGCGCGCCGCTCTCCTGGTGTCGGTGGGCGGCCGTGTCGGCGGCGGAAACATCGCCGGCGTGGCGGTGGCGATCACGCTCGGCGGTCCTGGCGCCGTGTTCTGGATGTGGGCGATCGCCCTGGTCGGCATGGCCACCAGCCTCGTCGAGTGCTCGCTTGCCCAGCTCTACAAGCGCCGCGAGCCCGACGGCACGTTCCGCGGCGGGCCGGCGCGGTCGATCATCCACGGCCTCGGCGAGGACTACAAATGGCTGGCGATGCTCTATGCCGTCTGCCTGATCGCCGCCTTCGCGATCGGTTTCAACGCCTTCCAGGGCAACACGGTGGCCGGCGCCGCGCAAGACAGCCTGGGCGTCGACCGCTTATGGACCGGCGCGCTGCTGACGGTGATCGCCGGCTTCATCGTCTTCGGCGGCATCCGCCGCATCGCCAAGGCGGCAGACGTCGTCGTGCCGGTCATGGCCATCGCCTATCTGCTGATGGCGATCGTCATCATTCTCATCAACATCACCTCCATTCCCGCCGTCCTGTCATCGATCTTCCTGAATGCCTTCGGGCTCGAGCAGGCGGTCGGCGGGGGCATGGGAGCCGCCCTGGCGCAGGGGCTGCGCCGCGGCCTGTTCTCCAACGAAGCCGGGTTGGGTTCCGCGCCCAATGTGGCCGCCACGGCGGATGTGCGTCATCCCATCAGCCAGGGCATCACCCAGTCGTTCTCCGTGTTCATCGACACGATCCTGATCTGCAGCTGCACGGCCTTCATCATCCTGCTCGGCGACGTCTACGTGCCCGGCGCGGAGGCGATCGACGGCGTGGTGCTGACGCAGCAGTCGCTGGTCTCGCATCTGGGCGGATGGACGCAGTACTTCCTGACATTCATCCTGCTGCTGTTCGCCTTCAGCTCGATCATCTACAACTACTATCTCGGCGAGAACGCGCTGACGGTGCTGACCGAGAGCGTCGCCGCGCGCAACGCGTTGCGGGTGATCGTCATGGGCATCGTGTTTCTCGGCGCGGTGGCGCCCGGTGCGACCTCGGTGTTCTTCTTCTCCGATCCGTTGATGGGGCTCCTCGCGCTGGTCAACCTGATCGCGATCATGATGCTGCTCCCCACCTGCCTGCGCATCCTCCGCGACTTCCGGCGGCAACTGAAGGCGGGCGTCGATCGCCCCGTCCTCAATCCGAACGATTTCCCGGATCTGGACATCGACCGCACCGCCTGGACCGGAGTGGATCCCGACGCCCAGCCGGCGTGAACATCTGACCCGCTGCCGGCCGATCGCCGGCAGCGGGGCGCACGGCCGAAGGGTTGAAGGCGGTTCAGACCGCCTTCAACCGCGATCCGCTGAGGAGCCCGCGTTCTTCCAGAACCGGGTAGGCGAGGGCGGCGAGCAGGGAGTTGATCTGCTTCAGGTCGCGGATCGTGTCGAGATGGATGGAGCTGGTCTCCAGGCTCTGCTCCGTGCCCTGGCGCAGCCGCTCGAAATGCCGGCGGCTCGTTTCCTTCTCCACGTCGCGCAGGCGGTCCTTCTCCATCACCAGTTCGCGCGCCGTCTGCGCATCCTGCGTCACCAGAAGGTTGAAGGCGAGCCGCGCATTGGCCAGCACCGAGGCGTGGAAGGCCGAGAGCTCGCGCCACCCGGCATCGGTGAATTCGACACCGCGCTCCATCTTCTTCTCCACATGCGCCAGCATGTTGCGCACGATGATGTCGCCGACCTGTTCCAGCTTGACGCAGAAGCCGAGCAGTTCCTGGCAGCGGCGCGCCTCCTCGTCGGTCATCTGGTGCATGGTGATGCGGGCGAGATAGAGCTTGATCGCCGCATGCCGCCGGTCGACCTCGTCGTCGAGGGCGGCCAGCGCCTCGATCGACTTGCGGTCGGCCTTCTCGTAGAGCTCCAGGATGCGGCCGAGCATGAATTCGACCGTCTCGCACATGCGCACCACCTCGCGCGTCACATTGGCGAGCGCCTGCTGCGGGTGGTCGAGCGCATTGTCGTTGAGCGCGCTGGTCTCGGGGACGGCCGGCAACTCCTGTTCGCCGTCCTTCGCCTCTGTGGCCTGCAGCGCGACGATCGCCTCCGTCGCCTTCAGGACGAGGCGCGACAGCGGTATCCCGGCGATCAGGATCAACAGGTTGAAGGCGATGTGGGCGTGGATGATGCGGTCGGCGGGGTCGCTGCCGAGCCGCTCCAGCGTCGGATCGAAGACGACGAAGGCGGCGAGCAGCAGGACCGAGCCCAGACCGCGCATCAACAGGTTGCCGAGCGGCACGACGCGATAGGCCGGCGGCGCGCCGCGCGTCAGCATGGGCGCGATGAACGAGCTGCCGAGATTGATGCCGAGCACCATAACGATGCCGAGCTCCGGCGAGACGATGCCGCGCGCTGCAAACGTCGTCAGAAGAAGCACGGCGGCGATGCTGGAATGGAACAGGTAGGTCACCGCCGCGGCAAGCAGGAAGGCGGTGATGGGATCGCCCGACAGATAGCCGACGATGAGCGGCACGATGGTGCTCTGGCGCAGCGGCTCGGAAGCTTCGCCCATCATCTCCAGCGACAGGATCAGGAGGCCGACGCCGACCAGGATGCGGCCGAGCTGGCGCCACTGCCGGCGCTCCGTCGCCAGAAAGATCGTCGTGCCGGTCAGCAGGCACAGCGGGATCAGCAGCGTCAGGTCGAAGCTCAGGATCTTCACCACCAGCGCCGAGCCCACCTCGGCACCGCGCACGGCGAGAATGCCCGACAGGCCGGTGACGATGCCGAGCCCGGCAAAGGAGCCGACGAGCAGCGTCACGGCGGTCGAGCTCTGCAGGGCGACGGCCAGCGCCAGCCCGGTCAGCGCCGCCAGCACGGGATTGCCGAGCGTCCGCCGCAGGCGTTGGCGCAGGGCATTGCCATAGGCGCGCTCGACGCCCGTGCGCACCATCCGCGTCGCCCACAGCAGCAGGGCCACCGCACCGGCCATATGCAGAAAGAACACGGAACCGCTCATTTCGCCTCGCGCGTCTTATCGCTGCGACATCCGCCCCGAGGGTGCCTTTCGTTGCCGAAAAGCTGGCGGCCTGACATTGAAAGGTTTTGCCTCGGGAAAAGTTTCACCGAGAATTCCAGCCACGTTACATTGGTTATTTTAAAATGACAAATGTTCAAATTCAGCTTGCCCGGCGGTTCGATGGCGCCACCAGACGGCCCTTGTTGACCGAAGGTTAAGACGTTTCGGGAAGTTGGTCCTAAAAGAAAGTTATGAAATAAATATCGATTATAAGCTTATAACGCAATCAAATATCTGTGGGTTTTCATATTGACTCCAAGTTTTGTTGGTGTATATTTATTTAAACTATAGAATTTATAATAATAATATGGAATCATTGTATATTTTCTTTGGATTTCACGGGGCGGGTGCACGCCTCTGCCGCATGCCTGCATCCGAGCAGATTTTCACCAACGGACGGGTCCGTCCGTCTGTGGGAATCAGACCATTAAGGTCTTTTGCGTCCGCCGCAGAGCGGCCGGCGCGAAGGGCGTGTTCCCGGAAAGGTTTGCTCACGGGGACGCGTCGGCAGGGCTTCCTGCCAAGCAGCCGCCGGTGCGTTGGCGCCGGCAATCGCCATCGGGGACTTCGACGTTCCCATTTTTGAGGACCTGAATGATAATGACCGACAATTTCATTGTTCGTAAGGATTTGGATTCGCCGCTCAGCTTCGGTGGCGGCGGCAGTGGCAGCGGCTCGTCCATGGCTGCCACCGCCAGTGGCATCGTCACCGGCGGCGGTTTCGGCCTCGCGGTGGGCAGCCCGATCGGTGCGGCTCTGGGCACGGCCGGTGGCGCCATCGCAGGCGGCGTCGCCGGCGGTGTGATCGGATCGATCTTCCCGGTGGTGGGAACCGTTACCGGTGCCCTCGGCGGCGCGGGCCTGGGCGCGACGATCGGCGCGGCGATCGGCACGGCCGGCGGTGCAGCACTCGGCGCGC
>NZ_JANKOF010000038.1 GCF_024655565.1 Nitratireductor sp. ZSWI3 | reverse complement strand
GCGCTTGTGCGCCCCGCTCTTTTTCATGATTTCTGCATGGCTTGCCGAAACGTTCGGCAGATGGGCCCGATCAGCGTGCCCGGCGGCGCTCGGAGGCCGGCTGATAGGCGATGCGCGAGTGATAGGCGCAATAGGGCCCGGCATCCCCGGCTTCGTTGCCGCAGAAGCTGAACTCCTCCGAGAGCGGATCGCCGTTCGGCCATTTGCAGGTGTTCTCGGTCAACTGCACCAGCGCAAGCTTGCGCGAGATGGGCACGACCACGTTGCCCACCGGCTGCAGATAGGTCGCCGCGACGGGCTCTTCCTCGAAATGGACCTGCAACGCCGTGGCGCCGATGGTCGCCGTGACCGGGCGCGTGTTGCGCGGCCGCCGGGTGGTGGTCGTGCCGGTCTGCGGCGCCTTCTTCTGGCGCGTGCGCTGGCTCGTGGCGCGGCCGCGGCTGGAAAGCTTCAGGCGGTGGACCTTGCCGATGACGGCATTGCGGCTGACGCCGCCGAGCTGTGCGGCAATCTGGCTCGCGCTCAGGCCCTCGGCCCAGAGCTTCTTCAAGGTTTCGACCCGCTCGTCAGTCCAGTTCATGGGACATCTCCTGTCCTGCGTGCGGAATCCGAATCCCTTCTCGCTCGACCAAAGCCGAGGGAGTACCATATAAGGATGGTTGATATGGTCCGCCGCACAAAATGTAGTTTTTGCTTGATCTGAAACTACCTTATGGGCTGACTCCGTGACAAGAGTCCTTACCGTAACCTGATTCGCTTTTTGCGGTTTTCCCCAATTTGCTTTTTCTCGTGTCACCGAGCTGTCGCGCCGTTTGCGTTGACAGCCGACGGGAAAAAACAGATAAAACACTGCATTGCCGCCCCTTGGGCGGCATTTTGATTTCATCCTCCTGCGACGGGGTGGCCACGCGGCGCGGGAACCAATCTCAGGCTCAGCGGAGACCGTGTGGATGCGTGAATCGGCGCTTTATGAAACTTTCGCCCGTCAGCCTCTCGCCTTCGAACGCGGAGAGGGGAGCTGGATCGAGACCATCGACGGCGAGCGCTATCTGGATTTTGCCGCGGGTATCGCGGTGAACTCGCTGGGGCACGCCCATCCGCACCTCGTCGCCGCCCTGACCGAGCAGGCAGGCAAGCTGTGGCACGTCTCCAATCTCTACGACATCCCCGGCCAGCGCTGCCTGGGTGAGCGCCTCGTCGCTCACACCTTCGCCGACAAGGTGTTCTTCACCAATTCCGGCGCCGAGGCGCTGGAATGCGCGATCAAGACGGCTCGGCGCTATCATTATGTCAACGGGGCGCCGCAGCGCTATCGCCTCATCACCTTCGAAGGCGCCTTTCACGGCCGCACGCTGGCCACCATCGCCGCTGGCGGCCAGGCCAAGTATCTGGAAGGCTTCGGACCGAAGGTCGAAGGGTTCGACCAGGTTCCCTTCGGCGACATCGATGCCGTGCTGAAGGCGATCGGCCCGGAGACCGCCGGCATTCTGGTCGAGCCGGTCCAGGGCGAGGGCGGCGTCCGCCCCTTGCCGAACACCTCGCTGCGCCGCCTGCGCGAAATCTGCGACCGGCACGGCCTGCTCCTGGTCCTCGACGAGGTGCAGAGCGGCGTCGGGCGCACCGGCAAGCTGTTTGCCCACGAATGGGCGGAAATCACGCCGGACCTGATGGCCGTGGCCAAGGGCATCGGCGGCGGCTTCCCGATGGGCGCTTGCCTGGCGACGGACGAGGCGGCCAAGGGCATGACGCCGGGGACCCACGGCACGACCTTCGGCGGCAATCCGCTGGCGATGGCTGTCGGCAATGCGGTGCTCGACGTAGTGCTGGAGGAAGGCTTTCTCGATGCGGTCGTGCAGAAGGGCCTTCTGATGAAGCAGAGCCTGGCCGCCGTCGCCGACGAGTTTCCCGACATCGTCGAAGGCATTCGCGGCGAGGGATTGTTGTTGGGTCTCAAATGCAAGGTGCCCAACGCCAAGGTGCAGCAGGCGCTGCGCGAGCACAAGCTGCTCGTGGTGCCGGCGGGCGACAACGTCTTGCGGCTGCTGCCGCCGCTGACGGTGACCGAGGACGATATCCGCGAGGCGGCCAGACGCATCCACGATGCCGTGGCTTCGGTCCGGGCGGCCGAGACCACCGATGCTTGACAAAACGAGGGAGCCGGGCATGGCCAGCGGTCTTCGCCACTTCATAGACCTTTCGACGGTCGCGCCGCAGGACCTGCGCTTCATGCTGGACGATGCGCGCGCCCGCAAGGAGCGCCTGAAGGCGGGCGAGCGCGACAAGCCGTTCGAGGGCAAGGTTCTGGCGATGATCTTCGACAAGCCGTCGACCCGCACGCGCGTCTCCTTCGATGTCGGCATGCGCCAGCTCGGCGGCGAGACGATCATGCTCACCGGCACGGAAATGCAGCTCGGCCGCTCCGAGACCATCGCCGACACGGCCAAGGTGCTGTCGCGCTATGTCGACGCGATCATGATCCGCACGACGGCGCATGAGCGGCTGCTGGAATTGGCCGAGAACGCCACGATTCCCGTCATCAACGGCCTTACCGACGACACGCATCCCTGCCAGATCATGGCCGACGTGCTCACCTTCGAGGAGCACCGCGGGCCCGTGAAGGACAAGCTGTTCGCCTGGACGGGTGACGGCAACAACGTGCTCCATTCGCTGATCGAGGCATCGGCGCGCATGGAGTTCCGCCTCAACATCGCCGTTCCCGAAGGCAGCGAGCCGAACGGGAAATATGTCGCCTGGGCCGAGGCGAATGGCGGCCGCGTCGCCTTCAAGCCCACCGCCGAGGATGCGGTGGAGGGAGCCGATTGCGTGGTGACCGACACCTGGGTTTCGATGGGACAGGAGCACCGTGCCCGCGGCGACAACATCTTCAAGCCCTATCAGGTGAACGCCGCCCTGATGAAGCATGCCAGGCCGGACGCCCTGTTCATGCACTGCCTGCCCGCCCATCGCGGCGAAGAGGTGACGGACGAGGTGATCGACGGCCCGCATTCCGTCGTCTTCGACGAAGCCGAGAACAGGCTTCACGCGCAAAAAGCTGTCCTGGCATGGTGTTTGAACCGGTGAGCACGGAAGAACGGCAACTGGGAGAGTTCGGCTTCGCCGGCGACGACAACGTGGTCCCCTTCGACGTCGAGCCGCTCGACGTGCGCGGCCGCGCCGTGCAGCTCGGGCCGATGCTCGACCAGATCCTGGCGCGCCATACCTATCCCGAGCCCGTCGCCCGGCTTCTGGCGGAGATCATCGTGCTGACGGTGCTCCTCGGCAGTTCGCTCAAGTTCCAGGGCAAGTTCATCGTCCAGACGCGGTCCGACGGCCCGGTGGACATGCTGGTCGCCGATTATGCCACGCCGAGCGCCGTGCGCGCCTATGCCCGCTTCGACGAAGTCCGCCTTGCCGAGGCGGTTGCCGCCGGCAACGACACGCCGGAAGCGCTCCTGGGTGCCGGCGTTCTGGCGCTGACGATCGACCAAGGGGTCAACATGCAGCGCTACCAAGGCATCGTGCAGCTCGACGGCTCGACGCTGGAGGACGTGGCGCGCACCTATTTCCGCCAGTCGGAACAGATCCCGACCGAGGTCCGCCTCGGCGTCGCCAAGATGGTGCTTCCGGGGCCGGAAGCCAGCCGCGAGCATTGGCGCGCCGGCGGTCTGCTGGTACAGTTCCTGCCGACCGCGCCGGAGCGCATGCGCATGTCGGACCTGCCCGGCGGCGACGGCGATGAGGAAAACAACGGCTCGCCGCATCCCGAGGACGATGCCTGGCAGGAAGCCCTGGCGCTGCTTGCGACTGTCGAGCCGACCGAACTGATCGACCCGACCGTGGGGGCGGAGCGGTTGCTCTATCGCCTCTTCCACGAGCATGGCGTGCGGGTCTACGAAGGCATCGCGGTGCTTGATGAATGTTCCTGCTCACGCGAAAAGATCAAGACCATCCTCGACGGGTTCACGCCCGACGAAGTTGCCGACAGCATCGAGGAGGGCGTGATCCGCGTCACCTGCGAGTTCTGCTCGACGGAATACGAATTCGATCCCGCCGACTTCAGTTGACGCTGACTGCCGCCCCCGGCAGATCGAGCGAGAAGGCGGGGATGTCGACGTCGAAGAAGGCGCCGTGCGGCCCGCGCATGGTGTAGCGGCCCACCATGATGCCCGACGGCGTCGCCAGCGGACAGCCGGACGTATAGGTGTAGCTGTCGCCCGGCCGCAGCACCGGCTGCTCGCCCACCACGCCTTCGCCGCGCACTTCCTGGACGCGGCCCAATTCGTCGGTGATGTGCCAGTAGCGCGATACGAGCTGGACGGTTTCCGGCGAGTTGTTGGTGATCGTGATGCGGTACGCCCAGACGAAATGCGCAGCCTCGGGCTCCGACTGGGCCGGCAGATAGCTCGGCTCCGCGCACACCTCGATCGACTGGGTCACCGCACGATACATGGCTGGCTCGTTTCTGAAAGGCCGCAGGATGATCCTCGCGGCGCGGATGGTCAAGGGCGGGCCGATGTCACAGCACAATGCGTCCATTCGGAGGCACAAAGGACGCTGTGAGTCCTTCCGAAAGTCGGCTCCGATTTTAGGGCCGATGCGCCGGATGACGCCATTGTGAGCGGAAGGAGAGCGGGAATGGCGCTAGATCTTGGATTGGAACGAACGACGTGAAGGTTTGCGATGCTTGATGGTTGGGCGCGCCGCAAGATCGATCCCGGGCTCGAGGCGATCGCCGCGCCGCTTGCCGGCGCCGGGATCGGGGCCAATGCGATCACCCTCGCCGGGCTTCTCCTGGGGCTCGCCGCCGCCGGGGCCGTCGCGCTGGGCGCCTTCTGGCTGGCGATCGGCCTGATCCTCGTCAGCCGATTATGCGACGGTCTGGATGGAGCGGTGGCACGCATCCACGGCAAGACCGATCTCGGAGGCTATCTCGACATCGTCCTCGATTTCGCCTTTTACGGTGCCGTGCCGCTGGGGTTCGTGATCTTCGATCCCGCTGCCAATGCGATCGCCGGAGCCACTTTGCTGCTCGCCTTCTATGTCAACGGGGCGAGCTTTCTCACCTATGCGGTGATGGCCGAGAAGCGTCGCATGAAGACGGACGCGCGGGGCGAGAAGTCGCTGTTCTTCACCACCGGGCTGGCGGAAGCGAGCGAGACGCTCGCCGTCTTCGTCCTGATGTGCCTGTTTCCGGCGTGGTTTCCGGTGCTGGCCTATGCCTTCGCCGCCGTCACGGCCTACACGACCGTGTCGCGCATCGTGTTGGCGGCGAAGAGATTTCGCTAGATCGCGATGATCTTGGATTGAATCAATCCAAGATCATAAACGCGATCGCTTTCAAAAAGTTGGAGCGGGATGCTGCGGAAAACCGCTTCACACTTTCCTCATCCCGCTCTAGCCGTTTTATTGGGCTTGCGCCGCTACACCACCGCCAGCGCGCGCTCGACGTCGGCGATCAGATCGTCGCCGTCTTCCAGCCCGACCGAAAGCCTGAGCGTGCCGTCGCCGATGCCGAGTTCCGCCCGTGCCTCCTCGGCGAGGTTTTTGTGCGTCGTGGTGGCGGGATGGGTGATCAGGCTCTTCGCATCGCCGAGATTGTTGGAGATCTTGACGATCCTGAGCGCGTTCTCGAAGGCGAAGGCCTCGCTCTTGCCGCCCTTCAGCTCGAAGCACAGCAGTGTCGAGCCGCCCTTCATCTGCCGGGCCACGATGTCGGCCTGCGGATGGTCGGCGCGGCCGGGGTAGATCACCCGGGCGACCTTGTCGTGGCCGGCGAGGAAATCGGCGATGCGGCCGGCGCTTTCGGTCTGCTGGCGCACCCGCAGGGGCAGGGTTTCAAGCCCCTTCAGGAGCGTCCATGCGTTGAAGGGCGACAGGCTCGGCCCGGTGTGGCGGAAGAAGTCCTGCAGGTGCTCGTCGATCCACTCCCTGTCGGAAAGCACGACGCCGCCCAGACATCGGCCCTGGCCGTCGATGTGCTTGGTGGCGGAATAGACGACCACATGCGCGCCGAGCTCCAGCGGCTTCTGCAGCATCGGCGTAGCGAAGACGTTGTCGACGACAAGCCGCGCTCCGATCTCGTTGGCGATGTCGGCCACCGCCGCGATGTCGGCCACTTCGAGCGTCGGGTTGGTCGGGCTTTCGAGGAAGAAGAGCCGGGTGTTGGGGCGGACCGCCGCCTTCCATTCTTCGATCCTGGTGCCGTCGACCAGCGTCGTCTCGATGCCGTATTGCGGCATCAGCGTTTCCACCACCCAGCGGCAGGAACCGAACAGGGCCCGGCCCGCCACCACATGGTCGCCCGCCTTGACGGAGCACAAAAGGGCGGCGGTGACGGCTGCCATGCCGGAGGCCATCGCACGGGCTTCCTCGGCGCCTTCCAGGGCGCACATGCGGCGCTCGAAGATGTCCACGGTGGGGTTCGCGTAACGCGAATAGACGAAGCCCGGCACCTCACCCTTGAAGCGTGCCTCGGCGGCCTCCGCGCTGTCGTAAACGAAGCCTTGCGTGAGATAGATGGCCTCCGATGTCTCGCCGAAATGCGAGCGCTGCACGCCGCCATGCACAAGGGCCGTCTGCGGCTTCCAATCGTCTTCGAAATGGTCTGTCATCGCTTTCACACCAACAAAAAAACCGGCCGCGAAAGCCGCATGCCGGTTCGATGGTCGAGCACGGCCTTTTAGCGACTTGTTTAACGTGGCTGCAAGCCGACCGGCCAAATCACCACGGGATAAACGGTCAATAGACCCTCACGCGCCTTGCGTCAATGTGAGGCGGCGCTAAAGCTCGTCGGATGAGTCTGCGTGTGGGGAGAGGAGCGTTGGCGAAAGCGGGAATCCTTCCGGACAAGGAGATCGCAGCGCTGTTCGACAGCGGAGCGCTGGCTTCCGCCCGGCCGCTCGACGCGGACCAGATCCAGCCCGCCAGCCTGGATCTCAGGCTCGGCGACGTCGCCTACCGCGTGCGGGCGAGCTTTCTGCCGGGACCGCAGCATCGCGTGTCGGAAAAGCTCGACCGGCTGAAGCTGCACCAAATCCAGCTCGGCGAGGGTGCGGTGCTGGAGACCGGCTGCGTCTACATCGTGCCGCTGCTGGAGGCGCTCGACCTGCCGCAAGGCATCTCGGCCTCGGCAAACCCCAAGAGCTCGACCGGCAGGCTCGATATCTTCACCCGCGTGATGACCGATCTCGGGCAGGAGTTCGACAAGATCCCGGAAGGATATTCCGGCCCGCTCTACATGGAGGTCAGCCCGCGCACCTTCCCGATCGTCGTGCGCACGGGGTCGCGCCTTTCGCAGATCCGGTTCCGCGCCGGCAAGGCGCTGCTCGATGAGGCGGATCTTGCCGATCTGCACGCGCGCGAGACGCTGGTCGCGGCGGAAGCCCCCAACATCACCGGCGGCGGCATCGCGCTGTCGGTCGATTTGAGCGGCGGCGAAACGGGCCTGATCGGCTACCGCGCCAAGCATCACACGGCGCTCGTCGACGTCGACCGGCGCGCCGCGCTCGACGTGGCCGAGTTCTGGGAACCGCTGACGGACACCGGCGCCGGCGGGCTGATCCTCGATCCGGACGAGTTTTACATCCTTGTTTCGCGTGAGGCTGTTCATGTGCCGCCGCTGCACGCCGCGGAAATGACGCCCTTCGACCCGCTGGTCGGCGAGTTCCGCGTGCACTATGCCGGTTTCTTCGATCCTGGCTTCGGCCATTCGGCCGCCGGCGGCACCGGCAGCCGCGCGGTGCTCGAGGTGCGCAGCCACGAAGTGCCCTTCATCCTGGAGCATGGCCAGATCGTGGGGCGCCTGGTTTACGAACGCATGCTCTCACGACCGAACGCGCTCTACGGCACCGACCTGAAGTCCAATTACCAGGGGCAGGCGCTGAAGCTTTCGAAGCACTTCCGGCAGACGTCCATCTAGCCGCGCGGCGCCCGGTCGGCTTCCGTCCGCAGCGCCCGCACGTCCTCCCGCAAGGCGCGGATCTCGGACAGGATCGCCTCCTGTTCGGCCTGCAGCGCATTGCGCTCCGCAGAGGCTTCCGCATCGTGTTCCGCCTGCATCGCCGACACGATGATGCCGATGAACAGGTTGAGCACGGTGAAGGTGGTGGAGACGATGAAGGGAATGAAGAACAGCCACGCCCAGGGGTGCACTTCCATCACCGGGCGCACGATGCCCATCGACCAGCTCTCCAGCGTCATGATCTGGAAAAGCGAGTAGGCCGACAAGCCGATCGTGCCGAACCAGTCGGGGAAGGAGGCGCCGAACAGCTTGGTCGCCATCACCGAGAAGACGTAATAGACGAGCCCCAGCAGCAGCATGATCGATCCCATGCCGGGAAGCGCGGCGATCAGCCCGCCCACCACGCGGCGCAACGAAGGCACCATGCTGACGAGCCGCAGCACGCGCAGGATGCGCAGCGCCCGCAGGACGGAAAGACCCGCCGTTGCCGGGACGAGGGCGATGCCCACCACCGCCAGGTCGAACACGCGCCACGGATCGCGGAAGAAGTCCGTCCGATAGACGAGGAAACGCGCCATCAGCTCGGCGACGAAGACGCCGAGGATGGCCTGGTCGGCGGCCATCAGCAAAGGTCCGGCCACTGCCATCGCCTTTTCCGATGTCTCGAGGCCGAGCGTGACGGCGTTGACGATGATGAGGGCGGTGATCAGCGTTTCGAAGCGGCGCGATTCGATCAGGGTTTTCAGGGCGGGCACGGTGGCTTTTCCGGTTGGCGGCGAGCGGGTCTAGTGGGGCGATTTTTCCCGGCAGATGGGTACCATCTGCTGGGATCGCACCACTAGCCGCACACAGGTGGTGTGAAAGGCGTCCTGCGTCAACCCGTGAAAAGCCGCTTGACAGGCCGGGCGCCGCTCGCCGATTAATGGGCGCGCGCGGGTATGATGTAATGGTAGCCTGTCAGCTTCCCAAGCTGATCGCGCGGGTTCGATTCCCGCTACCCGCTCCATTCCCGGCCCGCTGTTTCGCCCTTGCCGGCGCTTGGAGGTTGCTTTGCCTCCAGCGCGTGCGTATCTCTTTTCAGTCTGGATCAGGGAGCAACACGGTGTCGGCACTCACAAAATTTCTCGGCGACAGTCCGCTGCGCGTCATCATCAAGCTCCTGATCGTGTCGCTCATCGTCGGCTTCGTGATGAGCGCCTTCAACTGGTCGCCCTGGGACATCTTCGACGCGCTGCGCGACACGGTCATGCACCTTTGGAACATGGGCTTTGAAGCGCTCGGGCGGTTTGCGACCTATATCCTGCTGGGCGCGGCCGTCGTCATTCCGGCATTCATCATCCTGCGTCTCCTGAGCTATCGCCGCTAGGCCGGCCCGATGGACCAGCCTTCCCCGCGCGGGCGGACGGTGCGTCCCTTCGAGGTGACCAACCGCCTTGTCCTGTCCATCGCCGTGCCGATGACCTTCGCCTACCTGACGACGCCGTTGCTCGGCATCGTCGATACGGCGGTGATCGGCCAGTACGGCGACCCCGCATTGCTCGGCGGGCTGGCCGCCGGCGCCGTGGTGTTCGACGTCGTTTTCACCACCTTCAACTTCCTGCGGTCCGGCACCACCGGGCTGGTGGCGCAGGCCTTCGGCCGCGATGACACGCCGGAAGAACTGGCGGTGCTGTGGCGGGCGCTGGCGATCGCGCTCGTCGCCGGGCTGGTGCTGATCCTGTTCGAACCGCTGATCAGCGCGGGGGGCGTCCGCTTCATTGACCCCGAGGCACGGGTGGCCGAAGCCATGTCGACCTATGTGGCGATCCGCATCCTGGCGGCCCCGCTGTCGCTGCTCAACTACGCGATCCTGGGCTATGTGCTGGGGCGCGGCGAGGGGAGCCTGGCGCTGCTTCTGCAGATCGCACTCAACGGGGCCAATGTCGTCCTGTCGATCCTGCTCGGCCTGCATCTGGGCTGGGGCATCGAGGGCGTGGCCTGGGGAACCGTCGGTGGAGAAGCGCTGGGCGCTGCCGCCGGCCTCGCGATCCTGGCGCGCCGCTTTGCGCACGGCCCGCACGTGTCGTTCGCGCGGGTTGCCGACATGACGGCGATCATGCGCATGATCGCCATAAACCGCGACATCATGATCCGCTCCTTTGCGCTGCTGGCGAGTTATGCGCTGTTCACGCGGCAGGGTGCCCAGTTCGGCACGGTGACTCTTGCCGCCAATGCCGTGCTGATGAACTTCTTCCTGATAGCCGGCTATTTCCTCGACGGCATGGCGACAGCCGCAGAACAGCTTGCCGGGCGCGCCATCGGAGCCCGCTACGCGCCGGCGTTCCACCGTTCGGTCCGCCTGACGGCGATCTGGGGCTTCGGCCTGGCGCTGGCGATGGCCGTGTTCTTCCTCGCCTTCGGCAATGCCCTCGTCGCCTTCATCGCGAAGGCGGAAAGCGTTCGCGATCTCGCCGACACCTTCCTGCCCTGGGCGGCGCTGATCTCGCTTTCGGGCGTCCTCGCCTTTCAGATGGACGGCATCTTCATCGGCGCGACCTGGTCGCGGGACATGCGCAACATGATGCTCCTGTCGTTCGCCATCTATCTGGCGGGCCTGGTCCTTCTGACGCCGAGCTTCGGCAATCACGGGCTGTGGGCGGCCCTGCACGTCTTCCTGATCGCGCGCGGCATCGGCTTGGCGATGATCCTGCCGCGCCGGATGCGGCAGGCATTCGCCGCTTGAACGGGAGCTTTTGACAGACGGCGCCTGACGCTCAGTCCAGCGAGCGCTCCGCCCATTCGTCGACATGGCTGTCGCGGATCTGCCGCAGGGACGAGAGCCCTTCCTGCTTGGCGAAGGCGCCCAGGCCCTCGACGATCCGGCCGGGAAATTCCGTTCCGCCGAAGATCATGCCGCTGTAGATCTGGACCAGGTCGGCACCGGCGCGGATCTTCTCCAACGCCGTTTCGGTCGAATGGATGCCGCCGACGCCGATCAGTGGCATGGCCGGCCCCACCAACTGCCGCATGCGGGCAAGCACGATCGTCGAACGCTCGAACAGCGGCTGGCCCGACAGGCCGCCGGCCTCGTCGGCCTGCCGGCTGGTCACGCCGCGTCGCGACAGCGTGGTGTTGCTGACGATCAGGCCGTCGACCCGCTTGTCGAGCACCTCGCTCGCGATATCGGCCATCGCCTGCTCGCTGAGATCGGGCGCGATCTTCAGGAACAGGGGCACGGGTGCGCGGCGGCGCTTGGCCACCTCATCACGTGCGGCCAGCACGCGCGACAGGAGCTCGGAGAGATTTCCGCGATCCTGCAGGCTTCTGAGCCCCGCCGTGTTGGGCGAGGAAATGTTCACGGCAAGATAGGAGGCGACGTCGCCAAAGGCGCGCACACCGGTCTCGTAATCGGCGATGCGATCGGCGCTGTCCTTGTTGGCGCCGATGTTGATACCGACGATGCCGCCCCTCGACGCGCGCTCCTTCAAACGCCGGCGCACGGCGACGAGCCCGTCATTGTTGAAGCCGAGACGGTTGATCAGCGCATGGTCCTCTTCCAGGCGGAAAAGGCGCGGCCGCGGGTTGCCGCGCTGCGGAAGCGGCGTGACCGTGCCGCACTCGACGAAACCGAAGCCAAGCCGGAGCAACCCATCGGGCGCCTCGGCGTTCTTGTCGAACCCGGCGGCGAGGCCGAGCGGGTTGGGAAACACGATCCCGCCGACGATCGTCTTCAGCCGCCGGTTGGCCTCGTGCCGTCCGCACAGCGGCAGGCCGCTCTTCAAGGCGAGGATCGCCATCCGGTGGGCGTGTTCCGGATCGAGCCGGTAGAGCGCCTGGCGCGCCAGCTTATCGAGCAGGGACCTCATCACGCGAGCCTTGGAAACACATGGGCCCCGTCATGGCCGAGGGGCAGGGGCTTCACCCAACGCACGGCGCCAAGAGCGAGCGGCGCATAAAGATGGGGAAACAGCGCTCCGCCACGCGAGACCTCGTATCGCAAGGCCTCGCCGAGCGCCTCGGCGTCGACGGCGACGAGCAGCAGGTCGTCCTGTCCGGCAAAGTGCTTGGCCGCGGTCTCCACGGCCTGCTCGGCGGTCGAGAAATGGATGTATCCGTCGGCCAGATCGACCGGCGCACCGTTGAAGACGCCTGCGCTTTCGGCTTCACGCCAGAGCGGGCGCGGGCAGATTTTGTAGATCAATGAAGCCATGCCTGCGGCTATACTGGGAATATGATGCCGGCGAAAGGGCACAAGAATGGATTCCGGGGGATTGCCTTTGATCCCACTTATGGCGCATTCCCTTGTCATTCTCGCCTATAGCATTTTGCAGTCAGGTGGAATCATCTGACGTCCGCATAAATGCGGAAAATAAAGAGATAGAGCGTCCTTTGCGCGCCCAAAAGGACGCACGGCGCTCTAGTCGACCAGGACAAACGCGGAGCACCAATCATGCGCAAGACCGTAGCGATCGCCGGCACCCTCGCCGCCTTTTTCTGGACGAGCGGCGCCTTCGCGCAGGAGGCCGAGCGCTTTCGGCTCGAGCGGACGGAAGACGGCTATGTGCGGATGGACACCAAGACCGGCGTCATGTCGATCTGCCGCGAGCGTTCCGGCCAGCTCGTCTGTTCGGTGGCCGCCGACGAGCGCGATGCCTATGACGGCGACATCTCCTCCCTGCACGAACGGGTGGAAGAGCTGGAAGCGCGCGTCAGCGCATTGGAGGGCGCTGCGCCGCGGGCCGAATCCGATCTGCCGACCGACGAGGAGTTCGAGCAGACCATGGGGCTCATGGAGCGCTTCTTCCGCCGCTTCATGGGTATCGTGAAGGACTTCGAGAAAGAGGAGAATGCAACGCCGTCGGACAAGCCTGCTCCCGACCGTACCTAGTGGTGCGATCCCAACAGATGGTACCCATCTGTTGGGAAAAATCGCCCCACCAGAGCAATAGTTTGTGGGCTGACTTATCGAAACAGATGGTACCATCTGTTTCGGTCAGACCACTAGGGTCAGGACCTATGAATATGGCCACAATGGTCGGCCTGATTTGTGCGGATACGCGAAGCAGGACCGCAGGAAGACTTCACGTCTTTCAAGGTCTTGCGACAAAGTAGCCCGTGCAAATCAGGCCGACCATTGTGGCCATATTCATAGGTCCTGACCCTAGCGCCGTGCGACGGCGTTCACTCGACGGCGCGCAGCAGATACAGCGTCACCGACGCAGTGAAGAAGCCGCAGCCCACCGCCAGGCTGCGCGAGGCAAACAGCAGGTAGACCTCGCTCAGGATGGACAGGAAGACCTTGGCGCCGGCGTTTCCCATCGGCCGCAACTCCGGGGAAAGGTAGCTCCAGACCTCGGTCCTGCGGGGGTTCTGCCTTGGGGTGGTGTAGGCCTTGATGATCAGGATCTGGGCCATGATCAGAGCCAGGATCGCACCGGCCTTGAGGGCCAGCACCAGGTCGAACGAAAAGCTCAGCATGATCATGCCGATCGCCAGCGAACCGAACATGACGGCTCGTCCGATGCAGACCGAGGCAATCTTGCGGATCCGTTCCATGGGCATCCGGGCAATCCGTGGAGTTGCCCTCCCTGTTGGAAGTGTGAGGCAAATGGTGTGTGGCTGCAAGTAACACCTACGCGATGAACGGCGCCGCCCCCGATCGGTTGCCTCCCTGGATGCACAAAGGTGCCCCAGGTTCTGCGCGCCTGCCGGACATGACCTTGAAAAGCCCGCCATTCCCCGCATAATCGGCGAGCCCTGCGGCGCAAAAAGCGCTACAGTCATGACAATGCTGCGGGCGTGGGAGGGTTTTTTGGCAGCGGGATGCAGATTCTTGGTCGCCGACGACCACCCCCTGTTTCGCGGGGCGCTGAAGACGGCCCTGTCGGGATTGGGCGAGGATTGCGAAATCCTCGAGACCGGCGACTTCGAAGGCGTGAAGAGGCTGGCGGACGATCGCATCGATCTCGTCCTTCTCGACTTGTCCATGCCGGGCGTGAGCGGGCTTTCAGGCCTGATCACCCTGCGCGGCACCAATCCGTCCGTGCCGGTCGCCGTGGTTTCGGCCCATGACGACCCGGAGACCATCCGCCGCGCGCTGGAACTCGGTGCTTCGGGCTTCATCTCGAAATCGGCCGGCATGGAGGAAATCCGCCGCGCCGTGCAGACCATTCTTGACGGCGGCGTCTACACGCCCGGCAACATCGACCTGGGCGCTGAGGCCGATCCGGAGATCGCCGACCTGATCCAACGCCTGCAGACGCTGACACCGCAACAGACGCGCGTTCTCGGCATGCTGGCGGAGGGGCTTTTGAACAAGCAGATCGCCTACGAGCTGAACGTCTCGGAGGCCACCATCAAGGCGCATGTTTCCGCCATCCTGCAGAAACTCGGGGTCGACAGCCGCACCCAGGCCGTCATCCGCCTGTCGCGCATCGGCGCGGAGGCCATCGCGCTCGAAACCTGACGGGATTTATTCTGCAGCCATCGCCATCTGCCGGCAGCGTGTCAGAACGCTCCTGAGGGCGGCCGGCTTGAGCGGCTTGTTGAGAACGAGAACGTTGAGGTCGTCGGCCGCCGTCCTGACCTCGCTCGACCTGTCGGCCGTGATCAGGACGGCCGGCGTGTCGTTGCCGTAGCGCGAGCGGAGGACCGCGATCAGATCCAGACCGTTTTCGCCGTTGAGGTGATAGTCGGCGAGGATCACGTCAGGCGCCGCCGCATCGCGCCCGGGCAGCGTCTCGGAGCCCTCGGCGGTGCGCACGCTGCATCCCCAACCTTCCAGGAGATGCTGCATTCCGTCGAGGATGCGCGCGTCGTTGTCGATGCACAGGACCCTGAGCCCGTCGAGCATCGCGCGCGTTGCGCCTGCTGCCTTGGCCGGCGCGCGCGTGCGTGCGGCCGGCGCTTCACTGATCGGCATGAGAACGGAGAAGCGGGTTCCCCTGCCGCGCTCCGAAAAGAGCCTGATCTCCAGGCGCAGGACCCGGGCGATGCGGTCGACGATGGAGAGGCCGAGCCCCAGACCCTGCGCCTGGCGCATCCCCTCGTCCAGACGCGTGAACTCGCGGAAGACCGTGTTGAGCTGGTCCGCGGGGATGCCGATGCCGGTGTCGATGACCTGGATTTCAAGCAGCGCGCCGCGGCGGCGCACGCCGACCAGGACCCGCCCCCTGGGGGTGTATTTGATGGCATTGGAAACGAGGTTCTGGATCAGGCGGCGGAACAGGTTGCGGTCCGTCCTGACGGCGAGGGTGGAGGGGACGATGGTGAGTTCCAGTCCCTTTTCGGCCGCCAGAGGCTGGAAATCCGTGTCGAGCTGCTTCAAGAGGGGGTCGAGGCGAAAGGCGCTCGCCGACGGTTTCAGCGCGCCGGTGTCGAGCCGCGATATGTCGAGCACCGCGCCGAGGATCGTCTCGACGGAATCGAGTGAGGATTCGATGTTGCCGACATGCTCGCGCAGCGCGCCGCCGCCGGCCTTTTCGAGCAGCGACGAACAATAGAGCCGCGCCGCGTTGAGCGGCTGCAGGATATCGTGGCCGGCGGCGGCGAGGAAGCGCGTCTTGCCGAGATTGGCCTCCTCGGCGATCATCTGCGCCTGGGCCAGCTCCTCGTTGACGCGCAGCAGCTCGGCCGTACGGTCCGCCACCCGCTGTTCCAGCGTCTCGTTGACGCGCTTCAGCGCCATGTCGGCTTCCACGCGCGGCGTGATGTCGGTGTAGGTGGCCACGATGCCGCCGTCGGGCATGGAATTGGTGCGCAACTCGATGATGCGGCCGCTCTTCTGCAAGCGGATTTCCCAGGGCGTGCCGAAATCGGTGAAGCGGTTGAGCGTCATGGTCTGGGCGTCGGCGGACAGCTCTCCGCGGGCGGCGAGCAGATTGACGAAGCGATCGAGCGGCACGCCGACCTGACCCATCTCGTCGGGCAGGTTGAAGAGGGTGCGGAACTGCCGGTTCCAGCAGATGAGCTGGAAATCGCGGTCGAACACCGTGACGCCCTCTTCCATCTGGTCGAGCGCGGTCTGCAGGAGGTCGCGGTTGTGCTGGAGCGCGATGGAGGCGTCGTCGAGCAGGCGCAGCGCATCGCGCGGCGAGCGGTCGCTGCGCTGGAACAGGAGCGAGAGGATGAGCCGGGCCGACGAGGAGCCGACGGCGCTGGCCAGAAGCTGCTCGGAAAAGCGCACCAGGGCCATGCCGGCCTGCTCGTTGCCGTTGAGGCGGATGCCGTGCATCGTCTCGAAAGTGGAGAAGGAGCGCTCGGTCCGCTCGGCGCCCAGATAGCGGGAAATCGTATCCTTGAGGTTGTTGACGGTGACGGCCGTGCGGAAGCGGCGCAGCGTCGGGATCGGCCCCGCCTCGCGGGGCACGAACACCGCCGCCTGGATGCGCTCCAGCGGCTGCGCCATGCGCGACAGGGAGCCGAGGATGAAGAACATCGTGTTGACGGCAAGGCTCCACAGGACGCCATGATTGAGCGGTTCGGCGACGGTGCCGAACAACGCCTGCGGGCGCAGGGCCGGAATGCCGAGGAGGCCCTTGCTGATGATTTCCGTGTCGGCGGGCGCCAGCGAGGGGAAGAGCAGCGTATAGGCCCACAGGGTGAACCCCGCTCCCATGCCGAGCAGCGCGCCGCGGGCATTGGCGCCGCGCCAGATCAGGCCGCCGAAGAAGGCCGGCGCGAATTGCGCGATGGCGGCAAAGGAAATGAGCCCGATCGCCGCCAGCCGCGTGTTGTTGGTCGTCTCCCGGTAGTAGAGAAAGGCGGCGAACAGGATGAGGAAAATCGCTGCCCGGCGAACGTTGAGGATGACGGTCGTCCAGTCTTCCTTGTCGCGCGCGTCGGTACGCAGCAGGCGCCTGACGAACAGCGGGATGACGAGGTCGTTCGAGATCATGATGGACAGCGCGACGCTGGCGACGATCACCATGGCCGTGGCCGCCGACAGGCCGCCGATGAAGGCGATGAGCGCCAGAAGGTCGTGCCCCGCGAGCAGCGGCAGCGAGAGAACGTAGAGATCGGAACTGGTGGCGCCGCCGACCAGGAACATGCCGGCGAAGGCGACCGGCAGCACGAACAGGTTGATGAGCACCAGGTAGAGCGGAAACAGCCAACTGGCCGTCTCCAGTTCCGCCGTGCTCTTGTTCTCGACGATGGTCACGTAGAACTGGCGCGGCAGCATGATGATGGCGAAGGCGCTGAGCGTCGTCATGACGATCCAGGTGGCGAGCGACGTCGGATGGCTGTAGGCGCTCTGCACCTCCGGCAGGCGCCCGACGGCGACGGCCAGATCGACCGGCCCGTCGAAGAAGAAGAAGGTGACGGCGATGCCGACCGCCAGGAAACTGGCGAGCTTGACGACGGTCTCGACGGCGACGGCCAGGACCAGGCCTTCCTGATGCTCCGTCGCGTCGGCGTGGCGGGTGCCGAACAGCACGGCGAAGATGGCCAGCAGGAAGGCGACGATCAGCGCGATGTCGCCAACGAAGAAATCGATGGCCGGCGGCGCGCCGTCATAATGCGCCACCATCAGGCTTACCGAATCGGAGATCGCTTTGAGCTGCAGCGCGATATAGGGCACGGTGCCGAAGGTGGCGATCAGGGTCGCCATGGAGGCCACGGCGAAGCTCTTGCCGTAGCGGGCGGCCAGGAAGTCTGCGATGGAGGTGATCTTCTCCGACTTGGCGAGCCGGATGATGCGCTTGAGCAGCGGGAAGCCGAACAGGAACACGAGGGCCGGGCCGATATAGATGGCCAGGAACTCGAAGCCGCGCTCCGTTGCCAGCCCGACCGAGCCGAAAAAGGTCCATGACGTGCAGTAGATGGCCAGGCTCAGGGCATAGATATAGGGGCGCGAGCCGATGCCGCTTCCACGCGCCGCGCGGTTGTCGCCGACGCTTGCGATGAAGAACAGCAGCGTCACATAGGCGACGGCGATGATGGCGATGACCCAGCCCTGCACGGCGGTCCGACCCTCCTCCCTGAAAGGCTGCCGTCAGGCAATCACAGCCGGCCGGGCCTGTCCAATGCTTCTTTCGGCGCATACGGCGCCGGGCAGGGCGGGGTTTTGCACTTATTTCAATCTCCGGTTTTGCTATGGTGTGGCGCCGGTGGCCCGCGTGAGTCGCCCGGCGTTGCAGAAAAATCGGGGAGACACCCTTATGTTGAAGGAATTCCAGGAGTTCATCGCCAAGGGCAACGTGATGGATCTCGCCGTCGGCGTGATCATCGGCGGAGCGTTCGGCCTGATCGTCAAATCGCTGACGGACGACGTCATCATGCCGGTCGTCGGGGCGATTTTCGGCGGCTTCGACTTCTCCAACTATTTCCTGCCGCTGTCTTCGGCCGTGACGGCCAACACGCTGGAGGCGGCGCGCGAGCAGGGCGCCGTTTTCGCCTATGGCAACTTCTTCACCGTCCTGGTGAATTTCCTGATCCTGGCGTGGATCATCTTCCTGATGGTGAAGGGCGTGAACACGATCCGCCGGCAACTGGAAAAAGAGCCGCCGGCAACCCCCGCAGCGCCTCCGGCGGACGTACAGCTCCTCACCGAAATCCGCGATCTCCTGGCAAAGAAGAAGTAGGGTCTTCCGGTCGGGCCGCCGTGCGTTCAGCCGCCCGACTTGGGAACCAGCAGCGAGACCACGCGGTCCGACTTGGCGGGAACCGGCTGGCCCGCCTCGGTGAAGGGTATGCCGAGCGCGTTCCAGGTTTCGAGCAACGCATCGCGCAGCGATGCGATCAGCGCATCGTCGTGGAACGGCGTCGGCGTGATGCGCAGGCGCTCCGTGCCGCGTGGCACTGTCGGATAGTTGATGGGCTGAATGTAGATGCCATGCTGCTGGAGCAGCCGGTCCGTCGCCTGCTTGCACAGCTCCGGATCGCCGACGAGAAGCGGCACGATATGGGTTTGCGAGGGCATGACCGGCAGGCCCGCGGCCGACAGCACGTCCTTGGTGCGTTGGGCCTGACGCTGCTGTGCCTCGCGCTCGACCGACGAGCCCTTGAGGTGGCGGATCGAGGCGGTTGCGGCAGCGGCGATCGCCGGCGGCAGCGCCGTGGTGAAGATGAAGCCGGACGCATAGGAGCGAACGGCATCGACGACGGCCGAGGACCCGGTGATGTAGCCGCCGATGACGCCGAAGCCCTTGGCCAGCGTGCCCTCGATGATGTCGATGCGGTGCGCCAGCCCGTCACGTTCAGTGATGCCGCCGCCCCGGGCGCCGTACATGCCGACCGCATGGACCTCGTCGATATAGGTCATCGCATTGTACTTGTCGGCAAGGTCGGCGATCGCCTCGATCGGCGCGATGTCGCCATCCATCGAATAGACGGATTCGAAGACGATCAGCTTGGCACGCCCCGGCTCGGCGGCCTGAAGCAGGCTCTCCAGATGAGCCATGTCATTGTGGCGAAAGATCTTCTTCTCCGCGCCGGAGCGCCGCACGCCCTCGATCATCGAGGCGTGATTGAGCTCGTCGGAAAGCACCAGACAGTTCGGCAGCAACCGCGCGATGGTCGAGATCGCGGCCTCGTTGGAGATGAAGCCGGAGGTGAACACCAGCCCCGCCTCCTTTCCGTGCAGATCGGCCAGTTCGACTTCCAGCTCCACCAGTGGATGGTTGGTGCCGGAGATGTTGCGCGTGCCGCCGGCGCCGGCGCCCATGCGTCCCGCCGTTTCCTGCATCGCGGCGATCACGTCGGGATGCTGGCCCATGCCCAGATAGTCGTTCGAACACCAGACGGTGATCTCGCGCGTTTCGCCGTCCGCCCGCCATAAGGCGCGTGGAAACGCACCCACGATCCGCTCGAGATCGGCGAACACGCGGTAACGGCGCTCGGCGTGAAGCTGCTCGATCGCCTCGGAGAAGAAACGCTGGTAGTTCATTGGACCTTCCTGCTGTGCGGCGCGATCATAATGTTGGAGCGGACACGCGTCCATTGCGCGTTTCGGGCAAAATGCCACGCCTTGCCGACCTCGCCTTGCGCTCGATCAAAAAGACCGAATTCGCCCGCCTGCAGCCCTCCCGGTGGTCTGACAGAAACAGATGCTACCTATCTGTTTCGACAAGTCGGCCCACAAGCTATCAACCTGGTGGGGCGATCGGCGCCATGAGGTTGGCGACGGCGTTGAGGGTTTCGATGAGATGATGTCGTTGCGCGGGATGAAGGGCGGAAAAGCGGCCTGCGAAACCGTCCCCCAGGGGCTCGGGCGCCCGCTTGACCACGGTCTCGCCGGCAGGCGTGAGCCTGGTGTGCACCACACGCCGGTCGTGGTTGGAGCGGTAGCGCTGCACCATGCCGCGCGCTTCCAGATTGTCGAGGACGGTGACGACGGTCGCCGCGCTGAGGTCGACATGCGCCGACAGCACGGTCGTCGTCACCTCGCCTAACGCTGCGACGGCATTGAGAACGACGAGCTGAGGCGCCGTCAGGCCGATCGCCTTGGCGAGCGCTTTCGACTGCACATCGTTGGCCCGGACGATGCGGCGAATCGCCTTCTCCATGGCCCGCAGCTCGTCGTTGCGGAACCAAGTTCGGGCAATGTCCGTTGTTTCGACAGGTGTCATAAGGACGCCATTCATTTGACATCTAATAATCATAACTATAACTAAAAGTCGCTCCGAGACAACGACAATCAAAGGAACAGAACGCTATTCATGTGCGGAATCTGCGGAGAACTGCGACTGGATGGTGCCGCCGCGTCGTCGGCTGCGCTGTCGAAGATGATGGACACGCTGGCCCCGCGCGGGCCTGACGGGTCCGGGGCCGTCATCCACGGCAATGCCGCATTCGGCCACCGGCGGCTGAAGATCATCGATCTTTCGGAACGGGCCCGGCAGCCGATGGAGGATGCCGAGCTGGGGCTGACGATCGCCTTCAACGGCTGCATCTACAATTATCCCGAATTGCGCGCCGAGCTCGAAGCCAAGGGTTATCGCTTCTTCTCCACCGGAGACACGGAAGTGATCCTGAAGGCCTGGCACGCCTGGGGTGAGGAATGCGTGACGCGCTTTCACGGCATGTTCGCCTTCGTCCTGCGCGAGCGCGACACGGGCCGCGTGGCCATGGCGCGCGACCGTTTCGGCATCAAACCGCTCTATCTGGCCGAAACACCGGAACGGATTCGTTTCGCCTCGTCGTTGCCCGCCTTGCTGGCGGCAGGCGATGTCGACAAGTCGATCGATTGCCATGCGCTGCACCACTACATGACGTTTCACGCCGTAGTGCCGCCGCCGCGCACCATCCTCAACGGTGTGCGCAAGCTGCCGCCGGCGACGATCCGCGTCATCGAGCCCGACGGCCGCCAGCGCGACCACCTCTATTGGGATCCGCCCTTCGCGCGTGACCTCGCGACCGCCGCGCTGTCGCCCGACGAGTGGCGCGACCGGACGCTGGAGGCGCTTCGGCTTGCCGTGAAGCGCCGCATGGTCGCCGACGTGCCGGTCGGCGTGCTGCTGTCGGGAGGCGTCGATTCCAGCCTCATCGTCGGGCTTCTGGCCGAGGCCGGGCAGAAGGGACTGATGACCTTCTCGGTCGGCTTCGAGGAGGCCAATGGCGAGAAGGGGGACGAATTCGTCTATTCGGACCTGATCGCCCGCGAGTTCGGCACCGATCACCACAAGATCTTCGTGCCGTCCGACGAATTGATGGATGCGCTTCCGGGCACCTTTGCCGCCATGTCGGAGCCGATGGTCTCCTACGACAATGTCGGGTTCTACCTGCTTTCGAAGGAGGTTTCGAAACACATCAAGGTGGTGCAGTCGGGGCAGGGGGCGGACGAGATCTTCGGCGGCTACCACTGGTATCCGCCGCTGATGAGCTCGAACGACGTGGTGAGCGATTATGCCGGGGTGTTCTTCGACCGCTCGCACGAGGTCCTGAAGAGCCACCTGTCGCCGGACTGGATCGCCGAAACCGATGCGAGCCGGGAGCTCGTGGCCCGGCATCTGACGCGCGCCGGCGCCGATACGCCGGTGGATGCCGCGCTTCGCCTCGATTCCACGGTCATGCTGGTGGACGATCCGGTCAAGCGGGTCGACAACATGACCATGGCATGGGGCCTGGAGGCACGCGTGCCGTTCCTCGATCACGAGCTCGTCGAGCTCGCCGCCCGCATCCCGCCGGAGGAGAAGCTCAAGCAGGGCGGCAAGGGTGTGCTCAAGGAGGTGGCGCGGCAGGTCGTGCCGCACGAGGTGATCGATCGCAAGAAGGGTTATTTCCCCGTGCCGCAGCTCAAATATGTCGGCGGTCAATATCTCGACCTCGTTCGCGATGCGCTGTCGTCGAGGGCCGCCCGCGAACGGGGGCTGTTTCGCCAGGAGTATCTCGAGCGGCTCTATGCCGCCCCGGCCGACCACATCACGCCGCTGCGCGGCTCGGAGCTTTGGCAGGTCGGCCTTCTGGAACTGTGGCTGCAAACCCACGAGGTCTGAGCGATGGCAAGGAAAGAGGAGGTGATCTCGCGCGCCTCGCGCGGGCGCAGCGACAAGGCGCTAGGATACCGGCTGAAGCGCCTGCGCAGCGAGACGATGAAGCCGACCAGCGGGCGTCCCGAAGCCGGCGCGCCGGAGCCCGACACATCCGTGTCCCTCGATCTCGGTTGGGGCAGGCTGCTGTTCGCGCAGACCTTCGCGACCAACGAGGCGCTGGCCGATGCCCTGCGCGAGGAAGGTCCGGCCCGCCGCGACATCGCCTTCTACATTCGCGACCCGCATGTGCTGCTGGCGCTGGCGCCGCAGGAGCTGTTCCTCGATCCGTCGCACACATATCGGCTGGACCTGTCCACCTACCGCCCGAGCCGCAGGCAGCCGCGGGGCTTCTTCATCCGCCGCGTCACCTCGCAGGCCGACGCCGAAGCCGTCAACGCGATCTACCAGAGCCGTGGCATGGTAACGGTGCGGCCGGATTTCTTCTGGGCGAGGCGCGACAGCCGCGCCGTCACCTATCTCGTCGCGGAGGACGAGCAAACGGGCGAGATTCTGGGCACCGTCACCGGCGTCGATCATCGGCGCGTCTTCCATGATCCGGAGAACGGAGCGTCCCTGTGGTGCCTGGCGGTCGACCCGCAAAGCCGCCATGCCGGGGTCGGCGAAATGCTGGTGCGGCGGCTTGCCGAGCACTTCTCGGCGCGTGGCGCCAGCTTCATGGACCTGTCGGTGATGCACGACAACGACCAGGCCATCGCGCTCTATGAGAAGCTCGGCTTCCACCGGGTGCCGGTGTTCGCCGTCAAGAGAAAGAACCCGATCAACGAAAAGCTGTTCACGCATCCGCCCGAGGATTTCGAGAAGCTCAATCCTTACGCGCGCCTGATCATCGACGAGGCTCACCGGCGCGGTGTGACGGTGGATGTGACGGACGCGGAGGGAGGGTTTTTCCGGCTGTCGTTCGGCGGTCGATCGATCCACTGCCGCGAGAGCCTTTCCGAGCTGACCTCTGCCGTCGCCATGTCGATCTGCGACGACAAGGCGGTGACGCGGCGCACGGTGGAACGGGCCGGGCTGAACGTGCCGGAGCAGATCGAGGCGGTGGATGACCGCGAAGCACTCAAAACCTTCCTGAAACGGCACGGACGGGTGGTCGTCAAGCCGGCGCGCGGCGAGCAGGGGCGCGGCGTTGCCGTTGGGCTCGAGACGCTGGAGGAGGTCGAGGCCGCCATTCGCACGGCGCGCGAGGTGTCCGACCGCGTTCTCGTGGAGGCCTGCTTCGACGGCGAGGATCTGCGCCTGGTCGTCATCGATTATCGCCTCGTGGCGGCGGCGGTGCGCCGTGCTCCGCGGGTGGTCGGCGACGGGCGCAAGACGATCGAGGAACTGATCGCCCAGCAGTCGCGCCGGCGTGCCGCCGCGACCGGTGGCGAGAGCCGCATCCCGGTCGACGACGAGACGCGCCGCTGTCTGGCCGGTGCTGGCCACACGCTGTCGACCGTGCTGCCCGAGGGCGAGGAGGTGGTCGTTCGCAAGGCCGCCAATCTGCACACCGGCGGCTCGATCCACGACGTGACCGAGCAGGTGCATCCCGACCTCGTGGCGGCGGCCTGCACGGCAGCGCGCGCCATTGACATTCCGGTCGTCGGCATCGACCTTATGGTGAAATCGCCGGCCCGACCCGATTACGTGTTCATTGAAGCGAATGAGCGGCCCGGACTGGCGAATCATGAACCGCAACCGACCGCCGAACGCTTTGTCGATCTTCTCTTTCCGCGTTCCGGCGTCAAATCCGCAGAGCGGGCGCTTGCGCCGCGATCCTGACGATCCGGCAGCCGAAGGGGCATGCCCGCCCTGCTCCTGCAACCGGCCGGGACCAAGGGGAGGGCAACCGTGACGCGCTTGAAGATCGATGTCGACTATCTCGATGCACAGCTCAAGGCGCTCCTCTCCATCGACAGCCCGACCGGTTACACCGATACGATCGTGCGCCATGTCACGGGAGAACTGGAGCGGCTTGGCCTCGAACCCGAGCTGACCCGGCGCGGGGCGATTCGCGCCGTGGTCCGTGGCGGGCGCCGGTCGGGCGCGCGCGCCATCATCACCCATCTCGATACGCTCGGCGCACAGGTGAAGCTGATCAAGGACAATGGCCGTCTGGAGCTGGTGCCCATCGGCCACTGGTCGGCGCGCTTTGCCGAAGGCGCCCGCGTGACGCTCTACACCGAGAAGGGCAGCTATCGTGGCACCATCCTGCCTTTGAAGGCGTCGGGCCACACTTTCAACGAAGGTGTCGACACCCTGCCTGTCGGCTGGGAATACGTCGAACTGCGCGTCGATGCGATGTGCTGGAGCCGTGCCGATGCACACGGGCTCGGCATCGACGTGGGGGATTTCGTGGCGATCGACACGCAGCCGGAATTCCTCGACAACGGTTTCATCGTTTCACGTCATCTGGACGACAAGGCGGGCGTGGCGATCGCGCTCGCTGCCCTGGAAGCGCTGATGCGCCATGACGTGACGCTGCCGGTCGACACCCATTGGCTGTTCACCATCGCCGAGGAGGTCGGCGTCGGCGCCGCTTCGATCGTCACGCCGGAGATCGCCTCCATGGTGACCATCGACAACGGCACCACCGCTCCCGGTCAGAATTCCTCCGAATTCGGCGTCACCATCGCCATGGCCGACCAGTCGGGTCCGTTCGATTATCACTTGACCAAGAAGCTGGTCGAGCTGTGCCGCGAGGAGGATATCCGCTACCAGAAGGACGTCTTCCGCTACTATCGTTCCGACTCCGCCTCCGCCATCGAGGCGGGGCACGACGTGCGCACCGCGCTGATCGCCTTCGGCATCGATGCGTCGCACGGCTACGAGCGCATCCACGTTCATGCTCTGCGTTCCGTCGCCGAGCTGACGACGGCCTATGTCGCAAGTCCCCTGGAGATCGAGCGCGACGTCGAGGAGGTCTCCGACATCGAGGGCTTCACCGAGCAGCCGACCGAGGCGGCCAAGCAGCCCAAGCGGGTCAACCGCCTGCCGCCGCAGGAATAGAGCGTTTCACACGGACCCAACTGGCCGCGAATTGGATCGTTTTCTGTTTAACGGAAGCGGCGGGCCGACTGTGTGGCTTTGGTTCGGTGGCATCGGCGCCCTTTCACCCCCCCCCTCTGGCCTGCCGGCCATCTCCCCCTCAAGGGGGGAGATTGGCTGGCATTGCCGGCTTCGCCAACCTGCAACGCTGCAGGATATGCAAGGCTTCGATGAAGGCTGATCTCCCCCCTTGAGGGGGAGATGGCCGGCAGGCCAGAGGGGGGGTGAAAGGGCGCCGATGCTTCGAACAAAAGATGAAAAGCCCCACTCTGCTGCCGCGCGTCCACCAGAACGCACAAGGGCGCTTCGACCCGCCCTCTGGCGCTTTAAGCTTCAAGTACCCTGTTGATCCGCGCGGACGATTGTGATCATGTGATCAAATCCGTTCGGGACAGCCGCAGGGAACCGGCGACCGGACCGTGACAGGAGGATATTCGATGATGAAACTGCGCATGGGCGTCCTTTCCGCCGTCATTGCCGGGCTTGCCGTCGCCGCGTCGGCGGCCCTGGCCGAAACCATCACCGTCGGCGCTTATCCGGCCAACCCGCCATGGGAGTACAAGACCGAAAGCGGGGCCTTCGAGGGCTTCGAGATCGATGTGGCGCGCGCGGTGGCGGAGCGCCTGGGTATGGAGGTCGAGTTCCAGGATCTGGGATTCCAGGCGCTGTTTGCCGCCACCAGCTCGGGCCGCATCGACTTCGCCGTCTCCTCCATCTCCATCACCAACGAAAGGCTGCAGAACCAGTCCTTCACCCAGCCCTATTACGACAGCGACGGCACGATCGTCGGGCGCGAGGATTCCGAAGTCGGCACGCTCGAGGAGCTGAAGGGCAAGGCCGTCGGCGTCGTCGCGGCGACCACCGGCGAGGCGTGGGCGAAGGCGAATGCGGAAAAATACGGCATTGCCGATATCCGCTCCTATTCGGCGCAGCAGGATCTCCTGATGGATGTTCGTGCCGGTCGCATCGAGGGTGGTGCAGGAGAGATCGCCGGCTTCCAGTACGCCATGACGCAGGTTCCGGGGTTGAAGCTCCTAGTGCGCATCCCCACCGGCGAGCGCTTCGCCATGATGACGCGGAAGGACCATCCGCTGCTCGAACGGGCGAACGAGGCGATCTCTGCCATGAAAGAGGACGGCACGATGGCGGCGATCCACAAGAAGTGGTTCGGTGTCGAGCCCGATGCGGGAACGAGCACGGTCGAGAAGATGCCGATCCCCAAGCCGGAGTAAGCCGGCTTTGCCGAGGCCGTGTGGCCGCGAACGACTGGCGTCCGCCTTTCCCCGGGCGGGCGTCTTTTTGAGCAATGACGAGGACCATCCATGTCGCTGGGCACGAACGCCGACGCATCCGCCTATCTCCTCTATCACTCCATCGGCATGTATCCGGGCAAGGCGGAGGAGATGGCCGCGGCGCTCTCGGCGTTCTCTGCCGGATGGGGCAGGCCCGACAATGCCCAATGGGCGCGCGCGCTGGCTCTGCGCCAGGAATTCATCGATCTGTGGCGGGATCTGATCGGCGCGCCGGCCGGCACGCTGACCACCAGCGAAAACGTGACCACGGCGCTGCACAGCCTCGTCGGGGCCCTGCCCGAGGAACACCTGAAAGGCCGCCGCCTGCTCATTGCCGGCGATTGCTTTCCGAGCATGCATTTCCTGCTGACGGGCCTTTCGGCCCGCTACGGCTTCACGCTCGACACGGTGCCGCTGCGCCCCGGCGAGAGCTGGGTGCGCGACGAGGACGTGATCGCCCGCTGGGGAAGCGACGTCGGTCTCGCCCTGCTGACCCACGTCACCTCGACCTCATCGCATCGCTGCGATCTTCCAGCCCTGGTCGCGCATGGCAGGAAAATCGGCAGCCTCATTGGTGTCGACATCACCCAGGCAGCCGGCCTGCTGCCTTATGACGTGCTGAATCCGATGGTCGATTTCTCCATCTCGACGAGCCTCAAATGGCTTTGCGCCACGCCCGGCGCCGGTATCCTGCATGTGGCGGAACCGCTGATCAGGGCCTGTCGGCCGGAACTGCGCGGCTGGTTCAGTCAGGAGGATATCTTCTCCTGGGATCTGGAGGCGTTCGCCTATGCCAACGATGCCCGCCGCTTCGACAATGGGACCCCTTCGATCCTCGCTTGTGCGGGTTCCGTGCCGGCGCTCAGATGGCACGCCCGGCAGGACATGGCGCAACTCCTGGCCCACAATAGGAAGCTCGCTGCCGGCATCATCGACACGGTGAAGGGTTTGAGGCTGAAGCTTGTCAGCCCCGAGGCCGAGGCCGAGCGCGGCGGCAGCGTGATGGTCCGTCTGCCCGACCGCATCGATCCTGTCGCCTGCGTGGCGCGGCTCGCCGGGCGCGGCATCTGCGCGGATCACCGCAGCCAAATCCTGCGGCTCTCCCCGGGCGTCATGACGACCGAAGCCGGAACAGAGCGGCTCGCCGAAGCTCTGCACGCCGCGCTCTGACGGGACCGGCCGCTTCAGCCAGCCATCACGGCAAGGTTGTTGTGGCGGAAGCGCGCCGTCGTCGGGTCGAAATCATAGGCTTGCGTGTGCCGCTGCGCTTCACGCGCCAGCGCATCGACCGCCTCGACGACGAGATCGGCCTTTTCGTCGGTCATCAGATAGCTGAAGTTCAACCGGACCCAGCCGGGTTTCTCCATTTCGTTGCCGGCGCGGATGCTTTCGAGCAGGGTCCGCGATTGCTGCTCGTCGATGCCGAGCAGATGGTGGGCGTAAGGGCCGGCGCAGGCGCAGCCCCCACGTGCCTGGATGCCGTAAAGGTCGCTCAGCATCCGCGTGAAGAGCTGATGATGCACCGGCTTGCCGTCCGCGCCGCGAATGCGGAAGGAAAAGATCGGCAGGCGCGGGGCGTTCGGCGCGCCGAGCAGCTCCAGGTGTGGATTTCGCGTCCACACGGAAAGCGCCCTTTCGCGAAGCTCCCGGTGCCGCTCGTCGATGAAGGCCTGTCCCAGCGCTTCCTTGATCAGAAGAACGAGGGCCGCCCGGATGTCGCCGATCACATTGGGCGTTCCGGCCTCTTCACGCGCTGCCAGCGACTTCGAATAATCATGCGCCCATGGCGAGACGAAGGTGACCGATCCGCCGCCGGGCATGGTCGGCCTGTCGGTGCGGGCGATCGCGTTGCGCAGCACCAGCACACCGGAAGCGCCCGGACCGCCGGGAAACTTGTGCGGGGAAAAGACGACCGCATCCTTGGCGCAATCCGTGCCGGCCTTCATGTCGACCGTCAGATAGGGCGCCCCGCCGGCATAATCCCAAAGCGCCAGCGCGCCGTGCGCCTTCAGGAGGCGCGTCACGGCGTCGGTGTCGGTCAGGATGCCCGTCACGTTGGAGGCGGCCGAGAAGGTCCCGACCTTGAGCGTCGCATCGGCATTTGCCTGCAACGCGTCGCCAAGGGCGGCAAGATCCGGTCCGCCGCACTCGGTTTCGGGTATGCTGACGATCTGCGCGCCGCTCTCCCGCCAGGGGAGGATGTTGGAATGGTGCTCGTAAGGGCCGGTGAAGACGACGACCCGCCCGCCGGCCGCGACCGTTTCGGCGACCTGCAGGAGGCGGACGAGCTTGTTGACCCCGGCGGTTGCGCCGGAGCCGGCGAAGATGACGCTGCTGGCCGCATCGGCACCGACGATGCGGGCGATTTCACGGCGGGCGGCCTCACGCAAGCGCGTCGAAAAGGCACCGCAAAACGAAGCTTCGGTGTGGCTGTTCGCGTAGTAGGGCAGCACCCGGTCGCGAATGAAATCCTCCACCTGCGCCAGCGCCCGGCCGGAGGCGACATAATCGGCATAAATCAGCGGCCTGGCCCCGCACGGACCCTCGATGACGGCGTTCTCGCCGATGAGCCCGGCGCGCAGATGGGCGGGCAGGTCGTCCCGCCTCAGGCTGTCGATGAAATCTCCGAGGACTGTTCCCGTCATGACGCTCGTTCCGAAAGGCTGTCGATGAACGAAACGATCGCACAACAACAGGCGATCATTTTCACAAAAAACATTGCGAAATGAGCTATTATTGGTTCATATGATCGAATATGGACCTAAAGATCGATCGATTTGATAGGCAAATCCTGCGCGAGCTGCAGCGCGATGCGGGCCTGTCGCAGCGTGACCTGGCGGAAAAGGTGGGGCTGTCGCAGAATGCCTGCTGGCGGCGCCTGCGCCTTTTGGAAGAACGCGGCATCATCCGCGGCCGCACACTGGTGCTCGATCGCGACAAGCTCGGCCTTGGCCTCGTCGTCTTCGTGATGGTCAAGACGCGGCATCACTCCGCCGAGTGGCTGCGGACCTTCCGCCAGCATGTGGCGGGCATTCCCGAAATCGTTGACTTCTTCCGCATCGGCGGCGAATACGACTACATGCTGAGGATCGTCACCACCGACATGGCGAGCTACGATTCCGTCTACCAGCGGCTGATTCAGAAAGTGGAGCTGGAATCGGTCACCTCCTATTTCGCGATGGAGGCGATTGCCGAGCGCCGGCCATTGCCCATCTGAAGGTCGGGCCGGTGCGCATGAAGCCAGGAAAGACGTCTCTCGAGCAGATCTGCCTTTATGCGTTGCTCACCTCGCTGACCGCTCTCAGCATCGATGCCGTCCTGCCGGCCCTGCGCTTCATCGAGAGCGACCTTCAGGTCCGCCCGCCGCTCTCCACACAGCACATCGTGTCTCTCTTCATCTTCGGCATGGTGTTCGGCGAACTCCTCATCGGGCCGCTTTCCGATGCGATCGGCCGCAAGAAGGCGCTTGTCCTCGGACTGGCGGTCTATATGGCGGGCACGCTGGTGGCGATGTCGGCAGGCTCCGTCGAGATGGTGGTGTTCGGCCGCATCCTGCAGGGCATCGGGGTCTCCGGGCCGAAGATCGCCACGCGTGCCCTGATTCGCGATCAGTTCGAAGGCGACGCGATGGCGCGCATCATGTCGTTCGTCTTCGTGCTCTTCATTCTCGTGCCGATGCTGGCACCGGCCCTCGGGCAGCTGATCCTGGCCGTTTCGGGATGGCGCGCCATCTTCCTGGTGTATCTGGCGATGGCTGTCGTCCTGTGCGCGTGGCTCGCTCTGCGGCAACCGGAGACGCTTGCCCCGCAGAGCCGCATCCGGCTTCATCTTCCGACGCTGTTGCGCAATGCCGGGCGCGTGCTGCGCAACCGGCGCGTGGCGTTGCTGATCGTCGCGACCGGCCTCGTGTTCGGCGCGCAGCTCCAGTATCTGAGCACCGCCGCCGATGTCTTCTTCGACGTCTATGGAATCAGCGGGTCGTTTCCCGCCTATTTTGCGGCGCTCGCCGCAGGCATCGGGCTGGCGTCGCTGGTGAATGCCGGCTTCGTCCGCCGCTACGGCATGCAGCGCATGTCGGGAATGGCGCTTGCGGGACTGGCCCTGCTCGGAGCCTTGTTGACCGGCGTCTCGCTGGTCGATGGAGGCCATCCGCCCTTGGCCGCGCTGATGGGGCTCGGCTTCGCGATCTTCTTCTGCATCGGCATCCTGTTCGGCAATCTGAACGCGATGGCGATGCTGTCTCTCGGCCAACTGGCGGGGCTCGGCGCCTCGCTGATCGCATCGGGATCGAGCCTGGTCGCCGTTGTCTTTTCCGTCGCGTTCGGCACGTTCTACGATGGAACCACGACGCCGCTGGCGCTCGGCTTCGCGCTGGCGGGGCTGATCGCCCTGATCTTGGTGAGGCTCGCCTCGCGGGCGAGCCTCGAACCGGTCGAACCGATTGGAAGGCTTGTTTAGTCGACTGCCGCGACGATGATGATCTCGACCTTGTAGTCGGGCGTGGCAAGGCGTGATTCACCGGTGGCGCGCGCCGGGGCGTTGCCGGGCGCGACCCAGCCGTCCCACACGGCGTTCATCTCGGCGAAGTCGTCCATCGATGCGAGCCAGATGGTCGCCTGCAGGATGCGCGACTTGTCGGAGCCGCATTTCGCCAGCAGCGCATCGATCTGCGCCAGGACGCCCCGGGTCTGCTCGGTGACGCTCTTGCCCGGCTCGGCAACCTGGCCGGCCAGCCAGATTGTGCCGTTGTGGACGACGGCCTGGCTCATGCGCGGGCCGGTGTCGAGGCGGGTGATATCGGACATCTGTTTTCCTTTCAGTTGGTCATTACTGCGCCGTGCGTTTGGGTCAGACCACCAGAACCGATCCCGGTTCTAGGGCTGATGCGCCAGCCGTTCCGGCGCGAGCGCCTTGACGACCGTCTCCGCCAGAGGGGAGGGACGACCGATGCAAAGATCCGCCGCCAACGCCGATAGCGCGGGGGAGGTCTGAACGCCATAGCCGCCTTGCCCGGCAAGCCAGAAAAAGCCCGCCTCGTCGGGTGCGAAGCCCACGGCAGGGGTGCGGTCGGCGAAAAAGCTGCGCAGGCCCGCCCAGCTGCGCTCGACCCGCGTGACGGGGATCGTGACCGCCTGCTCGAACCGGTGAAGGCCTTCGGCAAGCACCATGTCGTCCGGCCAGGCGTCGAAGGGCTCGGAGGGATCTTCGTCGGCTGGCGATATCATAAGTTTGCCGGCTTCCGGTTTTGCATACCAGCCTTCGCCGGCGCAGGCGAAGAGCGGCCACGAGGAAACGTCGTGCCCCTCCGGCGCCGGCAGGATCACCGCCGAGCGCCGCATCGGCGTCAGGCCGAGCGGCTGCACGCCAGCCATCCGGCCGACCGCGTCCGCCCAGGCGCCGGCGGCATTGACGATCAGCGGCGCGCTGAAGGTGCCCTGCGGGGTCTCGACCTGCCAGGCGCCGTGCTCGCGAACGATCCTGTTGGCGCGCGCCCGCGTGACGATGCGGCCGCCGTTTTGCCGAAGCATCCTGGCAAATCCCTGCAGCAGCCGATCCACGTCGATGTCCTGTGCGCCCGGTTCGACAGCGGCCGCGGCGATTGTCTCGCCTCTGAGGATCGGCACCATCTGCAGCGCCTCCCGGGCATCGATCCGCTCCATGCCGCTGGCGCCCTCCAGCAGCTTGTCGAGGGCGGCAACGTGTTCGGGCATCGCCACATACAAAAGACCCCGCGGCGACAACAGACTCGTCTCCGCGATGCCTTCCGGCTCCAGGAAGACGGGTTCCGAAGCGACGTTCAGGGCGCGCAGGGTCTCGTTGCCGTAGTTGCGGATGTAGATGGCCGCGGAACGGCCCGTGGCGTGGTAGCCGATGGCCTCTTCCGCTTCCAGAACGGTGACGTCGGCATCCGCGGCCATGCGCGCTGCCGCGCTGACGCCGGCTATCCCGCCACCGATGACGATGATGTCGGATGTCTGGCTCATATGTCCCCCGTTTGCGCTTCAGGGGGACACATAACGGGCCTCGAACCGGCGCGATAGGCTCAACGCCAAGGGGGTGTTGTGGCACCGGTGTCGCGCCGCTCGATTGCCTTGCATTATACGATCGTTTTATGACGAGTTGACTTGAGGTGCCTTGATTTTTGACGCCTTACATATAATGAATGATGTTTTGTTGAGTTTTGAGAAGTAATAAATATGATTATAAGGGAAAATAATTCAATTTTAAAAGCATTACTGGCGATCGCTTTCTTTATCTATTCGTCAATTGGCCATGCCAACGGGACCATCGGCGACAACTCTGCTTCCGAGTTCGTGCCCAGCGTCATCGAGCCCCTGATGCAGGCGTGGAACATCCCCGGAATGTCGGTTGCGGTGATTGCAGACGGCGAAAGCCGCGTGTTCAATTTCGGGGTGGCGTCCCGCGAAACGAAACAGCCGGTCAGCGACGATACGCTGTTTGAGGTCGGCTCGATCGCCAGGACCTTCACGGCAACGCTTGCGGCCTATGCCGAGCTGGAGGGAAAGCTGTCGCTTTCCGACAGCGTCAGCGACCACTTACCCGCTTTGAAGGGCGGCAGCTTCGAGAACGTCACATTGCTGAACCTTGCGACCCATACCTCGGGGCTGGCATTGCACGTTCCTGTCGGGATCGCGACGATCGCCGAGCTCGCGGACTATTGCAGGGACTGGGAGCCGCCCTATGCGGCTGGAATGTATCGCAGGCGATCCGACCTGGGTGTCGGCCTGCTCGGCATCGTGGCCGCCAAGGCGGCGGAAAGTTCCTACGCCGCGGCGGCTGAAAAACGGCTGTTCCGCCCGCTTGGAATGAACCGCACCTATGCCGACGTGCCGAAGAGGCGATGGATCGACTACGCCCAGGGTTACACCAGCTCCGATCTCCCCACCCGCATGAGGGCGGGCCTTCTGGCTTCGCCGTCCGACGGGGTGAAATCCCGCGCTGCCGATCTGGCGCGCTTTCTGCAGGCCAATATGGAGATGCTCGAGATCGACGAGATGGTGCAGCGGGCGATCACCAACACCCATACGAGCTATTTCAAGGCGGGGGATGTGACGCAGGGCCTGGTCTGGGAACAGTATCCCTATCCGGTAACGCTCGAGCGGCTGCTGGCCGGCAACTCCGCCTCCATGATGATCGGGAGCGTCCCGGCCACTCGCCTGAAGCCGCCGTTTCCGCCGCGGCGAACGGTCCTGATCAACAAGGTCGGCTCGACGGAAGGCTTCTCCGCCTATGTGGCGTATGTGCCCTCCAAGGAGATCGGCGTGGTGCTGCTCGCCAACAAGTCGTTTCCGATAGCCGAGCGCGTGCAAGCCGGCTATCGGATAATCGAGAAGCTGGGGCAGTTATCGCCATGACGACCGCAGGTTTCGCGACCGGTGCGGCGTGCCCGCCCTATCCCCTGGCGCGGGCCACCAGCGGAACGTAGGTCTCCAGGTCCGGATTCGGGAAGCGCACTGTTTCGCCCGTTTCGGCCGACAGGTACAGCGCCATCAGGATCTCCATCACGGCAACGCCGTCGGCAAAAGTCTCGAGAGGCTCCTCGCCCTTGCGGAAGCACTCGACCATATGCCGGTTCTCGTCCGTATAGCCGTAGACGCCGGCTTCGTCCTCCAGCACCGGCATCAGGCCCTGCTCGGCGTTCTGCTTCTCGACCAGGTCCTCTCCCTGGCCGCCTGTCACCGCCCGGGACATGAAGATCTTGAGACCGGTGCCGAGCGAGTTGAACTCCATCGCATATTCGGGGCCGAGCAATTCGAGCTGGATGCGCAGGCCCGCGCCCACATAGGCCCACGAGGTGGTCGCCTCGATGACCAGCTCGTTTCCGTCCTCGTCCTCCAGCATCACATTGCCGCGCGCGAAATCCTCCGAGGGCCGGTTGCGATAGTCGACTTCGGCGCCGAAGCGCGTCTTCAGCTCCTCGACATAGTGAGGGCGCGTCCATTTCAGATTGGCGACCATGCCGTTGACGCCCTTTACGGTGAGCGAGTCGCGCTTCCTGCCAGGCTCGGTCAGAAGATGGCGGGCCACCTCCACGCTGTGGCACATCATGTCGAGCAGCACGCCGCCGCCCTGTTTCTCGCCCTGCCAGAACCAGGGTTCGTGCGGCCCGGAATGCTCTTCCGCCGCACGCGCCAGATAGGGGCGCCCGGTGGTGGAGGCGGCGCGCCGCCAGACGATCTCCTTGCCGCGCAGCACGGGCGTCGCAAAGACCTGGTTTTCCAGATAGCCGTGATTGAGCCTGGCGGCCTCGGCCAGACGCAGCATCTCGCGCGCATCGGCAACCGTGCGGGCCAGCGGCTTTTCGCAGGCGACGGCGAAGACCTTGCTGCGTCCGGCGGTTACCTCGTCATGGATGATGCGCATCGTCTCGACGCGGGTGTCGTTGGGCGACAGGATCCAGACGGCGTCGATGTCGTCGGCTTGCAGCATGGCGGCCAGGCTCTCGTAGCTGGTGCAGTCGCCGAGGCCGAGCTCGGCCACCAGCCTGACGATGCGCTCCCGATTCTCCGCCTTGCGGCTGTAGACACCGGTGACGTCCACATGACGCACGCCAATCATCGACCTCAGATGAAACTCGGCGATGAAGCCGGTGCCGATGAGGCCGATGCGCAGACGTTTTCCTGACTGTGCGGTCATGGTTGCTTTCCCTTCGATTTCAGGAGTTCGGCCGCCCGGAGGTGGCACGGATGCGCAGCGTGGCGGGCAGGACCACCGGCTCGGCAGGCGCCGGCTCTCCCGACAGCATCTTGAGCAGGAGGGTCATGGCCTGCCGGCCGATGTCGATGCGCGGCTGGTGGACCGTGGTGAGCGGCGGATAGAACGCCTCGCTGAGGTAGAGATCGTCGAAGCCGACGACGGAGACGTCGCCGGGAACGTCGCGACCCATGCCGCGAAGCTGATGAATCGCGCCGAACGCCATCTCGTCATTGGCGACGAAGATCGCCGTCGGCGGCTCGCGGAGATCGAACAGCGCCTTGCAGGCGGCAGCTCCCCCGTGCAGCAGGTAATCGCCGCGCGGCTCGTAGCCCGCGGGGACGGCAAGGCCGGCCGCGTTCATCGCCTGGCGGTAGCCTTCCTGGCGCAGCACGCTCATCACCTCGGGGATCGGCCCGCTGATGTGGGCGATGCGCCGATGGCCGAGCCCGATCAGGTGCTCCACCGCCGCGCGCGCCGCCGCCACATTGTCGATCTGCACATGCGGGAAGCCCGACCCCTCGATCATCTCGAGCGCCACGACAATGGGCGAGTTGGGCGGCAGCTTGTGGCGCGAACCGTCTTGCGCCGGCAGTTTGCCGGTCATCAGGATCATGCCGTCCGCGTGGCCGTCGCGCAGCATGTCGAAATACTCGATCTCGCGCTCGGGATCGTTTTCGGTGTTGCCCATCAGGACCGAGTAGCCGGCTGCGCGAGCCGTCGCCTCGACGCTCTTCAGGATGTCGAGATAGAACGGATTGCCGACATCGCGCACGACCATCAGAACCGACATGGAGCGCGCCGTCCTCAGGCTGCGGGCGCTGGCGTTGGGGCGGTAGTTGAGGGCCTGTGCCGTTTCGCGGATGCGCGCGCGGGTCTCGGCCGTCACCAGCTCGCTGTCGGACAATGCGCGCGATACGGTAGCCGGCGAAACGCCAAGCGCCGCGGCAATGTCCTTGATCTTCGGCCGCCGGTTCATGCGCGCAGCCCCCGGCCGCGGCCGTAGAACAGCATCAGCACGAGCAGCGTGGCGCCGAACACCATCTGCCTTCCGGATTCGTCGATGTTCACGGTGGTCAGGATGCTTTGCAGGATGACCAGCAGAATGGCGCCGGCCATGGTGCCGGTGTAGCCGCCTTTGCCGCCCGAGAGCGGCGTGCCGCCCAGCACGACGGCGATGATCGACGGCAGCATGTATTGTTCTCCGACATTGGCAAAGGACGAGCCGGAATAACCGAGGAGGCAAAGGCCGGCAATCGCGGCGAAAACGCCCGACAGAACGAACAGGCAGATGCGGATGAGACGCACCGGCACTCCGGCCATGAAGGCGGCGCGCTCGTTGGAGCCGACGGCATAGATGCGATGGCCGAATACGGTCCGGTGAAGGATGAGGGCCATCAGCAGGCCGACGGCGACCCACAGCCAGATGATGCCGGGCAGGCCGAACAGGTGCGGCTTCGTGACGAACTCGGAAAGGGCAGGCGCCGCCCGTCCGGAGGGAATGCCCTGGCGCACGACCACGAGCAGACCCTGCAGGACCCCGAGCATGCCGAGCGTCATCACCAGCGGCGGAATGCGCAGAAGCGTGACGCCGAGCCCGTTGAACAGGCCGAACAGCGCGCCGGTGGCGATGGCGCCGACAATGGCCAGTGGGATGCCGCCATCCATGCCGTTCATCAGGTTGCCGGCGACGATCGCCGACAGCGACACCACGCCGCCGACGGAAAGATCGATGCCCTCGCGGCCCCCGAGGATGACGAGATTCTGGCCCGCGGCCACGATGCCGAGCAGCGCCGCGACGATCAGCAGGCGCAGGATCTGCTGGCCGGAAGCGAAGCCCGGCGACAACGCGTTGCCGAGGAAGAGAAGCGCGACGATGAGGACGAGCGCCACCACTAGCGGGTTCTTGGCGAAGTCGGCCACGCTTCTCATGTGCGCCCCCGCCGGCTGACGAGAATGCCCACCATGAGCGCTGCGAGGATCGCCAGGCCCTGCACGAAGTTCTGCCAGTGCGAAGGTGTGCCGGCAAAGAAGACCAGCGAGTTGATGAGGCCGATGATGAGGGCGGCGATGACGGAGCCGGCCACCGTGCCGAAGCCGCCCGACAGCGCGCTGCCGCCGAGCACCACGGCGGCGACGCTGAACAGCGTCATCTTCGTCCCGACCAGAGGATCGCCGCTCGCCGTGTCGCCGGTGATGCAGAAGGCGGCAAGGGCCGCGAAAACGCCGCACAGGACATAGCCGCCGATGCGGATCGCCGCCACCGGCAAGCCGCTCTGGAATGCCGCTTGCTGGCCGTCGCCGACGGCGAGAAGCTGTGTTGCGAGCCGTGTCCGCGCCAGGAGATAGAGCAGGACGGCGAGCACGCCGACGCCGTAGAAGACGAAGGGAATGCCGAGGATGCTGCCGCCATAGGTGCGCCAGAACACGGCCGGTGCCGGCGTTCCGGCGACAGGCAGGATGGTCAGGGCAAGCCCGGTGAAGAAGATGCTGGTGGCGAAGGTGGCCACGATGGCCTGCAGGCGAAGCGCCGCGACGACGATGCCGTTCACTAGGCCGCAGGCCAGCCCGACCAGTACGCCGACGCCGAGCGCCGCCATCACCGAAAATCCGCTGCCGCCGAGATGCTGCATGAGGACGACGATGGTCACGTTGACGAGCGAGGCGATGGCGCCGACGGAAAGGTCGATGTCGGCGGCATAGACCACGTAAGTCTGCGCGACCGCCAGAAGCATCAGCGCCATATAGGTGCGTATCAGCCCCGTCAGCGAACGGAAGCTCAGGCTGTTCGGCTCGAAGATGCCGTTGAGCACGAGGAGCACCGCGAGGATCACCAGCGCCGGCAGGAACGGGAACCGGCGAAGCAGGCCACCGAGGCCGTTCCGCTCGCGCACCGTGATGGAAGCGTTTGTCGCCATCACGCGGCCTCGTAAGCGGCGTGGTAGAGGTTGTAGCGGGTGCGGTCCGCATCGCGAAGTTCGCGGGTGACCGAGCCGCCATTGAAGACCAGGATGCGGTCGGCGTTGTTCAGCAGCTCCGCGTCTTCGGAGGAATAGAGCACGATGGCCATGCCCTCCTCGGCGAGCGTGCGGATGAGCGCGAAGAGATCGGCCTTGGCCGAAAGGTCGATCCCCTTGGTGGGATCGTCGAGCAGCAGCACGTCGGGCCGGTCCATGAGCCAGCGGGCGATGACGACCTTCTGCTGGTTGCCGCCCGACAGCGAGCCGATCGAATGCGACAGCCCGGCAAACTTCGTGTTGAGCGCCTTGAGCGCCGGCACGGCCTTTTCCGCAAGGCGCGCCGGCCGCGCCAGCACCAGCCTGTTGCGCAGCGCATGGATCGGCGTGACGTTTTCCAGGATGGGTCGGCCGCTGATAACGCCGTCGCGCCCGCGGTCGCCCGAGACATAGGCGAGCCCGTGGGCGATGGCATCGCGCGGGCTGCCCGGACGGAAAGCCTTGCCGGCGAGCGATACGGAGCCGGCGGCGGTGGGAGCGGCACCGAACAGGGCCCTCAACAGGGCCGACTGACCCTGGCCATGCAGGCCGCCAAGGCCGAGGATTTCGCCGCGCCGCACGTCGAAGCTGACATGCGAGAAGGCCGGCCCGGACAGGTCCTCGACCTGAAGCGCGATCTCTGCTTTGCCGGCTGTCGGTGATGACGCCTGCTGCGGCAGTGCCAGCTCTTCCTGCTCGCCGACCATCATGCGGATGACCTTTTGCGGCGTGACATCGCGGATGCGCGCCGTGCCGACGGTTTCGCCGTCGCGGATCACGGTGACGCGGTCGCCGATCGCAAAGATCTCGTCCATGCGGTGGGAGATGAAGACGATGCTGCGGCCCTCTGTCTTCAGGTCGCGCAGGATCTCGAAGAAGCGGTCCACCTGCGCCCGGTCGAGCGCCGACGTGGGCTCGTCGAAGATCAGCACCGGTGCCTCCGAGGCAAGGGCCTTCATGATCTCGACCAGTTGTCGCTGGTCGGCGCGCAGCGCGCCGAGCGGGGTTTCCGGAGCGAGGTCGTCACCGGCCACCGGGCCGAAAAGGTCGATATAGCGGGTGGCGGTCGCATGCAGCGCCTGCCGGTCGACGAAAAGACCGCCCCTCGACGGCAAAGCGGGCATCAGGATGTTTTCCGCCACGCTGCGATGCTCGGCCAGGCTGAGCTCCTGATAGAAGATGCCGATGCCGAGAGCCTGGGCCGCGCGCGGGCCGCTGATGGTGACGGGGCTGTCGTCGAGCAGCACCTCGCCGGCGTCGGGCCGCACGCTGCCGGCGACGATCTTGCACAAGGTGCTCTTGCCGGAGCCGTTGGCGCCGATCAGCACATGCACTTCGCCGGCCTCGATCTCGAGCTCGCCGTGGCTGAGCGCCTGTGTCGCGCCGTAAGCCTTGCTGACACCGCGGAGCTTGAGTTTGGTCATGGTTTCACTTTACCGGTCCTGACCCTGGTCCGCCTCTCAGCCTGACCTTCTCCCCGCCCTGAGCTTGGCGCGGGGCGGGGAGAAGGAG
>NZ_JANKOF010000037.1 GCF_024655565.1 Nitratireductor sp. ZSWI3 | reverse complement strand
CGCGGCATCGCCGCGGCCTTTCTTCTTGAATTCCGATAGGAACCGGCTCAGTTCTTGTCCTTGTCGACCAGCTTGTTCTTGGAAATCCACGGCATCATGCCGCGCAGCTTGGCGCCCACTTCCTCGATCTGGTGCTCGTCGTTGAGACGCCGGGTGGCCTTGAAGCGTGCCGCGCCCGAATGCCACTCCTGCATCCACTCGGAGGTGAAGCGGCCGGTCTGGATGTCCTTCAGCACCCGCTTCATCTCGGCCTTGGTCTCGGGCGTGATGATGCGCGGGCCGGAGACGTATTCGCCCCACTCGGCCGTGTTGGAGATCGAGTAGTTCATGTTGGCGATGCCGCCCTCATAGATGAGGTCGACGATCAGCTTCACCTCGTGCAGGCACTCGAAATAGGCCATTTCCGGCGCGTAGCCGCCCTCGACCAGCGTCTCGAAGCCGGCGCGGATGAGCTCCACCAGACCGCCGCAAAGCACCACCTGCTCGCCGAACAGATCGGTCTCGCATTCCTCACGGAAGGTCGTCTCGATGATGCCGGAGCGGCCGCCGCCGACGCCGCAGGCATAGCTGAGGCCGAGGTCGAGCGCGTTTCCGCTGGCGTCCTGGTGAACGGCCACGAGGCACGGCACGCCGCCGCCCTTCTGATACTCGCCGCGCACCGTGTGGCCAGGGCCCTTCGGCGCGACCATCAGGACGTCGACGGTCTTCTTCGGCTCGATCAAGCCGAAATGCACGTTGAGACCGTGCGCGAAGGCGATCGCCGCGCCGTCGCGGATGTTCGGCGCGATCTCGTCCTTGTAGATGCCCGCCTGCAGCTCGTCCGGCGTCGCCATCATCATCAGGTCGGCCCAGCCGGCCGCCTCGGCCACCGTCATCACCTTCAGGCCGTCGGCCTCGACCTTCTTGGCCGTGGAAGAACCGGCGCGCAGCGCCACCACCACGTCCTTGACACCCGAATCCTTCAGGTTCAGCGCGTGCGCGCGCCCCTGGCTGCCATAGCCGATGACGGCGACCTTCTTGCCTTTGATGAGGTTCAGATCGGCGTCGCGATCATAATAAACACGCATACTCGCTTCCTTCCTTATAACATTCGATACGCTTGATGTGAGGGGCGACCTGGCATCAGTCTGGGTCCGCCTTCTTGTTTTCCCGCACCCCGAAGAGCACGAAGAACTGTGTCACCGCCTCCTCCGCGAGGGCGGCGAATTTTTCGGGCTGCCGCGCTCCGGCCTCGCCCAGAAGCATGCGCACATGCAGATCGCGCACGATCAGGCCATAGAGCGTGTGATAGGCGGCGTCGCGGTCCCCATAGACGATGAGGCCGCGCCGCCTTCCAGCATCGAGAAGCGCTCCGGCGCGCCGATCGATGCCGCGCCGTCCGCGCTCGATCAGAAGCTGCCCGAGTCGGCTGCCTTCGCGGCTCGCCTGGCCGATCGCCAATCGGTTGAGCGCAAGGGATACATCACCGGCAAGAACCTGCAAGAGGTCGGTGGCGAAATCCACCAGATGCGCACGAAAGCGCGAGAGGTCCAGTGCCGATCCATCGTCGATCCGGGCGCGCACCTTGCTCGCCTGATGCGAGATCATCGCAGCCAGCAGACCGTCGCGGTCGCCGAACCATTTATAGAGGCTTTCCTTGGAGCAGCTTGCCGCCCGCGCCAGCCCGGCCGTCGTCAGGGCCCGCTCCCCGCCTTCCAGCAGCAGCTCGAGCGCACGGTCGAGCACCGCGCGCTGGCGCGGCGTGAAGCTTTCGGGAGCGCCGGGAATATCGCTGATGTCGTGCAAGGAACCGCCTGAGCCAGATGATCGTACCGTACGGTACGGTTCTCTCACAGGAGATTGGCAAATGCAAGGGCGACAACAATCATCAAGGAAGACAGACGAAGGCGGAACCGGAAAGGGACCTCCCTACGCTCCTGTTTCCGCCTCGTCGAAAGCTTCCCGTGCCGCCCTCACCCGCTCATGGTTCCGTTCCGCCCACATCACCAGATCGCTGAGTGGTTGGAACATGGAACGACCGAGTTCGGTCAGGCTGTATTCGACGCCCGGCGGCTTGGTGGGAAACACCTCGCGGTTCACATAGCCATCGCGCTGCAGGTCGCGCAGGGTCTGCGTCAGCATTCTCTGCGAGATGTCGGGAACCAGCCGGCGCAGCGCGCCGAACCGGTATGGCTTTTCGGCCAGCGCCAACATGATCAGCGACGTCCACTTGCCGCCGATATTGGCGATCACCTCGCGCACCGGGCAATCGCCCAGATTGCCCTCCCTGCGCCGCACAATGGTCTCGAAATCATAGATCCCACCGCCTTCGGCGCTATCCATGTCCATCAGCGTCTTCCTTTCCGGCTGGTTCCGGCGAGTCGGGTGCTGTTCGCCGATGCGGTTCCCTTCAGGTAACCTGTGGCGAGAAAACTGCCTTCTTTACGGCCGGTGTCCAATTCCTATTTTCGTGCTGCTCTCATTTCGAGACCATATAGCGATTTTGCATCCAACGGAAAGAAGATCATGTCCGACACCATTCTCGTCACCGGCGCTTCCGGCCAGCTCGGCCAACGTGTACTCCACCACCTGCTCGAAAAGGTCCCGGCGGGTCGCGTCATCGCCGCCTCGCGCGACCCCTCGAAACTGGCCGCTTTTGCATCTCGCGGCGTCGCCACGCGGAAAGTCGATTTCGACGACGCCGCAAGCCTACCGACAGCCTTCGCCGGCGTCGACACGCTCTTGATCGTCTCGACCGACGCACTGGGCGAACCCGGCAGGCGCATCGCGCAGCACAAGGCCGCCGTTGCCGCCGCGGTTGCAGCGGGCGTCAAGCGCATCGCCTACACCTCGATGCCGAAGCCCGAACCGGGCAACCCCGTCCTCTTCGCCGGCGATCACTACGCCACCGAGCAGGCGATCAAGGCGAGCGGGATTCCCTACACGATCTTCCGCAACAGCTGGTATCAGGAAAACCTGCTGATGGCCCTGCCGAATGCCATCGCCTCCGGCAAGTGGTACAGCGCTGCGGGCGAAGGGCGGCTTGCCCATATTGGACGCGACGACGTCGCCCGCGCCATCGCTGCCGCGCTCGCTTCCGGTACGGGAAGGAACGTCACCTACACGCTGACCGGCGCCAAGGCGCTCACCACGGAAGAAATCGCCGCCCTTGCTCGTGAGGTTACCGGCAAACCGCTCGAGGTCGTTCACGTCTCAGACGAGGCCCTGCTTGCCGGTCTGGAAGCGGCCGGCGTGCCACAAGCCTATGCGCCGCTTCTGGTCTCATTCGACGTCAACATGCGCATCGGCGGCCTGAGCGAGGTGACGACCGACGTCGCCACACTGTCCGGCACGGAACCGCGCCCGCTCGAAGCATTCCTGGAAGAGAACAAGGCCGCCCTCCTCGGCGCCTGAGCCTTTCGCTTGCCGGGGGCCTCACGCTCGCCTGCGATATCGGCGTCCCGCACCGATGAAGCGTTCTCCCCTTGTGTGGGGAGAACGCACCTCCTGGCCGCCTGAAATTTGCGGCAAGGGCAGCGCGATTAGCGCCCGCAGCGCCGCATCTGCTCGGAATAGCTGTCGGCCATACGGGCTGCGTTGCGGGCGGATTTCTGCATCTGCGGATTGTTGCGCCAGGCTCCGCGCGAATAGCCCGCATGGCCGGCATAATAAGCGAGATACAGGTTGTAGGCGTCGTTCAGCGCAATGCCGTTCTTCCGGTTGCTCGTATAGTGATACCAGCCGACGAAATTCACCGCATCGGAGAAGCTGCTGCGGCGGGCGCTCCAGTTGCCCGTCTCGCGCCGGTAGCGGTCCCAGGTTCCGTCGAGCGCTTGCGAATAACCGTAGGCACTGGACGGCCGCTTCCATGGAATGAAGCCCAGAAGCTTGCTGCGCGGCGGGCGGGCGGTCGATCTGAAACCGGATTCGATGCGGATCGTCGCCATCAGCACCGAAGCCGGAACGCCATATTGCCGCTCGGTGCGCTTGGCCGCCGAATACCAGCCGCCCAACACGCCCTGCTTCTGGTCGAAAACGGAACAGACATTGTTGATGCGGGCGGGCGTCGAGGCACAGGCCGACAGAACCAGCGACAGGGATAAGAGGACAACGGCGCGCATGGAAAACCTCACAAGCTGCGCCGTGCTTAATGGATCGAATCCTAAGATTCCTTATCGGTTTCCGTTAACCATGCGGTCACCCCGCACAGGCTTTCAGGAAACGACGCACGGTCTCGGCCATGCCGTGTTCCAGCGCGTCCGCCGTCAGCCCGTGGCCGATGGAGACCTCGGCCAGAGCCGGGATACGGCGCACCAGCGGCGGCAGGTTGGCCACCGTGAGGTCGTGACCGGCATTGACGCCGAGCCCGACGGCAGCCGCCGCGTCCGCCGTTTTTCCGAGCTTTTCCAATTCGATGGCGGCCTTTTCGGACTCATCATGGCAACCGCCATAAGGCCCCGTGTAGAGTTCAATCCGGTCGGCGGCGAGCGCCCCGGCCGCCGCCACCTGCCCCGGCTCGGGATCGGCGAAGAGCGAAACGCGGAAGCCCTTTTTCTTCAGCCGCGCCACGATCGGCTCGAGGAAGGCGCCCTGCTTGTTGAAATCCCAGCCATGGTCGGAGGTCGCCTGCGAGGGATCGTCCGGCACCAGGGTCACCTGTTCGGGCTGATGCGCCTCCACGAGATCGAGGAAAGCATCGGTCGGATACCCCTCGATGTTGAACTCGCGGCCGGGAAACTCGTCGTCGATCAGCGCGCGGAGTTCCGGCAGGTCGGCAAAGCGGATGTGGCGCTGGTCGGGGCGCGGATGGACGGTCAGGCCGTGGGCGCCCGCCGCCAGCGCGATGCGGCCCAGACCCGTGACGCTCGGCCACGGCAGGTCGCGCCGGTTGCGCAGCATCGCGACGGCATTGAGGTTGACGGAGAGCTTTGCCGGCATGGTCTGTTCCGATTATTGTCCGCTTCAGATGTTCGTCCGGACTGCATAGCCTGTCCGGATCGCAACGGACAGGACCAAATGGCGTTGTGGAATGGTCAAGCACGGAGATCCGGCATGACCATCAACGACGATCCGCCCCATGTCAGGCGCGTGGAGACCGACCGGGAGGATGCCTATGCCTTCGAGATCGTCGGCCGCATCAGCGCCGCCGACATGGAAAACCTCTACGGCCTTCTCGAGGGCGCCTATGAAGTGCACGACAAGATCGACGTCATCGTCGTCCTGCGCGATTATGAAGGCTTCGACTGGCAGGCCGCCTTCAAGGAGCAGACGATGATCGGCAAGACCCATGCCCTGCGCCACATCCGCAGATACGCGCTGGTCGGCGGGCCGGCCTGGATGGGCACGATGGTGGGGCTTTTCCGGCCCTTCTTCTCCATGCAGATCAGGCATTTCGATGCCGACAGGATCGGCGAGGCCTGGGCCTGGCTCGACGCAAGGCCGGCAGAGCCTTCTATCTGACGATCGTCAGGCGCTCCGAGGCGCGCGTGATCGCCGTGTAGAGCCAGCGCTGGCGGGTGTCGCGGAAGGCGTAGCTTTCGTCGAACAGCACGACCTCGTCCCATTGCGAGCCCTGCGCCTTGTGCACGGTCAGCGCATAGCCATAGTCGAAATCGTCGAAGCGCTTTTTGGTCTGCCAGGGAATGTCGGCTTCCGGATCCTCGAATGCGGCCTTCAACAGCTTGATCTTGGCGACGCCGCGATCGGGATCGTCCTCCTCCGGCGAGACGAGCAGGTTGATCCCCGGCTTCACCGTCTCGCGCGAGGACGTCATCACCTTCCACAGCGATCCGTTGAGCAGCCCCTTGGCCGGGTCGTTCCGCAGGCAGACCAGCTTGTCGCCCGCCTGCGGGTAGCGCGCCTCGAACCCCTTGAGTTCCCTGAGGCGCTGGTTGTAGCGGCGGCGCGTGCGGTTGGTGCCGACCAGCACCTGGTCGGCCTCAAGCACCATGTCCTGGTTGACTTCGCCCTTCGAGATCAGCCTGGCCGCGCCATAGTCGCCGGGCACGATGTCGCGCCCCTCGCGCACGTCCAGGGCCAGCCGGATGATCGGGTTGTCGCGCGCCTGCCGGTGGATCTCGGTCAAGAGATGGTCCGGCTCGTGCTCGGTGAAGAAACCGCCGCCGGAGATCGGCGGAAGCTGGCCGGGATCGCCGAGGACGAGGATCGGCGTGCCGAAAGACATCAGGTCGCGCCCGAGCGCCTCGTCCACCATCGAGCATTCGTCGATGATGACGAGGGCCGCCTTGGCAATCGGGCTTTGCCGGTTGAGCGAGAAGGTCGGCGACATGGAGGTCTTTCCGGTCACCTCGTTCGCCACCTCCTCCTCGCCGCGCGGCCGGTAGATCAGCGAATGGATGGTGCGCGCGTTGGTGGCTCCGCGCGAGCGCAGCACCTGCGCCGCCTTGCCGGTAAAGGCGGCGAACTGCACATCGCCGTCCACATGTTCGGCGAAATAGCGGGCAAGCGTCGTCTTGCCGGTTCCCGCATAGCCGAACAGGCGGAAGATCTGGCTGTCGCCGGCCTTCAGCCAGCGCGCCACTGCCTTCAGCGCCTCGTCCTGTTGCGGGGAAAAGTCCATCCCGGCCAGAAAGCAGATTCGGAGCGGCCTGAACAGCCTTTCGGCGCGGCAATCGGGACCTCGAGGCCGCGGCGGACGATTCCTTTACCGCTTTGAAGGCAAGGCCTGTCATGGTGCCGCCGATCGAATTCCAAACGCCGGGGCGGGCAGAAATGAAAGCGACCGTTTGTCTTGCCGGGATCGGCATCCTTCTCGCTGAGGGACAGCCTGCCCTTGCCGAAACGCTTCTGCGCGTCAATCAGGTGGGCTATCTGCCCGACGGCCCCAAGCGCGCCACGCTGATGAGCGACCGCCCCGTGCCGCTCTCCTGGCGGCTGGTCGCGGCGGACGGGCGCGAGATCGCGCGCGGCAAGACCGAGCCGGCGGGGCTCGACCCTTCGGTGCGGCGCAGGGTGCACCGCATCGACTTTTCCACGGTGACGGAGGAAGGCCGCGGCCTGACCCTTTTGGTCGATGGAGCCATAAGCCCCCCCTTCTCCATCGCAGCCGGCCTGTACCGGCATCTCCCACGCGACGCCTTCGGCTATTTTTATCCAGCCCGCTCCGGCATCGAGATCGACGCCGCATTCGCCGGTGAAGCCTATGCCCGCCCGGCCGGGCATGCCAGCGCGCCGGGCGGCGAGGCGGCGAACCAGGGCGACCTCCAGGTGCCCTGCCAGCCGGCCGGCATGTCCCGGGATATCTATGGCGAGCCCTGGAGCTGCGGCTACACGCTCGATGTCGCAGGCGGTTGGTACGATGCCGGCGACCACGGCAAGTATGTGGTCAATGGCGGCATCTCGGTGGCGCAGTTGATGAGCGCCTATGAACGGACGCTTCATGTCGAGGGCGCGTCGAGCGCCTCATTGGCCGACGGCGCGCTGGCGATCCCGGAGGCCGGCAACGGCATTCCCGACGTCCTCGACGAAGCCCGCTGGGAGCTCGACTTCCTGCTCACGATGCAGGTGCCGGACGGCGAGCCGCTGGCCGGCATGGCGCACCACAAGGTCCATGACGAGGGTTGGACGGGCCTGCCGACGCTGCCTCACGAGGACCCGCGGCAGAGGCTGCTGCACCGCCCTTCGACCGCCGCCACGCTCAACCTTGCAGCGGCCGCAGCGCAGGGCGCCCGCTTGTTCGAACCGTTCGATGCCGCCTACTCGACGCGGTTGCTGGCGGCCGCCGGGAAGGCCTGGCGGGCGGCCGCCGAGCATCCCGGCCTGATCGCGCCGGAGAACGACACCAACGGAGGCGGCGCCTACAGCGACACGGACCTGACGGACGAGCTGTTCTGGGCGGCGGCCGAACTGTTCATCACGACCGGAGGCGAGGACTATCGTGCAGCGCTGGAAGCCTCGCCGCACTGGCAGGCTTCGATCTTCCGGCCGGAAGGCTATGACTGGGCGAATGTCGGGCCGCGCGCCGTCCTGTCGCTGGCGCTGGTGCCCAACGCGTTGCCGGAGCGCGAGATCGAGCGCCTGCGCCGGCAGATCGTGACGGCGGCCGACGGGTACCTGAAAATTCAGGCGCGAACGCCGTTCGGCCATGTCTACGAGCCGCCCGGCGGCAAGTATGGCTGGGGTTCGAACCACCTGGTTGCCCAGAACGCCATCGTCGTCGCCCGCGCCCACGACCTGACCGGCCGCCCAAAATACCGCGCCGCGGTGCTGGAGGCGGTCGACTATCTGTTCGGCCGCAACGGGCCCGGCCTCTCCTACGTCACCGGATACGGCGTCGACGACGTGCGCAACCAGCATTCGCGCTGGTACGCCCACCAGCTCGACCAGCGCCTGCCCAACCCGCCGAAAGGATCGCTGGCAGGCGGACCGAATATCTGGCTCGGCGACGATGTCGCCAATCAAAAGCTGGAAGGATGCGCGCCGCAGTTCTGCTACATCGACGACATCGAAAGCTGGTCGACCAACGAGATCACCATCAACTGGAACGCGGCGCTGGCCGAGCTTGCCGCCTTTCTCGCCGAGCAGTGATCAGCGCAGCATCGGCCACAGCGTCGCCGCCAGCGCCAGACCCATGGCGATGTTGAACCATTTGAGCCGCGCGGGATCGGCGAGGAAGCCGCGCAGGGCGACGCCGAAGCCGGCCCACACCGAAACGCTCGGAAAATTGACCAGCACGAAGGCGAGCGCCACCAGCAGCACGGTCACGAAGGGCGCCGCCGGGTCGGTGTAGACCGCCATCGCCGTCAGCGCCATCACCCAGGCCTTGGGATTGACCCATTGGAACGCAGCCGCCTCGAGAAAGGTCATCGGATCGCCCTTGCCGCCTCTGTCCGGCCCCAGGGCGCGTGCCATGGCGATGCGCCAGGCGAGATAGAGGAGATAGGCGCCGCCGGCGAGCTTGAGCCCCGTGTGCAGCGCCGGAAAGGCGTTGAGCACCGCGCCGAGCCCGAAGCCCACCGCCAGGAGCAGCGAGGCAAAGCCGCCGGCGATGCCCAGCATGTGCGGGATCGTGCGCCGGAAGCCGAAATTCACCCCCGAGGCGAGAAGCATGAAATTGTTCGGCCCCGGCGTGACCGACGATACGAAGGAGAAGACGAGAAGCGCGAGAAAGACGTCCAAGGACATGGCGGGAAACCGGTTTGGGGCTGGTTGAATTGTGTTGCGCGATTGGCAGCCGCGCACTGCAGTCCGCCCTCGTGGTTCGACAAGCTCACCATGAGGGCTGCTGTCTGCCTTCGTCCTCACCCTCATGGTGAGCTTGTCGAACCACGAGGGTGAGGACGAAGGCACGCACGCTGCGGCCAGGTTTCATCGCAAATTCGGTCAGCATTATTGACCTGGATGCGCGCGGCGGCCATCGCGAACTTGTCACCGTCGGGCGGAAAATTGTCCCCGTCGCGGGCCGCGCTACATGCCTTCCGGCCCGCGGTTCATGGCGGCGACGCCCGTGCGGCAGACCTCGACGAGGCCGAGCGGGGTCATGATCGCGATGAACTGCTCGATCTTCGACACACGGCCGGTGACCTCGAAGATGAAGTGTTCGGTGTTGGCATCGATCACCTGTGCACGGAAGGCATCGGCGAGCCGCAGCGCCTCGACGCGGTCGTCGCCCTGCCCGCGCACCTTCACCAGCGCCAGCTCGCGCTCCATGGGCCGGTCGTGCCCGCGCTCGTCGGCCACCACCGACAGATCGACCACGCGGTGCACCGGCACGATGCGCTCGAGCTGATGCTTGATCTGCTCGAGCACATGCCCCGTGCCGCGCGTCACGATGGTGATGCGCGACAGGTGCTTTTCGTGCTCGGTCTCCGAGACCGTGAGGCTGTCGATGTTGTAGCCGCGGCCGGAGAAGAGGCCGATGACGCGGGCAAGGACACCCGGCTCGTTGTCGACCAGGATGGCAAGGGTGCGCCGCTCGCTGGCCTCGGTTTCCTTGGTGATGAAGTAGGCCGAACCCGTCGGTTGAAGCTGAGCGTTCATAGGGTGAATCTCTTTTCGAAAAGCATCGTGTAACCTTCTGGAATCAAAGCGAACATGCCGCCCGTGGCGGCACCGCTACACCAACTGCCTGCCTTCCTCGCCGATGGCCGTCGCCACCGCTTCGTCGGTTGCCTCGTCCGGCAGCAGCATCTCGTTGTGCGCCTTGCCGGACGGGATCATCGGGAAGCAGTTGGCGAGCGCCGCCACGCGGCAGTCGAAGATCACCGGCTTGTCGACCGCGATCATCTCGCGGATCGCATCGTCGAGCTTGCCGGGCTTGTCGCACAGGATGCCGTGGCAGCCATAGGCTTCCGCCAGCTTGACGAAATCGGGCATCGCCTCCGTATAGGAATGCGACAGGCGGTTGCCGTGCAGGAGCTGCTGCCATTGGCGCACCATGCCCATGTACTGGTTGTTGAGGATGAAGATCTTGATCGGCGCATTGTGCTGCACCGCCGCGCTCATCTCCTGGATCGTCATCTGCACGGAGGCATCGCCGGCGATGTCGATCACCAGCGCGCCGGGATGGGCGATCTGCACGCCGAGCGCCGCCGGCAGGCCGTATCCCATGGTGCCGAGGCCACCCGAGGTCATCCAGCGGTTGGGCGCCTCGAAGCCGAAATGCTGCGCGGCCCACATCTGGTGCTGGCCGACCTCCGTGGTGATGTAGACGTCGCGGTCCTTGGTGAGCTCATAGAGGCGCTGGATCGCATATTGCGGCATGATGACGTCGTCGTTCGGCCGATAGGCAAGCGAATCCCGCGCCCGCCAGATGTCGATCTGCGTCCACCACGGCTTCAGCGCCTGCTTGTCGGCCTTCGCCGTGGCACGCCACAGCCGCACCAGATCCTCCAGAACGCGGCCCGCATCGCCGATGATCGGCACGTCGACGCGCACGTTCTTGTTGATCGAGGAAGGATCGACATCGATGTGGATCTTGCGCGAGTTCGGCGAAAAGGCGTCGAGGCGTCCGGTGATGCGATCGTCGAAACGGGCGCCGATGCACAGCATGACGTCGCAATCATGCATCGCCATATTGGCTTCGTAGGTGCCGTGCATGCCGAGCATGCCCAGCCAGTTCTTGCCCGAGGCGGGATAGGCACCGAGGCCCATCAGCGTCGAGGTGATCGGGAAGCCGGTCAGTTCGACCAGCTCACGCAGCAGATGGCTCGCCTCCGGGCCGGCATTGACGACGCCGCCGCCGGAATAGATGACCGGCTTCTTCGCCTGCGCCATCAAAGCGATGGCTGCCTTGATCTGCTCCATATTGCCCTGCACCTGCGGCTGATAGCTGGTGCGCGGCGCGGTCTGCGGCGGCGTGTAGGTCCCCTTGGCGAACTGGATGTCCTTGGGGATGTCGACGACCACCGGGCCCGGCCGGCCGGTCGTGGCCACGTGGAAGGCCTCGTGGATGATCGCCGAGAGCTGGTTGACGTCCTTCACCAGCCAGTTGTGCTTGGTGCAGGGGCGCGTGATGCCGACCGTGTCGCATTCCTGGAAGGCATCGGAGCCGATCAGCGTCGTGGGCACCTGCCCGCTGATGCAGACCAGCGGGATGGAATCCATCAACGCGTCCTGCAGCGGGGTCACGGCATTGGTCGCTCCGGGACCGGACGTCACCAGCATCACGCCGGCCTTGCCCGTCGAGCGCGCATAGCCTTCGGCGGCGTGACCGGCGCCCTGCTCGTGGCGCACCAGAACGTGCTGGATCGCGTCCTGCTGAAAAAGCTCATCATAGATGGGAAGTACGGCGCCGCCAGGGTATCCGAAGATGTGCTCGACCCCATTGTCCTTGAGCGCCTGCACGACCATCTCGGCGCCCGTCATCTCGTGGCGGGACGAAGCGTCCGTTGCTGACCCTGACTCTGCCTTGTTCATCGTATCGATCCGTTCTCTGTACCCGGCGAAGGTGATTTAGCTGCCCCGTGTGCCCAAAGGAACACCGGGCCAATAAAAAAGGCCCCCGAAGGAGCCTGTGTTTCGCGCATGAGAGGCTTTCGCCAGACGGCTACGCCGCCTTGCCCATGCGCCTTCCTACGATAAGAATGTTTCTTGTCTTCATGGCGGCGCACAATAAGGTTGCCGGAGCGGAACTGTCAACCGGCTTTGTCGGGCTCGTCAAAACCGGTAGCGCAAGCCGAACGTGCTGGCGTTCGATCCTTCGCCGAAATCGCCGAAGGTTCCGTCGGCTCCGGAGCGGTGATGCAGTTGATAGACGAACTCGACATTGGGCGCCTGCCGCAGCTTGAACGCCAGCTCCGGGCCCAGGAACCCCAGGAAGGTCGCATCGCCGTCATAGGCGATCTCGCGCTGCCGTTCCACGTCCGTCGGCGCGGTGACGAGGCTGAAGCCTGCGGTGAACCCCGGGGATATGGCCAGGTCGCCGATGACAAGCCCGCGATGGCGGAGCCTGACACCGGCCCAGAACTCGCCGCTGGTGTCGTCATCCTTGCCGAAACGGAGCGCCGCCCCGGCGACGCCGCCAAGCACGAACCCGGCACCGAGTTCGGCAAGGTCGCGCCCGTAGACGGCGCCGACCATGTAGCTGCTCAGATAGTCCGTTTCCCAGAATTCGAGGACGCCGCCAAAGGAGTTTTGCGCAAAGACGCCGCCGAACACGTGGATATCGTTCAGCCGGGCCGGCGCACCGGGATCGGCGAAGGGTTCGCTGGTGGCGAAGTAGAGGAAAGGCCGGTTTTCTTCCGCAAGGCTCACGGTGGAACAGGCAACGCCGAGCACCGCCGCAAGTATGAGCCCACGTCCGTTCATGGGAGCGCCCCCCGAATCAGGTGCCGATCTGTCCGCCCCTTGATAGCCGCCCCCACCCCGTTGTGAAAGGCCCCGTCAAATGCGGCCCCTCGGTCGACTTCGAGCCGTTTCCTTAACGGTCTCTACACCATCGCCCAACACCCGCCCTTAACCGCCCCTCGTTAACCTTGCAGCTTGGGAATGGCGGGGTGATGCAATGTTTGTGGAACGCGGGACCACCGAGGGCGAGACGACATCACAGGAGCGGCGGGCGTCCGATCAGCCGCAGCGGCGCCTGCTGGGACACGTCGTGCATTGCGACGGCGCCCGCGCGACCATTGCGGCCGACGCCGGCACGGAGGACAATACCTCCGGAAACCACTGGACCGTCGGCAAGATGATTTCGATCAACCTCGGCGCGACACGCACGGTCGGCCTCGTCTACGCCGTCGAGCGGCCGGAACGGCGCTGGAGCGAGAACGAGGCCAACCCGATCGCCATTTCCGTCGAGCTTATCGGCGAGGTTCGCGACGGCGGCTCGACACCGGTCTTCGACCGCGGCATCACCGAATATCCGCACATCGGCGCGCCGGCCCACCGCATCCGCTCACGCGATCTGCAGGCGGTCTACGATCTCAACGGCCGTCACTCCGCCGTCATCGGCAGGCTATCGCAGGACGAGGCCATCGACGCCTGCATCGCCGTCGACGACACGTTGAACAGGCATTTTGCGGTGGTCGGCACCACGGGCGTCGGCAAATCGTCAGCGGTGGCGTTGCTCCTGCGCAAGACCATCGCCTCCCGCCCCGACCTTAGGGTCCTGATACTCGATCCGCACAACGAGTTTGCCGCAGCCCTGCCCGAATATGCCGTGCGCATCGACACCACGACACTGGATCTGCCCTTCTGGCTGTTCCGGCTGGAGGAGTTCGTCGAGGTGCTTTTCCGCGGCCGCGAGGCGGTTCCGGAGGAGGTCGAACTGCTGCGCGATCTCATCCCCCACGCCAAGCAGATCTACCAGAATCCGGCTGCCGGCGGTCTCCTGAAGCGGGCCGGCGAAGCGAGCAGCATCACCGCGGACACGCCCGTCCCCTACCGCATGGCAGACGTCCTCAAGGACATCGACGAGCGCATGGGGATGCTCGAGACGAAGACCGACCGTCCGCTCTACCGCAGCCTCAGGGCCCGCATCGAAGCCGCGCTCAACGACCCGCGCTATCGCTTCATGTTCGCCTCGCGCCTGATCGAGGACACGATCCACGAGACGATCGGCCAGATCTTCCGCATCCCCGGCCAGGGCAAGACGGTCACCTGCCTCGAGATGGCCGGCATGCCGCCAGAGGTCGTCAACTCCGTGTGCTCCGTCCTCTCCCGCCTCGCCTTCGACATGGCGCTGTGGAGCAACGGCCGCCTCAAGCTGCTCGTGGTCTGCGAGGAGGCTCACCGCTACATGCCGTCGGATCCGCGGATGGGCTTCGCGCCGACGCGTCACGCGCTGGCGCGCATCGCCAAGGAGGGGCGCAAATATGGCTGCTATCTGGGCGTCGTCACGCAGCGCCCGGGCGAGCTCGACCCGACGGTCCTGTCGCAATGCTCGACCGTCTTCGCCATGCGCCTCGCCAACGATCAGGATCAGGCGATCATCCGCTCTGCGATCGCCGATTCCTCCGCCTCGACGCTTTCCTTCCTGTCGGCCATGGGCCGGCGCGAGGCCATCGCCTTCGGCGAGGGCGTAGCAACCACCATGCGCGTCAAGTTCGAGGAATTGCCGCCCGATGTGGTGCCGGCGACGCGCCAGGACGGAGCGGCGGCCGTACAGCGCGGGCAGGTGGACGCCGAGATCGACCTGGCGTCCATCGTCAAGCGGCTGCGCGAGACCGGGCGCACCCGCACGGCGCCCATGCGCCCGAATGGCGAGGCGGCCCCCTCCGGGCTTCAGGCCGGCGATGCGGGCTATGAGCCGACGTCAGGACGGATCTCAGGAAGCGAAGCGCGTCCGCTCTGGTCGGACGAGGCGCACGGCCAGCGCGGTTTCAGTTCGCCGACCGTCCCTTCCCTCAACCGAAACCGCTTCGGCAACCGCTGAACGGGTTTCGCGCCCGCAAGATCTGTCGTGTTGACGGCCCTCAGGCGCAGACGCGATTGCGACCGAGCCGCTTTGCCTCATAGAGCATCTTGTCGGCACGCCGGAAAAGCTCCTCCGAGGATTCCCGGCCATTCCAGACGGACAGGCCGACACTGATCGTCACGCGGATGCGCACATTGCCGGTGTCGATCACAAGCGAGGATACGGCCTTGCGAATGCGCTCGGCAAGCTTGACGAGCGCCTCCTGGCTCATGTTCGGGGCGACGATGGCGAATTCCTCGCCCCCCATCCGCGCCACCACATCGTGATAGCGCGTCAGGTCCTTCAGCCCGCGCGCCACTTCGCGCAGCACCTTGTCGCCGACATCGTGGCCGTGGGTATCGTTGACCTGCTTGAAGTGGTCGAGATCGAGCACCATCAATCCGACCGGTTTCTCGATGCGGCCGAATTCGTGCAGGTATTCCCGCAGCGCATCGTCGAAGAACCGGCGGTTCTGGGTGCCGGTCAGGCTGTCGGTCAACGCCGCGTGCTGCAGCGATTCCGAGCGCGCGCTGAGCGATTCCGTCATCGCCCGCAACTTGCCTTCCTCGCGAACCTGCGTGCGGATCAGCGGATAGATGAAGAACACGCCGAAGATGATCGCCGTCGCCAGCAGCACACCGATAACGAAGAGCAACTGGGTGTAGAGCCCCAATTGTTCGCGCGGCGGCAGCATCTGGGCTCCGTTGTGCAGAATGAGATAGGCGTAAGCCAGCAGCGCCCCGGCGCCGAAGACCAGCGTGACGAACACGAAGAATGCCGACTCTGCCTTGTGGAAACGCATTCCGAACCCGAATGAAACCCTTTGGGTTCTTCTCGCACAGTCTCACTTACGCAAGGTTAATCGCTACAATCATAACTGGCACCAACCGCCGCATTTCAGCCGCTGGCGGTCAGGATTCGTGCGACAACAGAGGCGAGTTCGGTGTTCCGGTCGATGGCGATCCGCGTCCACTCGGGGCCGAACTGGTTGCGGAACCAGGTCATCTGACGCTTCGCATATTGCCGGGTGGCGGTCTTGGTGCGCGCCACCGCATCCGCAAGGGTTTGGCGGCCGGCAAGGGCATCGCCAAGATCACGGACACCGATCGCCTTCATGGCGGGAAGGTCGGAGGCCAGATCGAGCGCTTGCAGCGCCCGCACCTCGTCCAGCGCCCCCTCCCCGATCATCCGGTCGAAGCGCGTGGCGATGCGCTCGGCAAGCAGGCCGCGCTCGGGCTCGAGCACGAAACCATGGCTGGTATCGGCGTCCACCAGCGGCACCGAAGCCTCGGCCTGCCAGTCGCTCAGGGGCCGCCCCGATGCATCAAGCACTTCGAGCGCCCGCACGATGCGTTGACCGTCGGACGGCCGGATGGCGGCGGCCGCCACCGGGTCCCTGTCGGCAAGAAGGGCATGGAGCGCTGCCGGCCCTTCGGCCGCCAAACGGTCCCGCCAGCCTCTGCGGACATCTTCGGGGACCGCCGGCATGGGCGACAAGCCCTCCGTCAGGGCCCGGAAATAAAGCCCCGTGCCGCCGACGAACACCGCCCGCCGGCCCGTGAACACTCCCTTGCGCGCCAGCGCCGCGACATCGTCCAGCCAGCGTCCGGTCGAATAGGCCCGTGCCGGGGGAACATGGCCGTAGAGGAAATGCGGTGCGGCCGCCAGATCGCCGGCATCCGGGCGCGCGGTCAGCACGGAAAGGACCGAATAGACCTGCATGGAATCGGCGTTGACGATAACGCCGCCCGTCCGGCGCGCGACCTCCATGGCGAGCGCGGACTTGCCGCTCGCCGTCGGCCCGGCTATCAGGATCGCGTTCTTCAGTTGCCTCGTCCCGTCGTCTTGTCCGGAAACGCCCATGCCTCTCGTCGCTACCCTCATCTCCAGCCCCGCGGAGCGCGCAGTGTCCGCGCCGCTTGCGACTATGGCCATGGAGGCGCTCGATGCAAGCCGCATCGACTGGCTTTGCGAGGGGGTGGCCTGCGATATTCACCTCGAAGGCGAAGGGGATGCGCAAGAAGCCGAACGGCGCCTGCGTCAGCGTCTTGAAGGAAAGCCCGTCGACATCGCCGTCCAGAAGACGGAAGGCCGGCGTAAGAAGATGCTGATTGCCGACATGGATTCCACCATGATCGACCAGGAGTGCATCGATGAACTCGCCGCCGAACTTGGCCTCAAGGAAAAGGTCGCAGACATCACCCGCCGGGCGATGAACGGCGAGATCGCCTTCGAGCCGGCCCTCGAGGAGCGCGTCGCGCTGCTCGAAGGTCTTGCGGTCGATGTGATCGACCGCGTCATCGAGCGCCGCATCACGCTCGCCGCGGGCGGGCCGGCGCTGGTGGCGACGATGAATGCGGCCGGTGCCTTCACCGCGCTGGTTTCCGGCGGCTTCGAGCATTTCACCGGTCCGATAAGCGCCAGGCTCGGCTTTCAGGCACAGCAGGCAAACCGGCTGCTGACCGCCGAGGGGCGTCTTGCCGGCACGGTCGCCAGGCCGATCCTCGGACGCGCCGCCAAGGCAGCAGCCCTGTCGGACTTCGCCGCGACGCACGGCCTGTCGCACGAAGAGGTGATCGCCGTCGGCGACGGCGCCAACGATCTCGACATGCTGGCGCTGGCCGGGCTCGGCGTTGCGCTGCACGCCAAACCGGCCGTCGCGGCCCAGGCGCGGGTGCGGATCGACCATGGCGACCTGACCGCCCTGCTCTACCTGCAGGGATACAGGGAGCGGGAATTCCTCCAGCCGTGAGGCCGCGCGAGCCCGGACGCGGGCCCGGAAACCTCAGTCCATCCTGAGGGTGACGAAGCGCAGCTCGCCGGTCTTCGAGGCCAGCATCAGCAGCGCGTTGCGGCGGCCCTGGCCCTTCAGCTCCTCCAGCCGGTCGAGCACTTCCTTCGGCGACGACACGGTCGCCTGGGCGATCTCGACGATCACGTCACCCGGAGTGACGCCCTTCTCCGCCGCGGCGGAGTTCTCGTCCACCTCGGTGACCACGACGCCCGAAATGTCGGCTGAAATCTCGAACTCGCCGCGCGTGTCGTCGTCGAGCGGAGCAAAATGCATGCCCAGAACGGCGGCGGCCGAGACCGGCCCGGAGGACGGCTCTTCCGCGTTGTTCTCGGTTCCCTCCGCCGAAGCCAGCTTCTCGCTGTCCTCGAGCCGTCCGAGCTTGACGCGAACGGTCTTCTCCTCGCCCTTGCGGATCACCGTCACGTCGACTTCCTCGCCGACCGGGCTCTCGGCGACGATGCGCGGCAGATCGCGCATGTGCACGATCTGCTTGCCGTCGAAATGGGTGATCACGTCGCCTGCCTGGATCGAGCCGTCGTCGACAGGCCCGCCCTCGATGACGCCGCTCACCATGGCGCCGACCGCCTTGTCCATCCCCAGGCTCTCGGCGATGTCGTCGGTAACTTCCTGAATGCGCACGCCAAGCCAGCCGCGCCGCGTCTCGCCGAACTCACGCAGCTGGTTGACCACGTTGATCGCCAGCGACGAGGGAATCGAGAAGCCGATGCCGATCGAGCCGCCGGTGGGCGAGATGATCGCCGTGTTGATGCCGATCACTTCGCCGTCCATATTGAACAGCGGTCCGCCCGAGTTGCCACGGTTGATGGCCGCGTCGGTCTGGATGAAGTCGTCATAGGGCCCCGAGCCGATCTCGCGGTTGCGCGCCGAGACGATGCCCACCGTCACCGTGCCGCCGAGGCCGAACGGGTTGCCGATCGCCATCACCCAATCGCCGATGCGCATCTTGTCGGAATCGCCGAAAGACACGTCCATCAGCGTTCGCTTGGAGGCGTCGACCTTGAGCACGGCGATGTCGGTCTTCGTGTCGACACCGAGGAGTTCCGCGTCCAGCTTGCCGCCGTCCGTGAAATTGACGACGATCTGGCCGCCTTCGGAGATGACGTGATTGTTGGTGACGATGATGCCTTCCTCGGCATCGATCACGAAGCCGGAACCGAGCGACTGGGCCTGCCGCGGCGTCGGCTCGGTGCCCGGCTGTTCCTGAAAGAAATCGTCGAAGAATTCCTGCAGAGGCGAACCTTCCGGCAGCTTCGGCATCGGCACGCGGCCGGCATTGTCGCCGCCTGTCGAGCGCGAGGTGGAGATGTTCACGACGGCCCCGGCAAGTCGCTCGGCGAGATCGGCGACGGAAGCGGGCCCCTCGGCCATGGCCTTCTGCGGCAGCAGGATGACCGGGCCCGAAGCCAGGGCGCCCACGGCAAGCATTGCGGCAACGGGCGCCACGCGCATTGAATTCAAGATCTTCGACGGCGTCATTGACGGCTAATCTCCAGATGGCTTGTCGGGCTGCCTGCCTTGAGCGACCCAGGTCAGATATGGACCCTAGATCGTCGGCAGCGCATTTTCCATGAAAAGACGCTTCACGTCTTTATGATCCGGCGCGATTGCGGCGTGTTTGCGGCCCGCGCAGGCTTTCCCGCGCGAGCCGCTGTTTTGTTCATCCTCGAATGAACCAGATCACGAAAACCCCCGCGATCATGGCTGTGATGCCGGCGGTGCGCAGCGTGCTCTCCGGCATCTCGATCACCTGTTCGGCGAGCCGCTTGGCCAAGCGCGGCATGCCGCCATAGACCAGCCCTTCGATAACCAGCACGAGGCCGAGGGCCGCGATGAAATCATTCATCGCGATCCCTATCGGCTGTCGGCGCCACCCGGTGCGGGCGCACCCGGCCGAGGCGTTCCCTGCGCATCGTTGAAGAAGCGGAAGAAGTCGCTGTCAGGCGAAAGCAGCATGGTGGTTCCGGCGGGATCGAGCGCCGATCGGTAGGCCGACATCGACCGGTAGAACTCGAAGAAGTCCTGGTCGCGCGAAAAGGCGTCGGCGAAGATGCCGTTGCGCTCGGCCTCGCCTTCACCGCGCAGGATCTCCGACTCGCGGTTCGCGGCCGCCCGGATTTCCACCACCTCGCGATCGGCGCGGGCGCGGATGCGGGCGGCGGCTTCGCGGCCGCGGGCCCGCAGGCGCTCCGCCTCGGCAAGGCGCTCGGCCTTCATGCGGTCATAGGTCTGCTGCGAGACCTCCGCCGTCAGGTCGGTCCGGCGGATGCGCACGTCCTCGATCTCAATTCCCAGCGAAGCCGCAGCCGGACGCAGATCCTCGGCCACCTCGCGCATCATCGATGCGCGTTCCTCGGAGAGGGCCGCCTCGAAACCACGCAGGCCGTAGACCCGGCGCAAGGCCGCATCGAGACGGGTCCGCATACGCTGTTCGGCAAGCTGGAGGCTGCCCGACACCGTCTGCCGGAAACGGCGCGGATCGTTGATGGAATAGGCGATGAAGGCATCGACTTCGTAGAACTTGCCGCCCGAAACCTGGACGCGGATGTCATCGAGGTCGAACCGCAGGATGCGGTCCTCGATGATCTGCACGTTGTCGGCCTCGACGAAGGCGAAGGGCAGTTTGAAGTAGAGGCCCGGCTCCCTCTTGACGTCGACGATCTCGCCGAAGCGAAGAACGATCGCCTGCTGGCGTTCGTTGACGACGAAGACCGCGGAATACAGGAGGAACAGCACAACCGCGCCGATGATGACCAGAATGGGAAGACGATTGGACATCAGTTGCCCCCTTGCGCGTCGGTGCGCGGCTGCTGCGATCTCTGGCGGAGTTCAGGCAGGGGCAGGTATGGCACCACTCCCTGGCCGCCGTTCTGCTCGACAATGACCTTGTTCGAGCCGCGCAGCACGTTCTCCATGGTTTCGAGGAAAAGCCGCTTGCGGGTCACCTCGGGTGCCTTGGCATATTCGTCGTAGACGGAGATGAAGCGTTGCGCCTCACCCTCGGCTTCCTGGACGACACGGTTCTTGTAGGCGGCAGCCTCTTCCCGGATGCCGGCCGCCTCGCCGCGTGCCTGACCGAGCTTCTGGTTCGAATACTGGTTGGCCTCCTCGACGAAACGGTCCTCGTCCTGCTCGGCGCGCTGCACCTCGTCGAAGGCGTCGGCAACCTCGCGCGGCGGGGCCGCGTCCTCGATGGACAACGCATTGACGGTCAAGCCCGTGCTGTATTCGTCAAGCGCCGTCTGGATGGTCGCCCGGACGTCCTCGGCGATGCCCTGTCGATCGTCGCGGAAAATGTCCTGCGCCGGCCGGCGTCCGACCACCTCGCGCATGGCGCTTTCGGCGATCTGCCGCAGCATCTCGTCGGGGCTCGCCACGTTGAACAGATAGGCGGAAGGATCGGCGACCTGATAGGCGACGGAGAATTTGACGTCGACGATGTTCTGGTCGCCGGACAGCATCAGACCGCTGGAGGCGCCGCCGCGGACGGCTCCGATATCGACCAGCCGCTCGGCGATCGATGCCTTCTCGACCGTCTCGACCGGCCACCAATGGAAGTGCAGGCCCGGCTCGGAGAGTTCTGGCTTGGGCTTGCCGAACCGCAGTTCCACCGCCACCTCATCGGGCTGCACGGTGTAGACGGCCTTGAACAGCCACAACCCGGCCAGCGCGACGATGACCAGAAGGATCATTGCCGGGCTCGCCCTGCCGCCCCCCGGAAGGGCGTTCTTCAGCCGGTCCTGACCGCGCCGGATGATCTCTTCAAGATCGGGGGGGGACCCCTGCGGTCCGCTCGGCCCACGCGGTCCCTGATCCCAGGGGCCTCCGTTATTGCCGCCGCCCCAAGGGCCGCCTCCGCCACTTTGATTGTTCCAGGGCATTCTCGTTCCTTCTCTAGATCCGGGTCCTGCCCGTGGCGGGCCGGCTCCCCCATCCGGTCTGTTATAGGTAGCGGCATCAGTGCTTTCAACGCGGCAGCGCGCCGCTTCTCAAGCGATTCCACCTACACGTGCCGATCACGTGCCGATGCGGCTAGCGCCGTTGGTAGACCACATAGCTTGTGGCGTAAACGTCCTTTTCGCCGGCGGGGACCTCCTCACGGGAGACCGGCTCCCATGTTTCGGGATCGATCGGCGGGAAATACGTGTCGCCCTCGATGTCGGCATGGACGTGGGTGACATGCAGGCGATCGGCCAATGGGAGGGCTTCACGGTAGATCTCGCCGCCGCCGATCACGCAGACATCGGCGTCCGACCGCCCGGCACCGGCGAGCGCCATCGCGACGGCAAGCGAGGAGACGCATTCGGCTCCTTCCGCCTCATAATCGGCCCGGCGTGTGACGACGATGTTGCGGCGGCCGGGCAAGGGCCTTCCGAGGCTCTCCCAGGTCTTGCGGCCCATGACGATCGGCTTGCCCAGCGTCAGCGCCTTGAAGCGCTTCAAATCTGTGGAAAGACGCCACGGCAAGCCGCCGACCCTCCCGATGACGCCGTTCTCGGCGACCGCGACGACCAATTCCACGCTCATCTCATCCTCCTCGGCGTTCCAGCCGCCCTCGCCGGACCCTAGACCGCGATCGGCGCGCGGATCGTCGGATCGGCCACGTAGCCCTGCAGCTCGAAATCCTCGAAGCGGAAGGCGAAGAGGTCGTCGATCTCAGGATTGATCCACATGGCGGGGAGCGGTTTGGGGGTGCGGGCCAACTGCTCGCGCGCCTGGTCGAAATGGTTCGAATAAAGATGCGCGTCGCCCAGCGTGTGCACGAAATCGCCGGGTTTCAGCCCCGTCACCTGGGCGATCATCATCGTCAGAAGCGCATAGGAGGCGATGTTGAAGGGCACGCCCAGGAAGATGTCCGCCGACCGCTGGTAGAGCTGGCAGGAAAGACGCCCCTCGGCGACATGGAACTGGAACAGGCAATGGCACGGAGGCAGCGCCATGCGGTCGACCTCCGCCGGGTTCCAGGCCGAAACGATGTGCCGCCGGGAATTCGGGTTGGTCTTCAGGCTCTTCAGAAGATTTGCGATCTGATCGATGTGCCGGCCGTCGGGAGCCGGCCAGGACCGCCATTGGGCGCCGTAGACCGGCCCCAGTTCGCCGTTCTCGTCCGCCCATTCATCCCAGATGGAAACGCCATGCTCCTTCAGATAGGCGATGTTGGTGTCGCCCTTCAGGAACCAGAGCAGCTCGTGGATGATGGATTTGAGATGCAGCTTCTTGGTCGTCAGGACCGGAAAGCCCTGCCCCAGGTCGAAGCGCATCTGATAGCCGAAGACGCCGCGCGTGCCGGTGCCGGTGCGGTCGTCGCGGTCGACGCCGTTGTCCATCACATGGGAGAGAAGGTCGAGATACTGGCGCATGGCGAACCGATTCGAATGGATATCGTCGCCGCCATCATAGAGCAGCCTGCCACCGCGAAAAGTGCATCGCGTTGATTTGCCGGCACCATCCACACGGCGTCCGGAGGAAGCAAAAATGCCCTCTTCGAAACGAAGAGGGCACGAAAAGCGTCCTGACGGCGCCGGAAATCAGAGGGCCGACAGCTTGCCCAGATGCTTGGCAACGAGATAGTAGAAGGTCACGCGGCTCTTGGAATTGTCGGCAGACATGGTCTCGCAGACTTTCTCAATCACCGAATCGCATTTTGCGGCATCGGTTTCGCCGAATTTCTTCATGCACCACTTCTCACGCACGCGATCGAGCTCGCTGGGATCCGTGCAGGACACCAAAGACGAATCGCGGTTGCGCAGCGCGATGCCGAGATGCTTGACGATCTTGCCGACCGCATCCTCATCGGCGGTTGCATCGTACTTGCGGACATCTGCGAGATAATCAGCCATGACCTCTCCCTCATTACAGATCGTGGCCTTGTTTCGACCCGCCGGCGGCTAACGCAACCTGCGCGTTCGTCAAAACGTCACCACACCGTGCGAGAGCTTCCGCAAAGCTCGACGCCAAGTCAATCCCGAAAACCTTTTTCCCGCCGAATCCCCTTTCCATGCCACGACGGCATCACTATATTCGCACCGTCGGCTCGACCGACTATGGCGATAAACTGCCGGTGCAATAAACCATTCGGACCCGGGGGCAGTGCCCGGCGCCTCCACCAGAAACCGCCGCAAGGCGTTCCGTTCCGCAGGGCGGCTTCTGATGGGGGCGAAACAGGATCGACGAGGGTGTAAAGATCGGACTTTCGCTCGGCATGGTACCACCGTTATCGGGCTAAACTCTATAGTTGCCAACGACAACTATGCGGAGGCACGTCTCGCTGCTTAATGCGGCGCGATAGCTTCAAATCAAGCCTTAGGCCGTCGCAGGTCTAAGCGGGGTCCGGAGGCACCTGGCAACAGAAGCCTCCACTTCCTTCTCTTTCACCTACCCTCCCAGTCCTTGCCCTCGCGACGATTCGATCCGTTGCGCGCCTCCGTCGTGCCACAAAAAGAAGGGGCGGAAGACCGCCCCTCAAGCGCATCGGCCCGAAATCATGGCAAGGTTTTGCGGACACGCCTATTCGGCGGGGGCCCGCGCCGCAGCGCCGGTCCGGCCGAGCGTCAGCTGCGTCAGGGCGAGCGCCAGCACGGCGCAGGCCGCGATGCTCGTCACCATCGGCAGCGGCGTGCCGTCGAAGAACAGGCCGGAGACGGCCATGGCGAGCGCGCCGGTGGCGAAGTGCAGCGTGCCCATCAGGGCCGACGCGGTGCCGGCGATCGCTCCGTGATCGTCCATCGCCAGCACCGAAGTCGTCGGGATGACGAGGCCCAGAAAGCCGTAGCCGACGAACAAAAACGGCGCCATGACCCAGAGCGACTGCTGGCCCGTCGCCATCACCGCCAGCATGGCGACCATCACCGTTGCGTAGGAGACCACGGCGACCCGCACCACGCGGCGCAGGCCGAACCGCTCCGTCAGCGTGCCCGTCAACTGCGACATGGCGAAGAAGGCGACGGCGTTGATGGAGAAGAACATGCTGTAGACGGACGGCGACAGCCCGTAATGATTGATCAGCACGAAGGACGAGCTCGACAGATAGACGAAGAAGCTCGAGATGCCGAAGCCGCCGATGAAGGTCAGCCCCAGGAAATTGCGGTCTCCCATGAGGAAGCGGTAGCCGCCAAGTGCGCTGCGCAGCGAGCTGCCCTGTCGCTCGGAGGCCGGGCGCGTTTCCTTCAACGACGTGGCCAGAAGGACGACGGCGAGCAGGGCCGCCACCGTGACCGACCAGAAGACGGCGCGCCAGCCGAGCGTCTCGATGATGAAGCTGCCGGTCAACGGCGCCAGGATCGGCGAGATGGAAAAGACCAGCATCAGCAGCGACATCAGCCGGGCCGCCTCGGTCCCCGTGTGCAGATCGCGCACGACCGCACGCGGCACCACCATGCCCGCCGACGCGCCGAGCCCCTGCAGGAACCGGAAGGTGATCAGCATCTCGATGCTCGTGGCGAGCGCCGAGCCGATGCTGCCGGCGATGAACAGGGCAAGCCCCAGATAGAGCGGTGCCTTGCGGCCGACCATGTCGGAGATCGGCCCGACGATGATCTGCGCGAAGCCCATCGACAGGAAGAAGACGAGAAGCGACATCTGCACCGGCACCGTTCCGGCACCGAGGTCGGCGCCGATCGAGGGAAGTGCAGGAAGATACATGTCGATGGCAAAGGGGCCGACGGCGGTCAGAAGGCCGAGCACGACCGCGATGCGGAGGAACCTGGGTGTCATGGTAAGGCTCTTTCAAAAAAGATGTCCGCCCCGTCCGGGCGCTATTTTGCAAGGACGAAACGGGCGCAGAGAAACCGACACCCTCCCCCGTCGAAATTTCTCCATTGAGACGGCCATATTTTTAGACGGACTTGTCCAATTCGTCAATCAGGCGTATATGTTTTTTATGAGATCGATCAACACTCCTGACACGTTCCCGCCACGCAGCCACGCTGCCAAACGCCAATCCATTCTCGATGCGGGGGCGCGCGTGTTCTACCAGGAGGGCTTTGCCGGGGCGAACATCGACATGATCGCCGCCGAAGCCGGCGTCTCGCGCCAGACGGTCTACAACAACTACGGCGACAAGGAGAAACTCTTCGCGGCCGTGGTCGGCGAGATCACCGAGCGCTGCAACGCCCGCGCCTTCGCCGTTCTCGGCACCTTCCCCGACCGCCCCAGGAATCTTGAGGCCGATCTCGTCGCCTTCGCCTTGCGCTTCAACAGCAACTGCACCTGCGACCGGGACGGCAAGTTCCTGCGCAAGCTCATCCAGAGCGAGGGTGCGCGCCACCCCGAGCTGTTCGCCAGTTGGCGGACGGAGGGTCCGGGCAAGGTTTGGTCGGCGCTGGCCGCGCGTTTTGCCCGACTTGCCTTTGCCGGCTTCCTGGATGTCGACGATCCCGACATCGCCGCCCGCCAGTTTCTCGCCCTGATCAACATGGAACTCCAGCTTCCGGCCATGTTCGGCGAGACCTTGAGCGAGGAAGACTTCGTCCTCTCCACCAGACGGGCCGTCAGGACCTTTCTGCGGGCCTATGGCCGGCGGGACGGCCTAGCTCCCGAGATGGCCGAAACGGCTTTGCAGGCATAATGCCTTTTGCCGGTTTACCTGAGCACGGTCCTTGATTAGAGGTAAGGGCATCGACTCACCAACCGGTTCGCACGATGGCCGAAGACCGCATCAGATACGACATTCTTGCTCAAGACGCCCTGCGCGGCGTGATGCGCAAGGTGCTCGCCGAAGTCGCGCGCACCGGCCTTCCGGGCGAGCATCACTTCTTCATCACCTTCCTGACCACGGCGCCCGGCGTGCGCATCTCCACCCGCCTGCGCGAACGCTATCCCGAGCAGATGACAATCGTGTTGCAGTACCAGTACTGGGACCTGAAAGTCAGCGAGACGGGTTTCGAGGTCGGCCTTTCCTTCGCCGATGTTCCCGAGATGCTGAGCATCCCCTTTTCCGCGGTCCGCGGCTTCTACGACCCGTCGGTGAACTTCGAGCTCGAATTCGATGTCCGGCCCGAGGAGGCCGCGGTTGCGGCCAACACCGAGACGGCCGGCGAGGCAGTGCGCCCTGTCGATGCCGCGCCCGAGCCGCAGACGAAGAAGCCCTCCGAGCCGGCAAAGAAGAAGAGCGCGAAATCGGCGCCCAAGGAAAAGGAAAAGGAAAAGGAAAAGCAGGAAAGCAAGGGGGCCGAAGTGGTCTCCCTCGATGCGTTCCGCAAGAAGTGACCGTGGGCGAGATCGTCAATCTGCGTCAGGAGCGCAAGCGCAAGGCCCGCGACGAGAAAGAGCTGCGTGCCGCCGAAAACCGCGCGCTCCACGGACGCACCAAGGCGCAGAAGCAGCACGATATCAAGCGCGCCGTTGTGTCCCGGCAGCATTTGGACGGCCACAGGATCGGCCAGGACGACGAGACCACGTCCCGGTGAGCGGCGGCGTGCGAAAGCACTCGATCAGCATTCGCGGACACCGCACCAGCATCTCGCTCGAGCCCGCCTTCTTTCACGAGCTGGAACGCATCGCCCGCGAACGGCGCCTGCCGCTCGCCGCGCTCGTCGCCGAGGTCGATGCCGCCCGCCCCGATGACGGCAATCTTTCGTCGGCCCTGCGCCTCCTGGTGCTCGAGGACCTGAAACGCCGCGTCGGCTCACCGTGATCGGACAATGCCTCAGTCCGTCGGCCCCAGCAGTTCCTTCAACCGTTCGGGCGACAGGCTTTTCGCCCTGAAGAACTCGGAGACGGCATCGGCAGAATTGGCGTCCGGCGACGGCGCGGGCAACGCCCTGCGCTCGATGTTTCGGTTCTCCTCCGGTGGCGGCTTCGGCGCATCGCGCCGCGCTTCCTCCGCGGCGCGCAAAGCACGGGCGGCCCGCTCGGCCTCCTCCGCCGCGCGGCGGGCCTCTTCGGCAGCGGCCTTGCGCCGCGCTTCCTCGGCAGCCCGCGCGCGCTCTTCCTCTTCCTGCCGCAGCTTCAACTCGCGTTCCAGCCGCAGCCGCTCGGCCTCCTCCCGCTCGCGCTGCGTCTGAAGGGCCGCGAAGTAGCGGACCTCGCGGCGCAGGCGCTGCTGCTCCAGCAGCACCGACTGCATCCGCTCCACGCGGACCTGCTCCCGCTCGAGGGCGCGCTGCGTGAGAAACTGCGCCAGCGGCGCGGTGGAGATCTCCGTCCGCGCCATCGCGAACGGCCCGCTCGTCTCGAAGGTGACGGCCGGCTCCGAGCCGACCACCGCCTCGGTGCCCGCATCATAGAGCAGGCTGCCCGCCGCCCGGACGCTGAGGTCGCGCAGATCGGCTGAAATCTCCGCCGTCAGGATTGTCCCGTCGGCCGCAAGGCGGATCGGCGGCGTTCTTGCGGCGCCTCCCGCCACCGTGAAGGCGAATTCGGTTGCACCGGCCGGAAAGCGCCCGGAGCGCACGATCGCCGGGGCAAAACCGGCCGTCTCCTCCGCGTCGATGCCGTTGCCTGTAGCGTCCGCCCTGGCGAGGATCGGCCCCAGCGCATCGGGGTTGAGCCCGTCGATCACCAGGTCGCTCAGCGCCGCCGAGCCGGATCCCGTCAGGGCCGCCACCATGCCGTTCACCGTCTTGCCGCTCGCCGTCACGCTGGTGCGGGCATCGAGCTTGCCGGTCATGCTCGCCTGCGGGAGAACGGCGTCGAGCGCCGCTCCCTCGAGCCCGATCTGGGCGGTCAGAAGCCCGGTCCCGGCATTGTTCTTGAGGGTCGCGAAACCGTCGATGGTCCCGCCGTATATTTCGGCCTTGAGGTCGGACAGCGCCATGCCCTCGCCATCGAGCTTGAGCTTCATCGCCGCATTCCGGCCGCCGGCCCAGAAGCCGGCCCACAGCGCGTCGGCGCGCAATTCGAGGTCCGCCGAGAAGGGCAAGGCGACATCCTGTCCGAACGGCACTTCGGGCCACTCCCCGCTCTGTTCGCCGGAGAAGGCGCTGGGCCCCAGCACCAGTTCGGCCACCGGCGCCAGATCGAAGCGGGAGAGATCCAGCGCACCGTCGAAACGCGGCTTGTTTGCGTCGAGCGCGATGTTGAGATCGCCCGACACGTCGCTCCCGGCAAGACTGCCCGTCAGACCCGAGAGGACGGCAAGCCTGTCGCTCCATTCCAGTTCCGCAGCAAGATCGACCGGCATTCCGAGCCCGAAACCCGGCAGAACCACCCCGGCGACCGAAAGCCACGGCTCGATGTCGTCGCTGGCGATGTGCGTCCGGCCGGCCAGCCTCGGCGCACCCTCCTTGAAGGTCAGGGCCCCATCGAAGCCCGTGTCCAGCCCGTCGCCGGTCAGCTGCAGCCGGGTGGCGATGCTGTCGGCCCGCGATCCCTCGGCGGAAAGCTCCAGCTTGGCCTCCCCGGCGAGGCCGAGCGGCAGAGCGGGCAGGCCGGCAAGCCCGTAAAGAAACGCCGCATCGTCGTTCTGCGCCGTCAGGTCGAGCTTGAACCGGCCGTCGAGCGGCGCCCCGCGCGGACTGTTGTCCGACAGGGAGAGGCTGAGCTTCGTGCCGCCCGCGACCCCCTCGGCGCTGACGCCGAGGCCGATGGTGTCGTCGCCATTGTCGGCGGCGCTCGCCACGAGGTTGAGCTCCGCATCGGCAAGCAGCCCCGGAAACGCCTGCACGCGTTCCGCGATGCCGCCCAAGACGGCGTTTTCGGGAAAGCGGCCGGCGAGCGTTTTGGCAAGCCCCGATAGGTCGGTGGACAGGATCGTCGCATCGATCTTGCCGGTCGGTGCCGAGGCGAAATCGCGGATCTGGCCGGTCGCGCTGATCTGGGTGCCGGCAAGGCCGCCGACGGTCAGCCGGTCGACCTCCAGAACGCCCTCGCGCAGCCGCAAGGCGCTGTCGAGCGTTTGCGCGGTCAGCCCCGATGCGGTGACGGGACCGGCCTTGATCTCCAGATCGACGTCATGTCCCTCCAGCCGGTTCGCCCCCGCATCGCTCACGAACAACGACATGAACGCGCGTATTCCCTCAAGGTCGAGCGCCTCCCCGTCGAGCGCGACGGTGAGCGAAGGGCGGGTATCGGCGGAGGCTTCGCGAACCACGCTACCCGTGAAGCGGGCGCCGCCCAGGATCAGTTCCAGCGCATCGAAACTCTGCCGGGTCGCCGAAAGCGCCACGTCGGCGCTAAAACCGGCAGCCGGGAGGCGGCGGATGGCATCGTCAACGTCCCGCGAGACCCAGGCGGCAAAGCCCGAAGGCTGGGCGATCGCCAGCAGCATGTGCCCCTCGAAGGCGAGCGCCTCCCGCGCCGCAAGCTCGCCGCTCGCCTCGAAGCGGGTCCGGCCGGGCAGCGTTGCGGCGAAGGAGCCGATGGACCATCCGCCCTCGACGGGCTCGGCCCGCAGCGCAATGTTGCGGATGGTGGTGTCGCCGGCGACGATGGCCGGCAGGTTGACCGCCACCTGCCCCGGTATTCCGGGGGCCGGCAGAGCCTTGATGGCCCGCGCCAGCGCCTCCAGACGCTTCTCCAGATCGACACCTGCAATCGCGCCCTCCGTCTGCTCGTCGGGCTCGAGGCGGAGTTGCGCCCCGTCGGCGGTGATCGAGAAGCGCGGCTCGCTTCCCAGCTCGACGACGGCCGTTCCCTCCGCGCGATAGGGAGCGTCCACCGGACCGGTCTCGAAGCGGAACTCCTCCACCGAGAGCCGGTCGTGCTCCAGCCCGAAACGGCCGGAGAGCCGGTTGGTCGCCGCACCGACCGTCAGCACGGGCTGTTCGCCGTCGCTGCCGCGCAGCCTGACGATCTGCTCCTCGGTATAGGTGTTGAGCGTGAAGATGCCGTCATAATGGGCCGCGCCGTTTTCCAGGCGTGCCTGGCCATCGGCGGCGACCTTGATCGGCAGGCCGTCCGGAAGCGCCTCAACGCGCAGCCGCAAGGTCCCCTCGGGATCGGCCGTTCCGGTGGAGACGGTCACCGACATGGGCATGTCGTCGAAGGCGAGCCGGCCGCCGATCCGCCAAGGGCCGGCCAGGGTGCGGGCGGACAGCTCGGCATCGATGTCGGTCAGCGTGTGCGCCCGGCCGCTGGCGTCGTGCCGCAGATCGACCGAGCCGTCGATGATCGTCACCTTCTCGAGCGTCACCTGGCGCGGATCGAAAGGCCCGGAAGGCCGCACGGTCCAGTCGATCCCGCCATCCGCGGCGACCGATATCCTCGCCCGCGGCCGCACCAGGCGCATGTCGAAGATCAGCACCTCACCGCGCAGGAAGGGGGCAAGCTCGGCATCCATGGAGAATTCCTCCACGGTCATGCCGGGAACCTCAGGCGTCTCGCCCGCCACCACCACGTCGGTGAAGGTCAGGGAAGGAAACGGCAGAAGCCGCGCCCGCGCGGTCCCTTCCACGCGAACCTGGCGACCGAGCACGCGTCCGGCCTCCCGCTCGAACGCCGAACGGTAGTGGTTCCAGTCGATGAAGTAGGGAGCCACCAGCGCCGCGGTCAGCGCCAGGACCACCAGTCCACCGACGAATACGAACAGCCGGGCCAGTTGCGTCTCCTCAGCCTTCTCCCGTCAACGCCGCACAGTAGTGCGATTTCGATGACGATAAAGGGGCCTCGGCACAAATGATCGCACAAATTCCGCTTATGGGCGCCCTGCCCCGATGATCTTGCCCGGGTTCATGATGTTGAGCGGATCGATCGCCTGCTTGACCGCGCGCATGACATCCACCGCGTCACCCAGTTCCTCCTCGAGAAAGCGCATCTTGCCTTGCCCGATCCCGTGTTCGCCCGTGCACGTGCCATCCATGGAAAGCGCCCGCCGGTTGAGCCGCGCCACGAAGGCCTCGGCCTGCTCGATCTCGCCGGGATCGTCCATGTCCATCAGCACCAGCACATGGAAATTGCCGTCGCCGACATGGCCGAGCACCGTCGCGAGCAGGCCCGATTCGGCAATGTCCGCCTCCGTCTCGACAATGCATTCGGCCAGCCGCGAAATCGGCACGCAGACGTCGGTCGACAGGCCGCGCGTGCCCGGACGAAGGGCGATGCAGGCCCAATAGGCGTTGTGCCGGGCCTTCCACAGCCTGGTGCGTTCCTCCGCGATGCTTGTCCACTGGAACGGGCCGCCGCCGAACTCGGCGGCGATCTCGCCAAAAGTCTCCGCCTGCTCCTTCACGCCGGCGTCGCTGCCGTGGAATTCGAGGAACAGGCAGGGGCTTTCGGGATAATCGAGGTTGGAATAGGCGTTGATCGCCTTCATGGCGAGGCCGTTGACGAATTCGATGCGGGCCACCGGCACGCCCATCTGGATGGTCGCAATGACCGCCTGGCAGGCCTGTTCGACGTTCGGGAAGGGGCAGACGCCGCCGGAGATCGCCTGAGGGATGCCGTAGAGCCTGAGGGTCAACGAGGTGATGATGCCGAGCGTGCCCTCGGCTCCGATCAGGAGCCGCGTCAAGTCGTAGCCGGCCGAGCTTTTCTTGGCGCGTCGCGCCGTGGTGATCAGCCGCCCGTCGGGCATCACCGCCGACAGCCTCAGCACATTGTCGCGCATGGTGCCGTAACGCACCGCATTGGTGCCGGAGGCGCGCGTTGCAGCCATGCCGCCCAGGCTGGCATTGGCGCCCGGATCGATCGGGAAAAAGAGGCCGGTATCGCGCAGATGGTGGTTGAGATCCTCTCGCGTGACACCCGGCTCCACCGTGCAATCCAGGTCCTCGGCATTGACCGACAGGACCCGGTTCATGCCCATCAGGTCGAGGGAGATTCCTCCGCCGGGCGCGTTGACGTGGCCTTCCAGCGAGGTGCCGGTGCCGAAGGGGATGATCGGTACCCGATGCGCGGCGCAGATCCGCACCACGTCCTGCACTTCCTCCGCGGTGGCCGGCGCAAACACGCCGTCGGGCAGCTGGGCCGGGATGTAGCTCGTCGTGTGGGCGTGCTGCTCGCGCACCGATCGGCCGGTCAGCAGTCGCTCGCCATAGCGCTGGCGCAATATGTCGAGGGCGGTGGCGATGCCCTCTTCGTTGCGAACCACTTTCTCGAACTCGGCAAGCGCCATCGGACCTCTCCAATCGATCGAACCGCCCCGCCCGGCGCGGAACCGTTCCCGCTTCTATGCAACATCGTTACATGATTGTCTTCCTCGGCTGCTGATAGGAAGGGCGATCGTCAACCGTAGTGATTGCGGATCACCGATTGGGCGACTTCCTCCCGATCGATGATGCCGACGATCTCATCCGGCCGCGGCACGCCGCGATTGGCCTTGATGACGATGGCGTAGGAGCGCTGCCTGCGGCTCATGCGCGTGATCACATCGTTGAGGTTGCTGCGCTCGGCGGCAATGATGAAGGCGTTCGAGGACAATTCGTCGAGCCGCTCCTTGCCGAGCTTCTCGATGTCGGCGCGCAACGTGCCGAGTCGGATGAAGCCGGAGATGCGCTGGCCATCCGTGACGACGAGCTTGGCGGTTGTGACGTCGATCTGCTTCACGGCCTCGGCAACGGTCATCTCGCCGGGCAGGACATGGAAATCGCGGTTCATGATCTCCGCCACCGGCTGCACCAGAAACATGTTGGTGGTCCGGTTGGTGGGAATGGGCCTGCCCCGGTTGCGCAGCTTGATCGTGTAGATGTCGTCGATCACGAAGGCACGGCGGATGCCGATGGAAAGCGCGACGGCGAGCACCAGCGGCAGGATGATGTCGTAGTCGCGCGTCATCTCGAAGATCATCACGATCGCCGTCATGACGGCGCTCGTCGCGCCGCCGACCATCGCCCCCATGCCGATCATCGCAAAGGTGGGCACGGAAATCCCGGCATCGGGAAAGACCATCGCGCCGGCCGCCCCGATGGCGGCCCCCAGAGTGCCGCCCATGAACAGGCTCGGCGAGAAGATGCCGCCGGACGCACCGGCGCCGAGGCTGATCGTGGTGGCGAGAAGCTTGCCGATGAACAGCGCCACCAGAAGGACGATGCTGGTGTTGCCTCCGGCCAGGATGTCCTGGATCGTCGAATAGCCGACGCTGATGACGTGGTAGTGACCGCTCGCCAGGAAGAAGCCGTAGCCCATCAGGCCCACCGCGAACATGCCGATAGCGTTCTGCACATAAGGGTTGATCGGCATTTCCTCGAAGCGGTCTTCCATGAAGGCGAGCAGCTTGACGAAGACATAGGCGGCAACGCCCATCACCACGCCGGTGAGCACGGCAAGGCCGATCTCATGCACATTGACGGTCTCGAAGTGCATCTGGTTCAGCGTCTCGACGATAAAGGCTGTCTCCCCGCCCATCACCAACCGGTAGACATAGGTCGAGGTCGCCGTGGCGATGACCACGGGCAGGAAGCTGCGCGGCGAGATTTCCGGCAGCAGCACCTCGCTGGCGAACAGCACGCCGCCGAGCGGCGTGTTGAAGGTGGCCGCGATGCCGGCCCCGGCGCCGGCCGACAGGAGAGTGATCTTCTGCGGTCGCACGAGGCGCAGCCGGCGCGCGATGGTCGAGCCGAAAGACGAACCGATCTGGATGATCGGGCCCTCGCGCCCGACCGAGGCGCCCGTACCGATGGAGATCGCCGAGGCGAGCGACTTCACCACCGCCACCACGCCGCGCACATTGCCGCCCTTGTGATAGATCGCATACATCACTTCGGGAACGCCGTGCCCTTTCGCTTCCGGCGCGAAGGCCCGCACCAGGGCGACGACGATCAGACCGCCGATCACCGGAACGACGATGACCAGCGGGCCAAGCGGGCTCGGCCCGCCAAAAGTGTTCGGATCATAGTCGAGCGAGAATTTCTGATAGAACGAGACGTTGTAGATCGCGGCGATGAGGAACTTGAAGAGCATCGCGCCGAATGCCGCCACGATGCCCACCACGAGGGCCATCAGGGAGAGGACCGGCAGCGAGAGCTCGCGTTCGACAGTCTCGGCCTCGCCTTCGCCGCCTCCCCCATCCGGCGCGCTCTGATCTGCGGGCAGGACGGCAGTGGCTTCGGAAGACATAATCGGCTCTTTTGCTCGGGTTTCATTCAGGCTGCGCGATCGACACGCCCAGTCTTATTGCGCCCTGACGGCGCAGTGCAACCCGGATGAAGCGTCAGCCCCCCGGATGAAACAGCAAATACCTGCTTCTGGCCCATTGGAGCGCGCCGATCCCTCACCTGACGGGGCATCGCCCGATCAACGGTCCGTTAACCATGATCCGAGGCAACCATCTTGTGCACAGCTATGCCCCTGCCGGTCCTTGAACGGGCGGCGCCATGGCCCAGACTGCCGGGATCGGACCGACGATTCGCGGAGCGAGGCTTCGGCAGGGGCGATCAACGCGGCGGAACACAATGGTGAAGATCGACATCGATGCTTTGTCGAGATGCGTCGCCGACAACGCCAATGTCAGCGATTACGACATGTGGCGGGCGCTGAAATCGCTGGAAGACGAACTCTACCGGATCCAGGCCGGGCGCCGACCGATCCCCATGGATCTCGTCTTCGCCCGGGCGATCCTGCGCCGCGCCCAACAGGCCAGGGAATCGTCCTGATCCGGTCCGCCGGCGTTCAGGCAAGCTTCTCCTTCAGGAAATCGACCGTCCGCTGCCAGGCGAGATCGGCTGCCGGCTTGTCGTAACGCGCCTCCGACGTGTCGTTGTTGAAGGCGTGGTTTACGCCGTCATAGACATGGATGGTGAACTCCTTGCCGGCCTCCTCCAGGGCTGCCTCATAGGCGTCGATGCCGGCATTGATGCGCTCGTCCAGTCCGGCATAGTGCAGGAGCAGCGGCGCCTCGATCTTCGACACGTCCGCGGCATCGGCCTGGCGCCCGTAATAGGCGACCGCCGCGCCAAGATCGGGTGCGCTCACCGCGAGTTGGTTGACGAGACCGCCGCCCCAGCAGAAACCCACCGCGCCGACCTTGCCATTGGTCGCCGCGTCGCCTTTGAGGAAGGCCACCGTCGCCACGGCGTTGCGCACGGTCTCGGCGCCATCGAGCCCGCCGATCATTTCGCGCGCCTTGTCCTCGTCCTCAGGCGTGCCGCCCGCCGGCGACAGGAAATCGGGGGCAAGCGCGACGAAACCCTCCAGCGCCATGCGCCGCGCCACGTCGCGGATGTGCGGGTTGAGGCCGCGATTCTCATGGATGACGATCACCGCCGGCAGCGCGCCGGTCTCGCCGGCCGGCTTGGCGAGATATCCGCGCATCTCGCCGCCATCACCGGGATAGGTGATGTCCTGCGTCACGACACGGGGGTCGTCCTCCGCGACGATCGCGGCGCGCGCCGCACTCGCGGCAAGCATCGGCGCGATGGCTGCTGCTGCCGCGCCGGAGCCTGCAAGCGCCGTCAGCTTGTTCATGAACGCACGGCGGTCGAGCGAAAGATGCGTGTATTCGTCATAGGCGTCGATCATCGCCTGTGTGATCTTCGGCTTGTCCTGCATGCTGCTCTCCGATTGTCGATGTCCGGCCCGCCTGCCGGTTACTTTAGGTCGGCGGGCAGCGACTTCCATTCACAGCGCCGTGAACGGCGGCGCTCCCCTCCCTTCATCCGGCCGGGCGGCGGACCTATATGGGAGATAAAGGAGAACCTGCAGGAGAGGCGTCATGTGGTCGATCGGAGAACTTTCCCAGCGCGTGGGCGTCAAGGTCCCCACGATCCGCTACTACGAGGAAACCGGCCTGATCGAACCGCCCGAGCGCTCGTCCGGAAACCAGCGCCGCTACGGCAAGGAAGCCCTGGAACGGCTCACTTTCATCCGCCATGCACGCGATCTCGGTCTCGGCATCGAGGCGATCCGCGAGATGATCGAGCTCAGCGGCCATCCCGAAAAGCCCTGCGAAGCGGCCGACCGCATCGCCCGCGAGCACCTGCGGGAGGTGCGCGGGCGCATCGCCCGGCTGAAGCGGTTGGAGCACGAATTGGAACGCATCGTCGAAAGCTGCGACAATGGCGCCATCGGCGACTGCTATGTGCTGCGCGCGCTCGGCAACCACTCCCTGTGCGAGAGTGAGCATTAGGTTCGGCGGCCATACCGGTTCTTGCCGATCGGTTCCTGTGCAGTGGCGCCGACGAAGCGCCGATCACCTTTGCCGGCTCACCACAGGAAAGCCTTGGCCGGGCTGCGTCAAACCGGTACAAATGGAAAACATCCTTGGGCTTTGGCCCCCGAATCACCATATGCAGACGCGATGTCCGGTTATCCTGACGATATCCCGTTCTTCGACGAGGAAGAACCAGCTCCGAACGCTCCGGCGGCCGCCAAGCCCTCGGGCATCGCCGCGCGCGCCATGGCCGCCCGGGCGGCGCCGGCGCCGGCCCGCTATCTCGATGCGCTGAACCCGGAACAGCGCCTTGCCGTGGAGACCACGGAGGGGCCGGTTCTGGTGCTGGCCGGCGCGGGCACCGGCAAGACCCGCGTCCTGACCACCCGCATCGCCCATATCCTGGCCACCGGCCGCGCCTATCCCTCGCAGATTCTCGCCGTGACCTTCACCAACAAGGCCGCCCGCGAGATGAAGGAGCGCGTCGGCACGCTGGTCGGCGAAGCGATCGAGGGCATGCCCTGGCTCGGCACCTTCCATTCGATCGGCGTCAAGATCCTGCGCCGCCACGCAGAGCTCGCCGGCCTCAAATCCTCCTTCACCATTCTCGACACCGACGACCAGATCCGCCTCATCAAGCAGATCATCCAGGCCGAGGGGCTGGACGACAAGCGCTGGCCGGCGCGCCAGTTCGCCCAGATGATCGACGGCTGGAAGAACAAGGGCCTGGCGCCGAAGGACATTCCGGAAGGCGACGCGCGCGCATTCGCCAACGGCCGCGGCCGCGAGCTTTACGCGGCCTATCAGGAGCGCCTGAAGACGCTGAACGCAGTCGACTTCGGCGATCTCCTGTGCCTGCCGATCCGCATCTTCCGGGAGAATCCGGACGTGCTGGAGGAGTATCACCGCCGGTTCAGATACATTCTGGTGGACGAGTACCAGGATACCAACACCGCGCAATATATGTGGCTGCGCCTACTCGCCCAGCGCCCCAAGGCAGCCGCCGGCACGCTCATCAACATCTGCTGCGTCGGCGACGACGACCAATCGATCTATGGCTGGCGCGGCGCCGAGGTGGACAACATCCTGCGCTTCGAGAAGGATTTTCCCGGCGCCAAGGTCATCCGGCTGGAGCGCAACTATCGCTCCACCGCCCACATTCTGGGCGCCGCCTCCCACCTGATCGCCCACAACGAGGGCCGTCTCGGCAAGACGCTCTTCACCGATCGCGCCGATCCGGACGACGCCAAGGTGAAGGTCCACGCCGCCTGGGATTCGGAAGAGGAGGCGCGCGCCGTCGGCGAGGAGATCGAGGCATCGCAGGCCAGGGGGCACGCGCTGAACGACATGGCCATCCTGGTGCGCGCGTCCTTCCAGATGCGCGAGTTCGAGGACCGGTTCGTGACGCTCGGCCTCAATTATCGGGTCATCGGCGGGCCCCGCTTCTACGAGCGGCAGGAAATCCGCGATGCGCTCGCCTATTTCCGCATCGTCGCCCAGGAGGCCGATGATCTGGCCTTCGAGCGCATCGTCAACGTGCCGAAGCGCGGCCTCGGCGAGGCCAGCGTGCGGCAGATCCACGACGTGGCACGCATGCGCCAGGTGACGCTCCTGCAGGCCGCCCGCGACATCGTCGGCACCGAGGAGATGAAGCCCAAGCCGCGCGCGGCGCTGCGCAACCTCGCCGAAAGCATAGAGCGCTGGCAGGGCATGCTCGACAAGACGCCGCACACCGAGCTTGCCGAGACGATCCTCGAGGAGTCCGGCTACACGGACATGTGGAAGAACGACCGCTCCGCCGAAGCGCCGGGGCGCCTGGAAAACCTCAAGGAGCTGATCCGCTCCATGGAGGATTACGAGAGCCTGCGCGGTTTCCTCGAACATGTGGCCCTGGTGATGGACGCCGAGCGCCACGAGGATCTCGATGCCGTCAGCCTCATGACGCTGCATTCCGCCAAGGGCCTGGAATTCGAGACGGTGTTCCTGCCCGGCTGGGAGGAGGGTCTGTTTCCGCACCAGCGGGCGCTGGACGAAGGCGGCCGTGCCGGGCTCGAAGAAGAGCGCCGGCTTGCCTATGTCGGCCTGACACGCGCCAAGAAGAATCTTCACCTGTGGTTCACCTCGAACCGCCGCATCCATGGCCTGTGGCAATCGACCATCCCCTCGCGCTTCCTCGACGAATTGCCCGAGGCGCATGTGGACGTCGCCGAGGAGAGCGGCGGTTACGGGGGCTATTCCATCAGCCATGGCGGCGGTGCCGGCCGCCCTAACCCATACGGCAAATCCCGCTTCGACGATGCCGGCGTGTTTTCCAACACCTATGCGACGCCGGGCTGGCAGCGCGCCCAGAAGAACCGCACCGAAGCGACGGCGCGCAACTGGGGCACGCGGTCCGGCCACCAGGTGGAGCGGATCGGCTACGGCGAAGCGGATTCAGGCTACGGGGCGGGTCGCGGCGCAGTGAAAGGGCGGGTTATCGAGGGCGAGCTCGTCGCCAAATCGGTGTCGGACACCCCGTCGGCCTTCAAGATCGGGGACCGCGTGTTCCATCTGAAATTCGGCAACGGCAACATCGCCGCCATCGATGGAAACAAGCTCACCATCGATTTCGACAAGGCAGGCCAGAAGCGGGTTCTCGACGGCTTCGTCGAACGCGTTTAGCGCCGCGCGTCCTTCTGGATGCCATCCCCGTTGCATTGACCCTGTGCGTGGTTCAACAAGCTCACCATGAGGGTGGCTTTATTTGGCATGAAGCCTGAACCGTGGCTGCACTTGGCAGGAAGCCTGGTACCAAGGCGTTGCGTTGGGTTTGCAACCAATACCACCCCTCATGGTGAGCTTGTCGAACCACGCACGGCGCTGTTGCCACGAGGTGAAGAGGCGACCGAAATCATCATATGTGCATTGTGTTCGGATGCACAAAGGACGCTCAATCATTTTCCCGCTTTCATGCGCACACGAGGTGATGCGAGATGGCTGACCGCCTCCTCGTGAAGGTGACGGCGCCAGTAGCGATGGGATTGAAAGGCGGAAACCCTGAGAGCCTGCCCAGACATGGCCCCTGCCCGGCCTTTCGGGAAAGGCTCTCTGCCGTGATCGGCCGGTCCCGGATCTATGAGGGCTTGGAATAGACGAACTTGCCGTCTTCGTTTTTCTCGCGATTGAGAATGCCGCTGCGGGCATGTCGCGAGAGCGGCCCGGAAAAGGCATTCGACTTGTAGCGCGCTCCCGAAACCCCTTCGCAGCGGGCGACGATGTCGCTGATGGTCCTCGGCTCGGTGAAGAAATCGCTCTCGATCAGATCATTCAGCGCCGCGACGGCCCCGCGTGCGCTGTCGGTCGTCTTCTTCCGGCGGCCGGACCTCATGCCCCGGCCGAAATCCACGAACCCCGGTCCCGGCACGTAGCGTTCGTTGCCGCCTTCCGCAAAATCCCCCTCGCGTGCACTGCCGCCGGTCAGAACGAGCTCCACCACGCGCAACTGCACGGATTCGGATTCAAATCTGTTTACCGCCTCCGCAAGCTCCACCAGTTGCTGCCTTAACTTGTCAAAATCCTTAGTCATCCGTCCGCCCCAAAGCCAATCAGTCATCAAGACATAAAACAATCAGCACTTGCATATGTCTCTATAAGTGATTGGTAAGTCAATAGTAGAATCGCATGTATATGGTAAACAAGATAAGATTCTCACGAAAATCTGTCGCCGCGCGGCAGAATCCGTCAAACCGGCGCCAGAAACAACACAAGGTTGTATCAACGACGACGCTCGTTACTCACTTGCGCATGACGCATTGCAGCATTTATTTCATCAACAGTTCTTTGATGATGTTCGCATGATTTTCCTCGACGGTCCGGGCCGAGAAAAGCAGCGTCAGAGAGCCCCGGTCCGCCAACGCCCGCAAGCGGTCGAGGAGAGCGTCTTTCCCGCTCAGTTCCGCTTCGTAGCGCATGCGGAACTCCTCCCAGATCCGCGTTTCGTGAAACCATTTCCGCAGCGCATGCGAGGGCGCGATCTCCGGCATCCACAGGTCCAGCGCGGCGCGCTCCTTGCTGATGCCGCGTGGCCAGAGCCGGTCGACCAGCACCCTCGCCCCGTCCGAGGGGGCGGGCGGCTCATAGACGCGCTTCACCCGGATTTCCAACCCAACGCCCCCCAGCGCGAATGATCGACTCAATCAGATACAGCTCTGGATTGTATTCCTTCGATACAATTTGGCAACCACACGCGACTATCCTTTCCACCGTAGACACAATGTCTGCTCTGCCTCCAGGCAATCTGACCACTGCACTCTCCCGTCGGCTTGCCGGCGGGAGATCGTTTTCCTGGACGCCCCCC
>NZ_JANKOF010000036.1 GCF_024655565.1 Nitratireductor sp. ZSWI3 | reverse complement strand
CGGCGGAGCTGCCGTTTCCGCTGCGCCGCTTCTCGTCGTCCGAGGGCGGTCGTGCGCCCGGCGCGCCGACCGAGCCGGCGCCGGAGATCGTCTTTCCGCCGTCGGGGGCGCGCATCGATCTCGGCCTTCGCGGCGGCGACGCCAGGATGCCGCTGGCCCTCAAGATCAACGGAGGGCGGGCGCCGTTCCGATGGCTCGCCAATGGCGAGCCGCTGCCGGAGGCCTTTCGCCGCCGCACAGCCTCCTGGACGCCGGATGGCGGCGGCGCCTCGACGCTCACGGTCATCGACGCCGCCGGGCGCACGGCGAGCGTCCGCGTGTTCCTAGAGTGATCGGCCTACCCGCCTGAACGCAGCAGCGCCTCGAGCACCTTCTCGCGCCATGGCATCGGTGCCACCGCACCATAGCCGCAGGTCGACAGGGCGGCGGCGGCATTGGCATAGCGCGCCGCCTCGAACGGGTCGCCATGGCGATGGAACTCGGCGAGGAAATTGCCGTCGAACGTATCGCCCGCTCCAGTGGCGTCCACCGCGTCGACCGTGATGCCCGGCACCCGGCGGCGCTCGTCCGCGGTCGCCACCAGGCAGCCTTCCTTGCCGAGGGTGAGCGCGACGACGCCGGCGCCGAGGCCGAGATAGTGGTCGGCGATGGCGTCGGGATCGCTGATGCCGACCAGCTGTTCGGCGTCCTCCAGCCCGGGCAGGGCAATGTCGGCCTTGCGCATCGCCGCCTCGGTCAGCGCACGGGCGCGCTCTATCGGCCACAGCTTCAAGCGCAGATTGGTGTCGAAGGAGACCTTCGTGCCGGCCGCCCGCGCGATGTCGATCGCTTCCAGCACGGCATCGCAGGCATCCACGCCGATCGCCATCGAGATGCCGGAGACATGCAGGATGTCCGCCTGCTCGATATAGGCGCGCGGCACGTCTCTCGGCGTCACGCGGCTCGCCGCCGAACCCTTGCGCAGATAGGAGAAGACATGGCCGTTTTCGCCATGCGTGACGAAGTAGACGCCGGTGTGCGCGTCGGCGTTGCGGATCACCTGCGAGGCGTCGACGCCGTTCTCGGTCCATAGCCGAACGAAGCTGTCGCCGAACTCATCCGCCCCCAGCGCGGTGAAATAGCCGACGGAAGCGCCGGCGCGGGCGGCGGCGATCGCCGTGTTCGACGTATCGCCGCCATGGCCGAAGAGATAGCGACCGCTGTCGTCGACCTGGTTGAACTCGACCATCGGTTCGCCCATGCAGATGATCTTCGGATCGGACATGACTGTGCTTCTCTCCCTTGCTCGGCCGCGTCGGCTTCTGTTTAGGCGATCCCGCGCCATTGGTGAATGGCGATCGTGCGGGCACTTCCGCCCGCCGCGTTCAGCGCGCGCCGCGGCCGAACAGGACGGTGCTGATCGTCGAGAGGATGATCAGGATGTCCAGGTCGATCGAAAGATGCTTGATGTAGTAGAGGTCGTAGGAGAGCTTGTCGATCTCCTCGCGGGTGGTCTCGGCATAGCCGGAATTGACCTGCGCCCAGCCGGTGATCCCTGGAACGACCAGCGAGCGGTGGATGAATTTGGGCTCCGCCGCCTCGCTTGCCTGCGCCACATATTCGGCCACGGGCCGCGGGCCGACAAGACTCATCTCGCCACGCCAGATGTTGAGAAGCTGCGGCAGTTCGTCGAGGCGAAGGCGCCGCAGGAAGCCGCATCCCCTGATGATCCGATCGTCGTTCTCGCGCGTCGTGCCCGTGTGGCGGCCGTGGTGCATGGTGCGGAACTTCAACATGTTGAAAGACCGGCCGGCATAGCCGCGGCGCGACTGCACGAACAGGGCGGGGCCTCCGTCGAGTGCCCGGATGTAGAACCAGATCAGGATCGCCAGAGGCACCGTCAGAGGCGCGGTGACCAGCACGGCGAAGATGTCGAGGACGCGCTTGGCCTTGGAGTAGTAGATCTGGCTCGGGCTGTAGGCCAGATGCGAGACGTCGAACGCCTCGACATCCACCCGCCCGCGCCGCATCTCGAGGAAGCTGATCCATGGCGTGATCTCGGCACCCACCATATAGGCGCGGGTCAGAAAGGCGGACCACTCGGGATGGTGATGGGTCTCGCTGTCGATCAGGATGCGATCGAACAGGCTGAGGTCGGTGTCCTTGTCGCGGATGATGACGACGTTTCCGCCGAGCAGCATGCTGGCCCGCTGCACGTCGGGAAACTGCAGGAGCGCGACGCGGTCTTCAAGGGAGCGCCGCAGCCGCAGATTGGCGAAGACCATCGCGATGGTGATGATCGGGTAGGCGCACAGGAGCCCCTTGTAGCTGATGGGGATGCGCGCCGCCGACAGCATCGCCACGGCGGCGTTGAAGAACACCAGGGTGACGAAGACGGCGACCGTGAAGGGATATTGCTGCCTGCGCAGGCCCAGAAGCGCCAGCGCGATCACCACCGGCAGCAGGAACAGGACCGTGCAGACGATGGCGAGGTTGTCCCAATCGTTCCGGCCGGCATCGAGAATAAATGCGGTATAGGCCAGCGACTGCAGGACGCCGGCGACGAGGATTTCCGGAAGCATCGGCTTGAGATAACGCAACGACCGATAGCGGCGCACCGAAGCCCCCTGACCAAGCAGATCGCCGAGGTTGGGGCTGGATTCGGTGCGGTCGGCGCGTTCGCCGGCGCTCTTTCGAGCGGCCGATCCGCCTTCCTGCTTTTTCCTTGCGTTCCTGGGGGTGTGCTTCAATGCGGTTCGGGTCCTGACCACAAGCAATCCGGGTCTTCACTTAAAGGTTGAGTTCCGGTGTTATCACAACCTTTTAGTTTCCAGATTCATAATTCCTCCGCGTAGTGCAACATGTTTTTCTGGCCCGCAGAGACAAAGTGTTCGAAACCGGATGATGACCGTGATTCGTGATCGTCCAAAGTGATGGAAACCGGAGCTTTCGACAAAAAGCAACAGTCGTGACGTCAATTTAAAGCGGCTGGCATTTACGATTCGTGCAAAAGGCTCTATCGGGCCGGCTCCGGATAGTTTCATTTGGGATCGATGTATCGCAACGCCTACACACTTCTTTGCCTGACCATGCTCTTCTGGGGCGGCAACGCGGTCGCAGGCCGCCTTGCGGTGGGGCATATCTCGCCGATGATGCTGACGACGCTGCGCTGGGTCATCGGCGTTGTGCTGATCTACGGTTTCGCCCATCCGCATCTCAAGCGCGACTGGCCGGCCATCCGGGCGAACCTGCCGCTGCTGGCGGCGCTCGGGGCTCTCGGTTTCACGGGGTTCAACGCGCTGTTCTACAGTTCGGCGCAGTACACATCGGCCATCAACATCGCGATCGAGCAGGGCGCCATCCCGATGGTCATCTTCGTGGCCAATTTCATCCTGTTCCGCGTGCATGTGACGCCGCTGCAGATCCTCGGCTTCATGCTGTCGCTGGTCGGCGTCGCGCTGGTGGCGAGCCATGGCGACATCACCCGGCTCCGGGACCTGGACGTCAATTTCGGCGACGCGCTGATGCTCGTCGCCGTGCTGCTCTATGCGGGCTATACGGTGGGATTGAGGCTCAAGCCGAACATCCACTGGCTCAGCCTGATGTTCATCCTGTCGCTTTCCGCGCTGTTCGCCTCGCTGCCGCTGCTGGCCTGGGAGACGGCGACCGACCGGCTGATCCTGCCGGACCTCCAGGGCTGGCTGGTGCTTTTCTATGCGGCTCTCTTCCCCTCGGTCCTCGCGCAGGCGCTCTACATCCGCAGCAACGAGATGATCGGCGGAAACCGCGCAGGCCTGTTCATCAACCTCGTGCCGATCTTCGGCACGCTGCTGTCGATCGTCATCCTGGGCGAGGCGTTCTACCTCTACCATGCGCTGGCGCTGACGCTGGTCCTCGGCGGCATCTGGATCGCCGAGCACAGCGGGCGCAAGATGGCGGCCCTCAACACGCGTGCCGGCGCGTAGCGCCGGCATCGTCGTTTTCCCGAACGGGGTTTCCGTCAGATCGTGACGTCGAAACGCAGCGGCTTGGCGGACAAGATCGCCTGGTTGGAGCGCAGCTCCTCGAGCACCTGCGGCGGGAACGGAGCATCGAGATAGAGCAGGGCGATCGCGTCGCCGCCCGGCCGGTTGCGGCCGAGCTGGAAGTTGGCGATGTTGACCTCGTGCTTGGCGCATATGCCGCCGAGAATGCCGATGATGCCGGGCACGTCGTAATTGGTGGTGTAGAGCATGTGCTCGCCCACCTCGGCGTCGAGATTGATGCCCTTGATCTGGATGAAGCGCGGCTTGCCGTCGGAGAAGCAGGTGCCGGCGATCGTCCGCGTCTTGGCCGAGGTCTTCACCGTCAGCTTGATGTAGCCGTCGAAGACGCCGGTCTTGTCGCGCTTGATCTCCGACAGGATGATGCCGCGTTCCTTGGCCATGATCGGCGCCGACACCATGTTGACGTCGGAGACCTGCGGGCGGATCAGGCCGGCAAGGGCGGCGCTGATGAGCGCGCGCCGGTTCATGTCGGCGGTGGCGCCGTCGAACAGGATCTCGACTTCCTCGATGGGCTCGTCCGTCACCTGGCCGACGAAAGCGCCGAGCACTTCGGCAAGCTTGATGAACGGCTTCAGGCGCGGCGCTTCCTCGGCCGTGATCGAAGGCATGTTGATGGCGTTGGTGACGGCGCCCTTGACCAGATAATCAGCCATCTGCTCGGCGACCTGCAGGGCGACGTTCTCCTGAGCCTCGGTGGTGGAGGCGCCGAGATGCGGCGTGCAGACCACGTTGGGCAGATCGAACAGCTCGTTCTGCGTCGCCGGCTCGACCTCGAACACGTCGATGCCGGCGCCGGCGACCTTGCCGGCCTTCAGCGCTTCCACAAGGTCGGCCTCGACGATCAGGCCGCCGCGCGCGCAGTTGATGATGCGCACGCCGTCCTTCATCCTGGCGATCGCGTCCTTGTTGATGACGCCGCGCGTCTTGTCGGTCAGCGGCGTGTGCAGGGTGATGAAGTCGGCACGGGCGAAGAGCTCGTCGAGCTCCACCTTCTCGACGCCGAGCTCGCCGGCGCGCTCGACCGAAAGGAACGGGTCGAAGGCGATGACGTGCATCTTCAGCCCGATGGCGCGCATGGCGACGACGGAGCCGATGTTGCCGCAGCCGATCACGCCGAGCGTCTTGCCGGTGATCTCGACGCCCATGAAGCGGTTCTTCTCCCACTTGCCGGCATGCGTGGACGCATTGGCCTCGGGGATCTGGCGCGCCACCGCGAACAGCATGGCGATGGCATGCTCGGCGGTGGTGATGGAATTGCCGAACGGCGTGTTCATGACGATGATGCCGCGCCGCGAGGCGGCCGGGATGTCGACATTGTCGACACCGATGCCGGCGCGGCCGATCACCTTCAGGTTGGTGGCGGCGGCGATCAGCTTCTCGGTGACCTTGGTCGCCGAGCGGATGGCGAGGCCGTCATACTGGTCGATGACGGAAAGCAGCTTTTCCTTGTCCTTGCCGAGGTCGGGCAGATAGTCGACCTCGACGCCGCGGTCCCTGAAGATTTCGACGGCGGTGGGCGACAGTTTGTCGGATACGAGTACGCGGGGCGCCATGGGAGCCTCCTTTGATCGGTGAAATGGGAAAGACGGCGGCTCCGGCGAACGGAGCCGCATGTTGCGTGAAAAAAGCCTAGGCGGCTGCCTTGAGCGCCGATTTCTGCGCCTCGAAGGCCCAGTCGAGCCAAGGCATGAGCGCTTCGAGATCCGCGGCCTCGACCGTGGCGCCGGCCCAGATGCGCAATCCGGGAGGCGCATCGCGGTAGTGGCCGATGTCTTGCGCCACACCCTCCTTGGCGAGCAGCGAGACCATGCCCTTGGCGAAGGCGGCCTGGCCGGCGGCATCGAGCGCCGTCACGTCGGGATCGACGATCGACAGGCAGACGGAGGTGTTGGAGCGGGTCTCGGGCACCTTGGCCAGATGGTCGAGCCACTTGCTCTCGCCGACGAAGTGGTCGATGACGGCGAAATTGGCGTCGGCGCGGCCGATCAGCCCTTGCAGCCCGCCCACGGACCGGGCCCATTCCAGCGCGTCGATGTAATCCTCGACGCACAGCATCGAGGGGGTGTTGATCGTCTCGCCCTTGAAGATGCCCTCGATGAGCTTGCCGCCCTTGGTCATGCGGAAGATCTTCGGCAGCGGCCAGGCCGGCGTGTAGCTCTCGAGGCGCGCAACGGCGCGCGGCGACAGGATGATCATGCCGTGCGCGGCCTCGCCGCCCAGCACCTTCTGCCAGGAGAAGGTGACGACGTCGAGCTTGTCGAAGGCCAGCTTCTGTGCGAATGCCGCCGAGGTGGCGTCGCAGATCGTCAGGCCCTTGCGGTCGGCAGGGATGAAATCGCCGTTCGGGACACGCACGCCGGAGGTGGTGCCGTTCCAGGTGAAGACCACGTCACGGTCGAAATCGACCTGGGCGAGATCCGGAAGATCGCCGTAGCCTGCCTCGAAGCGGCGCATGTCGGCCAGCTTCAGCTGCTTGAGCACGTCGGTCACCCAGCCGGCGCCGAAGGACTCCCAGGCAACCATGTCGACGCCGCGTTCGCCGAGCAGCGACCACAGCGCCATTTCGACGGCGCCGGTGTCGGAAGCCGGCACGATGCCGATGCGGTAATCGGCCGGCACTTCGAGCACTTCACGGGTGAGATCGATGGCCCGGGCAAGCTTTTCCTTGCCGATGGCGGCGCGATGCGAACGGCCGAGTGCGGCGTCGGAAAGCGCTTCGAGCGTCCAGCCGGGACGCTTGGTGCAGGGACCGGATGAGAATTGGGGATTGGCCGGACGCTTGTCCGGCTTCGGCAGTGTGGTCATGATGTTCCTATCCTCTCAGATAGCACGCCTCTCGGTGGGGAGAGGTGGCCCACGGACGGCGTTACGCCTTCGCGGGCCGCCAGTCAAGGCCGCGCGGCGGGAAGACGGGCGGTTTTCGCGCGACCGTGTGCCGCGCATGGTTCCCTCGCGGCGCTTCAGGCTCTATAGAGGCGTTTCGTTTTCACAGTCATCCTGGCGGAGCACCCGCCGGACGTTGTGCCGGGAAGGAAGTTTTCATGGCAAATGTGGTGGTCGTCGGTTCACAGTGGGGCGACGAGGGCAAGGGCAAGATCGTCGACTGGCTGTCGGAGCGGGCCGATGTGGTGGCGCGCTTCCAGGGCGGGCACAATGCCGGTCACACGCTGGTGATCGACGGCGTGAGCTACAAGCTCTCGCTGCTGCCTTCCGGCGTGGTGCGGCCCGGCAAGCTTTCGGTGATCGGCAACGGCGTGGTGTTCGACCCGCATGCCTTCGTCGCCGAGATGGGCCGGCTCGCCGAGCAGGGCATCACCATCACGCCGGATCGCCTGAAAATCGCCGAAAACACGGCGCTTATCCTGTCGCTGCACAGGGAGCTCGACGGGTTCCGCGAAGATGCGGCCTCCAATTCGGGCACCAAGATCGGCACAACGCGGCGCGGCATCGGACCGGCTTACGAGGACAAGGTCGGCCGTCGCGCCATCAGGGTTATGGATCTGGCAAACATCGACACGCTACCGATGAAGGTCGACCGGTTGCTGACGCATCACAATGCGCTGCGCCGCGGGCTCGGCCATGCGGAAGTGACGCATCAGGCGATCATGGACGAGCTGACCTCGGTCGCCGACAGGATCCTGCCCTTCGTCGACCGGGTCTGGAAGATCCTCGAGGAGGCGCGCCGGGCCGGTCAGCGCATCCTGTTCGAGGGCGCCCAGGGCACCATGCTTGACATCGACCACGGCACCTATCCCTTCGTCACCTCCTCCAACACCGTCGCCGGCCAGGCGGCGACCGGCGTCGGCCTCGGACCGGGCTCGGTCGATTACGTGCTCGGCATCACCAAGGCCTACACGACGCGTGTCGGCGAGGGGCCGTTCCCGACGGAGCAGGACAACGAGATCGGCGATTTTCTCGGCACGCGAGGTCATGAATTCGGCACCGTGACAGGGCGCAAGCGCCGCTGCGGCTGGTTCGACGCCGTCCTGGTGCGTCAGGCGGTGGTGACCAACGGCATGAGCGGCATCGCACTGACCAAGCTCGACGTGCTCGATGGCCTGGACGAGATCAAGATCTGCACCGGCTACCGGCTTGACGGCGAGGTGATCGACTATCTGCCCGCCGGGCAGGGCGCCCAGGCGCGGCTCGAGCCGATCTACGGGACGCTGGAAGGCTGGAAGGAAACCACCAGGGGCGCCCGCAAATGGGCGGACCTGCCGGCACAGGCGGTCAAGTATGTCCGCCACGTGGAAGAGCTGATCGGCGCGCCGGTGGCGATCTTGTCGACCAGCCCGGAGCGCGAGGACGCGATACTTGTTACGGACCCGTTTCAAGACTAGTTTCGCGGACTGACTGCTTTGCGTATCCGTCGGGCGGCTGCGCGTAAAATTGAGTGGAACGGGTTAGACAAGGCATGGCGGATTTTTCTGCGGTTCTGAAGAAGACGATCGACGCGCTGAAGGAGAACACGCCCGAAGCGCGCGAGAAGATCTATCAGAAGGCCCGGGCGACGATCGAGGCGAAGCTGGCCGCGATCAATCCGCCGCCGCCGGCCGCCGCAGCCGAGCGCCAGCGTAAGCTGCTCGAAGACGCCATCGCTGCCGTCGAGGCCGACTATGCCGAGCCCGAGGCGGAGGTCGCCCAAGAAGACGAACTCGAGCACATCTTCGCAGAGCTCGATGTCGATCCCGTGACGCCACCGCAGCCCGCGGCTTCGCCCGAGCCGGTCCAGCCCGCTTCCTTCGCGGGCTCCGATCCCGCCGAGACGGGTGACGAGGAGAACGGCGACCGGCAGGACGAGCCGGCATTCGCGACCAACGAGACGTCCTTTGGGCATCTTCCCCATGAGGATGCTCCGGAGGCGGCCGACGACGAAGCGGACCCGGGTGCGGACGCGGCCCCTCCGCCGCGGACGATCCGCCGGCGCAGCACGAAGGCGCCCCGCAGGACCGCGCCCATCATCGTCGTCGCGCTCGTCGCGCTGGCGGCGGCCGGCGTCTGGTTCTTCTGGGACGAGCTCGTCCGCGTCGCCAATTTCGAGAAGCCTCCGCAGACGGCCACGGAAACGGGCAACGGCCAGCCGGCGGAGACACCGGCCGGCGGCACGCCGCCGGATGCCGGCGAAAGCGGTGCCGCGCAGACGGCGACCGAGCCGGAGCCGCAGCGCAAGTTCACCCAGCGCCTGCTGCCGGACGGCCAGGAGGTCGACGAGGGACCGGCGGACGGCGAACCCGGGCTCGGCGAGGGCACATCGGTGGCCCAGGCGACCGTCCCGGGGTCCAATCAGGCGCCGGCGAGCGATACGCCGGCAGCCGGAAACGGCGCGGCTCCGGTGGCAGGCGGCTCGACCGAGCAGGCGCTGCCGGTGGGGCAGAAGGCAATCTATTACGAGGAACGCACCAACGTCTCGCAGGGCTCGGCCGATCCGGGCTCCGTCGTCTGGTCGGTGGTGCAGGAATCGCCCGGCAACGACCTGCCGCCGGAGCCCGCCATCCGGGCCGAGGCTACGGTTCCGGAAAAGAACCTGCAGATGAAGATGACGATCCGCCGCAACGCGGACCAGTCGCTGCCGGCCAGCCACATCGTCGAGATCATCTTCCTGACGCCCGACGATTTCGACGGCGGCGGCATCGACAACGTGCTGCGCGTGTCGATGAAGCGTTCGGAGCAGGACACCGGCAATCCGCTGCTCGGCATTCCGGCGAAGATCGCCGACGGCTTCTTCCTCGTCGCGCTGAGCGACAGCAGGGCCGACACGGAGACCAACACGCTGCTGCTGCGCCGGCAAAGCTGGATCGACATCCCCGTGGTCTACAAATCGGGCCGCCGGGCGCTGATCACCATCGAAAAGGGCATTCCCGGCGACAAGATCTTCAGCGACGTCCTGAGCGCCTGGCAGAACGCTTCCAGCGGCTAGAGCGGGATGAGGAAAAGTGTGAAGCGGTTTTCCGCCCGCATCCCGCTCTAACTCCTTGAAAACGATCGCGTTTATGATTTTGGATTGATTCAATCCAAAATCATCGCGATCTAGAGCGCCGTGCGTCTTTCGGGACGCACTAAGGAGGCTCTATCTCTTTAGTTTCGCATTTATGCGGGCGTCAGGTGTTTCCACCTGACTGCAAAATGCGACAAGCGATGAAAAAAGCCCGCCCCGGGGTTTCCCGCGGCGGGCTTATCGATTGCTGCGGCTTGTCAGCCGTTGAAGCGGCGCATCGTGCCGATGCGCCGACCCCGTGTCAGACGCCGGCCTGCCGATGCGCTTCGGCGGCCATCGCCCTGGCGGCGAGCGCCTGCTCGCGTGCCGAATTCTGCACCGCTTCCTGAACCTTTTCGAAGGCCCGCACCTCGATCTGCCGGACGCGCTCCCGGCTGATGTCGAACTCGCTCGAAAGTTCCTCGAGCGTCAGCGGGTCTTCGGCAAGCCGGCGGGCCTGGAAGATGCGCTTCTCGCGATCGTTGAGGACGGACAGGGCGTCGCCGAGCATGCGGCGGCGGGTTTCCAGCTCGTCCTGCTCGATGAGCATGTCCTCCTGGCTCTCCGAATCGTCGACGAGCCAATCCTGCCATTCGCCCGATTCGCCTTCGGTCGCGCGGATCGGGGCGTTGAGCGAGGCATCGCCCGACAGGCGCCGGTTCATCGACACCACCTCTTCCTCGCTCACGTTGAGCCGGGTGGCGATCTCCGAGACCTGCTCGGGATTGAGGTCGCCGTCGTCGAGCGCCTGGATCTTGCTCTTCACCTTGCGCAGGTTGAAGAACAGCCGCTTCTGGTTGGCCGTCGTGCCCATCTTGACGAGGCTCCACGAGCGCAGGATGTATTCCTGGATCGAGGCCTTGATCCACCACATGGCGTAGGTGGCGAGGCGAAAGCCACGCTCCGGCTCGAATTTCTTGACGGCCTGCATCAGGCCGACATTGCCTTCGGAAATGACTTCGCCGATCGGCAGGCCATAGCCTCGATAGCCCATGGCGATCTTGGCCACGAGCCGCAGATGGCTGGTGACGAGCTTGTGCGCGGCCTCTGTGTCGTCATGCTCCGAATAGCGCTTCGCGAGCATGTACTCCTCTTCAGGCTGCAGCATGGGGAAACGGCGGATTTCCTCCAGATAGCGGGTCAGCCCGCCTTCGCCCGAAGCGATGCTGGGTAATGTCTGGGCCATTAAGCACCCTCCTTTGCCGGATATGCCCTCATGCGGGGACGCCTTGAAACTGGCGTTTGCGCAGATGGAAGACAGTACGGCCAATCCAATGATGCACCGCACCATATCCCATATAGGAACTTTTTCCGACGGTTAAAGCTTCTCTAGAAGGTCAACATATCGTCACGATTGAGTGAACGATATTACTGTACCGATAATTACAAAATATCAAGCGCCCTTGTCAATGCCTTCATATCGGCGGGCGGCGGAGCCTCGAAACGCATCAATTCCCCGCTCACCGGATGGCGGAATGCCAGAAGGCGCGCATGCAGAGCCTGACGGTGAAAAGCGGCCACTGTTGGGCGAACCTCGTCGGGCAGGCGATTGACCTTGGTGCGGAAGGCACGGCCATAGTCCTGGTCGCCGATCAGCGGATGGCCGATATGGGCCATGTGGACGCGAATCTGATGCGTGCGCCCGGTTTCCAGGCGGCACTCGACCAATGCGGCGAACGCGCCGCCCCTGCCGTCGGAGCCGAAGCGCTTCTTCACCTGATAGCGCGTCACCGCGTGCCGGGCATCGCTGCGCCCCTCGGGCACGACGGCCCGCAGCGTGCGGCTCTGCGCGTGCCGGCCGAGAGGGGCGTCGATGGTTCCGGAAAGACGGTCGGGCGCTCCCCACACCAGCGCGTCGTAAGCGCGCTCCAGATCGCCGCTGCGGCCATGGTCGGCAAAGGCTTCCGAGAGGGCACGGTGCGCCAGATCCGTCTTGGCGACCACCATCACGCCGCTGGTGTCGCGGTCGAGCCGGTGCACGATGCCCGGCCGGCGCACGCCGCCGATTCCCGACAGCGTTTCGCCGCAGTGATGCAGCAGCGCGTTGACCAGCGTGCCCGACCAGTTGCCGGGCGCCGGGTGGACCACCAGCCCGGCCGGCTTGTTGACGACCACCAGATCCCGGTCCTCGTAAAGGATGTCGAGCGGGATGGGCTCGGGCAGCGGCTCGGCGGGCGCCGCCTCCGGCACCTCCAGGGCATAGCGTTCGCCGGCGGCGACCTTGTGCTTCGGCTCCGTCACCGGCGCATCGCCGCAGCGGACGGCGCCGGCCCGGATCAGTGCCTGCACGCGGCTGCGCGACACCGCCTCGCCCAGGGCCTGCGACAGCCAGCGGTCGAGCCGCTCGCCGGCGGCGGCCTCGTCGACGGTCAGCTCTTGCCAGCCGCCGGCCTGTTCCCACTGGCCCAAGCCTTCCCTTTGCTCCAGGTCTTCGCTATCAGGATCGCCCATCAGACTGCTTTCAAACGGTGAGACATGGCCAAGCCAATGCAACAGGAAGACGAGCCCCGGGAGGCGCTGGATCCAGCCGCCGAGCGCGTGCGCCGCAAGCTGGTCCGCTTTATGGGCATCAACCTGGCCATATTGTTCGCCGCGGTTATGGCCGTGGTGCTCGCTTTTGTCTACAAATCCGTATCGCCCGCCGGTCAGCCCGAACAGGCGATCCTGCTGCCGGGCGACGGACCGACGGGCACGCTCCACGTGCCGCAGGGCGCGCGCATCGTCTCGCAGGCGCTCGACGGGACGCGCGTCTCGCTGCATCTGCAGCTTGCCGGCGGCCGCGAGGAAATCCACGTCTACGACCTGCGCAACGGGCAACTCGCCGCCCGCTACGCCATTAGCCGATAGCCATGCCAGGCCGGCGCATCGCCCTGACGACGCTCGTCGTCGCCGATTATGACGAGGCGTTCGCCTGGTACCGCGACAAGCTCGGCTTCCGGGTGGTCGAGGACACGCCGCTCGGCGGCGGCAAGCGCTGGGTGGTGGTCGCCCCGCCGGGGGAGGCGGGGCATGGCCTGCTCCTGGCGCGTGCCGACGGCCCGGCGCAGCAGGCGAGCGTCGGCAACCAGACCGGTGGCCGCGTCTTCCTGTTCCTCAACACCGACGATTTCTGGCGCGATCATCGTGCCATGCTGGCCGCAGGCGTCGTTTTTGACGAGGCGCCGCGCGAGGAAAGTTACGGCATCGTCGCCGTGTTCCGCGATCTTTACGGCAACCGCTGGGATCTTTTGCAGCCAATCGCATGATCGGTTGAAAAGGGTTGTTGCAATTGCCCGAGAAGCCGACTATATCGCGGCTCTTGATGCGCTCCCATCGTCTAGCGGTCTAGGACGCCGCCCTCTCACGGCGGAAACAGGGGTTCGAGTCCCCTTGGGAGTGCCAGCGATTTTTATTTTCCATTGGGTTTCAACCTCTTGGCGCGGCGATTGTCCAACCTTGTGACGGGGTTGGACACACCGAGGAGCTTTGCCATGCCGGAGTCGCCGAGCTTGGCCCGGTTGGCGCGCTTCGTGTACGTCTTCGCTTCGGCGGGTGTCCGGTGGCCCAGGAAGGCCATTATCTCAAATTCGGAACACCCGGCATTGGCGAGCCTCGTTGCCCCGGCCTTGCGGAGTCCGTGCGGTGAGCAATGGGTCAGGCCGGCGGCAACGCACATGTCGTGAAACCAGTTGCCGAAGGTCGCGGCGTTGTAGCTTCGACCCTTTCCATGGGTGATGAACAGCATCCGGTCGGCCGGCACGCCAGCCAGAACGGCAGCAAGCTCTGGATGGATAGGTAAGTCAACCTCGCCACCGGTCTTGTGGCGGCGGTACGCGATACGACCGTTCTTGATATTCTGCCGGCCCATGGCGGCTGCGTCCTGTCGCGCCGCGCCAGTGTAGAGCATCAGGCGAAGCGCAAGCACTGCCTTGGAAGCAGTCCCATGGTGCCCCTCGAACTTGGCTATCTCGGCATCGTCCCACGTATGGTAGCCGTCTCCGCTGGCCTTGTAGCCCTTGACACCGTAGGTCGGATCGATGGCGATGTATTCCCGCTTGACGGCAAAGACGCACAGTCGGCGGATGAGTTTCAGGAGCTTGTTTGCGGCTGCCGGCGTTGCGGCCTTTCGGGCGATGAGGCCCTCGACGTGGCGAGGGCGGAGGTTGGCAAGGGTCTTATCGCCATGTTCGCGCCGGAACCGCTCTATCTCACCTTGGAGATTGCGCTTGAAGGGCTGGTTCAGGCGCTCGTATTCCGGCGCGCGCATATATTGCTCGATCAACCAGGAAAAGGTGCCGTGGTCGGCGCGGAGGGAGTGTTCAGGCGCTGGCGTCTCGCCCTTGCGGGCGCTCTCGTAAGCGACATCGAACGCCTTTGAGCCATATTCGCCGGGAATGTAGCAGGATGGCTTGCCCTTCATGCGAAACCGCCAGCGCACCTTTCCATGGCGATCGACGACGCGGGTGAGACCGGGGTAGGGATTGCGGCGCTTCATTCGCACACCTCATCCCATTCATTCTGAGGCTTGCGCGGTTTCTCGTCGCTGCAGATCACGCGCACACCTTGGACCGTCGCGATTACTTCCCGCACCGTCAGGCCGGCCGCCACCGCGCCCTTAACGGCTCGTGTCACGTCAGCCTGGGTATACGGTGCAGGACGGTTCGCCATGGCCTACCCCTGCGCCCACAATGAGGCGCGATGGAGATAGGATCTTGGGCTCGCGGCGAGAATCACCGTGTCCCCAGGACAATGCCGGGCATGAGAGGTGGGGGAAAATTGGGTGTGGAAAATCATTCTTCACCCACGTTCATGTCGGCCAACATCATCGGACTAGAACCTGGTGACGAGAACTGTATTCGCTCCGAAAGGAGCTTCAGCATCTGACCATCAATCACGGTGCGGGTAGTAATCATCGGCACTGGCAGTCCGCTCTCAAGAGTATATCGAATGCTCTTGCCGTCGCGAGTCTCAACAACAACATCCTCAAGGTCTGGTCGAAACTCGATCTTCTTGATTGTCCCGGCCAGGTTAGGAGTGCTGACAAGAACACCGAGCCGATCTTTAAACCGCTCTCCGAAGTCGGAACCAACCAGTGTTGCATACGCAAATCCCTCGCAGGCAGCACGTGGAGTGAGATTGCCTGAAGCTAGGCCAATTAGCAGGTGTGCAATGAGATTCGGGTGCGCCGCCCAGACACTGCGGCCAGAGCTTTTAGGAAGCCAAGGGTGGGGCTCCCCACCCTCCTGAAGTTCCCGATAGACTTTCTGCACTCGTGCCCACGGCAATTGGGCTGCATCAGCAACGATCTTAGCGGCCTGGAGAATTGAGTGTGGCATGACGTCCCTCGTTTTTCAATTTGCATTTCTAAATCAAAATTCCAAGTGACGTCAACCTGCTGCTCAAATGGCTCCATCAGCAACTGTGGGTTTCTCCCTTTCCCTCTCCAGGTTCTCACGGTTTGGATGTGTGAGATCGAAAAGCTCGCCCCTGAGTTCCTCAGCGTCATCGAGGCTATTCAACCCCATCATAGCAAGGCGCTGAACGACCATACCTTGTGTATTCCCCAGCGTCTCCGAGATCATCGATAGGGCCATCAGCAGATCTCGAATGGCGGTCAGCGGTTCCTCCATATCAACGACATGCCGGAACGGGCCAGTCTCGTACAGATTCACGCTCATTCCGCACCGCCTTTCACATCGTTGAGTGATTTCCGTAGATGCTCCAGATCGTCAATCACTCCGTTCAGTGCGCCCCACACAGCCCTGAGAGCTTTATCGTCGTGCCATCCGGTATTATCCGGCGACAGTGCCAGATTAATTGTCCTCAACCTGTCGAGGGCGATATCCAGAAGGTCGGCCGGAAAGACAAGGAGTTCCGGCAGCGTAATCATTGAATAATGTTCAGCGGTCGCCCGCGTGGCGTCGTTCGGCATCGAAGCTTCTCCGTTGTGGTAATGTTGCATTAATGGTATAAGGTCATACCATTTGGCAAGTCAACATTATTAGTGCAAGGTAAGTCAAAAAATGTCACTCTCGCCTGCGCAGTGTCGAGCCGCACGCGCGCTCATCGGTTGGTCACAGGAACGACTGGCAGCTGAATCGAAAGTGGCGAAAGCCACGATCGCTAATTTTGAGGCAAACCGCCGCGCGCCCTATGATAGGACGCTTGCCGATCTCCGCTCCACGCTGGAGAATGCTGGTATCGAATTCATTCCCGAGAACGGTGGCGGTGCAGGCGTCAGGCTCAGAAAATGACTGAAGGCGAAAAAGAAAAAATCAAACTGAGGGCGAATTACCTCAATGGATTATCGCTCATCTTCATGGGACTTGGTGGTCTAGGGCCGGTTTATACGGCGATGCAGACGCTTGAAACACGGAGCTTGGCTATTGCTCTGTTCTTTCTGCTAGCTGGCGGAATGTCGAGCTGGGAGCTGCATTCGATAGCTCGGAAGGAGTTGAACAAACTCGATACGACGAACGAAGACCACCCAACTGCATAGAAGGTCATGCCAGCCACGCCGGGTGGTCAACCCGGCCGCTGGCTCTCGTCGCGCCGGGAGAAAGGAGCTCGGCCACGAGCTGACGGGGTTTTCGGCATGAGCCTACCGGGCACTGTCCGTCCGATCCCAGCCTTTCGGGGTGGCTGAAAAACACCCCTGGGCGGCCAACCCTATGCCGTTCTCGTGCGGAATATCCGCACCCTTATGCGTCGTCCTTCATCTCGCCCTTCTGTTCGCGCTGCATATTAAGCGGGCTCAGATAGGCGTTCGCTTCGGCATCGTCACGCGGATTGAGGTTCTCGAACCGGCGCAGCTCGTTGGCGCTGTAGAGGCCGACCTCGCGGCCGATGCGGTAGCCCTGGAGCCGTTGCAGGAAGTCGGCGCGCACCAGCAGGTCCATGTCGAACTCGGCTTCGTGCGAGCGCCTGCCGGCTTCGGAGAACAGGTCGCGCATGATTGCCTGCTCCCAGCGCACCAGCCACGGCTGTATGGTCCCGGCCGCGAACTGGCGGCGCAGCTCGACCACGTTGGAATAATTCGCGTTGGTGAGTTCGTTGAGCAGTGGGGCCGGAACGTTGAAGATGCGGGCCACCTCGAGCACGGCCAGCCGCCGCGCTTCGCTCAGTTCGGCGTCAACCGGAGACGACGAGATTTCCTTCCAGGTCGAGCCTTCCTCGATGACGGCGATGCGGCCGGCATTCTCCGAACCGCCATAGAGCGCCTGGAGGCTCTCGCGCAGCGTCTTGGCAGCTTCCGGGCCGATCTGCTCGGGATGCTGCACGACGCCGCTCAGACGCGCCCCGTTGCGCCATATCGAGGCGGCAAAGCGCTCCGTCGCCACGGCCCCGCCCAGCGCCTCGCGGGCGCGATCGAGCCGCGAGCGCGGCGTGAAGGGGTCATCGAAGCGATCGCGGATCGTGAAGATTTCGCCCGGCAGAAGGCGACGGCTGCCAACCTCGTCGCTCACCTGGTAGCGGACGCGGCGGGTTCCGAGGATCCTCTCAATGGCGATCTGGCCGGGATGGATCGGCCATAGTGCCGTCGGCCGGCCGTTGCCGTCGCGGACGATCTCCGCATAGGCCGCGCCGTGCATCAGGCAATTCGCCATCATCATGGTGACGAGCTCGGCCGGCGTTTGCAGATCGTTCGGAGCCTCGGCAAAGAGCCTGGCGACAGGATGCGAGGTTTCGGCCTGGCGCACGCCGTCGCCGTCCCGTTTGTAGATCACCAGGGGCAGAGAGCCGACCGCCTCGGAGATGACCGTGATGGCCGCAAAGGCGGCGGCGTTGCCCTCGACCACGGCAGGGCTCACCATCTGACCGGTGAGCGTCGGCAGACCGAAGGTGCCCAGCAAGTCCCAGCTCGTCGGCTGAGACCTGCTTTCGCCCTTCCGGCCAATGAAGCGTGACCAGATACCCATTAAAGGCTCTCCATCCATTTCCGGGCGGCCGCCAGCCGCGGCGGCAGCGCAAGCCCGCGGTGGCGCGCGTGAACGATCGTGCCGTCATAGGCAGGCCAGGCCGACACGACGCTGATTTCGTGGAGCGTGACGCTGCGCAGCTCACGCCGATCGCCGCGCCATTCCTCGCCGGACGGATCGACCGTGAAGGCAAACGACATGCCGCCAACGTCACCGCGTTCGGCCAGGGCCAACACGTCCCGGCCATAGCTCGTGTCCGGAAGATCGAGGTCGAAGGCGAGGCCCCGGCTGTCTTCCGAAAGCCGAAGCGTGCCCGACCTGGTGCGGGCTAGCACGCGCCTGGCGTCGTGATCGACCAGGGCGAGGACATCCCGGCCCCGGTCGATGCTGTCACGGAACGCGCCCGGTGCGATGATCTCGGAAAAATCCTCGATCCGGGCTTCGGTGCCGAAGGTGGCGGCGTAGCCTTCCAGCCGCCGCCCCTTGGCCCGAATTTCCGCGACGAGCGCTCTTTGCTCGCGCGTCATCGCTTACACCGCCAGGTCTTCGGCGACGGCGAACGATTCGGCATGGCGCACCTGCACATCGCAGTCCCGCATGACGCGCACCATGACGCGGCCCTTGGCATACGCGGTTTCCGCGTAGGGGTTCACCAGAATGTCGGTGCCGCTCCAATAGCCGATCAGGAGCTGGGAGAACGCACCGAACAGCACGGTTGCCGGCGTCGGCGTGGCATCGCCAGGGAGAGCCGTCGAGGTGGCGACGGCATAGCCCGCCAGGTTGCCCGGCTCCATCATCAGGAAGCCGTGCTCGGGCTCGCCAGAAACCTTGTTGGTGCTGCGCAGCTTGGCGACGGCATTGGCGTTCATCGCCCAGCCCATCGAACCGATGTCGGCATCGTCCATCTGGATACCGGCAATCATGGCCAAGACTTCCGCCCAAGCCGGCGTTGCCAGCGTGCCGGCAAAGACGCCGGCCGTGTTCGCCACGCCGGTCGGCGTATTGCCGGTGCCATCACCCAGGAGGGCAGCGGCGTCGATCGCATTGGCGATGACGGCGGACAGATCGCGGCGCACGAGCTGTTCGATCGCCGGAACGGCGTTGATCATGGTGCGGCGCGAAAAGCTGGTCATGGCGCCGACCGTCTTCGGCGTCAGCTTCACGTCATCGAACGCCGCGTCGGTCTCGGCGAGCGAGCCATCTTCGGCAACCCATTGCGCGGTGGAGCTGCCCGTCTGGCGTGGAATGTCCACGTCGCCCACCAGATTGTCGAGCACCGTAGCGCCCAGGCGGCCGGTGATCAGCGCGGAGCGCAGGCGATCGATGAACAGGTCGGGACGATGCACGTTCGGAATCAGGTCCGCAGCGCTGGAGCCGGCCAGAAGCGTGCGCCTCTCGGAGAAGAACACCTCGTCGGGCACGGCGATGCCCTCGAACTTGCGGCCCGATCGCTTCGCGACCTCCTGGCTGATTTCCCGCTCGAAGCCCGCATCGACGTCATCGCCCAGGCGGGCCGAAATCGCCTTGGTGATCGAGAAGGATCGCGCCCGTTCCTCGAACTGGCCATCCTTGCCGTTGCCCTGGACGATGGCCGGCGCATGGCGCTCGGCATCCGCCAGGTCGCGGGCGCGCTCGATCTTCGCGTCAAGGTCGGTGATTTCGGCCTTGAGCGTCTTGTGCCGCTTGTTCTCGTCGTCGCTGTAGTCGCGGCTTTCCTTCTCCGCCTTGTCGGCGATGGCGCGCATGGCCGCGACGGCGGTGCTGCGCTGTTCTTGCAGTTCGTGAAGTTTCGGCATTCTCATATTCTCCGTTGGTTGCTTGGGAGGTTGCTGGAGGGTGTGCAAATTTGCAGACCCTCCCGTGCTACGCAGGTACTCATGCGCTTTGCGCCAGATCGAGGCCGAAAACCCCTCTGGTCTGGTAGACGGACGGTTTCTTGGGCGTGGTGCGCGAGGCCAGCCCGAGCGCCATGGAAGCGGCGACCAGGCCATCAATGCGGCCGTTGGCGCGGTCCTTCACCAGCTTGCGGTTGCCGGCCGGGTCGGTGATGGCGACGGCGTTGGCCACGCACATATCCATGACGGGATGACCGGCATGGCGCAGCTTCTTCTGCAGCACGGCCGTCTCGATCGCCGAGAGCGCCGGGGCGGCGTCCTTGAAGCCCTGCCCCCACTCGATCATCTCGATCTTGATGCCGGCGTCGGCGATCAGCCGGCGCACCTCGTGGATTCCCCAGCGGTCATAGGCGCAGCCCTCGACCTTGAAGTCGGCGACGAGCTTGGCGATTCGGTGCACGACAAAGCTCTTGTCGATCGCCCGCCCGGGCGTCGTCTCCAGCAAGCCTTGCCGCGCCCAGAGCTGATAGGGCACGTGGTCGCGGCGTTCGGCTTCCTCCAGCGTCTCGGCCGGCGTCCAGAACCAGGTGAGCAGGTCGCCTGTTTCCGGGAACCAGGCGGCAAGCGCGGTCAGGTCCGTTGTGCTGGACAGGTCAAGGCCGAGAAAGCAGCGATGCCCGGCCAGCATGTAGGGCGTTACGTCGCCGGCGCATGCGCGCCAGTCCGGGCCATTCAGGAAGCGGCTCGCGGGATCGACCGGCTGATTTAGGTAGAGCAGGCGAAAGCTCGGCTCACGCGCCGGCAGGCGTTGCGCCTGAGCTGCGGCCGCGCGCATTTCCTCCAGGCTGCGAAAGTCGCCCAGCGCTGGATTGCAGGCAAACCAGGTCGCCTCGTCCCACGGGTCGGCGTCCTCGGCCGCGCCGTAGATGACCGGCAGGAATGCAGGATCCTCGACAACCCCGTCGCGCACCTTCTCGCCGTAAAGCACCAACTCGGACATCACGTGCGACGAGGCGGCGGATTTCGTGGAAATGATGACGACGAGCGGTTCGGCGCGCGCGCCTGTGCCAGTGATCAGGTTGTCGTAGAGGTCGCGGCCGTGCCATTGCGCGAGCTCGTCGCAGACCACGAATGACGGGCTGAGACCGTGCGCCTTGCGAGCGTCGGAGCTCATAGCCTGGTAGACGCTGCCCGTCTCGTTGTCGGCCAGCGTCTTGTTGTGCTCCCGGATGACGATGCGATCGGCAAGCGCCTGGTCGGCCATGATCATGGCGACCATCTCGCGAAAGATGATTGCGGCCTGGTCGCGGTCGCTGGCGGCACTGTAGACTTGCCCGCGCGCCTCGGCTTCCGGGCCGACGAGGTGCGCCAGCGCCAGGGCGGCGGCGAGAGCCGTCTTGCCGTTCTTGCGAGGAATCGTAATCAGCGCCTGGCGGATCGTCCGCCGGCCGTCCTCGCCGGTCGCATAGATCGCCTCGATGATTTCGCGTTGCCACTGGCGCAGCTTGAACGGCTTGCCGGCATGGACGCCGGCCGTGATTTTCAGGCTCTCGATGAAGGCGATGACGCGCCCGGCCCGCGATAGGCCTTTGCGCTGCCAGCTAGGCCGGCGGCGCGGCTTCTTCACCTCGGCGGTCGCCCGGCTGGCCGCGATCTCGGTATGTCCTTTCGGTCCTCGCTTGCCCATTTCGTCCTAAGCCTTTGAAAATCCTGAAACTAACTGTGAATTGAGAGGGGGCGTCGGTCTGGGAAAAGGGCGTTTTGGTGATTGAACGCCCCCTCCCGTCATCGCTCCCCTGGCGGTGGCCCTGTGAACCATGGGTGATTGGGATCGCGCGGCGAGCCGTCGCTATAGGCGCCCCGATGCTTGGGCGGCGTCCACGATCGCCCTGCCTTCTCGGCGCCCGTCTTCTCGGCGTGGCACTGCCGGCAAAGGGACTGGAGGTTCGCGGCGTCGCGCATCGCACCGCCCTGCCGGATCGGCACGATGTGGTCTGCGAGGGTGGCCGGTGCGGTCTCGCAGCCCTCGCAGATCGGCTTACGTGCGAGCTGGCGCGCTGCAATCCTCTGCCAATTGGCGGTGCCATAGAACCGGTTGCTCATGCCGCCCTCCAGTCTTTCGCCTGGAGGATCAGCGACCGGACATGCATTGGCACGCGTCGGGTGAAGCCCTCGGCGTTGGTCACGCCTTCGCGTTGGTCGTACCAGTGTGCGGCCAGCCCCTTGATCGCGACCTTGATCTTATCCGGGACCGCTGCTGCATCGCCATAGCCGGCCTCGAACGTGATCACGACGGCATCCGGGCGATTGGCGGTTGCAGGCCAGGACGAGACCGGCTCGACCGTCCCGGGCTCGCCCGGCGCGACCAGGTACTCGGAAGGGTCAAGCACCTGCAATGCGCCTGACATATCGCGATAGGCGATGCTCTCAACGGATCGCAGCGGCGGTTTCGGGAGCACGAACGGCCCACGGCCAAGGCTGCGCGTCGTAAGCTCCCACGTCGCCGCGACGAACTGCTTGCCGGTCGCGGTCTCGCAGAACTCACGAGCCGCCGCGCCATTCGCTGCTATCAGCGCATCGTCGTCGTCGAAATCGACGCGGCTCCAATGCTTCAATTCCTCCAACGTCACCGGTTCACCGTCCGGCGGCGTGATCAGTTTCAGGCCCATTGCCTTGCCCTTTCTCCGTTCAGAGCCGCCAATGCGTGCGGCAGCCCGGCACCCCGCTGCGCCAGCTCGGCGTTGATCGCCTTGTCGTAGATCGCCGGTGCATCCATGAGCGCCAGCATCACCGCCTCGCTGTTCAGGGCGGCGTTCAGATCGCGGGTGAAACGTCTCTCAGCTGCGTTGCGCGCAGCCTCCGCATGGGAAATTGCCTTCCCACCTCGTAAGGCGTGGATCAGGAAGCGCTGCGGGTCCGGCTCACGCCCCTTTCCAGAGCCGTTGCGACGGTTCCGTTGCGGGGAGGGTAATGAGTTTTCGCTAGGAGAGACTTTGCCCCCCTCAACCTGCTCCGTCAGTGCTATGGGTTCTTTCGGAGGGTTCCTTCGGAGGGTTTGTGTCTCATCTTTGAGACCGTTTCTGTCGCAGTTCTGAGACTGTTTTTGTCTCACTTCTGAGACCGTTTCCTTCGCTTCACTTGGAGCTGCCCCCGTCTTCATTCGGGCGTTCCAATCGACAACAAGTGCGCGAAAGCGGTCCCAGCGAGGGCGATAGAAATTGCAGTTCGCACGACCGCCGCCGCTCACTATCTCGAAAAGGGCACCGTCGCCTTTGCAGATCTCATCAAGCGCTCGGAAGATGGTCGCGCGGCCGATTCCCAGCAGCCGCGCCAAGCGCTCGACGCTGGGATCGCACCGCCCCGTCTTCTGGTTGAAATGCTCGAGCAGAGCGCCGGCTACACGGCGCGTGTTCCCGGAAAGACCTGGCGCGAGATTGAGCGCGACGTGCGCGTTCATCATGTCGCCTTTGTCAATGACAGCAGACATCAGCGACCCGCTTCCGCTCGAATGGCATCGGCAGCCTGGATCACCTTGATGGTTTCAAGTGTGGTCAGACAGAATTGCTTGCGCAGCGTAGGCACAATTGGGCGGGTACAAACCTCGCGGTTCACTGCATACCAGAGTGCCGCTTCGTCGCAGTTGGACATTGGCGAAGAAACGTCAATGTTTTCAGAGGCCCGATTTTTGGAGGTTGGACGGGCTAAGTGCTTTGATTTTTCAGGATAAGTGGACTTCCCTTGGGAGTGCCATTCTTCCTTTTTCACCGCATCGAACGATCATACGCCGGCCCGGCTTTTTTTGGTGCAGGCTTCGGTGGCATTCATTTTCTTTCATTCTTTGGTTTCAGCCTCCGGCGTAGCCCGAAACAGCGGCCTTACAGCCGCTTTGGCGGCATCCATACGGGCCGTTGCATGACGAATCTGCCGAAAAGGTGATACTGCGCCGGTCCATATGGTGTGATCGCACCATATTTGCTCTGCGACCGTCTCACTAAAGTCATCTATTGTGGTAATCATATCGGCCATGAAACATTTCCGGACGGGCGGAAATCGACTGGTCATGGGGGGTCCCAACGAGCCCCAACAGGACCTATCCGGGTATATGCCCAGCCAGCCGATCGAGCCGTTCCAGATGGCTTTCCCCCGTCCGGCTTTTTGCTTCACCCGCTTTACAGCATCGCATCCGGGCCGCCTCGGGGGGCGGTGCGGCGTTTGAGGCCGCGCAAAATCGTTGAGCCGACGAAATTACCCCAGCGGCCGGCATGCTCCGGCCGGGCCCAAAGCCCTTTCCGGCAAGGCGATGCCGCTCGACGGGTTTCGTAACGGGCCTGACATGAAAGTGTCACGGAACTGTTACACAGAGTTGTTATGCCGCTCCCCGACGCTCTAACGGCGTCTGATCGAATTTGGAACAGGGAGCCGTCTCCAATGAAAAAATTCCTTCTTACCGCTTCGGCGGCCGCGATCGCCCTTACTGGTGCGGCCGGCACGGCTGCCGCCCGTGATCAGATCCAGATCGCCGGCTCGTCGACCGTCCTTCCCTATGCGTCGATCGTCGCCGAGGCCTTTGGCGAGAATACCGAGTTTCCGACGCCGGTCGTCGAATCCGGCGGCTCGGGTGCCGGCCGCAAGAAGCTTTGCGAAGGGGTTGGCGAGAACACCATCGACATCGCCAATTCGTCCTCGCGCATCAAGCAGTCGGACATCGACCTTTGCGCGCAGAACGGCGTGAAGGAAATCCAGGAAGTGCGGATCGGCTACGACGGCATCGTCTTTGCCTCGGACATCAACGGCCCCGAATACGCCTTCACGCCGGCGGACTGGCACAACGCGCTCGCCGCCAAGGTGCTGAAGGACGGCGAGCTGGTCGACAATCCCTACAAGAAGTGGAACGAGATCCGCGCCGACCTGCCGGACCAGGCCATCCTGGCCTTCATTCCGGGCACGAAGCACGGCACGCGCGAAGTGTTCGACGAGAAGGTGCTCGTCGACGGTTGCGAGGAAAACGGTGCCCTTGAGGCCCTCAAGGCCGCCAATGCCGGCGACGGGAAAGCCGCCGAAAAGGCCTGCATGGCGCTGCGCACCGATGGTGTGTCGGTCGACATCGACGGCGACTACACCGAGACGCTGGCCCGGGTCGACGCCAACAAGAACGGCATCGGGGTGTTCGGTCTCTCCTTCTACCAGAACAACACCGACAAGCTGCGCGTCGGCACGATGGGCGGCGTCGTTCCCTCGGTCGAGACGATCGCATCCGGCGAGTATCCGGTCTCCCGCCCGCTTTACTTCTACGTGAAGAACGCGCACCTGGACGTGATCCCGGGCATGCAGGAGTACATCGAGTTCTTCGTCTCCGACGAGATCGCCGGCCCGGACGGCCCGCTGGCGGCCTATGGCCTCGTCTCCGACCCGGAGCTCGCCAAGACCCAGGAAAAGGTCAAGAACCGCGTCCCGATGGGCGCGCTGAACTGATCATTTCATGAGACAGGGGCGGCGCCGCCGGGCGCCGCCTCATTTTCGATCAGGGCGGATGCAGGCATGACCCCAGGCATACTCGCAATCATCGTGCTGGTGCTCACCGTGGCCGGCTATGTTCTCGGCCGGCAACGCGCGCTGGCCCTGGCCAAGCGGGACGGTGTGCGCCTTCACTCCCTGCCCGGCCATTACGGCCAGGCCGTCGCGCTGTTCACGGCGGTTCCCGCCCTGTTGCTGATGGGCGCCTGGCTGTTCCTGCAGCCGCTCCTCATCGAAAGCCAGATCAGGTCGCAGATTCCGGACAGCGTTATTCCGGAAGGCGGCGCGCGAAGCCTCGTCATGGCCGATGTCCGCCGCATCGCCGACGGCCTCGACCGTCTCGTCAAAGCCGGCAGCATCGGCGAGGACGATTTGTCATCGATGCGCGCGGACTTTTCCGACATCCGTGGTCGCCTTGCCGGGGTCGGCGTGGCGCTCGGCTCCAATGTGGCGCCGGCCGTGCTCGAGGCGGCCAAGTCCTACCGCGCCATCGCCGGCACCAGTTCGGTCTTGCGAAACGTCGCGGTTCTCGCCACGGCGCTCGGCCTCGGCTTCCTGGCATGGAGGCGAATCCGGCCGGCGATGCGCGCCCGCAACGTCAGCGAAACATTCATTCGCGCCCTGTTGATCGGATCGTCGCTCGTCGCCATCCTGACGACATTCGGAATCGTCGCCTCCCTCCTGTTCGAGACGATCCACTTCTTCCGGATCTATCCGGCCAGGGAGTTCTTCTTCTCGACGGTGTGGAACCCCCAGTTCCGCGGGGGCTCCGAGCTCGGCATTCTTCCGCTGCTCTGGGGCACGTTCTACGTTTCGTTCGTCGCGTTGCTGCTGGCCGTGCCGATCGGCCTGATGATCGCGATCTATCTGGCCGAATATTCGGGCAAGGCGCTGCGCAGCTTCGCCAAGCCCGCCATCGAGATCCTCGCCGGCATCCCGACCATCGTCTACGGCCTGTTCGCGCTGATCACCGTCGGGCCTTTCCTGCGCGACTGGATTGCGCAGCCTTTCGGGTTGGGAAGCTCGTCGTCATCCGTCCTGACGGCCGGGCTGGTCATGGGAATCATGCTGATCCCGTTCGTCTCCTCACTGTCCGACGACGTCATCAATGCGGTGCCGCAGGCGATGCGCGACGGCTCCTACGGCCTTGGCGCCACGCAGTCGGAGACGATCCGGAAGGTGATCATACCGGCCGCCCTTCCGGGCGTCGTCGGCGCGATCCTGCTCGCCGCGAGCCGTGCCATCGGCGAAACCATGATCGTCGTCATGGGGGCCGGCGCGGCGGCTCGCCTCGGCCTCAATCCCCTGGAAGCGATGACCACGGTGACGGTCAAGATCGTCAGTCAGTTGACGGGCGACACCGAGTTCGCCAGTCCGGAAACGCTGGTCGCCTTTGCGCTCGGCCTGACGCTTTTCGTCTTCACGCTGGGCCTCAACATCCTTGCGCTCTACATCGTGCGCAAATACCGGGAGCAGTATGAATGACCGACCTGACAGCAACGCCTGCGCTCGCCGACGCGCAGAACCGTTCGCTTTTCAAGCGCGGTGAGCGTACGCGGCGGCGCCATGCGACGGAAAGGCGCTTCCGCGCAATCGGCCTGGCGGCGGTCATCTTCGGAATTCTCGCGCTGGTCGGTCTGCTCGGTTCGATTCTTTCGAACGGCGTCTCGTCCTTCCGGCAGACCTATGTGGCGCTCGACGTCTATCTTGATCCCGCAAAGCTGGACAAGACGGGCGATCGCGACCCGGAGGCGTTGCGGAAGCTGACGACCTTCACCTACCAGCCGCTGATCAAGACGGCCCTGGAGACGCTGATCGAAGAAAAGGGCATCAGCGTCGAAGGGCTCGGCGCCAAGGATGCGGAAGGGATCATATCGAAGGAGGCACCGGCGACGCTGCGGCATTTCGTGCTCGCCAATCCTTCGAAGATCGGGGAGGCCGTCAGGTTCGAGCTTCTCGCCGACGGGCGCATCGACGGCTACTACAAGGGCCGGGTGACGATGGAGACGGCGAAGCTGGACCGCAACGTCTCGCCAGAGCAGCTGATGCTGGCCGACAAGCTGAAGACAGCGGGTGCGCTGTCGACCCGGTTCAACTGGGCCTTTCTCACCGCGCCGGATGCATCCGACACGCGGCCGGAAGCGGCGGGCCTCGGTGTCGCCATCCTCGGCTCGGCCTATATGATGCTGATCGTTCTGGTCCTGTCGCTGCCGATCGGCGTCGCAGCCTCGATCTATCTGGAAGAATTCGCGCCGAGGAACAGGCTGACCGACATCATCGAGGTCAACATCGCCAATCTGGCGGCAGTGCCCTCGATCGTGTTCGGCATCCTCGGGCTGGCGGTCTTCATCAATTATGCGGGACTGCCCCAGTCCGCGCCGATCGTGGGCGGGCTGGTGCTGACGCTGATGACGCTGCCCACCATCATCATCGCGACGCGCGCGGCCCTGAAGGCTGTGCCGCCTTCGATCCGCGAGGCGGCGCTGGGTGTCGGCGCGTCGAAGATGCAGTCCATCTTCCACCACGTCCTGCCACTTGCCGCGCCGGGCATCCTCACCGGCACGATCATCGGTCTCGCCCAGGCGCTCGGCGAAACGGCGCCGCTTCTGCTCATCGGCATGGTGGCCTTTGTGCGCGAGTTTCCGGCGGCGCCGCCGGGAGGCTTTTTCGATCCCGCATCCGCCCTGCCGGTTCAGGTGTACAACTGGACACAGCGTGGCGACCCGGCATTCATCGAGCGGGCGTCCGGCGCGATCATTGTGCTGCTGGTCTTTCTGGTGATTATGAACCTGGGTGCCATCTTCCTGCGTCGCCGCTTCGAGCGCCGCTGGTAACGGAGTAGAAGGACCATGAACATGCTTACAGACGCTGCCGTCGAAGAGAAGCTGCAATCCGCGTCGAAGCCGACCGCCAGCAAGATGGTGGGAAAGGCCGTGACCGTTCACTACGGCGAGAAGCAGGCCCTCTTCGGTGTCGATCTGGAGGTGCCGGAGAAGCAGGTGATGGCCCTGATCGGCCCGTCGGGCTGCGGCAAGTCGACCTTCCTGCGGTGCCTCAACCGGATGAACGACACGATTGAGATCTGCCGCGTCGGCGGCTCGATCATGCTCGACGGCGAAGACATCTACGATCCGAGGATCGACGTGGTGGAGCTGCGCGCCAGGGTGGGCATGGTCTTCCAGAAACCCAACCCGTTCCCGAAGTCGATCTACGAGAACGTCGCCTACGGGCCGCGCATTCACGGGCTCGCTTCGAAGAAGTCGGAGTTCGACGAGGTCGTCGAGCAGAGCCTGCAGAAGGCCGGCCTCTTCAACGAGGTGAAGGATCGCCTGCACGAGCCCGGCACCGGCCTCTCCGGCGGCCAGCAGCAGCGCTTATGCATCGCCCGTGCAATTGCGGTCTCGCCCGAGGTGATCCTCATGGACGAGCCTTGCTCGGCGCTCGATCCCATCGCCACCGCCAAGGTGGAGGAGCTGATCGACGAGTTGCGCGAGAACTACACGATCGTCATCGTGACGCATTCGATGCAGCAGGCCGCCCGCGTCTCGCAGCGCACGGCCATGTTCCACCTCGGCAACCTCGTCGAGGAGGGACCGACGGACAAGATGTTCACCAATCCTGACGACAAGCGGACCCAGGATTACATCACAGGGCGCTTCGGCTGACGGCGGCGACGCCGGAGCCCATTCAACGAGGGACAAGACCATGGGCGAGCATACCGTCAGCTCTTTCGACGAGGAACTCGAATACATCGATCGCCTGATCCGTGACATGGGCGATCTGTCCGGCGCGATGACGCGTGCATCCACCAACGCATTGCTCGATTCCGACAATGCCCTGGCGCAGCGGGTGATCTCCGACGATGCCATCATGGACGCCAAGCAGCGCGAGCTCGACGAGCGCGCCATCACGCTGATCGCCAAGCGCCAGCCCATGGCGCAAGACCTGCGCAGCGTCGTCGGCGCCATCCGCATGGCCTCCGACCTAGAGCGCATCGGCGATCTGGCCAAGAACATCGCCAAGCGTGTCGGCGCCGTCGGCGAAAGCGCCACGCCGCGGTCGCTGGCTCATTCCATCGACGCCATGGCGGGGCTTGTCCTGAAGCAGGTCGACGCAGTGGTCGACCGCTACGTGAAGCGCGACGCCGAGGCGCTGGTTCATTTGCGCGACGAAGACGAGAAGATCGACATCCAATACACGGCGGTGTTCCGCGAGCTCCTGACCTACATGATGGAGGATCCGCGCAACATCACCGCCTGCACCCATCTTCTGTTCTGTGCCAAGAACCTCGAGCGCATCGGCGATCACGTGACCAACATCGCCGAGAATGCCTATTATGTGATGACCGGTTCGCAGCTTCCCGTGCAGAGGCCGAAGCTCGACGAAACGCAAATGACGGTCGATGCCGATCAGTGATCGACCGTTGAGACTGCCGTAGGAGAGTGCATGCCATGATTGCTCCCAAGGTCATGGTCGTTGAAGACGACGAACCCCTGTGTGTCCTCCTGAAATACAACCTGGAAGCCGAGGGCTACCAGGTGGAGGTCGTTTCACGCGGCGACGAAGCCGAGGTTCGGCTTCAGGAAAACGTTCCGGACATTCTGGTGCTCGACTGGATGGTCCCGGCCGTGTCCGGCATCGAACTGTGCCGCCGGCTGCGCATGCGCCCGGAGACCGAGCGCCTGCCGATCATCATGCTGACGGCGCGCGGCGAGGAGAGCGACCGGGTGCGCGGCCTGTCGACGGGCGCCGACGATTATCTGGTGAAGCCCTTCTCGACGCCGGAATTCGTCGCCCGCGTGCGGGCCCTGCTGAGGCGTGCCAAGCCGGAGGTGCTGTCGACGGTGCTGTCGGTCGGCGACATCGTCCTCGACCGGGAATCGCACCGCGTCTACCGGCGCAAGAACGAGATCCGCCTCGGGCCGACCGAGTTCCGCCTTCTGGAGTTCATGATGCAGCATCCCGGCCGCGTCTTCTCGCGCAGCCAGTTGCTCGACAATGTCTGGGGCGAGACGATCTACATTGACGAGCGCACGGTCGATGTGCATGTCGGGCGCCTGCGCAAGGCGGTCAATCAGGGCCGCATGCCAGATGTCATCCGCACGATCCGCGGTGCGGGATACGCCATTCGGGAGGCGTGACGGCGCCTTGCGGAAAGAAAAAAGCCCCGGCTCGACCGGGGCTTTGTTTTTTTGCCCTTTATTCTCCGTGCGTGTGACGGTCGCGCTCGACCTGCATGGCGACCGTCAGGTCGTCGGTGACCGGCTCGATGGAAGCGACCAGCTTGCCGTCGGGGGTGACGTCCCATTCGATGGTCGCGTCGTCATATTCCAGGGCGGGATCGACATAGACGCAGGTGGCGACCACATGCGGCGCCTCGCTCGAAAGCTCGCGCAGCGAGACGGGTTTTTCGGCCTCGCATTCCTCGAAGGTCTCGTAAACGGGTGTGGGCGCGGGAAGCTCGCGGCATTCTCCGAGGTTGCCGGAGCAGCCGACGATCAACAGAAGCGCAGCAATGTGTTCCATGGCCTTCTCCTTCCGGCGACCGGGCGACCGATTGCCGGGATTGTTGCTTCATCGGATGTTTGGGCCGGGCCTCGAATGCCGGCTTAACTGCCGCGGCGCAGCAGCCCCATCACCAACGAAACCGCCAGCAGAATGAGGAAGATGTAGAAGAGGATCTGCGCTATGCCTGCAGAGGCGCCGGCGATGCCGCCGAAGCCGAGCGCGCCGGCCACCAACGCGACCACGAGAAAGATCAGAGCCCAATAGAGCATCGATTTCACTCCTCTCGAGAACTGTCAGAGACAAACGCGAAACCCGCGCGGTTGGTTCCGGCGGCGGTGCCTGGCAAAAAGAAAGGCCGCCTCGGGGGCGGCCTTCCGGCAGGATGCGCAACGAGTGGGCTTCAAGCCGCTGCGCGGGCCTGATGATCGAAGAAAAGTGCCTGGCTGATCAGGGCCTTGACCATGTCTGGGCTGAATGGCTTGGTAACCAGGAAGGTCGGTTCGGGGCGCTCGCCGGTGAGCAGGCGCTCGGGGAACGCGGTTATGAAGATCACCGGGACCGGAGAGGTGGTGAGGATCTCGTTGACGGCGTCGAGGCCCGAGCTGCCGTCGGCGAGCTGGATGTCGGCCAGAACCATCTTCGGCTGGGTCCCGGCGAACATGCTGACGGCCTCATCGTGCGTCCGTGCGTTGCCGACGACGCGGTGGCCGAGGCTTTCGACCATCTCCTCGATATCCATGGCGATCAGCGGCTCGTCCTCGATGATGAGGATGTCCGTCGCCACCTGGCGGGAAATCTCCTCGCTGGCTTCGCGCAGCATGGTGCCCAGCGCGTCGAGGTCGGTGTCGAGGATTTCCGCAGCCTCCGGGGGGCTGAAGCCCTCGACGGCGACCAGCAGGAAGGCCTGGCGCGGGCGCCGGGCGAGGGCGGACAGATTGTTCAGCGCATGCCTTTCCCACGCCGACATCGAGGACGTCTCCGGCACCCGGATGTCGAGCGTCTCGAAAAGGGTGGCATAGAGCTTGAACAAGGCGATTTTGTCGGTCGAGGCGGCGGGGAAGATGCCGGTGTCGGCGATCAATGCCTCCAGCACCGCCGCCACCAGCGCATCGCCGCCGGTCTGGGAACCCGAAACGGCCCTAGAGAAGCGCCGCAGATAAGGTAGGTGCGGAGCAATTCGCGCTGACAAATTCATGGAATCCTGTCTCCCTGAGAAGTATGCAATTTCAACAAGCAGTCACATGAGTAGACTTTTTAACGCCCAAGGCCGCAAAATGTTCCACCAATGGAACGAAAACGCCCGGAAGACGTTGGGACACGGATTCTTGGCGGCCGCAGTGCCCCGCAAGGGCGTCTGCGAGCGTGTCGCACAAAGGGGGCTAAAGGCAATCATGGGCGAAGAGCAGGTATGAGTTACGGCAAATCAACCAACCGGCGGACATCGGGCCGGCGCGACGGCGGAGACGATCTGTTGGGCGTCAATTCCGAAATCGGCCGCAAACTCAAGCAATATTACGAGGATCTGGTGACCGAAGAGATTCCGGACCGGTTTGCCGAGCTTCTCAGTCAGTTGGAACAAAGTGACCGGTCAGAAAAGGCCGAACAAGAGGATTGATCCGCATGAGTGTCTACACGGGCTTTCGCGACGACTTGCTCGCGACCGTGCCCAGCCTGCGGGCCTTTGCCGTTTCCCTGGCTAAAAACGCTGACCGCGCCGACGATCTGGTCCAGGAGACCCTGGTCAAGGCGTGGGACAAGCAGAAGAGCTTCCAGCCGGGGACCAACCTGAAGGCATGGCTCTTCACCATCCTGCGCAACGAGTTCTACTCGCAGATGCGCAAGCGCAAGCGTGAGGTCGAGGACGGCGACGGCGTCATCACCGGCCATCTTTCAGTCCATCCGGCGCAAGAGGGCTCCGTCGATCTCAAGGATTTCCGCAAGGCGCTGGAGCAACTGCCCGAGGACCAGCGCGAGGCGATCATACTGATCGGTGCGTCCGGTTTTTCCTACGAGGAGGCGGCCGAGATCTGCGGTTGCGCCGTCGGCACCATCAAGAGCCGCGTCAGCCGTGCCCGGGCCCGGCTGCAGGACATTCTGGGCATCTCCGGCGAGAACGATTTCGGACCCGATCCGATCTCGGCGCAGATCACCAACACCGCATTCCTCGCCTGAGAAGGCTTCTGCTGGATCGCGTTCAAGAATCAGAGCGGGATGAGGAAAACCGCTTCACACTTATCCTCATCCCGCTCTGTCGCGCGCTGTCGGATGCAGCGCCATGGCCTGTGCCAGCGCTTCGATGAGGTCGCGCTCGTCATAGGGCTTCTCGACGACCCTGACGTCCGGGAAGGGCTCGAACACATGATGCGTCGACGGGTAGCCCGTGGCGAAGATGAACGGGATCCGCCGCGCCTGGAGGAGACGTGCGAACGCCTCCGTCGATCGGTCCGATACCTTGATGTCGAGAATCGCGCTCGAGATCTTGTGCGTGTCGAGAATTGTCGGCTCCAGCGCTTCGAAGGAACCGACGGTCACCACCTCGACTGCGCCCTGCTCCCGGCACAGCGCTTCAATGTTCATGGCGATCATGGCTTCGTCTTCGACAAGAAGGACGCGGGCACCCTTTAGCGGCTTGTTCAAACGGCCTCCTTTCGAAGCCTGCGATTTTTTGTTTCTGAATCTCATTGCACGAGACATTTGTCATCCAGAAAACGACAGGCCGCCGCATTTCAGGGCGGTGCGAGCGGGTTCGTCGACAAGGGGGCCTGCAGCGGGAAGAGGGCGGCTCCGCGTCAATCCGGCGGGTTCGGGCGGATCGGCGGGTTGGAACGCCGGGAAAGCGGCGAAGCGGCCGTTTCGATGAGCAGCCGGCGCTGCGGCCGGCGGCGCGACCTGGCGCTCGCCGGAGGCTCGATGCCGGGCAGGATGTTGCCGGCAATCGCATATATGGTCAGCAGGGCGGGAATGGCGATGAAACCGCCGATCGGCCCCCAGAACCAGAGCCAGAAGGCAATCGCCAGAAAAACGATGAACGGGTTGAGCGTCATGCGGCGGCCGATCACCGTCGGCGTCACGAACTGGGCTTCCAGGGCGTTGAGGCACAGATAGACCAGCGGCGGCATGAAGCTCGCCGTGAGCGTGTCGAATGTCGCAAGCCCGACGGCAAGAAGGACGACGGCCATCAGGGCCGGGCCGATGTAGATGACGAAGTTGAGGAGCGCCGCCATCGCGCCCCAGAGCGGGGCGGAGGGCACGCCGAGAAGCCATAGCGCCACCGTCACGGCGACGCCCAGCCCGACATTGATGATGCTGATCGACAGGAGATATTCCGACACGGCGTTTTCGACGTCGCGGAAGATATGGGCCACGCGCCAGCGCAGGCGGCGGTCGAAGCACAGCTTGAGGATTGCGATGCGCGTCTGGTGCCGGGTGGCGACGAAGAAATAGAGGCTGGCGAAGAACACCAGCAACTGCGCCAGCAGCGTCGGCGCGAGCACCGCGACATCCTGAACGGTGGAGCCTTCGTCGACGGAAACCCTGACGTTCGATCCGCCGGTGACGGCGCGGATCTCCTCCTGCAGGTTCCTCACCGTTTCGAGCGGCTGGCGCAGGCTGGAGAGCTGCAGCTGCAGCTCGTTCCAGATCTGCGGAAGCCTTTCGGTCCAGGCGGTGAGCGGCGTCGCGATGGCGATCAGGAACACGCCCACCAGGACGATGAAGACCAGCACGACGGTGATCGCCGAAAGAGACGGCGCTATGCCGCGCGCCTCCAGCCTGGTGGCGAGCGGCCCCAGCATCAGGCCGATGAAGACGGCAAGGCTGATGGGCGCAAGCAGGAACCGGGCATGGTGCAGGGCCGCGATGAAGGCCAACAGGCCGAGGAAGATGATGGAAACGCGCGCTGCCAGCGTGAGCGCCGTCGACAGATCCGTTATGGGCGCCGCGCGAGCTTGTTGCGATTGTTCTGGCGAATCCATTCGGCCGTTCCGGTGAGACAGAAAGAAGAAGACGCCGCCGCAATTTTTGTTCCTCGCAGAGTGGAACTGCATTCGCATTTGCGCGTTGGTTGCGCATTGCAGCAAAGGAGACCTGCCATGGCCACCACGGGGGCGAAGACGACGAATGCGCGCAAAACCGATGAGGTTCGTGGAAGCGATCTCGAGGAGGACATCCGCCAGCTGCGTGCCGACATGGCCCAGCTCGCGAGCCACCTGAAGGCCATGGGCGGCCAGACCGGCGAGGCCGCACGCAAGGCGGCCGGCGAGAGCGTGGACCATCTGTTCGAACAGGGCGAAGCGGCGCTGAGGAATGTCAAGGGCAACGCCCAGGAGGTCGAGCGTGAGCTGGCCCAGGCGATCCGCAACCGCCCGATCACTTCCCTTGCCCTGGCCGTCGGAGCGGGATTCCTGCTGGCCCTGGCCACCCGTCGCTAGAGCGCCATGCGTCCTTCCGGACGCACCAAGGACGCTCTTCCCTTTGGTTTTCCGCATTCATGCGGACGTCGGGTGATGCCACCTGACTGCAAAATGCTATAGGAACCTGAAATGTTGGCAAGGCTGCTTGCCTCCGTGGCGACGGGCGAGGTGTCGGACGTGCTGAAACGCTTGCGAGTCTCGGCGGCGCTTTATCTCCTGGCGGCGGTGCTCGGGCTGTTCGGCATCGGCTTCCTGGTGTTCGCCGCCTTTGTCGTGGCGGTCGACCGCTGGGGCGTCGTGACGGCGGCGCTCGGTTTCGGCATCGCATTTCTCGCGGCGGCGGGCATCGTCATCGCTTCCCTCAGGATATGGAGCAGGGTGGAGGCGCGCCGCGCCCGCCGCAGGCGCATGTCGGATGCCGGCGTTCTGGCGGGCACAGCGGCCCTGACGCTGCTGCCGACCCTGCTCGCCCGCTCGGGCGGGCTCGGCACGCTTCTGCTGCCGCTGCTGGCGGCCGCAGGCTATGCGATCTACCGCGAGAATGCGCGAACCGAGGATCCGGACAAGGACTGATCCCGCCGGCAAGGCGAAGGACGGTCACTTTCCGTTTCAGATGGAACTCCGGCCGGGCTTCACGCTTTCCCGGTAAAACCGGAAACACGAGGAGCAGTCATCATGCCGTTGAAGACGACCCCCAAGAAGGCGCGGCAGGGAAGGCGCGGATTGCCGGTCCTGCTGGTGCTCGTCTTCGGCCTGCTGCTGGCCGCGGTCGTCTGGTGGGGTGTCGAGGTCTACGGGCTGATGCTGGACAACCAGCAGACCGTCGAGACGCAGGCCTCACGCGACACGCCGGGCGGCTGACGCCGGATCAATCCATAGCGAGCCCAAGGAGAAACCCATGAGCAATGCTGCTGAAGTCCTGAAGCCGAAGATCCATGCCGACAAGATGAACATCGGCCTTTCCGATGCCGACCGCAAGGAGATTGCCGCCGGCCTGTCGGAAATCCTCGTCGGAACCTACCGCCTGCTCATCAAGACGCACATCTATCACTGGAATGTGGTCGGGCCGCTGTTCCATTCCATCCACGTGCTCACGGAAGAGCAATACAAGGCGCTGTTCGAGGCAACGGACATCATCGCCGAGCGGGTTCGGGCACTGGGCCACCATGCTCCGATCCTGTCGGGAACGGGCGTCGACACCTCGATCGAGCTCAAGGCTTCCGGTCGTTCGGCGCTCGAGATGGTGCGCGACCTGATCGGCGACCACGAGGAGGCGGTGCGCAAGATGCGCGACGTGGGCACCACCGCTGACGAGAAGGGCGATCTGGTCACCACGGACATGCTGACCGAGCGGCTGACGTTCCATGAGAAGGCCTTGTGGATGCTGCGTGCGATCATCGTCGATTGAGCGGTGATCGCCTGCGGAGGCTGAACCCGCCCCAAATGTGATTGCCTACCCGGGTCACCGGTCGTCCGGCACCAGCACCGCCAGCGCCCCGGGGAGCAGCTCGATCCGCGTCTCGGTGGCGAGCGGGCACAGTTCCCCGTCAATAGCGCAGCGAAACCGGCGCCGCTCGATGCCCACCGTGACCGTGACCTCGGTGGCCTGGTGGATCTCGACCTGGTCGTTCGCCTGCCAACGGCCGATGCCCATGTTCAGGAAATGCCAGATCAGGTCCCGCCGCTTGCGGGCGCGGGTGATGTAGATGCCGAGCTGTCCGCCGTCCGGCCGGTCGGCGAAGGGCAGGGTCCTGCCCTCGCCATAAAGATTGTTGGTGACGGCAAGGTTCGACGTGACGGCCCGCACCTGCGCTTCGCCCATGTCGAGGCGCACGTGCAGCGATGGAGGCCGGATCAGCATCGCAAGTGCGGCGCGTGTCGATGCCACCATCTTGCCGATCCGCGAGTGGAATTCCATGCGGTCGCGCAGGCCGATCAGCTTCGAGTGCATGCCGATCGAAAACTGGTGCACGAAACAGCGGCCGTTGGCGCGGGCGATGTCGACCCGGCGGATCCGTCCAGTGGACAGCGCCGCTATCGCGGCGTCGATCTGCAGCGGAATGTCGAGGCTGCGCGCGAAAAGATTCATCGTTCCGGCAGGCAGCACGCCGAGCGCCTTGTCCGTGCCGGCCACCAGGCCCGCGGCCAGGGAGATCGTGCCGTCCCCGCCGCCGGCAAGCAGCACGTCGGCGGCCGGATCTGCGGCGGCGGCGCGCATCAGGGGAACCAGATCGCCACCGTCGGCCAGTTTGACGTCGATCGAATGTCCCGCGGAACGGAAAACCGCTTCGAGCTGGCCGGCGAGCGCCGCGGTGTCGAGACCGCGCAAAGCGCCACCGTTGCGGTTCAGGACGGCCGCGACGCGCATCGGAAATCCTTTCTGGAGACGGGGTTGCGGTCCGCTCTCAAGAAGGAACGGGCAAAAAGGTTCCCTCAAAACAGCACGCATCAATGTCCGATTGCGCGGAACCACAACCGCAGAGAATCGTTTCATTGGTGCAAGCAGCCGCGCACCGATCCTCTCTGGCAAGTTCGGTTCGGTACGCGGCCTGTACAGAAACACTGCACATGGAGAGCTTATCATGATCCGCAACCTTTTGGCGACCACCGCGATCGCAACGCTCGTGGCCACCGGTGCGGTCGCACAATCGGGCACCGCACCCACTGGCGCACCCGCCGCGGCTCCCGAACAGCCCATGGTCATTCGCGCCGAAGGCCACCTGGCGACCGATCTGATCGGCAAGTCCGTTTATAACGGGACCGGCGAGGACGCCGAGAACATCGGCAAGGTGACCGACCTCGTGCTCGACGAATCGGGCGATGTCGTTGCCCTCGTCGTCGGTGTCGGAGGCTTCCTGGGCGTCGGCCAGAAAGAGGTCGCGCTTGAATACGACCTGGCCGAATGGGCCGAACAGGACGGCGACCGTTGGCTCGTGATCGCGACCACGGCCGATGCCTTGAAGGCACAGCAAGACTTCGACCGCTCGGCCTATCGTCCGATGCCGGCCGATGCCGACGTGACGGAAACCAAGCCGGCGACGAAGGACGACCTCGCCAGTGCTCCAGCTCCGACCGAGAATGGCGATGACACCACCGCCATGGCCCCGGCTCCGGGCGCTGACGGAACGGGCGCTGCAGGCGACACGGCCACCGCACCTGCTCCTGAGACAGATCAGCAGGCCGCAGACGCCGAGACCCCTGCTACGGACGAGCAGAGTGCAGAGACCGCGGCACCGGCACCGTCCGACAGCGAGACCGCTCAGGCTCCCGCCGACGAGGCGCCGATGACGGACGATACCACGACATCGGCCATCGACCGCTCGACCCTCGAAGAGATGCCGGCCGATCAGATCCGTGCCGAGGATATGACGGGAACGACCGTCTACGGCGCCAATGACGAAAACATCGGCGAGATCGGCGACATCATCCTGACGCCTGAAGGCCAGGTCGATGCCGTGCTGGTCGATGTCGGCGGTTTCCTCGGCATCGGCGAGAAAGAGGTCGCGATCGGCATGGACAATCTGGCGTTCATGACCGACGGCGAAGGCTCGCTGTATCTGTACACCAACTTCTCCAAGGAGGAGCTGGAGCAGCAGCCCGCTTATGACGAGGCGACCTACTCCGAGAATCGCGACGAAATGCGGATGCAGGTGGAATAGCTTGTACTGCTGACGTTGTGAGAAGGGCCCCGCGTCTTCGGACGCGGGGTCTTTTATTGTGCATTATTTGTTTACAATATGTCTTCCTTGGCAGACTTTCATTGACGAAGGATCGCTGCCATTTTCCGTGCTAGTGGTGCGATCCCAACAGATGGGTACCATCTGTTGGGAAAAATCGCCCCACCAGAGCAATACCTTGTGGGCTGACTTGTCGAAACAGATGGTACCATCTGTTTCGGTCAGACCACTGGTTTCGGCGGCTGAAAAGTCGCGCAACCGAGAAAGGGGCACGTCATGCTTACCCAGATCGAAGGCATTCATCACGTCACGTCGATGGCGCGCGACGCGCAGGTCACTGACCGATTCATCACCGGCACGCTCGGCTTGAGGCGTGTCAAGAAGACGGTCAATTTCGACGCGCCGGACGTCTACCATCTCTACTATGCCAACGGCATCGGCCAGCCCGGCACGGTGATGACCTATTTTCCCTTCCCTCAGATCGTTCCCGGCAGACGGGGTGCCGGGGAGGTGGGCACGACGGTCTTTTCCGTGCCCGAAGGCAGCCTCGGCTATTGGGCGAAGCGGCTCGAGGATCAGGGCGTCGGCGGGCTGAAGCCGGAGGCGCGTTTCGGCGAGCAGCGCCTGCGTTTCGACGGTGCCGACGGCGACGGTTTCGCGCTGGTGGAAACCAAGGGCGATCCCCGCGCGCCGTGGGATAGCGCGGATGTCGCGCCGGAGGCGGCGATCCGCGGCTTCCATTCGGCTTCGCTGGTGCTGCACGACCGCGGCGGCACCCAGGCGCTTCTCGAGCTGATGGGCTATCGCCCGGATGCCGAGGAAGACGGCGTGCTGCGCCTGTCGCGCGCGGATGCCAACGGCGCCGGTGTCATCGACCTGGAAACGCGGCCCGACGCGCCGATGGCGCGGCAGGGGGCGGGATCCGTTCATCACATCGCCTTCGCGGTGGCGGACGATGCCGCCCAGCTCGCCGTTCGCCAGAGGCTGATCGAGGAAGGGTTCCAGATCACCCCGGTGATCGACCGGGATTACTTCCACTCGATCTATTTCCGCTCTCCCGGCGGCGTGCTGTTCGAGATCGCCACGAACCAGCCCGGCTTTGCCAATGACGAGGACATGGCGCATCTGGGCGAGGCGTTGAAGCTGCCGAGGCAGCACGCGCATCTGCGCGAGCGGCTCGAGCGGACGCTGCCGGAGATCGGAGCATAGGCATGGCGACGGAATCCTATCCCTACCACCTCACCTCCGCCGGTCCCGGCAAGCCGCTGCTCTTCCTGTTTCACGGAACGGGCGGTACGGAGGAGCAGCTCCTGCACCTCGGTGCGGAGCTGGCGCCGGGCGCCGGCCTCGTCGCTCCGCGCGGCGATGTCAGCGAGCACGGCGCGGCGCGCTTCTTCCGCCGCACGGGCGAGGGCGTCTACGACATGGACGACCTGGCGCGCGCCACCGCCAAGATGACGGCGTTCGTCAGGGCGCATGTGGCGGTCGAGAAGCCGAGCGCCGTTCTGGGGCTGGGTTACTCCAACGGTGCCAACATCCTCGCCTCCGTCGTTTTCGACGCACCCTCGCTGTTCGACGCGGCGGTGCTGATGCATCCGCTGATTCCGTTCCAGCCGCGCTGGGGGGACGGGGCGGTGAAGACGCGGCTTCTCGTCACGGCGGGACGGCACGACCCGATCTGCCCTCTGCCGCTTACCAACCGTCTCTTGAGCTATCTCGAGGAGACGGGTGCGGAGAGTGAGATCGAATGGCACGATGGCGGGCACGAGCTGCGCCCGAACGAAGTCACCGCGGCGGCGCGTTTCCTCGCGCCGCTCCTGCAACGCCAGAAAGGGCAATTCATGAGCGACGAAACAGCGATCACCGTGGAGGAAACCGGCAGCAAGGGCCGCTATGTCTACCGGTCCGGCGGGCACGAGGCGGAGATGACCTTCTCCAAGATCGGCACCAGCCAGATCATCATCGATCATACGGACGTGCCGGATGCCTTTCGCGGCCAGGGCGTCGGCGTGGCGCTCGTCTCGCGTGCCGTCGAGGACGCTCGCAAGAGCGGCGTGAAGATCCGTCCGCTCTGCCCGTTCGCCGCCGCCCAGTTCCGCCGTCATCCGGAATGGCACGACGTGCTCGTGGCCCGGTAGCCGCAAGGGCATCTGCCGGCCT
>NZ_JANKOF010000035.1 GCF_024655565.1 Nitratireductor sp. ZSWI3 | reverse complement strand
GCGCCTATGTCGGCCGGCCGACATAGGCGCGCGGGGAGGTCGTGGATGGACCGCAAAACATTGCTTCTGGTTGGCGTTGCTCTGGCCGTGCTGCTGCTGATCGGCTTCGGCATCATTCCCTATCTGGATTAGGTGCTGCGGGAACCGTTTGCAATCGACGCCGTTAGCGATCCGTAAGGGCGGCCGTGTTCGCCAGAGGAGGAAATGGCCGGGCATGCCCTACGAAAGGAGGGACCGTCGTCATGAACAGGTATTCCTACATCGTCTCCACCGGCCTTGCTGTCCTGATGCTTGCCGGAACGCAGCTATGGGCGCAGGAGGGCGACCCGGCCGCGGGCAAGACCGTGTTCAACAAATGCCGCGCCTGTCACGAAGCGGAAACCGACAAGAACAAGGTCGGCCCGAGCCTGCTCGATGTGATCGACCGTACTGCAGGTTCCCTGGAATCGTTCAAAACCCGCTATTCGGCGAATATGCGCGAAGCGGGTGAGGAAGGGCTCGTCTGGAACGACGAGAACCTGACCGAATATCTGCGCGATCCGAAAGCCGTCATTCCGAAAGGCAAGATGGCGTTTCCCGGCCTGAAGAGCGACGAAGATATCGCCAATGTGATCGCCTATCTGAAGGCCGACCCGAAGCCGTAGAAAGCTGTCGTGAAACACCGGCGGCCTTGTTGCATCGGCGGATCATGTATTTGTTTGGCCCAAGCAAAACCCCGCCAAGCGGTTGGCTTGGCGGGGTTTTTGTTGTGTGGTTTGGTTGCGGGGGTGCGCAACCACCGATACCGACATTCGCTGATTGTTCCTTTATGACGGCCTCGCACCATGAGTCGTTTTTGTAAACCGATCATTATATGTCGTGTTTCGGGCCGTGGGCGGACCATCCGTTTTTCAGCGAAGAAGTTGAGTAAGCTGACCTAATACGGACACTCAATAGGTGGAGGGAAAGGGCTTGGGATCCAACGTTCTCCACCCAGCGACCCAAGCACTGCTATCCCACGGTGACCCCGAACAGCGCCCCGACCGCCGCTGTCGCGGCCATCGCGAGTGCTCCCCAAAGGGTGACCCTCGTCGCGCCACGCATGACGCCGGCGCCGCCGGCGGAGGCGCCTAGTCCACCGAGAACCGCGAGACCAAGGATCGTCGATGCCGCCACCAGAAGCGCGATTCTGCTTTCCGGCACGAACAGAGTGACGATCAGCGGAACAACTGCGCCGATGGCGAAGGTGAGCGCCGAAACCAGCGCTGCCTGGATCGGGCGAGCCGTCACGGTCTCGGAGATGCCGAGTTCGTCGCGCGCGTGCGATCCAAGCGCGTCGCGTTCGGTTAACTGGACTGCCACCTTCTCGGCCAGGTCGCGGTCGAGCCCCCGATCGACATAGATCCGGGTCAGTTCCTCGAGTTCTGCCTCAGGCGTTTCCGCGAGTTCGCGGGTCTCGCGGGCAATGTCCGCCCGTTCTGCATCCGTCTGCGAACTGACTGAGACGTATTCGCCCGCTGCCATGGACATTGCTCCCGCTACAAGCCCTGCAAGCCCCGCGATCAACACCTCGGGCTTTCCGGACCCCGCCGCTGCGACGCCGACGACGAGGCTCGAGGTTGAGACGAGACCGTCGTTGGCTCCGAGAACGGCTGCCCGTAGCCAGCCGATGCGATGCACCATGTGAATTTCTGAATGCGAGAGGCGGCTCAAGGCGTGGCTCCTTCGGGGATGTCGGCCTGCCCCGAGGAGACAGACTGCGGTTTCGATGCTGCAGGTTCATGGGGCGCGATGCGCAGGGCACGCAGGGCGTTCAGGATCACGGCGACATCGATCACCTCCTGCAAGAGCGCGCCCTGCACCGGAGTGAGGTAGCCGTAGGCAGCGGCAATCATACCGAGAACGGAGAGACCGATCCCCGCAACGACGCTTTCGACGGCGATACGGCGCGAGGTCCGTGCGATCTCGATTCCCGGACCAAGTCTGTCGATCCGGTCGACGAGGAGCACGACGTCGGCCGCCTCGGCCGAAGCGGCGGCACCCCGCGCACCCATGGCGACCCCCACATCAGCAGCCGCCAGAGCGGGCGCGTCGTTTACCCCGTCGCCCACCATCATGACAGGCCCGTTCTTGCGCTCGGTAAGAACCAGCAGAACCTTCTGATCGGGTGTCAGGCCGGCCCGCAGACCGTCGAGACCGAGGCCCTCGGTCACGCGCTCTGCCACGTCCACGCGATCGCCGGTGGCGAGCAGAATTCGCGAAATGCCTTCACGGCGCAGCCCGTCAAGCATGGCGCCCGCGCCCTCGCGAAGCGGATCTGACATGATGAGGTGCCCCGCCAAATGGCCGTCGACTGCAACCGCGACGAGGACCGAACCGGCGGCCATGGCTGGATGATCGCCCGGCCGCCGTCCAACGCGGGACGCCACGAAGCCGTCGCCGCCGACGATGACCTTGCGGCCCTCGACGTGGCCCACGACGCCTTCGCCCGGGATCTCTGCCACCTCTGACGGAACGGGCAGCGAGAAGCCCCGCGCCTTCGCGGCGGCGACGATGGCCTGCGCCACAGGATGCTTCGAAGCCTGGTCGAGCGCGGCGGCGAGCCGCAGGATATCGTCTTCGCCCATGCCGTCGTGGCTGTCGATCGAGACGATCTGAGGGCGGCCGTCCGTCAGCGTGCCGGTCTTGTCGAGGATCAGCGTGCGGATGCGGGCCATGGTCTCGAGCGGCCCCGACCCCTTGATCAGCACACCGAAATGCGTCGCACGCGAGAGACCGGCCACAAGGGCGACCGGTACGGCGAGGATCAGCGGACAGGGCGTGGCCACGACCAGCACGGCGACGGCCCGGATAGGATCGCCGGTGAACGACCAGGCGGCGAAAGCGATGCTGATCGTGACCGCGAGGAAGCCCAGCGACCAGCGGTCGGCCAACCGCGACATTGGCGCCTTCGAGCGCTGGGCCTCCTCGACCAACCGGACAATCCCGGCATAGGTACTGTCCTTCGCGGAGCGCGTTGCCGAGAGGTCGAAGGTCTCGCCCGCGTTGGTCGAACCGCTCATGGCCTCGGCTCCGCGTGCCAGCCGGACCGGCAGGGACTCGCCCGTAAGCGCCGATGTATCGACGAAGGCCGTTTCGGACGCCACCGTGCCGTCCACCGGCACGACGTCGCCCTGCCGGATCAGCAGGCGATCGCCGGGGGCGATCTCATCGAGCGGCACATCCTCCAGCCCGCCATTTCGATGTCGGGTTGCCGTCCTGGGCACGCGGGACAGGAGGTCGTGCATCTCGCGCCGCGCACGACCCTCGGCGAAAGCTTCGAGAAAGGTGCCACCGGAATACATCACCGCAACGACCGCCGCCGCGAGCGTCTCGCCGAAGACGAGCGCCGCAGACATGGACAGCGCTGCAACTATATCCAGCCCGACCTCGCCGCGGCCGATGCTGCGGAGGATCTCGATTACGAGCGCGATCAGCGCGGGAACGACCCCGGCGATCCAGGTGATATTCGCTATGTTGGGTTGGCCGCCAAAGTAGAATGCAAGTCCCGCGATTAGACCGGTCACGGCCAGCAGCAGAATGACGGTCTTTAGGCGATCGGTGCGGGTGGTTTCCATGCGGCTCATCTTTCCCCGGCGGAGGCGATTGCCGCTGGCTCTTCTGAGAAAAGTCGTCCGACTCCCACGCCCCTTGTGCTCCCGTCATCATCGCGCAGCAGGAACAGGGCGTCGAGCCCGTGTTTTCTTGCAAGTGGTGCCCCTCTGTCAGCTCCGAGCACCATGAGCGCGGTCGCCCAGGCATCGGCCTCGACACAACTCCGTGCAACGACGGTGACCGATGCCGGCGAGGTGAGCATGGGCGCGCCGCGGCCCGGATCCATGGTGTGCGACAGGCGGCGACCCTGCACGTCGACCCAGTGGCGATAGTCGCCCGAAGTGGCCACGGCTGCGTCCTGAAGGGTGAGGATGGAATGGGGTACGCGGCGCTCGGAGTCCGGAGCCTCTACCGCAATCGTCCATGCTTTCTGACCTGGCCGAAGCCCAAGCGCACGCATCTCGCCGTCAATCCCGACAAGGCCGGCCTTGATCCCATGGCACTGCAGTGTATTGGCCAGCCGGTCAACGCCGTAGCCCTTGGCGATCCCGTTCAGATCGATGTCGACGGGCACAAGTTTGCGGACGCTGGTCTCGCCGATTTCGAACGCCTCGTGCGCGGGCACCCGACCTGCGGTCATCGCAGCGTGAATGCGGTCCGGTGCCGCGGCTTCCGGCCCGAAGCCCCAGGCGGTCACAGCGTCGCCCATGCCGATGTCGAAGGCTCCGCCCGAGGCGCGCCCGATCTCGAGCCCGCGTTGCAGAACCTCCCTCAGCCGGTCCGGTGCCGCCACCCATACGCCAACCGGCGCTGCGTTGAGGCGCATCAGGTCGCTATCGGGATTCCAGGTGGACATCTGCCCGTCCACCTCGTCGACGGCTGCCTGCATCGCGGCGCGGACCGGCTCCGGATCGAAACCCGTCTGCGCAAAGAACAGGGCCGACCATCGCGTTCCCATGGTCGGGCCGTTCAGCGCGTGACGTACCGGCTCAGTAGACATCTTCGACATACCGCCCCTCCGCCTTGAGCACCGCGGGCGTCAGCCCGACGGGCGCAAGGATCTCGGCCAGCGCGTCGGCGACCCCTGCGGCCATGTCGCGCCCACCGCAGACCATGACGCGCGCGCCGTCGCGGATCAGCCGGGCGAGTTCGGCCGTGTCGCCGCGCAGTGCGTCCTGGACGTAGTGGGGTCGCGCGCCCCGCGAGACCGCCGTGACGAGCCGGGCAAGGCGACCGTCTTCCTGCCAGACGGGCATCTCCTCACCGTAGAAGAAGTCACTGTCCGGATGGCGCATACCGAAGTAGAGATGGATGGGACGCCGCCGCGCATTGCCGCGCACGAATCCCGCCAGCGGCCCGACACCCGTACCGGCGCCGATCAGGATGAGCGGCGTGCGGCTCCGTCCCGGCTGGAAACCCGGATTGCGGCGCAGGAAAGCGGTCACCGTGTCGCCGGGTGCCAGCGCGGTCAGTTGACTGGAGCAGAGGCCCCCCGGATGCTTCCTGACTACGATTTCGACAAATCCGTCGCGGCGCGCCGAGGCGAGCGAGTAGAGGCGGGGCACGGGCGATCCCTCGGGCATAATGCCTATCAGGTCGCCTGCGGCGAAGCGCGCGAAGCCCGCTCCGGTCAGCCGCTGCCAGATCGTGGCGCGCGGCAGAGCGAAGCGCAAGATCGCGGTCGGCGCCTGCACCTCGGCGCCGTAGTCGCGCCGCGAGATCAGGGTAAGCGTCTCGGTTGCGGGCGGAACGGGCTGATGGGCGAGTTCCAGATCGATCCCCAGCGCCTCCCCAAGGGCGCGCCCCCAGCGCGCGAAGTCCTGCGGCGACTGCCGGTCGATCGTGTCGAATGGCAAGAGTTCCGCCCAGCCCTTCGCCTCGGCCGCCGCAGCGACGTCTTGCGCGAAGGCGCAATAGGCGGGGAAGCTTCGATCGCCGAAGCCGAGAACGGCCAGGGCCGAGCTGGGGGCGCGATCAAGTGCGGACAGTCGGTCGAGGAAGCCTTTGGCCGAGGCCGGCGCGTTGCCGTCGCCATAGGTAGCGGCCAGCATGATGATTTGTTCAGCGCGAGCATAACGCGCGGGCGCGAAGCCGGACATAGGCGCGACGTGGACACTCTGTCCGGCATCGGTCAATGCAGCATGAAGTGTCGCGGCGAAGCCCCAGGTACTGCCGCCTTCGCTGCCGACGAGCAGGATCGTATCGGCCCGTCCGGCCGGCTGGTTTCCGCGAATGCGCGGGCGTCCGCGCCGCGCCGCCAGCCAGACCAACACACCCGTTGCGCCCATCGCGGGAACGCCGAGCGCCATGATCCCCAATACCAGCCCGAGCGTTGCCGCGCCCTGGCCCGTGTGCAGCATGTAGATGGTTTCCGAGACGCGTTCCCATCCGGTCAGGTCGGACCAGTTCAGAAGCGCCCCCGTACCCTGATCGAGATACCCGGTGCCCTGGTCCGTCTTCAGAGTGAAGACATCGGTGGCGTCGCCGGGATAGGGAAAACTCAGCTCGCGAAGTTCTGCTACGGGCGTGTCGCCAAGCACCGCCAAATTGGCGAGGGCCACGCCCATCTCACCGCTCACCGCAGTCGGGAAGGCCGGTGTGGCGCCTCCATCGGGCAGCAGATCGAAGGTGGAGGCCGTCATCCACAATGCGGTGGCTGACGACAGGAAAAGGCCGAGCACCGCGATCCGGGCGATCTCGACATGCAGCCGGCCTGATAGCGGCCCGCGCAGCCGCGTGAACCAGTGCGGCCAGCCCCCCGCACGCCGCGCAACCAGCGCCGTCCCGGACAACGACAGGACGAGCATCGCCGCGGCCCCCGCCGCCATCGCGATGCGGCCCCCATCTCCGAGGAAGAGCGAGCGGTGGAGGTTCGTGAGCCAGCGCTCGATCTGATTGGGGTCGGCGGAAGCCACACCCTGGCCCGTCGCGGGATCGATCACAGCTGAGCCGGGCGCGCCACCATCGAACCAATAGGCGGTGATCCGCCCCGAGGGGCCCCGCCGGATCTGCTCGACACCGGGATATGCGGCCTGGATGCGGGTGGCGAGTTCGGCCACGCTCAATCCCTTCTCCGCCTGTGGCGCACCAAGGCGCTCCGCCGCCGGAAAAACGGAAAGCGCCGCGCCGCTAAGCGCCAGTACGGTAACGAGAGCCAGGGCGAAAAGCCCTGGCCAGCGGTGAAAGGCACGGATCATGGCCTCGTCTCCATCACATGCTGTAGCCGAAGCTGGCGACGTAGCGGCGCCCGCTCACCGGATTGTCCGCACCTTCCGAGGTAAGCGGCACGGCCACCTCGTTCGGGCTGTCGCGCATGTTCTCGACCGCCGCATCGACGTGCAGCGTGTAACCGGCATCAAAAAGCGCATCCGCGAGATCCAGAGTGATCTCGAGCGTCCGCCCGGCTCCGACGCTGGCGCCGGTGATGCCGTTGATCTGTGCCGGATCGCCGCCTGTCGCGCGGTACCAGTCGGTGAGGTGCTCATAGTATTTGGATTTGCCGCCCGCCATCCAGAGACTGCCGGCATACGCGCCGGAAGGGTCGGTGACATAAAGGGCGAGATAGGCACCGTCGCCGCCATAGTTGTTGAGCGTGGTTGTCAGCGTAACCGGGCGCGCCATGGCAATGCCGGGTATCGTGAGCGCCGTCGTGAGCGCGAGAGCGGCCAGTAGGGATTTCATGAGATCGTTCCTTTTCCGGGAAACTGGAGTGTCGGACCTGCGTCAGTTCACCTGAACTTTCGGCGGCGTGCCGCTGCCGAAGAGCCCGTTCTGCGGCGGCGATATGGTGCCGGCCGGCGCCGGATTGCGCGCGGGGTTGCCGCTATCGTCATCATCATCATCATCATCATCGTCATCGTCATCGCCGCCGAAGGTGCGCGCGCGTCGGTATTCGCGATCGTCGTCATCGTCGTTGTCGTCACTGACGAACATGAGCGGCACGGCTTCCTCTTCGGCATCTGCTATCGCCGAGATGGACCGGGTGATGCCGTCGGTCATGGCACGCATGGCACCCCATGCGGGCAATCCGACGGCCGCAGTCAGTGCCGTCGAGGCAACAAGAAGGGTAAGAGTTCTTTTCATGGCAGGGTCTCCTTTCGTCTGCTGCGAGTTATCTGGCCCCACCACCTGAGGCTTTCCTGACAGAGACGCGGTTTTCGCTTCAGCTTGTCGTCAGGGACAGAAAGTTCCGCTGATGGACGCCGGGATAGGAAATGCCTGCGGATGTCCGCGCGAACCAAAAGGCCGGCTGGACCAGCCGGCCTGCTTCTGAATTTACGAAGTGATTGCCGCGCTCTACGGTCAGTTGGCTAGGTGCGGAAAACTTCCCGCATGTCCGCCGACAACGCGCAGACAGATGAGGGCGTGCGGTTGCCCGCCCCCATGTTCAAGGGAGCTAATCACTGCCGAAGGGTGTCCTCGGTCGAACCGGCGCCGTCAGAAGGGCTCGCCTCGTCCATGTCCCGCTCAACGCCGGAACTGACGAGAATGGCCGCCGGATAGAGTATTTCGGCATCTCCGGTTTCGTGCCAGACGACCCGCTCCGCGAGGCGCGATATGTCAGACCGATCCTGCTGTTGCGCTGCGGCAAATAGCTCAACCAGTGCGATTACGACCTCTTCTTGACCGCCCAGGATTCCAGCGAGTTCTGCTCGTAGGTCCATCGTTCCGCGCGCGGGCCAACTGGTCATCGTGCCCGACACGGCCGTTTCGGCAAATCCCAGAAGCGGCAAGACTACGGCTTCTTCAGTCTCGTTATGCCGACGCAGAAGATCTGCCGCGGCGCGAGCCGCGGTTCCGATCTGGCCCGGTACGCCGGCGGCATCCTCGAGTTGCATGAGGAAATCCTCGTGAGCGGCACTTAAGACATAAGGTGTTGCCGAAGGGGCCGCGGAAGCCGTCGTGGCAATCGCGCATACGACGGCGGCAGCAGTAAACAAGGCTTTCATGATCTTCTCCTTTGCTCGGTACCGGACAGGCTGGGAACACTCCTGTGTGAACGGATTTCCATGCCGCCGGCACGATCATCGTGGATGTGAGAGCTGAGAGCTACCTGACGGATGCGCGGTTTTGGCTTCAGCTTGCCGTCAGGAAGGGCAAAAGCCCCGCCGGAGGGGTCGGCGGGGCTTCGTCCGGGGCAAAGGGGCCGGGACAGCCCCGGACAGTATCAGGAAATGTCTTCAGGCCCCGCGGAGCGCTTGGCGCCTGTCACCATCGAGCGGGCGAGGTTTTCGTGATGACGGAACGAGGCCAGCACGACGCCCCCGATGTGCAGCGCCACGAGGACGAGCAGAACGTTCGCGAGCGTCTCATGTATCTCCTTCAACGATCCCTCGGCTTGTCTCTCGCCGTATTCGGTTTCGTAGCCTTCCTCATCAGCGAAGGCCGGGGCGGTGATGTGGGGAAGATCGGACAATGCCGCCACTCGGCCAGGCTCTCCCATAAGCCAGCCGGTCAAAGCCGTACCGGACAAGGTCACCAGCAGCGCCACGACCATCGCCGCGCCCGCGGGATTGTGGCCGAGATAACGGCGTTCGCGTCCTCTCGCCATGTCTCCCAGATAGGAGAACGTGGCTGTCGGCCCGCGCAGAAACTGCGCAAAGCGGGCATAGCGGCTGCCGACAACACCCCAGGCCAATCGAAAGGCGATCAGACCCGCGACCGCGTAACCGGCGATCTCATGTATCGGCTGCAACTCATCCGCCGTCAGCCAGGCGATTGCAAAGGCGGCGACCAGGCTCCAGTGAAAGATCCGGATGAGCGGATCCCAAACGCGAACCATGGTCTTGGCTTCCTTGCCACTGGCTTTGGCGTGCCCGCCGATCGCGTCAGTCATTGCCCCGATCCTTCTTGTCTGAACGCGGACGATCGTCGACATCCTCATATTCGATGTCGATGACTTGAAGCGTCGCGGGATGCACCGTCACCTCAATCCGGCGACCTTCGGCATCGCTGCCGTTGATTTCGTAACAGCCATCGTCGATCTTGATCCGGCGCACGGTCCAGCCGTTCTCATCCGCAAGGCGGGCGACGGCTTCGCGCGGCTGCCAGTCGGCCATCGGCACGAAACAGTCGTCGTCCGCCAGCGCGACACCGGCCGGAAAGACCGCTAGAAAGCCAAGAATTGTCAATGTCTTCTTCATGGGCCAAACTCCTCGCTGCGGCCATCTTGAAGTAATTCATGCGCTGCGAAGCTGACGGCAGCCTGAAGGGGCTTGGCCCACCTACTTCAGCTTCATGTCAGCCGGACGGATCATGGAGGGTCATCGGGAAAGGACGAGGACGAGCATGCGGATCCTGCTGATCGAGGATGATACGGTTCTGGGGACCGCTGTGCGCGACCAGATCGCAGCCGATGGACAGTCGGTGGATTGGGTGACGCGCCTCGATGCGGCCGGCGATGCGGTGAAATCCACGTCCTACGACCTGATTCTGCTTGACCTGATGCTGCCTGACGGACGCGGCATCGGCTTTCTCAAGGCATTACGCGCCCGAGGGGATGTCACGCCGGTCATCATCCTGACCGCGCTCGATCAGGTGTCCGACCGGATAGAAGGATTGAACGCGGGCGCGGACGACTATCTCGTGAAGCCATTCGACCTTGCGGAATTGTCGGCCCGGATCGGCTCGGTGGCGCGACGCTATACCGGCAATCCAAATCCGATCATCACGCACGGCTCGCTCGACATCGATCTCTCATCGCGAAGCATCCATCGTGACGGCAAGCCGGTGCAACTGACCGCGCGCGAATGGGCCTTGTTCGAAGCCTTCCTCTCACGGCCCGGTCAACTCCTGTCCAAGGCGCAACTCGAAGAGAAGCTCTATGCCTTCGACGCCGAAGTGGAGAGCAATACCATCGAGGTGCATGTGAGCCGCCTGCGCAAGAAACTCGGAGCCGGAGTGATCGAGACCGAACGCGGTCTTGGCTATCGGCTGGGCAAGCCATGAATTGGCCCGCGAGCCTTCAGGGTCGGCTCGGCCTGTCGCTTGGGCTCGCGCTGACGGTGCTGTGGCTGCTGGCGGCGACGGTGACGGCCGTGATCGTCAGAGGCGATCTGGACGAGGTCTTCGACAGCGCCTTGCGAGAGACTGCGGAGCGCATCCTTCCGCTGGCGGTGACCGACATCGTCGGGCGGGAAGATCAGGGGGGGACGCAGCGGCTCGCGCCCATCCGGGAGCACGACGAGTACTTCACCTATCTCGTCCGCGATGGCGAGGGGCGGATCCTGTTGCAATCCCATGCGGCCGACCCCGCGGTGTTCCCGCCATACGATGGGTCCGGGTTTCACCAGACTGCCACCCACCGGCTCTACAGCGATGCGGCGCTTCAGGACACGATCCGGATCACCGTGGCCGAGCCGCTGGCCCATCGCGCTTCGGTGGCGCGGGAAATCCAGATGGGCCTCGGCCTGCCACTGCTGATCGTCCTTCCGGTAGCGCTTGCGGCTATTTTCCTGGCCGTCCGCTTCAGCCTCGATCCGCTGCGCCGGTTTCGTGAAAGACTCGGCGCTCGAGGCGCGCGCGACCTGTCAGAGGTCCCCGCCGACGACTTGCCGATAGAGATCGCCCCACTAGCCGGAACGCTGAACGGTCTGCTAAACCGATTGCACGACGCTTTCGAAGCCGAGCGAAGTTTTGCAGCGAATGCGGCTCATGAGTTGCGGACGCCGTTGGCGGGCGCGATAGCACAGGCACAGCGGCTGAGGACGGAGACGCACGAGCCGGCAACCGAAGCGCGTGCCACTGAGATCGAGGCAACGCTCAAGCGCCTGACTCGGCTTTCAGAACGCCTCATGCAGCTCGCGCGGGCCGAAGGCGGGCGGCTGCGGATGGACCGGAGCGCGGATCTGAGGGCAGTCGCCCGCCTGGTGGTGGACGATCTTGGGCGCGCCAGTGCGAAGGACCGCATCGCCCTGGATCTTCCCGACGCAGCTGTCATGTCAGACATGGACCCCGACGCCTTCGCCATCCTGTGCCGCAACCTCGTGGAGAACGCTCTCCGGCACGGAGCCGACAATACAACGGTCAACATTGCATTGACCTCCGACGGGCTGCTCTCCGTCGCGAATGACGGCCCGGTCTTGCCACGCCAAACACTCGACCGCCTGACGGCGCGCTTCGAGCGGGCGAACACTAGCACCGACGGCAGCGGGCTCGGCCTCACCATAGTCGCCGCCATCGCGGACCGTATCGGAAGTAGGCTCATTCTCGAGTCACCTCGTCCGGGTTTCTCTTCCGGATTCCAGGCGTCCCTAAGATTGCCGATAGATGGCTCCAACTTCTGGGCGAACAGCGATGCGTAGCAGGCGCAAAGTGCTGAAACGTCAGCAGTTTCGTGTCTGATCCCGCATCTCGACTTAGTCGGTCATCATCTCCGCGATCGCCCACCCCTCCAGCAGAAGAGCCCGCTGCGTTTCCGCCTCCGCCAGGAACTCCCGCTTGCACTCGATCGCGAGAGACTGGAAACTGAAGCCCGGGATGAACTCATGCAAGAGATCATGGAGATTTTGGAAGAACAGTTGTCACCGAAGTGCATGGCAAAAGTCCGCGATCTCTTGTCCGACTATCTCTAGATCTTGTGGCTATCGGGCACTTGCGCTGAGCTCGTATGTCGCGCCGCACGTTCAATGCGCGACGGAGCAACATCTCACGCTGGTTCACATGGCTTGAACCCTTGCACAACCTAAGATCTTGAGAGCCGATCAAGCATTCGATCAATGAGGCTCTTGGCAGCAACCTGGTTCACTGAACAGTCGTAGATCAGGTCGATGACTTCCTTGTAGGCGGCGCGTTTCTGTTTCGGCATTCCTTCGAGAATATCACCCACGGTCCTGGTGGCCTGCCTGTCTACCGCCTTCTCGATCTTGCGCAGCTGCTGTCGCAGGGCGCCTCTCTCCTGTTCCTCGAAGAGGTCGAATTCCGTTGCCTTGCGCATCTCGGAAAGCAGCGTGCCTGTTTCGGCCTTGATTGTCTTGGCATAGCGTTCGGAGACCGCGCCCTGCTTCAGAACATCGAGCCGTTCGTAGACCTTGTCCGCAGCCAGTTCGAAAAGCTTTATGCGATTTCGCTTCTGGGACGACACACGGCACTCGCGCGCTACCTCCGCGCCGATCGGCCGAAGGTGAGCCACGATATTGTCGAGATGGGCATTGCTTTCAAATTCGTCGCGACGGCCGTTTGGTAACACGCGCGGATCAAGAATATGCACCTCTCCAACCGACCATGAGCAGAAGCGGTCTTCAGGGAAGATCTCGGCAAAAAGCCGGTCATGGCCGATCTGAATATTGCCAACGCGGGCGCGAAGTCCCCGCACCCCTTGCGAGACCGGTATCGCGCCTTGGTAGTCATGATGGATCAGCCAACCTACGGCCGCCATCTCACCGTCAATGCCTTCAATGGAAAACGGCTTCAGGCTGTGAAACGCTGATTTCTTGAAATCCGAAAATGCGACCTCATCGCGGTGAGGTCGATAGACCGGTGTTTCAGACCCGTTGATGTGGATGTGGTAGGTTCGCCCGGCTCGCCCATGGCTTGCCAGAAGATCGGCTATCTCCTTCCGGTAAGAAAACTCCGGAGAAAACGGGCAAGGGCATACCTGGCCGATGAAGGTTTCGATCTCCACCTCGTTTAGCAGACGGTCGTTTGCAATCCGCCGCGGCTTGACGAGCTCGACCTCGAAGAAATGTGCCGGGTAGTCGTCCGGCTCAAGCTGCTTCAGAGATACGGCCTCCCTTACAATCGACTGCAAGTCGGTTTCGTCGTCCGTGGAGGCGAGGAGCTTCTTGACTATTCTCCCATCCCAGCGGGCCTCCAGTACCTTGGCATCCCCTTTGGAGCGCGTGCGGAAGATCAGCTGCTGGACATATCCCAGCGCCGAAAGCCGTCCGACCCCCCGAAACCCTCGAGCATCAGTTCCGCGCTTCCTGCTGGCACCGAACGACATCATTCGCAGCGCAAAGTCAGCGTTGGACAAGCCAACGCCATTGTCTCTGATGACGACCCGGCGGTCGATATGGTCCAGATTGACTTCGATGCGCCCGTCAGCAACCGAATGCAGAAGGCCTTGGGCAACCGCGTCGTCGATGGCGTCTGTCGCGTTCTGCACATACTCGCGATAGATCGCGAGTGGATTGACATACATGGAGCTGCTCAGCAGCTCGAGAACATCCTTGCCGACAAATACCTCCGGCTCGTCGAACTGCCGTTCTTCAACTTTTTCAGCTTGGTTCATCATCTGCCGCCCCCAATCACTCACGCAAATATTTGATTTATCTTCGAAATGCTCTTCTTTGAGCCGGCACTGGGCTGTACGTCCTCGTCTGTGAGCGCTGCATCTTCAACGCGCTCATCTTCAGGGACCAGATATGCGCTGATATCTTCAACGCGCCGCCGCTTCTGTGCTTCCCAGATTTTCGCCTCTTCGGCTTTGGACATGGGCACAAAGAAACGCGCGGCTTCTCGAAGCTTACCCGGTGCGAGGTCGTTGAGGTCGCGCTCGTAATCATTCTTATCCCGGCCGCAGAGATAGCCCGTCAGTTCTGCACGCTCGCCGCTCGAGAGAGAGGACATGACCGATTGGAACGAGTCGAATTCCGCGCGACCGTCAAACTGCTCATACCAGTAGCGATTGAAAATGAAGTGGTGCGGGCGAAGCAGGATGCTCTCGAACTCTTCATATGTGTCACCGAAGGCTTTCCGGAAGAAATCCGGAGCGCCGCTGACAATACCATGCGTGGCCTGAAGGATGACCTGCATGGAGCGCAGGTAATAGGGATTCCACTTATCGCCGACATGGCCACGGTCCGGCCGACTGACAGGCTGATAACGCATCGGGAAGGAGAAGATGCGGATATTCAGCTCTTCGTTCAGATCAACATTGAGCCGCATGCGCTCAAACAGATCCTGCGGGCTGTCCTTAAAATTATAGAGCATATAATTTGACAGCTCCGTCAGCCCCGCCTCCGCGGAATACCGGATGGCCTGTGAATATGGCTTCTTCACCCCGAGATGGTCAAAAGCGATGCGCAGCGGCTTGAGCGCAATACGGGAGAGTTGCTGCAGATACATCGGGTCTTTGCACAGGATGCGTGCATCAACGCCCTGGTTGAAATCCACGCGGCGCTGCAGCTCGTATCGCCCTCGCTTTAGTTTTGCGCCGCGTTCGAAACCCAGATCGATGATCTCAGCAATAATCTCCTTGAAGTTGGCCGAGGCAACGACATTGTTGTCCATGAGGATCAAGTCGCGCTTCTCACCATAGAGCTGGCTGACGCCTTCAACGACCTCCGTCAGTGAGTTGGTGTCGCGCTGCATGCCTTCGAGCGCCGGCACACCGCAGAACGCACATTTGCGGACGCAGCCCCGTGAGGCATAGGTAAAGTACGCATCTGAAACAGGATACTCGTATTCGATCTGGTCCAGAATACTGTAGTCAGGGACGAGGTCCTCAATCGGCTTGCCGTTCGTGTCTTCGGCGTAGAGCTCTTCATCGAACGGGTCGAGCTGAAGCGAGGTTGCCGGCGCCTCGCCGAGAAGCCCTTTGATGAACCGGACACCGCGCCACTTCGGCTCCGAGATGTACTTGTCATGCATGAGCGAGGCCGCGATGCCCCCGACAAACACGCGATGAGCCTGCCCGCCCACCAGGTCGAGCGCGTAGTCGATGCTGCGCGCGGTCCGGTCCCATTCGAAGGAAAACAGGGTTGTGATGTAGACCCGATCCCAGGCAGTTTCGTAGGCTGAAGGGTCTTCGCCCTTCACAAACCGAACGTGATCCTTCTTACCGGCAGGCCCGTGATACTGCGCGATTTTCATCAGCCCGAGAGGTGGATACTTGTTGCGGTACCCCGGTTCGACCAGAAGGATGTTCTTGTTCGCCATTCACTGTCTCGATTCAGTTCTTGCGCCACACCATAGACCAGGTCGACCCGCCGATCTACAGCAAACTCGCGCTGACGCCCCTGCCACCGTGGCCGGCTCGGGCCCACTTTTCTGAGCCATTTTCTCGGTCGCTCCGAGCCGGAAGCGACGCCGTCAATGCGACTTCGACTTCCCGAGCTGCTCGCGTATTGTCGATATCCTGGCTTCAATCTTCTTGAGCTCGAAATCGATTTTCTGTCTCACGCCGGGATTGTGGTCCGCCATTTCATCCAGAACGTCAGGCTCGGAAATCCATGATCTGAAGCGCTTCACCTTGCTCAGCTCAACACTGTCCCCGCCGGCGTGCTTCGCGTCCGTGAAGGCCTCGTCAATATCCACGTCTCCTTTGGCGAATTTCTTCACGATCTTCGGCGCCTGACAGATCGTCGGTAACTGATCTCGAATGTCGACGGCCCGTACCGCCCCCGACTTGATCAGCCCAACCACCTTGCCCTCGAAGTCAGCTATCTCCTCCCGCGCTTTCTTGATCTTCCGGGATTTCAGGAACTCGTCGTAGTGACTCCATCGCTCACGATTGTCGTCGCCGTTGTCCTTCATGAACTGAAAAACATCGACCAGGTGCCGTATCTGCTGAGGGCTTACACCCAACTCGCGAGCTAAGTCGGGGATATCGACTTTTTGGTCGGTGTGGCGTCGATAGACGAATCCGGCTTTCTCGTATGGTGCCCAGTCCTTCTTACCCTTGACGTGGTACTGGCCGAGCATGGCGTACACGTCCGCGTCCCGGATGTCGGCCGGCAAGACGCGGCAGCGAACCGTGTTCCACTTCGCCGGATCGTCTGAAGCCAGTGACCGGTAGGCCGCGAGCCGGCTGTTGCCCTCGATAACAACGAAATCGCCATCGCGAACAATGATCGGGTCGATCAGTCCCCCGTTGTCCAGGATATCGTGCCGGAGTGCGCGGACGTGCTCTAGCTTCAACATCGAACGGAATATCGCGTCCTGATCAGGCTCTGCGGTACTCCGGTCCAGCAGCGAGTAGACGCGCGGGTTGTCTGGCCAGAACTTCAGTTCCTCGTTAGGGATATCGCGCGAGACCGCAGGAATCTTTTTCTGACGGATCAGTATGTAGTCTTCGTCCTGGCTCATTTTTCTGCCGCCGCTGGATTCAGGATTTCGGTTACCACGCGGCCAAAATCATAGCTTGCGGTGCTTTCATACTCTTCCTGCGTTACATCTGACTGCATCAGCTGAGCCGCGAGCCGCTTTGCCCGCAAAAGGCTGTCGACCCAGGAATCGATTGTGTCTTCGCAGATGAGGTTCCAGATGTAGCAGTCTTTTTTCTGGGAGATCCGGTGTATCCTATCCTGCGATTGAAGGTAATCGTCCAAGCTGAATGTCCTGTCATAGTATATCGCGTGATTGGCCACCGTTAGCGTCAACCCTTCTTTGGCGGCGCCGGGCGTCGCAACCAGAACCGAAACACTGTCCTGGTTCTTGAAGTCGTCGATGGCCCGGTTTCTCGTCTCGATGGGCAACTCACCATGGACTCTGACCGCTCCAAACTCGCGCAGCCGCAGGCAGAGCCATTCTGCATTCTGAACAAACGAGGTCCAGACGATGACTTTGCTCCCATCCTCGGTCGCGTCACGCACCAATCGATACAACTCCGAGAATTTTCCAGGCTCCTCCTTGTAACTGTCATCCACCAGCGCGGGGTTCGATGTCACCTGCACCAGGCGAAGAAGCCGCTTCAGGACCGCCTCGGCATCATCCTCGGTCAGAATATCGTCCTGCGTGACTTCTGCACGCGCTTCTTCACGATAGGTGTCGTAAAGCTTTGCCTGAAGGGGGGACATGTAGGTCGAGACCGTGCGGACGATCTTGTCCGGAAGTTCGATGCCGGTCGAACTTTTGGTTTCGCGAATTGAGAATGCTCTCAGCTTGGCGAAGACTGACCCCAGAGCTTCGGCGAGGTCATTCTGCCGCTCAACATCCAGATGCAGTTCATTGTCGAGAGACAGGTCCGATCTGAAGGCCTCGAAGTCTTCGCCAAGTGCCTGACCTCCATCGAGAAAATAGATTTGCGACCAGATGTCTTCGGGACGATTGGCAACAGGCGTTCCGGTCATGATGACCCGGCGCTGAAATCCTTCCCTGAGGTCATGGAAGGCGCGGGTAAGTGCCGCAGAGGGGTTCTTGATCTTTTGCGCCTCATCGAGGATCACACCAACTCGCCGCGTCTTCAGGAACATCTCGAGCCTTTTTTGCTCGGACCTGACCACCTCAAAGTGACCGAGAATCACGCGGGCCGGAGAATTCAGAACGAAGAAATTGTGCTTCCGATCCTGGTTCAGAACGCTTGGCTTAAGATGCGTGTGTGCAACGAATTCCTGTCTCCAGTTCTCGACCAGAGCACGCTTTGTTATGATCATCACCGTGTCGAGGGACTGCTCGGTCAACCAGTGCAACAGCAGGTCAACCGCGATCTTAGTTTTGCCAAGGCCCTGCTCGTGAAACAGCGCGGCGTATTCCAGGTCTTTCACTGCCTCGACAGCATCCAACTGGTAGGGGAAGGCATCAAATCTAGCCGAGAGGTTAAGGCGTGGGTCGGGGCGAAGCATCTCAGTATTCGATATCTGTTGTCAGAATTTGGACCTTAACGCCTTCGTGCCGGCATCCCAGCTCCCGCACCAGTGTCGTCGCGGCAGGCTTTGCCAGGGTCGGAACCGCGAGATAGAAAAACGCGGCGTCATAGAGCGCGAGATAGCGCAAGAAGGTTCCCAGCTGGCGGCGGGACCTGGTCGATATCAGATCAAGGTGCGTCTTGGCTTCCCCAATGACCACGAAGGTGCGCGGTACGTCCTCAGCATAAAGGTCCGGTAGATAGCTGCCGATCCTCTGAGGGCGTTCCCGGCCATACATCTGGTCATCAAAATAGAGCGCAAGATTCCCGCCGCACCCATGCCGCTTTGTTACAAAGTCAGTCAGATGAGAGACCAGGAATGCATGTTCGTTGGATTCGCCCGACATCAGACATCGCCGGTAATCTGAGTCTGAAGGAAACGAAGCGCATCCATGGCAGCTTCGATATGGCGTAACGTCGCCCCATCATCTTCTTTGAACGCTCTCAGCTCGGCCATGGACGTCTGGTTCGCCTTGCTTTCGAGCGCGGCCGCCAGCTGACCGAGCGTTGCTTTCTGCAATTCAACATTCTCGGTTTCACGATCGAGCGCTTTGACGGCCATCTTCATGCCGTCTTTCAGAAAAATCGCCTTCGCGTTCTTATCTTTTAGCACGGCGGGAAGTTGTCTGACCTCCTGCAGTGTGTTTATGCGTCTGTCCTTTATCCATTCGGCGAAGTCGACCCCTGAGAAGCCATTTGTCAAAATGGCTTCCTGCACACGCGGGCTCTGGTACTCCACGAAACCTGAAAACCGCTCGGCATCAAATTCACCGGGCTCGCAAAGCGGCCGATAGAGCTCCTCCATATCCGCATAGGCCTGGATTGAGCGGGTAACGTCGCGCTGGTTCCCGCCACAAAGGGCAACGATCCTGTCAAGCGGCATGAGTTCTTTGTTTTGAAGCTCATGGAGGTAGCGTGCCTTCGAGTAAGCGTCCCAGGGTCTCGGGCCAACCAGATGAGCCTGCAACCTGATGGCATCGATGCTCTCATTCTCCAAGCCTGTGTGTACGAGCGCAGGAATTTTCGACCAGTCTCCCGTGGCTCCCTTCTTGTGAAGATCTCGATAGATCCAAAGGCGTGTATTGCCCTCGATGCAAACCAACGAACCATCGGCCCGCTTGTCCACGATGATGGGCTGCCTGATGCCTCTATTTGCGATAATGGACTCACGCAGGCGCGATGGCGTGGTTGTGTCGGCCAGCGCAGACGGCGAATCGCTCGAAGGCGCGTTCAAGGCCAACCCAATGTGATGATCCCCAATTTCGGTTTGATCGTAGATCTCCAGAAATCGGCGGATCCTCGGGTTGCTTGTATCAAGCTGAATGGCGTCAATTGATACGTTCTGAAATTCACCTGAAATCATCGTCTTCTCGCCCCAAAATCACTGCCCCCTGAAGCATCGCTACTTGCTGAATACCCTGCGGGTCCAGTCTGTGTTGTCTGTTCTCGGTGTCAACGAGACAACGGGTTGCTTCGCCCGCGTTGTATACGTTCATCTCCCCAGCCGCGTAGCTCCGATTGTACCCATTTGTTCTTGTGATGAACATCCGGGAGGGGAAAGCCTTCCCCTGCGGCCGAGTCTTCGGTCTCGGCCGACCCCTTCGAGCGGGGGATTCCCCCGCAACGCCCCCTTGAGAGTGAGAGTGCGGACGGGTTTGCCGTGACGGGATGAGGACCGGAGGAGAGGCCTCCGGCGCCCGTCGCGGAGACCCGCGATGTCCAGACAGAACCGCAAATCCGGCGCCCGGCGCGACCGAACCAATCTCTATTCCGAAATCACCGACAAGATCATCGCCGAGCTGGAGGCCGGCCGTGTGCCCTGGGTTCAGCCCTGGGGGACAGCGGCGGCGAAGGCGCCCCTTGGCCTTCCGAAGAACGCCTCCACCGATCGACAGTATTCGGGGATAAACGTCCTGCTCCTCTGGGGTGCCGTGATCGAGCGCGGCTTCTCCGGCCAGAGCTGGCTGACCTTCCGCCAGGCGCTGTCGCTCGGCGGCAATGTCCGCAAGGGCGAGCGCGGCACTACTGTCGTTTATGCCGACCGCTTCGTGCCGGAGGACGAGGAACGCCGTGCGCGGGAAACGGGCGAGGACGCCCAAGCGATCCCGTTCCTGAAGCGCTTTACTGTTTTCAACACCGACCAGTGCGAGAACCTGCCGGAGGATGTGGCGACCGCCGCGCCGCCCGTGCCGACGGGTTTGATCGAACCGCGCGTCGAAGCGCTGATCGCAGCGACCGGCATCGACTTCCGCATCGGCGGCAACCGGGCCTTCTACGTGCCCGCGCATGACTATGTGCAGGTGCCACCGCCGCAGGCCTATTTCGAGCCCATCAATTGGCACCGTACCGCGCTCCACGAGATGGGCCACGCGACAGGCCATGCTTCGCGTCTGGGGCGGGATTTCTCGGGTTCGTTTGGCACAAAGAAATACGCCTTCGAGGAGCTCATCGCCGAGATCAACGCGGCCTTCTGCTGCGCCTCGCTCGGCATCGCCCCGACCGTCCGGCACGCCGATTACATCGCCTCTTGGCTCGTAGTGTTGCGCGAGGACAATCGCGCCATTGTCCGCGCCGCCAGCCAGGCAAGCAAGGCCGCCGACTGGCTTCTGGCCTTCGCGCCGGACGGCGTGGAGACCAGCGTTTCGGAGACCTCTCGCGACAGGAGGGTGGCATGATCCTGTTGACCGACGACATTCGCGACCGGTTACTCGCCAACGGGCGGCAGGGCGATATCGATCATGTGCCCGTGCTGAAATTCTTCAATCCGGTCGGCGCGGCCACCTGGCTCATCACCGAGATGGAGGCCGACGGCGACACGCTGTTCGGGCTTGCCGATCTCGGTTTCGGATGTCCGGAGCTGGGCTCCTGCAGCCTTGCCGAACTCACCTCGGTGCGCCTGCCTTTCGGCCTCGGGATCGAACGCGACATCCTGTTTCAGGCGACAGTCCCGATATCGATCTATGCCGAGGCAGCGCGCCGGGCCGGCCACATCGTGGAACGCGGGGATCTGCTGGAGCAAGCTGCGGCCGCAAGTCAGTCGCGGCGGTGAGGTGGCGCTCAGGCTGTCACTTTCGTGTGTGGCTCTGGTCAGGCAAAGGAGAGTGAGAGGGCTGCGCCCTGTTTCCGTGACGGGTTTCAAGCCGAGAGAGAGGCTCTCGGCGCCCGTCGCGGAGTAACTCACCATGGCGACAGCAGCCAGGAAGATCATCCTCAGCGCCTCGCGCGACATCCCCTTCAACAACCTCGTCCTCTCCCAGTCGAATGTCCGGCGCATCAAGGCCGGCGTCTCGATCGAGGACCTGGCCGAGGACATTGCCCGCCGCGGCCTCCTGCAGAATCTCAACGTCCGTCCTGTCCTTGATGGCGACGGCAAGGAGACCGGTATTTTCGAGGTCCCGGCCGGCGGCCGGCGCTTCCGGGCGCTCGAATTTCTCGCCAAGAAGAAGCGGTTGGCCCGGGCGACTCCAGTCCCGTGCAACGTGCGCGAGGCGGACAGCGACATATCGGCCGAGGAAGATTCCCTCGCCGAAAACGTCCAGCGCGCAGCGCTGCATCCCCTCGACCAGTTCCGTGCTTTCCAGACGTTCCGAGACCAAGGCATGAGCGAGGAAGACATCGCCGCGCGCTTCTTCGTTTCGGTCAACACCGTCAAGCAGCGCCTCAAGCTCGTTTCGGTGTCGGAAAAGCTCCTCGACCTCTATGCCGAGGACGCCATGACGCTCGATCAGCTCATGGCCTTCACGGTTTCCACTGACCATGCCCGCCAGGAGCAGGTCTGGGAGGCCATCGAGCATAGCTGGTCGAAGGAGCCCTATCAGATCCGTCGCATGCTGACCGAGAATACCGTTCGAGCCTCGGACCGGCGCGTGCGCTTTGTCACCGTCGAAGCCTATGAAGGGGCCGGCGGCACTGTCCTGCGCGACCTCTTCCAGGACGATGACGGGGGCTGGATCGAGGACGTGGCCCTGCTCGAACGGCTGGCCGGCGAGAAGCTCACCGCCGAGGCGGAGACCATCGCCGAGGAGGGCTGGAAATGGATCGCGGTCGCAGCCGATTTCCCCTATGGCCACACAAACGGTTTGCGGGCGCTTACCGGCACACCGGTTGATCTCACCGACGAGGAACGGGCGGCGCGCGAAGCGCTACGCGAGGAGTTCGACCGACTCGAAGCCGAATACGCCGAGGCCGATGAGTTGCCCGACGAGGTGGATGAACGGCTCGGCGAGATCGAGGTGGCGCTCGACGCATTCGAGGATCGCCCGAAGCAATACGATCCTGCCGAGATCGGCCGCGCCGGTTCGTTCGTCAGCATCCGCCACGATGGCCAGCTTTCCGTCGAGCGTGGCTATGTCCGCCCAGAGGACGAAGTGCCCGAGGGCGACGATGACGCGGGAAGCGATGGCAATGCGACGACCGATTCCGGCGCCGTGCAGCGGACCGTCATCTCCGTGGGTGGTGAACCCGAGCAGCAGGACGAGGAGGATGACGCGATCAAGCCGCTGCCCGAGCGGCTGGTGATCGAACTGACGGCGCATCGGTCCTTGGCGCTGCGTGATGCGCTGGCCGATAACCCCTCCGTCGCCATGACCGCGCTGATCCACAAGCTGGTACGTGACGCCTTCCAGCGTGTCTCGTCACCGGGGTGCCTGGAGGCATCGGTTCGGCAGGTCTATTTCCCGGTGCAGGGCGAAGACCTGAAAGACAGCACGGCCGCCAAGACGATCGACGACCGGCACGAGGCCTGGAGGGCCGACCTGCCCCTCGATGATGACGATGCGCTCTGGGCGAAGATTGACGGTCTCGACGATGCGAGCCGCATGGCGCTTCTCGCCCATTGCGTCTCCTTCGGCGTCAACGCGCTCTACGAGAAGGCCAATCCCTATGGCGCAGGGCCGTCAGCGCGCGGCGTTCAGCAGCGTATCCACGAGGCGAACCGGCTCGCCCGCGCCGTCGGGCTCGACATTGTGGAAACCGGATGGCGGCCGACGGTCGACAACTATTTCGGCCGGGTGACCAAACCCCGCATCCTCGAAGCGGTGCGCGAAGCCAAGGGCGAGGAAACCGCGCAACTCATCGACCACCTGAAGAAGCCGGACATGGCCAAGGAGGCCGAACGGCTGCTCGCCGACAGCGGCTGGTTGCCCGAACCACTGCGTCTACCCGTCATCGACGATGACGCCCGCTCGGACGTCGAGGGGGACGACGCCGAAGCCCTCCCGGCCTTCCTCTCCGACGAAGACGAAGGTGACGAAGAGCCCGCGGACGAGCCGCGCACCGTGGCTGCCGAATAGGCCCTCAGGCGGGGTGGCCCCGGGCCGCCCCGCATCTCCCGCCATCAGTCTCATCTCCGCCCGGCCATCGCGCCGGGCTTTCTCGTTTCAGGAGCCCGATATGGCTGACTACTTCACCCACTTCTCCTGCGTCCTCGACGTCAGAACACCCGAGAACGCGGCGCGCGCGCTCGATCTTTACAACCGCCTGTCCGATGAAAACGCCTCGGAAGACCCGCCATCGGAAGGCTTCGATCTCTCAATCGTGCCCGAACATGGCGGCACCTGCCTCTGGATGCGCGACGATGTTACCGGGGATCCGGAACACGTTATCCAGTTCGTCAAACGCTGCGCCGTCGCGTTCGCACTGACCGGGCGATGGGGCTTCCAATACGCCAACACCTGTTCACGGCCACGCATCGATGCGTTCGGTGGCGGCGCCCATGTCCTCGACCTTACCACCGGCGAGACCGTGGCGTGGACCTATACCGGCGAATGGCTCGCCGACACGCTGGCGGGAGGCCAGTCATGAGTATTCCCGACCATGCCCGCGCCAATTTCCAGACACTGTTGCGCGCCGCCGCCGACGGCAATCTCGCCTTGCTCGAATGCGCCGACGCCGAGACCGGGGCGGTGCGCTATGTGATCTGCGCGGTCGGCCGGGATGGCGGCGAGTTCCTCTTCACGCCCTTCGGCCATCTCGCCGACGGTAATCCCTACCAGGCCTATCGGCCGCCCGAGCCTTGAGAGGGAGAGGGTTGCCGGGACGGGTTTGAGCCGGTGCGGTCCAGAGAGAGCGCTGCCCGGCTTGCCCCGTTCCCGCTCTCCCGAGGTTCTCCTCATGACAGAGATCGTTCCCGCGGCGGCGCTTACCCGCGCCGCCCGTCAGCTCCTTCCGCTTCTCGAACAAGGTCAGCGCATCGACGCGCCCGCACTCCGCATCGCGATGAGCGCCGCCTTCGGCGGCTCCGATACCGATGGCGCCTGGGACTGGAAGACTGCCTATGATGTCTGCGAGGGCGCCGCTGTCTTCTTTCTGCGCAAATACGGAAAGGCGCTTCTGCGCAAAGGCGGGTCTCCGGCAGGCGCATTGCCGTTGCTCACCAGGATCGCCGCGCTTCAACCGTCTCACACCCGCCGTTCCGAAGAGAGCGAAGCCTTCCAGCAATTCTCGACGCCGATTCCCCTGGGCTTTGCCGCGGCGACAGCCGCCGCAATCTCCGCCGACGATATCGTGCTGGAACCGTCCGCCGGCACCGGCCTGCTCGCCATTCTCGCCGAAATCGCCGGGGGCCGCCTCCATCTCAACGAACTGGCCGAGACGCGCAGCGGCTTTCTCTCATCCCTCTTTCCGGCTTTGTCGATCACACGCTTCGATGCAGCCCAGATCGACGACTATCTGGACGAGTGTGCCGTTCCCAGCGTCGTGCTGATGAACCCGCCATTCTCGGTGATGGCCAACGTCTCCGGGCGCATGGCCGACGCCGCCTATCGTCATGTCGCCTCGGCGCTGGCCCGTCTCGCACCCGGTGGACGCCTCGTCACCATCACCGGCGCCAGCTTCGCACCCGAGACCCCGAGATGGCGGGACGCCTTCACGCGCCTGCAGGAGCATGGGCGCGTCGTCTTCACGGCTGCGATCGACGGCATGGTCTATGCGCGCCATGGCACCACCATCGACACCCGGCTGACGGTGATCGACAAGATCGCCGCGGACGATCCCACCGCCTTTCCGGTATCGCGGGGTATCGCCCCCGATGTCTCGACGCTGCTTGGCTGGATCGAGGCGGACATGCCGCCCCGCACACCGGTCTCATTGCCCGGAATCTCCGGACAGCGGGTCACCCCGCCGCGCTCGACCTCGGCCGCGCCCCGCAACCACAGTGGTATCAGCACAGCATCGTCCATTTCCGACCCGACCGGCGAAGAGCTCTCCTATGAGACGGTCGACTGGACCCCGCCGCAGGGCGGGCATCTCACCGATGCGATCTATGAGGAATACGCGCTTCAGTCGATCCGTATTCCCGGCTCTCAGGCGCATCCGACCAGGCTCGTCCAGTCCGCCGCCATGGCTTCCGTTGCGCCGCCGAAACCGGACTATCGCCCGCATCTGCCAGCGGGGCTCGTGGCCGACGGCACTCTCTCCGACGCCCAGCTCGAAAGCGTGATCTATGCCGGCGAAGCCCATGCCCAGCATCTCGCCGGCGCCTGGACCGTCGATGAGACCTGCGATGTGGTCACCGCCGCGGCGGAAGACGCCGCCGACGCTGTCCGTTTCCGGCGTGGCTGGTTTCTCGGCGATGGCACCGGCGCGGGCAAGGGCCGCCAGGTCGCCGGCATCCTGCTCGACAACTGGCTCAAGGGCCGTCGCCGCGCCGTCTGGGTGTCCAAATCCGACAAGCTGCTCGAGGACGCGCAGCGCGACTGGTCGGCCCTCGGTCAGGAACGGCTGCTGGTCTCACCGCTCTCGCGCTTTCGCCAGGGCACACCCATCCGTCTGCCGCAGGGCATCCTATTCACCACCTATGCCACGCTACGCTCCGACGAACGCGGATCGAAGGTTTCGCGCGTGCAGCAGATCGTCGATTGGTTGGGGGATGATTTCGATGGAGTGATCATTTTCGACGAGAGCCACGCCATGCAGAACGCCGCCGGATCGAAGGGCGAACGCGGCGACCAGGCCGCCTCGCAGCAGGGCCGCGCGGGACTGCGCCTGCAGCACGCGCTCCCCGATGCGCGCGTCGTCTATGTCTCGGCGACCGGCGCCACCACGGTCCACAATCTCGCCTATGCCCAGCGGCTCGGCCTCTGGGGCGGCGAGGATTTTCCCTTCGCCACCCGCGCCGAGTTCGTCGAGGCGATCGAGGATGGCGGTGTCGCCGCCATGGAGGTGCTGGCGCGCGACCTGAAGGCGCTCGGCCTCTACCAGGCCCGTTCGCTCTCCTATGAAGGGGTCGAATACGAGCTGGTCGAGCACCAGCTCACCGACGAGCAGCGGCGCATCTACGACGCCTATGCCGGTGCCTTCGCGATCATTCACAACAATCTCGATGCGGCCATGCAGGCGACCAACGTCACCGGCAGCGAAGGGACGCTGAACCGGCAGGCCAAGTCCGCAGCACGGTCCGCATTCGAAAGCGCCAAACAGCGTTTCTTCAACCACCTCATCACGGCGATGAAGACCCCCTCGCTGATCCGCGCCATCGATGCCGATCTCGAAGTTGGCCACGCCGCCGTCATTCAGATCATTTCGACCGGCGAGGCGCTGATGGAGCGGCGGCTCGCAGATATCCCGACCGAGGACTGGAACGACGTCCAGGTCGACATCACGCCGCGCGAATATGTGCTCGACTATCTGGCGCACTCCTTCCCGGTACAGCTCTACGAGCCCTTCACTGATAGCGAGGGCAACCTGTGCTCGCGCCCCGTGTTCCGCGACGGCCAGCCCGTCGAAAGCCGCGAGGCCGTCGCCCGGCGCGACCGCCTGATCGAAACGCTCGCCTCGCTGCCGCCGGTTCCCGGCGCCCTCGATCAGATCATTCAGCGCTTCGGCACCGATACGGTGGCCGAGGTCACGGGCCGCTCGCGCCGCATCGTCCGCAAGCCGGGTGCTGGCGCCACGGCGGATCGCCTCGCCGTCGAGGGCCGCGCGATTTCGGCAAACCTCGCCGAAACTCAGGCCTTCATGGATGACGTCAAGCGCATCCTGATCTTCTCGGACGCGGGTGGCACGGGACGCTCCTACCATGCCGACCTTGTGGCGAAGAACCAGCGGCTGCGCGTCCACTATCTCCTGGAGCCGGGCTGGAAGGCCGATGCGGCGATACAGGGCTTGGGGCGCACCAACCGCACCAACCAGGCACAGCCGCCGCTGTTCCGGCCGGTCGCCACCGACGTGAAAGCCGAGAAGCGCTTCCTTTCCACCATTGCCCGCCGGCTCGACACGCTCGGGGCGATCACGCGCGGCCAGCGCCAGACCGGCGGCCAGGGCCTGTTCCGCGCCGAGGACAATCTTGAAAGCGCCTATGCACGCGACGCGCTGCGCCGGCTCTATCTCATGATCGTTGGCGGCAAGGTCGAAGGCTGCCCGCTCCAGACCTTCGAGACCTCGACCGGTCTGAAGCTCATGGATGATACCGGCATCAAGGACGACCTGCCGCCGATCACAACCTTCCTCAACCGACTTCTGGCACTCACCATCGATCTACAGAACATCCTGTTCGCGCATTTCGAGCAGATCCTCACCGCCCGGATCGAGGGCGCCATTGCCAGCGGCACCTACGATGTCGGCCTGGAAACGCTGAGGGGCGAGCAGTTCACCGTCACCGACCGACAGGTGATCCACACCCATCCAGCGACCGGCGCGGAGACCACGCTGCTCACCATCGCGCAGCGAGAGCGCAACCACCCGGTCACGCTGGACCAAGCACTCGACCATCTCACCGATCCGCGTGCCGCCCTGCTGATCAACGAGCGGTCCGGCCGGGCCGCGGTGCGCATTCCGACCACCAGCGTGATCGACGACGACGGTGTCGTCGAACGCCGGGTGCGCCTGATCCGGCCGATGGAATCCACCAAGGTGCCCGTTGCCATGATGGGCGACACCCACTGGGTCGAAACCGACCGCGAGACCTTTGCGCGCATCTGGGACACCGAAGTTGCGGCGGTCCCGGAATTTACCGACAGCACCGTTCACATCGTTTCCGGACTGTTGCTGCCGATCTGGAAGCGCCTGCCCAATGAATCGACGCGGGTCTACCGGCTCCAGACTGACGACGGCGAGCGGATCATCGGCCGCAAGGTTTCACCGGCCTGGGCCGCGAAAGCCTCGGCGACGGGCGCAGCCAGCCTCACGGCGGACGACGCCTTTGCCGCGCTGACTGACGGCCGCACGGTCCTCGACCTCGCCGAGGGGCTCCAGCTCCGCCGTGCCCGCGTCATGGGCGCGAACCGCATCGAGCTCGCCGGCTTCACCGACACGATGCGCGACCGCCTCAAGGCCTATGGCCTTTTCGGCGAGATCATCTCGTGGAAGTTCCGGCTGTTCGTCCCGACCGACCCTTCCGGCGCAGCCGTCCTCAGCAAGCTGCTGGAGCGGTTTCCGGTCGAGCGCATCGCCGAGCGGGAGGCAGCATGATGACCCGCGACGCTTCAGACCTCGCACATCGTCTCGGCCGGCAGGCCGAGGCCGTGTGCCACGAATATCTCTCCAGCGGGCGGCGCGAGGGCCGCTACTGGATGGTGGGCGACGTGCGCAACACCAAGGGGCGCTCGATGTTCGTGCGTCTGACCGGCCCCGAATCCGGCAAGGGAGCCGCGGGCAAATGGACCGACGCCGCAACGGGTGAACATGGTGATCTCCTCGACGTCATCCGCGAAAGCCGCGGTTTGACCGAGTTCAGGGACGTGGCCGACGAGGCCCGGCGGTTCCTTAGCCTGCCGCACCCCGAACCGGAGCCGGCATCCTCGCCTGGACGCAAATCGCCCGCACCAACGGGCTCGCCGATCGCGGCCAAACGCCTGTTCTCGATGGCGCGGCCGATTATGGGGACACTCGCGGAATCGTATTGCCGTAAGCGCGGCATTACGGCTTTGCACGGAACCGGATCGCTGCGGTTTCATCCACGCTGCTACTACCGCCCCGACGAGCACAGCCCGACAGAGACCTGGCCCGCGCTGATCGCATCGGTCACCGATCTTGACGGTCACCAGACCGGCGCGCACCGGACTTGGCTCGATCCGAACGGATTCAGCGAGGCGACTCTCGGCAAGGCCCTGATCGAGACGCCGCGACGGGCAATGGGCGACCTGCTTGGCCATGCCGTGCGCTTTGGCCTGGCGGGCGAGGTCATGGCGGCCGGCGAAGGCATCGAGACCATGCTTTCGCTGCGATGCGTCTTGCCCGAGATGCCCATGGCAGCCGCGCTCTCCGCAACCCATCTTGCCGCCATCCTGTTCCCCGACACCCTGCGCCGGCTCTACATCGTCCGCGACGACGATCCGGCGGGCGACGGCGCAAGGGACACGCTCGTCGAACGGGCAGACGCGCTCGGCATAGAGGCGCTGCCACTCTCGCCGATGCTCGGCGATCTCAACGAGGATCTGCGCCTGCGTGGCATCGATGCCTTCCGGGCCTCGATCCGAGTCCAACTCGCACCACAGGATGTCGCCAGGTTCATGGAGCCCGTTCTGTCCGCCTGAACGGGGCAACGGTATGGGCTACGGCGCTGACGTCGCAGTCATCGTCAACGGCTCCCTATCGATATCGGAGAGGGCCGCGCCCCGGCCTTCTTCAGAGGGCGACCGGACAGCAGGCGTCCCGGTCCGGCAATGGCTGCGGCCAACGATTTTCCGGCGGCCCTTCGGGCCTTTCCATCGCGAAACAAAATCGCCGGCCTTCGCCATCCTCCGCACACGCTCCGGTCCTTCCGCTGCCGCTCCAGGATGCAGGCCCGGTCCGCCCGCTGTCTTTCGGCGCCATGAAGGCCGCGGCGGGCGCGGCCAACCGACAAAGGGAGCACCTGATGACACTCGACGACGACACCTTCGAACCCCATCACGAGTCCTCGCCGACCGAGCACGCGCTGAACGAACTGGAACTCCACGGCTACCGCCACGATGGCCACGGTCCGGACCCACGCCTCGTCCCGGAGGACAATGTCATCGCCGGCGCCGTCTCCGACATCTTCGACGCCCTGATCGCCACCATGGCGGATACCGCCCTCGATGGCGAACTCGACGATCTGCTCTGGTCGACCGTCAACATGTTCCACCGCGCCGCCGACCGCCTCGAGCGCAAGCTCGACGACAATGAGCAGGCCCAAAAGCGCGGGCAACGCGAACAGGACGGCTCCGAAATCAAGGCCGTCGAGCTTGAACGGCTCATCGAGACCGGACAAGGCCTCATCGAACGCCGCGACAGCCTGGAAGTCTTCCGCGACAGCGCCGCCGAGCATTATCTGCGCACCACCGGATCGCCCTGGTCACCGCGCACCGGCTCGCAGGTGAATCATCGCGCCCTGACATCGGCGATTATCGACAGCCGGGACTTCATTGCCGAGCGCAAACGCGCCAGTCGCGAGGTGCTTTTGCCAGCCGGTCCGAAGGTCGCCGTCTCCGGAGGCTCCGACTTCAACGATCACAAGCTGATCTGGGACAAGCTCGACCAGGTGCATGCCAAGCACCCGGCCATGGTGCTGATGCACGGCAAGTCGCCAAAGGGCGCCGAGAAGATCGCCGCTCGCTGGGCCGATCATCGCAACGTCACTCAGATCGGATTCGCGCCCGACTGGACCAGGCATGGCCGCGCCGCGCCCTTCAAGCGCAACGACCAGATGCTCGATGTCCTTCCGATCGGGGTTATGGTGTTCCCCGGCACCGGCATTCAGGAAAACCTCGCAGACAAGGCCAGAAAGCTCGGCATCCCGGTGTGGCGGTTCGCATGAGCCGCCACAACTTCTCATATCGCGGACGAAGCTTCCGTTTCGGGCGACAGATCGGATGTCGGCTTTCATTCGGTTCTCGTGACAGATGGCCGAGCGGGGGCCTTTCAACACCGGCGGTTGGCAGATAGTCTCTTTAGTATGGTCATACTCCGAGGCTATCAGTTTAGCGTCTACAATCGTATTGCGCGGATTGCGCTTCACGAAAAGGGTGTCGCTTACGAAACCGAGGAAATAGACCCGTTCCAGACGGACGTGCCTCTCGACCATCTGAGACGGCACCCGTTTGGCCGCGTTCCAGTTCTAAGCCATGCTGGTTTCGATATTTACGAAACAACTGCCATTTGCCGCTACATTGAGGCCGCATTCGAGGGGCCACGCCTACTCCCGTCTGGAGCAAAGGCACTTGGCCGTGTCGCGCAAGTCATTTCGATCGTGGATTGCTACGGCTATCGACCTTTGGTCCGGCAAGTGTTCGCACATCGTGTTTTCCGCCCATCAGTTGGAGAAGACAGTGACGAAACCGAGATATCAAAAGGCTTAGAAGCGTCATTTCCCGTGTTGGGTGCCCTAAATGTGTTGGCTATGGAAGGCAACGTTCTTGATGGCCAGAATTTCACGTTGGCAGATTGCCATCTTGCGCCAATGATTGCGTATTTCGTCCAAGCTGCAGAGGGCGCAAATGCCTTGAAGTCCCATTCGGCTCTAGCGGATTGGTGGGCATACGCCGCTGACCGAAGAAGTGTCGAAGAGACTGATCCAGGCCTCCCATCAAGCTAGTGCTGTGATGATGAAAAGCCGTCGTTAAAGTGAGCGCCGTATCGTGTAATTTAGGCTCAATGTGGACCTTTACACTCGTCACTGAATCACGACTGTGATATTCTCTCTACTTGCGCCATGGTGGTGGTGGAGGCGCAACCGTTCGAACCTCATCTTGCGGAGACGCCACCATGATTATTGCTATTCTCGGATCCATCACCGCAATTGCAGTCCTTTGCTGGTTGCTGTTCACGCTTGCCATCTACGCTTTGCCGGCGCTCGGCTGCGTGGCGGCCGGAATGTGGGCCTATCAGACCGGAGCCGGCCTGCCGGGCAGCGTCCTTATCGGACTTGTTGGCGCGGGCCTCGTGTTCGGCCTTGCGCGGTTCCTCATCCTGTTCGCCCGGCCAATGTGGCTGAAACTCGCCGTAGCGCTTGCCTTCGTCGCACCTGCCGCCGTTGCAGGCTTTCACGCCACCCACGGCATCGTAAAACATCTCATGCCGTCTGAAACTTGGCAGACCGTCTTCTCCATAATCGGCGCGGTGGCGGTCGGCATCACTGCGTTCGTGCGCTTAGCCTCCATGGCCGCGCCCGGGCCTGCCGGACAGACGCCTGCCAGCATCTGAATGCCATTGCAGGCGAAGCCGGGACAGGGGCTGAGGTCTTGTGCCGCGTCCGTATTGAAGGCTGAGCAATATGGACGCGTGGTACGGGACGGACCGACTATTTCGGTTGAGCGCCGGCGCTCCCGGACGGCATGGCGGAATGTGCCCCGAACAGCGCGACCGGTACAGGTCGCAATGTGGCTTGTTTCCGCATCAGGTGGCATCGCTGGATATGAAGCGGACAGGCCTGCAGGGCCAAAGACTATTTCCGTTCCTTCGCCGGACATGAGCGGGGCACTCAGAGTTGCCATTCCCTCCTTGAACGATCCCTGTGAGCCGACCGCTCCAAACGGCCTCTTCAATGGGCTGATCTGGCCGAAGACCGGCTGCGCCTCGATCGCCTATGGCGCAATGGCGGCTTCCAACTTTCATCCCCTGGCCGCTGCGCGTCCATTCCTCGCGCAACAAGAAAGTTCTTCGGCTGCCATCCTCCGCTGACGCTGCGGTCGCAAGCGATGCGCCGTCGATCGCCTCCGGCCCCTCCGATCGCCATCGAGGCCGCATGGTGCGGGCTCGAAACCAGTGATCAAGGAGAACTACCATGGCAACCATCGGCACATTCAAGAAGTCCGGCAACGAATTCACCGGCGAAATCGTCACCCTCAACGTGCAGGCCAAGAACGTCCGCATCGTCCCCGAAACCAACCAGGCCAGCGAGAACGCTCCCAGCCACCGCGTCCTGGTCGGCCGCGCCGAAATCGGAGCAGCCTGGTCCAAGCAGTCGAACGAGGGTCGCGACTATCTCGGCCTCAAACTCGACGATCCGAGCTTCACCAGCCCCATCTACGCCAACCTCTTCGATGACGAGGACGGCGGTTTCAGCCTCATCTGGTCGCGCCCCACCCGTCGCAACGGCGAGTGAGGCCCGACAGGTTCCCGCCCGGCAGGCCCGGGCGGGACCTTTTCTTGTGCCGACCGAATCAGATGCGCCGTCAACCGCCGATTGCCCGATTCAAAACGGTTTTTTCCGCTTCCCAATCGATCAAAGACTACTATTATAGATGGGGTATTCGAGCGCTCCTGCACAGCAACTTCGAGCCTGGTTGAACCATTTAGGAGTTTCACCGGCACCATGCGGAGCTAATCATCTAGTTGCTATAAAATCCCAATGTCAGATAGCCGGTGAGCGTGAAGGGGGCACGCGCTCATGTTCCTTCATCGGTCTTCGGTCGTCCGCCTGAACGTTTTAGTGATAGCGGTAGAAAACAATCTATCTCGTCAGCACTGAACGTCATGTCTTCCATTTTCTGAAGACGCTTCTGAGCCTCAACGTAGGCTTTGCCATCCGTTTGTGGTGCAGATTGATAGAGTGCGGCGAGCATAGTCTGCAACTCGTCGCGACGCTCAACGGCCGCCTGCCGATCAAGAGCCGGCAGATCCGTGAGGAGCGAAAGGTAACACTCGCGGACGTTCCACAGTTTCGCCGCGGCATCGCGGTGTTTCTGCGCGGTCGCGCCCAAATCGAAGTTCTTGAGGTAGGTTGTCACAAAGAGCGTAAGGAATGACACCAGAACCGTTGCGACCTCGAGCCACGTCTCATTCGTTACAACTACACCAACAGCGCCCGTGCTCGTCGCTGCGGTGAGGACGATCTGTCCAACCTTAAACCGATTGAGTTTTTTGGTGCAGTTGTCGGCCATCCTCTCGTGCGTCTTGTGTGTATAGACCACCCGACCGAAGCACTCGCGGATTTGATCCTCAAGGGTGATGTCATAATCAAGCTGCATGGTCGCCTACTTCAGCGCTCTGTGCGCTAATGGGAACGAGGATGTCATCTCGCGCGACGACAACACCATTCAGGACCGCATAGCATTCCACAAGGTGGTTGCCCCGGAAGTCGGTGCTTTCACGCTGTTCCCAATTGCCATTGTCACGGATAATTTGGCCGCGGATCATGTCGCGCCGCTCAGCCTCGTCTCCTCGATTCAACACTTTCCAATAGATGTCGACGTCATCGGGGAGATCGGCGCCGTCCGCGACGAAGAATCGAAGTTTTTTCTTGCGCAGAAGGATGCCGTGCCGCTCGAGAAGGTCGAGCAAGCGTGTGGCCCGGAAGCCGTTCTGTGTAACCTCGCAGTCGATCCGCATGTCGTACCGGACATCCAACGGAAACCGATCCTCAACAAATTCCTCGGTGTTGCGAAACGCTGCTTTGGCGAGCGTGGCTTCTGTTTCCGACTTGGATGCGGGAGCGGGATAGCCATTGCCGAACACGTCTCGCCACTTCTGGCGCTCATTCGCTTGGCCGCTCGCCTCGATAGCCTTCAGGCAGAGTTCGTGGGCCTTCTTTGCCTTCCGCTCGAACCTCTTCTTTACCCGTACGCGCTGTCGGCTGCCGAGGGCGGCGTATTCCGACTGTTTGGGTTGGTCAGCCAGGAACTTGAAGAAATCTCGACACATATAATCGTAGTAGAGGTAACTTTTCTCGTCGTACTCATCGGTCGATTCGAGAAAGTTGTAGGCGAGCGTATCAATCAGAAGGCCGCCCATAGCCACGCCGTGCTTGTTCTTCCAAGCGCGAGCCATCTTACACAAGCGCCGGAGATTCCGATTCTTCCGCTCATTAGCCGCCCGCATCTCATCGAGTTCGGCTTGGGGCTTTGTGATCTTCCATGATCCTCCGTTCGCGGTGTCGGGATATTTGTAGCTTCCATCCGCCTCCCGAAAAGCTGGCATAACCTCAATATGGAAATCCTTATAGAGGACCCGCACAACTAGCCGATCGACCTTCACCGTTGTGGATGGATAGCGCGCCTTGATCGCATCCTTGGTGTCGCGAAGGAGCTCGTACTGTCCGCCATCCATGTAGGTATCCCACTCAGAGGCCGGGACAATATAGATCATGTCCAGATCGGAAATGCCCTTGATCGCCGTCCAACGACCATAGGAGCCGACCTGAAGGCTGTTGGCAGTTTTCGACTCGGTATCTCGAAATTGCTTGTTCAGCGCGGAGGTGATCTCGCCATAGCGAAGCGAGATAGTTGCTGAGTCATCTACTTTGATGTTGTCGAGGAAAGTCCTGAAGTCGTCCGCGATGCCCACGTTGCCCCCTGTCGGCTCTAGGGATGATGCACGCCGTAGGTTCCGAATCGACGAGCTGATGTTCCTATTTTGTACTCGTGCTACCGTATCCGTCAAACCACGCAACATGATCTGCCAACAGAAAAAATGCTGAAGGCTTCGTAGCGATCAAGTTCACAATGGTAGTTTTCGTGCGAAGACCCCGCGTTGCGATGTTCTCTCGCGAAGAACGACTGAAATAGTCGTAGTTTACAAAAACGTTCGAAGATTGGTTATGAGAAGTGCCGGTTCTTGATTCGAGAAGGGATTCGGCATGTCCCAAAATCACTATATCGGGCTGGATGTCTCGGCCCGCAGCGTCAATCTTTGCGTCGTCGATCACGATGGCCACGTCGCACACGAACGCAAGCTCTCCTCCGATCCCGAGGAGATCGCACAGCACATCCTGTCACTTCCGTTTAGGATCGTCCGCGTCGGTCTCGAAGCCGGCATGCTGTCGCAGCATATCTATGGGCGGATGGCTGAGGCCAATATTCCTGTCGTCTGTGTCGAAACCCGACACATGAAGGCGGCGCTCGCTGCGCAGCTCAACAAGACCGACAGGCACGATGCGCGCGGGATCGCGCAAATGATGCGCGTCGGTCTGTTCAAGCCGGTTCACGTTAAGACACCGAATAGTCAGCGCCTACGCACGATCCTCACCGCACGCCAACTTCTGCGGAACAAACTTCAGGACGTCGAGAACGAAATTCGCAGCCTCATCCGAAACTTCGGCTATCACCTTGGCAAGGTGACGGCTCGCGACTTCGAGCCTCGGGTGCGCGAGCTGATTGCCGACACGGACCTGCACGCCGTGGCGGACGCTCTGCTGCTGGCGCGGCGCGGATTGCGGGAGCAGTTCGGCCGGTTGGACGACATGCTTGTCCGATTGGCCCGCCAAGATGAAGTGGCACGCCGGTTCATGACCGTTCCTGGCGTCGGTCCTCTCGTCGCGCTGACGTTCCGAGCCACAGTCGATGTCCCAGCCCGCTTCACGCGCTCGCGAACAGTCGGCGCACACTTCGGACTGACACCGCGTAAGCAGCAATCCGGTGAGGTCGACCGCAGCGGCCGGATCTCGAGATGGGGCGATGAGATGATGCGAACTCTGCTCTATGAGGCCGCGCAAGTTCTGCTGACGCGAGTGAAACGGTGGTCGGCGCTCAGGGCATGGGGCGCACAGATCTCGCGACGCCGAGGCCACAAGAAAACGATCATCGCGCTGGCGCGGAAAATCGCCGTGATCCTCCATCGCATGCGGGTCGACGGAACGGAATTCGACTGGGGCAAACGGCCGGAAGGTGCGGCCTCATCGGCATAAGGTTCGACCGGGTTCAGTCCCGGTCGAGGCACCTCCCCGCGAGGGGACGGGGAACGGCGAGCGCGCAAATACGACTTGACCGCCAAGGCGATGCCGAGGTGATGTCGCAAAATGGATTGTCCCGCCGGCTCCTCTGATCCCATCCTGTGGCGGTCCCGTACCGACCACGAAGAGAAGCATGATCCTCGCGGGCGTGTCGCTAAACCTGGTCGTCGGGCTGGACCAGATCGACGTGGCTGACGCCGAGGGCCTGGGCCAGTTCATATAGCGTAATCACGGTCGGGTTCCTCCGGCCGCGTTCGAGGCTGCTGAGATATTGCTGGCTGAAGCCTGAACGTGCTTCGACCTCTTCCTGGGTCAGACCTTTCTCCCGACGCAGGCGGGCGAAGTTCCGGCCGACCAGTTTGCGCATATCCATGCGCAGGAAGATCGCGATTTACATACTTTAAGTTTATCAACTATAGTATGTAAATGAACCACCAGGGAGTGAGGGAAACCACGCTGTCAGGTTGGTCCGAATAGAGAAGTCGTTTTAGTGGCGTAAATGCCGGGGTCTGTAGGAGGTGATCATGCATGATCACCGCCCGACAGGCACGAGCCGCGCGCGCATTGCTCGGTTGGACACAAGAGATGCTCGCTGAGAAGGCCCTGGTTTCGCTGACCGCACTCAAGCGCCTCGAGTCCGTCAACGGACTCAAGGTGCATGAGAGCACGTGCGACCAGATTCGCCGGGCGCTGGAAGCAGCTGGCATCGTCTTCCTGTCCTCTGACCGAGGAGAAGGAGTGATGATTGTCGATGCAGCGAACCCTAACCAACCAGAAGCGCTGGCCTGACGACGGAGGTGCAAGGCGCAATGCGCCACTCCTTTCGCAGCGATTTTTCGGCGCGCCTCTACAAATTTTGTCAATTTACGTTAACCATATGCACCGAGGCCTCGCGCCGAGAGACCGGGGGACAGATGGGGCAAGCTGACTTTCTGGACGAGCCGCCGCACAGCGAACACCTGACCGAATACGATCGTGCGCACTTTGCGACCTATCTTCGCTTGCTCGATGCGGAGGCCGAGGCCGCGCATTGGGCTGAAGCAGTCCGCATCATCTTTGGTCTCGATCCCGACGTGCAGCCCGATCGCGCTCTGCACGTTCACCAGACACATCTCGCCCGCGCGCACTGGATGAGTGAGAACGGCTACCGCGATCTTCTTAGATCCGCCTATCACTGATCAGGTGATGCGTGCCCTGCATCGCTATATGCCGGTTGCTCGGCTATCCAAGTTTCAATTTTAACGCGATCTTCCAACGACCTGCGAACCACCGCGTAGAGTCGGGGAGGAAATCGGCATGGTGGCGGAAACGAACTGGCGCGACCCGACGGACTATCGATATCTGAACGGTCTGAATCCTTCCGAACTTGCCTGGGAGTTTCTCAGGCGCAACCCCGAATACGAAAAGGAAGTCTCGGCTTCCGATCCGGCAGACGATCACGCCGCGACCGCGCTGACGGCGCATTGGGGGTTACGCTTTCCCGATAGCGCCGAACTTGTCCGCACCCAATGCCGACATCTTTTGGAGCCCTGCTGTCGATCCGAGCGTCCTGATCTTCGCCCCTCAGCAGGGGCCGAACATGACCACCGTGAACTTCAAGGTCATTCCAGCCGATGCCCGAATATCGGATGAAGGTCTCTATATTCACTTCGTGATCGACACCGAGCACTTCGTGGCAATTTGCCTCGACGGCAGGGCGCCCGCCGGACCGGTCGCGGCAGTTACGCTCATCGACCAGTTCATGCAGGATCGAGTCGATGCAATTGTTCGGTTCCGCGATGCTGTCCTCCATCACCGGACATCGCCTGACACGCGATTGACGCCGCAACGCAGACAACGCCTTATCGAAAGCCTCCGCGCGATCGACGGTCGACGTGCAGGGGCTACCTATCAGGAAATCGCCGAGGCCGTCTTCGGCGCCGCTCCAGTCAACGCCATCACTTGGAAGTCCGCTCCTTTGCGCGACACCGTGATGCGTCGCACCGCCTCTGGTCTCGATCTCGTGGCGGGCGGTTATCGCAGGCTTCTTCTCGGACATCGCCCCAACTGAGACTAGCGGCCATCGGGGTGCGAATTTTCTTTCGAATCTTCGCACTCCCCCACGCCCTTTCTTCTCCGCCACCGTGACCCTGACGCTCCGCCCGTATCCGGCGGCGCCAACAAGGATCACGGAGGCACGATCATGCCCGCAGCCACCGCCGGTATACCGCCGCGCTATCTGAGAACGCCCGAAGCGGCCCGCTTCCTCAGCCTTTCCGCCCGAACCCTCGAGAAACACCGCACCTACGGGACTGGTCCCGCATACCGCAAACTCGGTGGTCGCGTCGTTTACTCCGTCGATGACCTGCAGGCCTGGGCGGAACGTGGCGCCAAGCGATCCACCTCCGACCCCGGCGTCGGCACGGTCCTTCCGGCCAAACGTCATGACGATCCGTCGTCTGCCGAGAACCGCTGATTACTCCCATGACGGCGCGGCCTCGCAGATCGGAACGGGACCAGCTTGAGCTGTTCCGCGCTCTACCGAGCGACCTGGCGCCGCGCGATGCGCAGGACCTCATGGCCTATCCCTTCTTTTCTCTCTCCAAGTCCCACCGCGTCGAGCCGATCGACTTCCGAGCGGGCGAGATCGCCATCCGCGTGGAAGCCGTTCCCGAGCATGGCATGGCCACGATCTGGGATGCGGACATCCTGATCTGGGCGGCCAGCCAGATCGTCGAGGCGCGCGACAACGGCTTTCGCACGTCGCGCCTGATCGCAACCACCCCATACGAAATCCTCACCTTCGTCGGACGCGGCACCAGTGCCCGCGACTATCGCCGGCTGAGAACCGCGCTCGACCGGCTGCAATCGACGACGGTCGCGACCACCCTGCGGCAGCCACCGTCCAATCCACGAGGGCGAAGCGAAGGTCCGCCGAGCAGTCGTACGACCGCTCGGCGCATGCATCGCTTTTCCTGGATCAACGAATGGACCGAGCGCGCCGATGCGTTCGGCAATCCCGACGGCATCGAGCTCATCGTGCCGGATTGGTTCTACAAGGCGGTGCTGGACGAGGCGCTCGTCCTCACCATCGACCGCGCCTATTTCGGCCTCACGGGCGGGATCGAGCGCTGGCTCTACCGGATCGTGCGCAAGCATGGCGGCAGGCAGAAGCGTGGCTGGCGGTTCGACTTCCGGCACCTCTACGTCAAATCCGGAAGCCTCTCGCCGTTCAAGCGCTTCGCCTTCGAACTGCGCGCGATCATCCAGCGACAACCGCTACCCGGCTACATGCTGTTTCTCGAGATCGAAGCGGGCGGGCGCACGCTGCTCGCATTCGAGCCGGCGCCCTGTGGACAGGCTGTGGAAGCCGTCGTGCTATCGGGAACCCGGACTATCGTGCCATCGGGAACCGACCCATCGTGCTATCGGGAACCCAAACCGGACCTAAACTCTTCCGCAGAAAGCAAAAACCGACCCCTTAACTTAGAGTCTAACAAAGAATCTAACTTTTTTAGGGGCCCGCATTCTGGGGAAAACCGCTCTCCGACGGGCCGAAAAGAGGATGAGCGGAGGCGGCAGACGGCGTTCTTCGAACGCGATGACGACGCTGTCTCCAAGAGCGAACCGGCCCGTACTGGCGCGGGAGACGCTTCATGATTGCGGCGTTCCTCAATCAGAAGGGCGGTGTCGGCAAGACGACGCTCGCCTTGCACCTCGCTGGTGAATGGGCGCGTGGTGGGAATAGCGTCACCCTAATCGACGCCGACCCGCAGGGATCGGCTCTCGACTGGTCGGAAAGGCGCAGCCATGAGGGCCTGCCACGGCGCTTCGGCGTCATTGGCCTCGCGCGAGACACGCTCCATCACGAAGCCCCGGAACTCGCCCGCAATGCCGACCATGTCGTCATTGACGGTCCGCCGCGGGTCGCAGGGTTGATGCGCTCGGCGCTACTGGCAGCCGACGTCATCCTCATTCCGGTGCAACCGTCACCTTTCGATGGCTGGGCCTCGGCGGAGATCCTGCGCCTGATCGAGGAGGCGCGGATATTCCGTCCGCAACTCGCCGTGCGCTTCGTCCTCAACCGCTGTCCAGCACGAACCATCATCGCGCGCGAAACCGGTGATGCGCTCGCCGACCAGGACCCGCCGGCGCTTAGAGCGACGATCGGCCAGCGCGTCATCTTCGCCTCGGCTGCTCAATCCGGCCGCCTCGTTTGCGAGTGCGACGCAGACGGCATCGCCGCGCGGGAAGTGACGGCACTGGCGCTCGAGATCGGAAGGCTCGCACCATGAGCGACCGTCCAAACCGCCGCGCCTTCGCCGCGAGGCCGGGCGATCCCGAGCACTGGATCAGGTCCGACGATGCTGCTCCCCGTGATGGCAAGCCTTCCGGATTCACGGCGCGCCTGACCATCGACATCACGCCGGAATTGCGCGGGCACATCAAGATCGCCGCTTTCCAGCGCGGCATCACCGTCGCCGACATGTTGCGCGACCTGCTCGCCCGCGAATTTCCGAATGGCGAAGGAGATCCCTCATGACCGGCACCGGCCCGATGCCTTCCGCCCACACTTCCGAGTCACTCACCCATGTCGAATTGACCTGGGTCGAAGGCAGGATCGAATACTGGATTCGCTTCGGCCGCGTAGCTGCCGAGCGGATCATCGACCGCCGCCGACGCGTCGTCTCCTTCCGACCCGGCGCCATCTTCGGTTTCGTGCGCTGGGCGGCCAATGACTATGGCACTGTCATCTCCCGCATCGACATCGTGCGCGCCGTCGAGCACGGCGCCGCATATCAGACCCTGCCCTTCGTGCGACCCGGCGGGGAAATCCTGCTCAAGATCGAAGGCTGGCCGAAGGTCGAGAAGGTGCTCCAGCACATCGACGCGGTGGAAGCCACGGACGTCGATCCCTGCGACGCCGCGCCCGATCACTGGCGCCATGTGGCGCACCGGATGAGCGCCGGCCAGGAACCGCGTCCCTACACGCGGGAGCGTCATCAGGCATGGCTCAAGCGGCGGGAGATCGAACGATGACCCGCTTCGGCTACGTCATGCTGACCTACTTCACCGCCATGGGCGTCGCTGCGGCCGCCATCGTTCCGACAGCGCTGAAGCTCGTCTGGAACGTGTCGGCCAGCGCACCAATCGGGCTCTACCGCATCGAACCCGCCGCGCATCTCGACGTCCCCGATCTGGTCGCCGTGATGCCGCCCGAGCCTCTCGAGGATTTCATGGTCGAGCGCGGTTACATCGGCCGCGACGTACCGATCTTGAAGCGCGTTCTCGGCCTGCCGGGACAGCGCATATGTCGCATCGACCACACCATCACGGTCGACGGAATCGCGATGGGCGAAGCGCGCGACCGTGATCGCCTGGATCGGCCGCTGCCGGTCTGGAGCGGCTGTCGCACCGTCGCTGCGGACGAGCTCTTCCTCATGAACTGGCAAGTCCCCGACAGCCTCGACGGGCGATATTTCGGTCCGCTTTCGGCGACGACCGTCATCGGCCGGGCTGTCCCTCTCTACACCGACGAAGACGGCGATGGCCGCTTCGTCTGGCGCGCGCCGACGCGGTGACGACGCACGCCTTCCCGCAATCCCACCGCATCCAAACAGGAGATCCATCATGCCCCAGATCGGTCAATTCACGCGCACACCAGACGGGTATAGCGGTCGCATGCGCTCGCTGTCCCTCGATTGCGCGCTCACCTTCGTCACAGCCGAGAATGCCGACAGCGAGAACGCGCCAGCCTATCGCGTACATCTCGGCGACGAGACCGGCCCGGAAGTCGGTGCCGGCTGGAAACATACCGGCGACCGCGCCGGCACATTCATCTCCGTCGTCCTCGATGACCCGGCATTCGCGTTTCCGGTGCGCGCCCGGCTGTTCCAGTCGGACGAGGATGGGCGCGACTGGGGCCTGCACTGGACCCGTCCGAAGAAGCGCGACGAGCAGGACTGATCGATGCCGCTCATCGGTCCGTCAGCTTCATTGCGGCGGTGCGGTTCCTGCGGCCGCATCGCCCTCCTTCTCCTTTTCGGCCTTCCGCTCGCTCTACTCGACAGCGGCAGCGCATCCGCACAACCCGTGCCTGTCCAGCAACAGAATATCCGCGAATCCATCGGTGCATACATTGCTGAAGCGGCGCAGCGTTTCGGTGTTCCCGAGCGCTGGATCATGGCCGTCATGGGCGGCGAAAGCGATGGCGACACACGCGCCATCTCCGACGCCGGAGCGCAGGGATTGATGCAGGTCATGCCGGCGACCTGGGATGATCTGCGCACCCGATATCATCTCGGATCCGATCCCTTCGATCCGCACGACAACATCCTCGCCGGCGCGGCTTATCTGCGCGAGATGTACGACCGCTATCGCACAATCCCGGCGATGCTGGCGGCCTACAATGCGGGGCCAGATCGCTATGACGAATATCTTACGACCGGCCGACCGCTGCCCGCGGAAACACGCGCCTATGTTGATCTGCTTGCACCGGCGCTGGGCGCAACGGTGCCGTCGCCCGGCGCTCCGGCTGCGCCATCGCCGCCCGACTGGCGTGAGGCGCCGCTGTTCGTCCCGCGCTCAGTTGACCGCCGGACAGTCGCGGACCGCACCACCGACAAACACCCGGACGACACTTCCGCTTCCGTGCCGGTGCAGCGGAATCCCGAGGATCAGTTACATCCGAAAGCGATCTTCGTTGCTCAGGATGACACGAGGGGTGAACCATGACACGTTGCAGCTCTCATCGCATGACCTCGGGCTCTGGTGTGTCATGGAGTGCGCGAAGGGTAGCCGCAGGAACCACAACCGACCGATT
>NZ_JANKOF010000034.1 GCF_024655565.1 Nitratireductor sp. ZSWI3 | reverse complement strand
AGATCATAAACGCGATCGTTTTCAAAAAGTTGGAGCGGGATGCGGGTGGAAAACCGCTTCACACTTTTCCTCATTCCGCTCTACAGCGCAGACCCGACATGAAAGAGCCCGCAGGTCCTGGACCTGCGGGCTCAGTGCTGCCTGAGACTTGCGAACCGGTCATCCCTTCATGAAGCGATGGTCGGTCCGACCCGTCGCCTGCCGCGTTGCGTCAGGCAGCCGAGTTTCGTGGGGCGCGCTTGGCGCTTCCGTTCCCTTGGTGTCAGTTGCCGCCGAAGAGGCCGGAGGGCGGTCCGCCCTTCGAGGCTCCGGCGAGAATCTGGCCGATGAAGGACTGCTCCTTGCCGCCGGTCGGCGTCGTGCGTCCGATGAAGTCGAACACCTTGCCGTCCTTGAGGCCGTAATTGGCGATGTTGGCGACGCGCTCGTCGGGGCCGAAATAGACCGCCAGAATGCGCTGATCGACCAAGCGCGGCCGCATGAAGGCGGCGTTGCGCACGCGCTTCTGCGAAATGTAGTAGAAGGCCTCGTTGTCGAAGGTTGCGGTGGTGGACGGCGTGCCGAGCGCCAGCAGCACCTGCTCGCGGCTGGAGCCGACCGGCACGAGTTCGATCGCCTGTTCGTCGATGACGTAGCCCTGCGTCAGAGTTTCACGGGCGTCGAGCGTCCCGGCGACGTTGCAGCCGGATAAAGCCACGGCGGCGCCGGCAATGCCCGCGGCCAGAACCGCGCGTCCAACAGGATTGCTGTTGATTTTCTTCACCTGCAACGACATCTCCATAAGTCCCCGGCGCCGGGCCTTCTGTCGAAAGCCCTTGTCCCCGCCGGCAAAACGGGTAAACCAGCTTACGCGCCGATGCAACCTGATCCTGTCCCAAACAAGCCCCGAGGGAGGGCGTTTTCCATGTTCCAGAAGCTGTTTGGCTTTGGGCAGCGTTCGCGTCGTGTGGTTATCGACGCCTTGTATGAACGAATCGTGGCGGCCTCGCGGCAGCCTGTCTTCTACGCGCGCTGGCAGGTGCCCGACACGCCGCTCGGCCGTTTCGAGATGATCGCGCTGCACATGATCCTGTTCCTGCATCGCATCCGCGGCGAGGAGGGCACGGCGCGCGACGTCGCCCAGGAAGTGACCGACGTCTTCTTCCGCGATGTGGAGCACGCGATTCGCGAGCTCGGCATCGGCGACCTCGGCGTTCCCAAGCGCATCAAGAAGCTGGCGCGCATGTTCTACGGACGGGCCGCCGCCTATGGCGAGGCGATCGATGCGGGCGATGCGGCGGCGCTCGCCGAGGCTTTGCGGCGCAATGTGAGGCCGCAGGTCGAGGAATGGGACGGCGCTGCGCCGATCGCTGCCTATGCGCTTGCGGCGGCAAAGGGGCTCGCCGCCCATCCGCTTGAGCGCCTGCTGGCTGCGGATGTATCGTTCCCGGATGCCGGAGCGGAAGGATAGGCAGATGACTGCGAGACCTGAGAAGCAGGGGGCGAGCCCCGTGTCGTTCAAGGTGAACGTGCATCGCCTGCCGCGCAAAGGGATGCCGGTCATTATCGAGGCGGACGCCGCGCAGCGCGCGGCCCTGGCCGGCGAGCACGACCTGCTGTCGGTGGAAGGATTCCGCGCCGACCTTGCGGTGCGTCCCTGGAAGGCGGACGGAATCAAGGTGTCGGGCCGCGTGCAGGCCGACATCATCCAGGCCTGCGTCGTCACGCTGGAGCCGGTCGAAAGCCGGATCGACGAGGAGGTCTCGGCGACCTTCGTGCCGGAAGGATCGCGCCTTGCCCGCAACGACATGGAGGGTGGCGAGTTCGTCGTCGATGCCGAAGGACCTGACCTGCCGGAGACGTTTCTGGGCGACCTGATCGACGTCGGGGCGCTGGCCGAGGAGTTCTTCGGCCTGGGGATCGATCCCTATCCGCGCAAGCCCGGCGCGACCGTGCCGGCACCGGCCGGCCCGCAGGACGAGGAAGAGCGCACCGGTCCCCTCTACGAGGGGTTGCGCAAGCTCGGACAAAAAGACTGAATTGCCGTCCGGACAGGCAAATCGAGGTTGTGCAGTCAGGTAAAACCGCTATTTTCGCCGCACATTTCCCGCCGGCACCGGCATCCGATCAACCTTTGAGGCAGTTCGCGCGTGGTACGCATTTCGATTGACGCTATGGGCGGGGATCATGGTCCCGAGGTCACACTGCGTGGCCTGGCCAAAGTGATCGAGCGGCGGCCCGACGCGCGGTTCGCCATCTTCGGTCGGGAGGACGCGGTGCTGCCGGTCCTCTCGCAGATGCCGAATGTGAAGGACGTCAGCGAATTCGTGCATTGCGATGTCGCGGTGCGCATGGACGACAAGCCAAGCCAGGCGCTGCGCCAGGGGCGCTGGAAGTCGTCCATGTGGAAGGCCATCGAGGCGGTGAAGAACGGCGAGGCGGATGCCTGCATCTCCGCCGGCAACACCGGCGCGCTGATGGCCATGTCGAAATTCTGCCTGCGCACCATGGCCGACATCGAGCGCCCGGCGATCGCCGCCATCTGGCCGACCATTCGCGGCGAAAGCATCGTGCTCGATGTCGGCGCGACCATCGGCGCCGACGCGCAGCAACTGGTCGATTTCTCGATCCTCGGCGCCGCCATGGCGAGCGCGCTGTTCGACCTCGACCAGCCCACGGTCGGCCTGCTGAATGTCGGCGTCGAGGAGATCAAGGGCCAGGAGGAGGTCAAGGAGGCTGGCCGCATGCTGCGTGAGGCGGCGCTCGGCTCGATGCGCTATAATGGCTTCGTCGAAGGCGACGACATCGGCAAGGGCACCGTCGACGTGGTGGTCACCGAGGGCTTTGCCGGCAACATCGCGCTGAAGACCGCCGAAGGCACGGCGCGGCAGATCGCCGCCTATCTGCGCGAGGCCATGGGGCGCACGCTGATGGCGCGCATCGGCTATGTCTTCGCCCGTGCGGCGTTTCTGCGCCTTGGCGAAAAGATGGATGTGCGCAAGATCAATGGCGGCGTTTTCCTCGGCCTCAACGGGATCGTGGTGAAGAGCCATGGCGGCGCCGATGCGGAAGGCTTCGCCGCTGCCGTCGAACTTGGATATGAAATGGTGCGCAGCCATCTTCTGGAGAAGACCCGCACCACTCTCGACCTCTACCACGCCCGCAAGCCGCAATCTTCGGCGGGCGTGGCCGCCTTGAACGAGTAGGACGTTGTGATGATCAGAACCGTCGTGCGTGGCATCGGCTCCGCTCTGCCCCGCCGCATCATGAAGAACGCCGAATTCGAGAAGCTCGTCGACACGTCCGACGAGTGGATCGTCCAGCGCACGGGCATCCGCCAGCGCCACATCGCCTCGGAGGACGAGACGACCGCGTCTCTGGGCGAGGCGGCCGCGCGCAAGGCGCTCGACAGCGCCGGGCTCACCCCCGACGATATCGATGTCATCATCCTGGCGACCTCGACGCCGAACAACACCTTTCCGGCCACCGCCGTCGAGATCCAGGAGCGGCTCGGCATACGCAGCGGCTATGCCTTCGACATGCAGGCCGTCTGCAGCGGCTTCGTCTATGCGATGACGACGGCCGATCTCTACATTCGCGGCGGCCAGGCCAGGCGCATCCTGGTGATCGGCTCGGAGACCTTCTCGCGCATCCTCGACTGGACCGACCGCACGACCTGCGTCCTGTTCGGCGACGGCGCCGGCGCCGTGGTGGTGGAAGCGGAAGAAGGCGAAGGCACGCTTTCGGACCGCGGCGTGCTGGCCGCCAGCTTACGCTCCGACGGCACCCAGCGCGACAAGCTCTATGTGGATGGTGGCCCTTCGACCACATGCACCGTCGGCCACCTGCGCATGCAGGGCCGCGAGGTGTTCAAGCACGCTGTGGGTATGATCACCGACGTCATCGAGGACGTGTTTTCGAAAGCCGGCGTGACGGCGGAAGACATCGACTGGTTCGTGCCGCACCAGGCCAACAAGCGCATCATCGACGCCTCGGCGAAGAAGCTCGGCATCGCCGACGAGAAGGTCGTCATCACCGTCGACCTGCACGGCAACACCTCGGCGGCCTCGGTGCCGCTGGCGCTGATGGCCGGGGTCGAGCGCGGGCAGATCAAGAAGGGGGACTTGGTGCTGCTCGAGGCGATGGGCGGCGGTTTCACCTGGGGGGCGGTGCTCGTGCGCTGGTAGCCGCGCGCGAATCATATGCATCGTCCTTGACCGCAGGGAAGCAAGTTTTGTAACGTCACCGCTGCGTATTGAAAGTACAAGCATTTTTCAGGAAATGGATGGATAGGCCCGATGGGGGGAAAGACACTGACGCGCGCCGAATTGGCGGAGGCTGTTTACCGCAAGGTCGGCTTGTCGCGCACCGAATCCGCCCAGCTCGTCGAAATGGTTCTTCAGGAAGTCTGTGATGCCGTGGTCCGCGGCGAGACCGTTAAGCTGTCCTCCTTTGCTACCTTCCAGGTCCGCGACAAGAACGAGCGTGTCGGACGCAACCCGAAGACGGGCGAGGAAGTGCCGATCCTGCCGCGCCGGGTGATGACCTTCAAGGCCTCGAACGTGCTCAAGGAGCGCATCCTCAAGGCGCATCAGTCCCGGCGTATCCGCAAGAGCGCGTGACCCGCACCTGTGCATCGCGCTGCCGGCGATTTTTTCAAAGCCGCAAACTGGGTTAGACTTGCGAATCGACAGCGCCCGCCATGCGCCTTCCGGCAAGGCGGCGATGCGCCCGCCGCCGCTGAAGAGAGGGCGGCCTGATGCGGCTTCACGAAGGAGATGCGCCGTCCGATGGAAAAGAGCCCCGACGCCTTCCGCACCATCAGCGAAGCGGCTGAAGAACTCGACCTGCCGCAGCATGTGCTGCGCTTCTGGGAAACGCGCTTCTCGCAGATCAAGCCGCTGAAGCGCGGCGGCGGCCGCCGCTACTATCGCCCGCAGGACATCGACCTGATCAAGGGCATCCGCCACATGCTCTACGAGCAGGGCTACACGATCAAGGGCGTGCAGAAGCTTCTGCGCGACAACGGCAACCAGTTCATCGTCGCGGTCGGGCGCGGCGACGTGGCGGCTGTCGAGGCGATCGCCCAGAGCAAGCAGGCCGAAGCCGAGCAGAGGGCTTCCGAAGACGAGGTTCTGGTGGGCGCGCCGAAGGTGAAGCCCAACAAACGCTTCTTCGGGCTCGCCCGCGGCGAGGGGGAAGGGCCTGTCTCCGCCGACAGCGCAAGCCTGTCCCGCGACAACCGCGCCCTTCTGCAGGAGGCCCTGTTCGACCTCCTGGAATGCAAACGCCTGCTCGATCAGGTGCGCTAGAAGAGGTGCGGAGGGCCGAAACCACACGCTCGGCCGACCGCTTCCATCAAAATCAGGAAACGGGTTAGCTGAAAGGCACCCTGACCTGAACGGGTTTGCTCGGCGCTATGATCTTTCGCACCAGCAACGACAATTGCGCCACGGGACGAACGGCTTCCCGGACGATCTTTCCGGCAAGCGAGCGGCCAGACCGCTCGGCTTCGGCACCTGCATCATAGATCATCGTGCTGAGGAAGGCCGGATCGGTTTCTTCTTTCATCAGGCTTCTCTGGCGCACCGGAGCCGGGTTTATCTGAAAGACGCGCAAGCGCTTTTGCGACAGTATGCCTGTTGCGAACATCGCCAGGTCAACGGGTCGCTGGAAGGTCGAGGTCTCATCCAGCAGAAGCTCGGCCTCGTGGCGATGGATGATATAGCCCGCCGTGCCGTGATGATCGCTGAGCAGCCGATGGAGCGCGCGCGCTCCGGCGACCGGAATTGCCGGACGGCCGAGCATCACGCGGGAATCGGTGGTCTCCAGCTTGACGATCCCGACCTCCTCCGGAATCCAGTCCGAGCTGGTGAGAAGCGGCTTGATCTCGGGTTTCAGGATGGCGTCGTCCTCGAACACCGCCGCAAAGACGTCCTCCGAAGACAGCAATTTTCTCCAGGCGGCATGATGGCTGAGCAGACAGCCGATGACGGGCAGGCGCAGAGGACTGGTGGAAAAATCCGCGGCCTCGAGCGTGCTGCCGTCGACGGCCGGAATGCGCTCGAAGCCAATGCCGAGGCTGTCGAATTGCCCGCGCATATAGTCCAGGCGCTCGACCGAACGGTCGAGATTGATGACATAGCTTTTCATGATCTCCCCCCGGAGGCTCCTCTCGTGGGGAGTGATTATTGAAATCCTTCAGGGAGATAAAGCGATAATTGTCATGAACGGCTCAAGGGCGGATCCCGCCCCGTCTATGGGCGGGATCTACACGGTCTTTCGTTGCTCTGCCGCAAGCAGACGTCAGGCGCCGGCGCGGGCGCTCCAATCGGCATACCAGGAGCGGAAGAGCGCGTACTGCGTTTCGACATAATTGCGCTGCGCATCGGTGAGCGCGTCGGTCTCGTTGAAATGCAGCGTGTACTCGCTGTCGCCGTTCAGCACCATCAGATGCTTGTAGTAGAGCACCAGGTCCGGTCCCTCGTCGAAGGACGACAGGACCGCAAGCGCCTCCTCGAGTTCCTTCGCCCTGGCGCGCGCCAGTGCGTCTCCCTTCGCCGCCTTCTCGCACAGCGAGACGAGATGCAGAACCTCGCGGGGAAGCGCGTTGCCGATGCCGGTGATGGCGCCCTTGGCACCGCAATTGACGAAGCCGTGGAAGACATTGGTGTCGACCCCGACCATCAGCGTTACGCCGTCGTCCTGCGAGGTGATGTTCTCGGCCGCATAGCGCAGGTCCGCGGCGCCGCCGAATTCCTTGAAGCCGATCAGGTTGGGATGCTCGGCGCGCAGGGCGAAGAACAGGTCGGCGCGCGTGGCGAAGCCATAATAGGGGCTGTTGTAGATCACCGCTGGCAGTTCGGAGGCTGCCGACAGGATCGCCTTGAAATGCGCTTTTTGGGCGATGCTCGACAGGCCGCGCGACAGGACGCGGGGAATGACCATCAGCCCTTGCGCGCCCACTTGCGCCGCATGCGCCGCGTGGGCCACCGCCGACCGCGTGTTGACGGCGCCGGTGCCGACGATGGTCGGGACGCCGGCGGCGACGAGCCGGGCCACGCCCTCCATGCGCTGGGCGTCCGTCAGGAGCGGCCAATCGCCCATCGAGCCGCAGTAGACGACCGCCGACATGCCCGCCTCGATCAGTTCCTTGCCCTTCTTGACGAGCGCGTCGTAGTCGGGCGCGCGGTCCGGCGTGCAGGGGGTCATCAGGGCGGGAATGGTGCCGGTGAAGATGTTCTGGGTCATTGATCCTATCCTTCCAGGGTCGGGCGGCCGGCACGGTATGCCGTGCCGGCATTGTTTTCGTCGGAGCGGCTTCTGCCTCGTCCCGACGGGGTCTTCGGTCGCGTCGTCGGTTCCGGTCAGAACCCCACGATCTGTGATGGCAGCCAGGTGGCGAGCTGCGGGAACAATGCCAGCGCGGCCAGCGTTGCGAGCTGCAGGATGATGAAGGGTACGACGCCGCGACACATCTGGCCGTAGGTCATGTCGGGGGGAGCGATCGATTTCAGGTAGAAGATCGACGAGGCCATGGGCGGCGTCAGGTAGCTGGTCTGGATCACCACGATGACCATGGTGCCAAACCAAACCGGATCGATGCCGGCGGCGCGGATGAACGGCGTGAACAGCGGCACGCAGATCAGCACGTTGGCCGTCCAGTCGAGCACGAAGCCGAGCAGAAGGACGATCAGCAGGAACAGCGCGATCATGCCGGTGTCGCCGAGGCCGGCGGTCTCGATCATCGTGCGGATGAGGCGCGAGCCGCCATTGGCCGCGAAGGTGCCCATGAACATGGTGCCCGCCGCGACGATGAGCAGGATCATGGCCGAGATGCGCACCGTGATCGCCAGGGATTCGCGCAGCATATCGAGGCTGAAGCGGCCATAGGCGATGCACAGGAGCAGGGCGCCGAGCGCGCCCACGGAAGCCGCCTCGGTCGGCGAGGCGATGCCGGCGAGCAGCGAGCCCAGCACCGCGAAGATGAGGCCGAAGATCGGCAGCAGCGAGGTCGCCGTCAGGCGAAGCTTCTCGGAGAGCTTCATGTGGGTGAGGTCGTCGTCCGCCGTCACGATCTTCTCCTGCGGGTGCAGGAGGCCGTGAACGATGAGGTAGAGGATGAACAGGCCGACCATCAGGAGCCCGGGCAGCATCATGCCGGCAAGCAGTTCCCCCACCGACATCTGCGCCAGCGAGGCATACATCACCGCGATGACGGAGGGCGGGATCATGGTGCCGAGCGAGCCGCCGGCGCAGATGGTGCCGGCGATGAGGCTGTTGTCGTAGCGATAGCGCTTCATCGCCGGGATGGCCATCATGCCGATCATCACCTCGACGGCGCCGACGACACCGGCGGCGGCGGCAAAGACGGCTCCCATGGCGATGGTGGCGACGGCAAGCCCGCCGGGCAGGCGCGACATCCACATCTGCATGACGCGGAACAGGCGCTCGGCGATGCCGGAGCGTTCCAGGATGGCGCCCATCAGGACAAACATCGGGATGGCGGCGAGGATGAAGTTCGTCGCCGCCGAATAGAAGGAGCCGTAGAGCTGCCCGAACGCGTGCGAGCCGAAGGCGATCAGCCCGGCGCCCGCCGAGACGACGGCCAGCGAGAAGGCGATCGGAATGCCCGCCAGGACGAGCAGGAAGAGCAGCGGAAACATGAAGGCGGCGACGGTCATGATTCAGGCTTCCAGTTCGAACGCGGCGTGGGTCTCACCGCGGAAGGCGCGCAGCCCCTGGACGGCGATCTGCAGCGTGAGCGCCACCAGGCCGAGCGCCAGCAGTGCGTAGAAGGGCCACATCAGCGGCGCCCAGGGGCTCACCGTCTCCACCTCGCCGGTCAGATAGGCGCGCCACGCGCGGCCGACGGCAAACCATGACAGGATGGCGAAGATCGGCGTGAGCATGAACAGGAAGACGATGCCCTCGATGGCCCGCCGCAAGCCGGCCGGCATCTTCTGGGCGAGAAAATCGATGCGCACATGCGCATCCTGGCGCAGCGCATAGGCCGCGCCGAGCACGAAGAGGGTCCCCGTGCACATGTAGGAGATGTCGAAGGCCCAGATGGTCGGCGCGCCGAAGATGTAGCGCGCCGCGACCTCGTAGATCATCGAGGCGACCAGCACGAGCGTCACCAGTTCGGCGACACGGGACAGTGACAGGGAAATGGCGTCCAATGCCTTGAACACGGAACTCATGCGGACCGCCTCGATTGCCGATTTATTTCTGGTTGCGGATCAGGTAGCTGCTCTCGGCAGCCCAGCGATCCTTGAAGGCCATATAGTCGGTGAGGATGTCGCCCATCTCCGGCTTGCCTTCCTCCTTCTGGGCCGCTGCCTTCTTGGTGATCCAGTCGACCCCCGCATCGGACAGTTCTGTGACGAACGCCGCATCGAGCGTGATGATCTCGTTGCGTCCGTTGCGGTAGGTCTCGAGCGCCTTGATGTCCTCGCTGTAGAAATTCAGCAATGCCTGCATGGTGGTGAGGTCCGCGGCCCGCTCGATGAGCGGCTTCAGGTCATCGGCCAGCGCGTCCCAGGTTTCTTGCTTGAGCACGACTTCCCACAGAAAGGTCGGCTGGTGGACACCCGGCACGATGATGTACTTGGCGGCCTCGTGAAAGCCTTCCGGCAGGTTGCCCGAGGGCGGCCCCCACTCGATCAGGTCGACGCCCTTGCGCTGCAGCAGCGTGTAGATCTCGCCCGGCGGAACGACGGTCGGAACGGCGCCGAAATACTCGCTCATCACCTCGGCCCAGGGGCCGGACGTGCGGTATTTCAGGCCCTTCAGGTCGGCCGCGGCGCGGATCGGCACGTTGGAGTGGGCCATGATCTCGGACGAGCCGATGCCGACGATCAGGCTCTTGAAGCCTTCCTTGGCGCGAAGCTCGTAAAGGGCCTCCTTGCCACCGCCCTCATAGATCCAGGTGATGAAGGCTTCGGGCCCCATGCCGCCGGGAAAGCCGGCGAAGATGGCGTTCACCGGATCCTGGTTCACCCGGTAGCTGGGCGTGGAATGGCCGGCCTGCACGATCCCGTCGCGCACGCCGTCATAGACCTGCAGCGCCGGCACGAGAACGCCGGCTCCGAACGGTTCGATCTCCACCCGACCGCTGGTCAGGGCGTCGACATTGTCGGCGAAACGCTCAAGAAAATTGACATAGAAGGGTGACCCCTCCGGCACGGACGTCGGTACCTGCCACGTGACCTCCTGGGCCGTGGCTGCCGTACCCATGATCAGAAACGGCGCGATAATCCCCCATTTCCTAAGTCGCTCGAACATCGCAATCCCCTGTTGCTCTTGGTTTCCCAGCGCCAGATCGACGGAGAAGGCGTGTGTGTTTCCCCCCGCAGACCCGAATGCTGCCCCGGTTTCGATCTCTTCCGATCGAAAGCCGTCGCGCACGCTAATGCACAAAACATTCTTTGTCGACAGTAAATATACAAACTGTGGAGAAGGCGTGGGCAGGCGCGACGAGGCGCCGGTCCGCATCGGGTGCCGCTTATCGCCGGGAGAATGGTTTCAAAGGAGGAGGGCGGGTTGCTCAAGGCCGCGGCATCTATGCTTCTTGGGCGAGCTCAGGCATGGATCCTCGGGTCGGGGCCCGAGGATGACGAGTGGTGGATTGGTGTGAAGCAGATCGCCGGCCAGCGTGGCTGACACAAACTTCCCAGCAATTCGTCATCCTCGGGCCCCGACCCGAGGATCCATGCCGGACCGTCGAATAGGCGCAGAGCGGCCGAGAAGCAGCGCGTCGCAGACGATGCCCACCCGCCGGAAAAGCCGGCTCGCGACCTATCGCTCTTTGGATGCGGCTCCGCTCGGCCGCGCATTGCCACGGAGCGGGAGCCCGGTATTGATGCGCCGGTCGGTCACGACATAGGCCTGGATCTGGCGGACGATCTGGTCCGCATGCGCCTCGGCCACACGGTCGGCCCTGTCGACGTCCTGCGCTTCGATCGCAGCGACGATCTCCTCATGCTCGTCGAGATAAATGCGCGGGAGCTCGTAGTTGAACGACGAATAATAAAGCCTCAGGAGACGACGCCCCTCGTCCAGCAGGCGCTCGAACAGGTCGCAATAATAGCGGTTTTTGCCGGCCCGGGCGATTTCGGCGTGAAAATCCCGGTTCACCTCGATCATCGCCGACACGTCCTTGGCGGCGACGGCCACGGCATATTCGGCCTGCAGGGCGCGTATGGCCGCGATCTCCTCGTCGGTGCGGTTCGCCGCCGCCAGCCGTGTCGTCACCCGGTACATCAGCGTCAGCGCGTCGAAGAACTGCGGCAGCTCGAAGAAATCGATGGGCGCGACGACCGTCGAGCGGTTCGGCAGCGTGACCACCAGCCCGTCGCTCGCCAGCTTTACCAGGGCTTCGCGGATGGGGGTGCGCGACATGCCGAAGCGCTCCGTCAGCTTCACCTCGTCGATGAGGCTGCCCGGCGGGATCTTGAGCTCGAGGATTTCGCGCTTGAGCGTCGAATAGGCGGTGACCACGCCGAGCCCGCGCTTGCGCTTGGGGCCTGCGGCGTCCGGTTCGCCAAAGAAGTTATCGCTCATGCGACCTGCCCAGCCTGGGTGAGAATCAAAACACACGTTGTCGACAAGATGTTTCTATCAGGCGGAATGGACAAGTCAAAGGCGGCGCCTTCCGGCCCAGGAGGGCACGGCGCGCTCGAAGCGCCGGCGGCGATGCGCCGCCGGCGGCTCGGGGTCAGACGAGATCGGCCGGCAGCAGCGCCTGCGGCATGTTCTGGAAGGCGACCGGCCGCAGGAAGCGGCGGATCGCCAGCGTGCCGACCGAGGTGGTCGACACGTTGGTGCTGGCCGGGTAGGGGCCGCCATGCATCATGGCATCGGCCACCTCGACACCCGTCGGGAAGCCGTTGGCGAGAAGACGGCCGGCCTTGCGCTCGAGCACGGGCATCAGCCGCGTGGCGAGCGGCGCATCGCTTTCGTCCAGATGCAGCGTGCAGGTGAGCTGCCCCTCGAGCGCATGGGCGATCGACAACATCTCGTCCTCGCCGCGCACGCGCACGAGAATGCCGAGCGGACCGAACACCTCATGCGCCAGGGCGGGATTGGCGAGGAAGGTCTCGCCGCTCACCGTGTAGAGATAGGGAGCAGCGTTCCGGCCCTCCGATCCCGCACCGACGAGCTCGGTCACGCCGCCGGTCTCCGCGATCCGGCACTGGCCCTGGCGGAAGGCGCCGGCGATGCCGTCGGACAACATGGTCTGCGCGGCGATCTCGCCGAGCGCTTCGCTCGCCGCGTTCTGGAAGACGTCGGCATCGACCCCGTCGACGATGATCGCAAGGCCCGGATTGGTGCAGAACTGGCCGGCTCCCATGGTCAGCGAACCGGCCCAGCCGCCGGCGATCGCCGTGCCGCGCGCGGCCACCGCATCGGGCAGCAGGAACATCGGGTTGACCGAGCCGAGCTCGCCGAAGAAGGGGATCGGCTCGGGGCGCCTGGCGGCGAGGTCGAACAGCGCGCGGCCGCCGCCGAGCGATCCGGTAAAGCCGATCGCCTTGATGAACGGATGCTGCACCAGCGCTTCGCCCGCCTCGCGCGTGTTGCTCTGCACCAGCGAGAAGACGCCGGGATGGACGCCGGTCTTCCCGATCGCCGCCAGGATCGCCTCGGCGACGATCTCGCCGGTGCCGGGGTGGCCCGGATGGCCTTTCACCACCACCGGGCAACCGGCGGCGAGCGCCGAGGCCGTGTCGCCGCCGGCCGTCGAGAAGGCGAGGGGAAAGTTCGAGGCGCCGAAGACGCCGACCGGGCCGATCGGACGCTGGATCAGGCGCAGATCCGGGCGCGGCAGAGGCTTGCGGTCGGGCAGCGCCTCGTCGTGGCGCCGATCCAGATAGGCGCCTTCGAGGATGCGGGCGGCAAACAGGCGGAGCTGGCCCGTGGTGCGCCCGCGCTCGCCATCGAGCCGGGCGGCCGGAAGGCCGGTCTCGCGGCTGCCGATGTCGGTGATCGCCGCGCCGCGCGCCTCGATCTCGTCGGCGATCGCATTCAGGAAAGCGGCGCGCTCGGCGCGCGTCGAATAGCCGTAAGACCAGAAGGCATCCTCCGCCGCCCTTGCGGCGCGGTCGACATCGGCGCCGGTGCCGGCCGCATAGTCATGCGCCGGCCCCGTCGCAGGCGCCGAACGGAAGGTTGAAGCCCCCGGTACCCATTCGCCGGCAATAAGGTGCTTTCCACCCGGAGTGTAGCTGTCGGTCATATCTTTCCCATGATCGCTGTCTGGCAGGCGCGCAGGCGCCGCTATTCGATGAACGGATCGGTCACGATCCGCTTCCCGAGCATGAAGGCATCGGCGACGTGGCGCAACGGGGAAACGTCCACCTCGCTCTCGCCCTTCCGCAGGAGCTCGGCAAAACGGACATAGATGCCGTCATATTCGGCTTCCGGACCATGATCGGCCTTCCTGCCGTCGATCGCCATCGTGGCGCCTCCGGCACTCAGGTGAAGCGTGCCGTCATCTGTTTCCACGGTGATGTCCCAGCTCTGCGGACCGGTCTGCCGCCAGTCGAACTCGGCGGTGACCGGCGCGCCGGCGGAATTGGAGAAGACGAGGCTCGCCGCGATCGGCGTGTCGCGGTTCTCGGGAAAGGTGAGCTGCGCTCCGCTGAGATGGACGGGCAGCGGCATGATCTCGGTCAGGATCGACAGCGCGTTGATGCCGGGATCGAAGACGCCGATGCCACCGGCTTCCCAGATCCACTCCTGGCCGGGATGCCAGCGGCGCACGTCCTCCTTCCAGACGATCCGCACCGAACGGATCGTCCTGGACGCCAGCCACGCCTTGGCGGGGGCGACGGCCGGCGCAAAGCGCGAGTGCCAGGTGGCGAAGAGGGTGAGGTTCTGCTCGGCGGCGAGCCCGGCCAGCGTCTCGACCTCGGCCAGCGTCGCCCCCGGCGGCTTTTCGAGCAGCACGTGACGGCCTGCCTGCAGCGCTGCCCAGGCCAGATCGAAGCGCACCTGCGGCGGCACGCACAGCGCGACCGCCGGCACGTCCGGCCTGGCCTCGAGGAAGGCTTCGAGCGTTGCGAAGCTCTCGACGCCGTCGAGCTCTGCGTTGCGGCTGACGGTTGCGGCAAGCCTGAAGGCGGAGCTGCGGCCGATGGAAGGGACGTGCTGGTCGCGGGCGATCTTTCCGACGCCGACGATGGCGATGCCGGTGGCGGTGGCGTCTTTTGTCTGTTCAGTGACTGTCACGGCCCACGGCCTTTCCTCGTCCGCCCTTCAGGAAGTCGAAATCGGCACCGGTGTCGGCGCCCTGCACATGGGTGTGGAACAGCCTGGCGTAGCCGCCTTCGGGCGCTTCCACCAGCGGCGTCCAGCCGGCAAGCCGCTCCTCGAGCTCGGCATCCGGAATGTCGAGATGCAGGCGCCGCGCCTCCACGTCGATCTCGATCATGTCGCCGTCGCGGACGACCGCAAGCGGTCCGCCCACCGCGGCCTCCGGCGAGGTGTGCAGCACCACCGTGCCATAGGCGGTGCCCGACATGCGGGCGTCGGAAATGCGCACCATGTCGGTGATGCCCTTGCGCAGCACCTTTGGGGGCAATCCCATGTTGCCGACCTCGGCCATGCCCGGATATCCCTTCGGGCCGCAGTTCTTCAGGACCATGATGCAGGTCTCGTCGATGTCGAGCGCCTCGTCGTTGATCTTGGCCTTGTAGTCGTCGATGTCCTCGAACACCACGGCGCGGCCGCGATGCTTCATCAGGTGCGCGCTGGCGGCCGACGGCTTGAGGACGGCGCCGTTGGGGGCGAGATTGCCGCGCAGCACGGCGATGCCGCCCTGCGTGGTCAGTGCCTTGTCGACCGGGCGGATGACGTCCTCGTTCCAGTTGCGCGCCTCGCGCACCTCGTCGGCGATCGGCCCGCCGGAGACGGTGATCGCCTCGCCATGCAGCTTGCCGGCCTCCAGCAGCATCCTCAGCACCACCGGCAGGCCGCCGGCATAGAAGAACTCCTCCATCAGATATTTGCCCGAGGGCATCAGGTTGACGATGGTCGGGACGTCGCGGCCGAGCCGGTCCCAGTCGTCGAGCGTCAGCTCGACGCCGATGCGCCCGGCGAGCGCCAGGAGATGGATCACGGCGTTGGTGGAGCCGCCGATGGCGCCGTTGGTCCGGATGGCGTTCTCGAAGGCCTGGCGGGTGAGAATGTCGGAAGGCTTCAGGTCGTCCTTGACCATGTCGACGATGCGCCGGCCGGTCAGATGGGCCATCACACGGCGGCGGCTGTCGACGGCCGGGATCGCCGCGTTGCCCGACAGGGCCATGCCGAGCGCCTCGGCCATCGAGGCCATGGTGGAGGCAGTGCCCATCGTGTTGCAGGAGCCGGGCGAGCGCGACATGGAGGCTTCGGCCTCCAGGAAATCGGCGCGCGACATCTTGCCCGCCTTGATGTCTTCCGACATCTGCCACAGGGCGGTGCCGGAGCCGACCCGCTCGCCGCGGAACCAGCCGTTGAGCATCGGCCCGCCGGAAACGGCGATGGCCGGGATGTCGACGCTGGCCGCCCCCATCAGCAGCGCCGGCGTGGTCTTGTCGCAGCCGACCATCAGCACCACCCCGTCCACCGGGTTGGCGCGCAGCGCCTCCTCGACATCCATCGAGCACAGATTGCGGTACATCATCGCCGAAGGGCGCAGCGAAGGCTCGCCGGGCGAGAAGACCGGGAACTCGACCGGCAGGCCGCCCGCCTCGTAGACGCCGTGCTTGACTCGCTCCGCCAGGTCGCGCAGATGCGCGTTGCAGGGGGTGAGCTCCGACCAGGTGTTGCAGATGCCGATCACCGGACGTCCGTCGAAGAGATCGGCCGGCAGGCCCTGATTCTTCATCCAGGAACGGTGATAGATGTTGTCCCGGCTGTCGCCGCCATACCATTCCTGCGAGCGCAGCCTGCGCGGCCAGTCGGCTTTCTTGAAGACCATGAAATTCTCTCGCTCTAAAGCGCCTTTACAGCAACGACTTCATCCCGCGCCGGTGTTGCTGCCGCGACGAGGGGGTTTTTGAGGGGCAGGCCGAACTGCGGCGCTTCGATCTCGAAGACATCGCCGGGTTCCGTCCGGATGCCGTCGGCGAAGGAAAGCGTCGCCGTCCCGAACATGTGAACATGCACGTCCCCGGGGTGCCGGAACAGCCCGTATTTGAAATGATGGTGCTCCAGATTGGCGATCGAGTGCGACATGTTCGCCTCGCCCGACAGGAACGGCTTTTCGAAGATGACACGGCCGTCGCGCCGGATGCGCGAGGTGCCGCGTATGTCGGCCGGCAGCTCGCCGATCAGGAGTTCCGGCCCGATGGCGGCGGGGCGCAGCTTGGAATGGGCGAGATAGAGATAATTGACCCGCTCCATCACATGGTCGGAGAACTCGTTCGACAGGGCGAAGCCGACGCGGAACACGGCGCCGTCGTCGCCGATCACGTAGATGCCGGCGATCTCGGGCTCCTCGCCGCCATCATCGGCGAAGGCGGGCGAGGCGAGCGGGCCGCCGGGCGCCACCACGGCCGTGCCGTTGCCCTTGTAGAACCATTCCGGCTGCACGCCCGGCGCGCCGTTTGCCGGCTTGCCGCCTTCGAGCCCCATGCGGAACATGCGCATGGAATCGGTCAGCGTCTCCTCCTCGCCCGCGGCCTTCTGATGCATGGCATCGCGCGTGGCGGCCGAGCCGAGATGGGTGAGGCCGGTTCCCGTCAGATGCAGATGCGCGGGATCGGGATGGTGGATGGGGGGCAGGATGCGCCCTTCCTCATAGGCGCGCTCCAGGTCGACGGCGGCCCCGAAACCGAGCCGCGCGACCATCGCGGTCATGGTCTCGCCGCTGCGCGCGCAGTCGAGCGCCAGGTCGCGGATGCTCCTGGCACCCTGCACCTCGTAGGCCTCGGTGCCCTCGCGGGCGACGACGCGCACGGAACCGTCGGGTGATGCGATTTGCGACAGCAGCATGATCAGGCAGCCTTGTTCTTGTTATAAACGTCGAAGATGACGGCGGCGAGCAGCACCAGGCCCTTGATGACCTGCTGCCAGTCGATGCCGACGCCGAGGATCGACATGCCGTTGTTCATCACGCCCATGATGAAGGCGCCGACCACCGCGCCGACGATGGTGCCGACGCCGCCCGACATGGAGGCCCCGCCGATGAACACGGCAGCGATGACGTCGAGCTCGAAGGCGAGGCCCGCCTTCGGCGTGGCGGTGTTGAGACGGGCGGCGAAGACCAGGCCGGCCAGCGCCGCCAGCATGCCCATATTGGCGAAGGTGAGGAAGGTCAGCCGCTCGGTGTTGATGCCGGACAGCTTGGCCGCCTTCTCGTTGCCGCCGATGGCGTAGATCCGCCTGCCGATCGTCGTGCGTCCGGCGATGAAGGTGTAGACGCTGATCAGCAGCGCCATGATGATGAAGACGTTCGGCAGGCCGCGGAACGTCGCCATGAGATAGCTCATATAGACGATCGCCAGCGCGATGATGGTGTTCTTGGCCACGAAGAAGGCGAACGGCTCGTCGACGATCCCCGTCTTCTGCTGATGCAGGCGCGTGCGCACGGCGAGATAGAGAAGCACGCCGGCGACGATCAGTCCGAGGACGAGCGAGAAGAGGTTGATCCCCCCGGCGCCGAACAGGTCGGGGATGAAGCCCGATGCGATGAGCTGGAACTGGCGCGGGAAGGGGCCGATCGACTGGCCGGCGAGCAGCCACAGCGTCAATCCCTTGAAGACCAGCATGCCGGCCAGCGTGACGATGAAGGAGGGGATCTTGAAATAGGCCACCCAATAGCCCTGTGCCGCGCCGATGGCCGCGCCGACCGCGAGGCAGACGACGGCGGTGACGAGGTAGTTGACCTCCCAGTTGACGATCATCACCGCTGCCAGCGCCCCGACGAAGCCGAGCACGGAGCCCACCGAAAGGTCGATGTGGCCGCTGACGATCACCAGAAGCATGCCGATCGCCATGATGACGATGTAGCTGTTCTGCAGGATCAGGTTGGTGAGGTTCACCGGCTTCAGGAGGATGCCGCCGGTGACGACCTGGAAGAATGCCATGATCGCGATGAGCGCCAGCAGGATGCCGTATTCGCGCATGTGCTTGCGGATGAACCCGAAGGCGGAATTCCCCTGGGGGGTGATCTGTTCTGAAGAGGCGAGGTCGGTCATTGTTCTATCCGGCGGATTTGATGATCATCGACATGATGCGTTCCTGGGTGGCCTCGGCGGTCGGCAGTTCGCCCACCATGCGGCCCTCGTTCATGACGTAGAGGCGGTCGGTGACGCCGAGCAGTTCGGGCATCTCGGAGGAGATCATGACGATCGCCTTTCCGGCCGCGGCCAGGTCGCGGATGATCGTGTAGATTTCGAATTTCGCGCCGACATCGATGCCGCGCGTCGGCTCGTCGAGGATCAGGATGTCGGGATCGGCGAACAGCCATTTCGACAGCACGACCTTCTGCTGGTTGCCGCCCGACAGATTGATGGTCTCCTGGGCGATGGAAGAGCACTTGATGTTGATCTTCCTGCGGTATTCTTCCGCCACCTCGGCCTCGCGCCTCTCGTCCACGACGGACCGGGAGGCGATGGCCTCGAGATTGGCGAGCGGCACGTTGCGGCGGATCGTGTCCTCGAGGATCAGACCGTAGGTCTTGCGGTCCTCGGTGGCGTAGGCAAGGCCGGCGGCAACGGCGCGCCGCACCGTCGACAGATCGGCAGGCTTGCCGCCGATCAGCGCCTCGCCGCTGATGTTGACGCCGTAGGAGCGGCCGAACAGACTCATCGCCAGTTCGGTGCGGCCGGCCCCCATCAGCCCGGCGATGCCGACGACCTCGCCGCGCCTGACGGTCAGGCAGACGTCGTCGACCACCTTGCGCTCGGAATGGACGGGGTGATGCACCGTCCAGTTCCTGACCTCGAAGACCGTGTCGCCGATCTTGGGGTCGCGTGGCGGATACCGGTCGGACAGCGAGCGTCCCACCATGTCGCGGATGATGTGATCCTCGCTGACCGCGTTGCGGCGGCAGTCGAGCGTCGAGACCGTGCTGCCGTCGCGCAGCACCGTGATGGTGTCGGCGACCTTGGAAACCTCGTTGAGCTTGTGCGAGATGAGGATCGAGGAAATGCCGCGCTCGCGGAACTCCATCAGCAGGTCGAGCAGGGCGTCGCTGTCGCGCTCGTTGAGCGAGGACGTCGGCTCGTCGAGGATCAGGAGCTTCACCTCCTTGGACAGTGCCTTGGCGATCTCCACGAGCTGCTGCTTGCCGAGGCCGAGATCGGTCACCCGGGTTTCCGGATGCTCGGTCAGCCCCACCTTGGCGAGGAGCTCGCGGGTGCGGCGGCTGGTCTCGCGCCAGTCGATGATGCCGCGCCGGGCGCGCTCGTTGCCGAGGAAGATGTTCTCGGCGATGGAGAGCAGCGGCACCAGGGCCAGCTCCTGATGGATAATGATGATCCCTTCGCGCTCGCTGTCGGCGACGCCGCGGAAGGACTTTTCCTCGCCGTTGTAGAAGATCTGCCCCTCATAGGAGCCGTGCGGATAGACGCCGCTCAGGACCTTCATCAGGGTGGATTTGCCGGCGCCGTTCTCGCCGACCAGGGCGTGAATCTCGCCGCGTGCCACCCCGATGTTGACAGTGTCGAGCGCCACCACGCCGGGAAAGGTCTTGGTGATGTTGCGCATCTCGAGAATGGTGTCGGATGACATCGTGCTGCCTCGCAGGCGGGAGGCTGTGCGCCTCCCGCGATCGCTTTTTACGACTACTGGATCTGGGCCTGGGTGTAGTACCCGCTGCCGACGAGGACTTCCTCCCAGTTGGCGGCCGTTACCGGCACAGGCTCCAGAAGGTAGGACGGCACGACCTTGACCCCATTGTCATAGGTCTTCGTGTCGTTGATCTCCGGCTCGCCGCCGCCGAGGACCGCGTTGACCATGCCTACCGTGACGCGGGCGAGTTCGCGCGTGTCCTTGAAGATCGTCGAATACTGGTCGCCGCGCAGGATCGCCTTGACGGAGGGCACCTCCGCATCCTGTCCGCTGACGATCGGCATCTTCTGGTCGCCGGAGCCGTAGCCGACGCCCTTGAGCGAGGAGATGATGCCGATGGACAGGCCGTCATAGGGCGACAGAACGCCGTGAACCTGCTTGTCCGTGTAGTTGGCCGACAGGAGGTTGTCCATGCGCGCCTGGGCGACCGAGCCGTCCCAGCGCAGCGTGCCGACCGTATCCATGCCCATCTGGCCGGACGCGATGGCGATCTTGCCCGAATCGATCAGCGGCTGCAGCACCGACATGGCGCCGTTGTAGAAGAAGTAGGCGTTGTTGTCGTCCGGCGAGCCGCCGAACAGCTCGACGTTCCATGGCTGCGCGTCCGGAAAGCGCTCCTCGAGCCCGGCGACCAGCGTGTTGGCCTGCTGCACGCCCACCTTGAAATTGTCGAAGGTGGCGTAATAGTCGACATGCTCGCTGTCGCGGATCAGCCGGTCATAGGCGATCACCTTGATGCCGGCGGCGTTGGCGTTGGCGAGCGCGTTGGACAGGGTGGTGCCGTCGATGGCGGCGATCACCAGCACGTTGACGCCCTTGGTGATCATGTTCTCGATCTGGGCGAGCTGGTTGGGGATGTCGTCCTCGGCATATTGCAGGTCCGTCGCGTAGCCGGCCTTCTCGAACTGCTCCACCATGCTGTTGCCGTCGGAGATCCAGCGCGCGGACGACTTGGTCGGCATGGCGATGCCGACCGTCCCCTTGTCCTGTGCCGCCGCGGGGTGAGCGAACGCCGCGATGGCTATCGCGGTCGCCGCCAGGGCGCCTTTTAAAAGTCTCATGCAATCCTCCCAAATTGGAACATGTGAACTGCGCGGCGGGATCGCCGGGACGGCTACTGCTGTCGGATAACGGGCATGCTCCCCCGGTTGCCGCCGTTGCCGCGCCGATTCCTCCCTTGCCGCGGGGGCATGGCGTCTGGCCGTACCCTCTCGAACGACACTGTCCTATGGGCTTGTGTTATGCCGGTCAAATGCAATATGACCATCATGATATACCAGATTTGATATACAGATTGCGAGGTAAGGTCCATGCCTGATGCGCCGATGACGATCGGCAGCGACGCGCTCATTCGTAAGGGGCTCAAGCTCTCCCATTTGCGGCTCATCGCCTCGCTCAAGGAGACGGGGCGCATGAGCGCTGCTGCCGCGCAGCTCGCCATCTCGCAGCCGGCGGCTTCCCGGCTGGTGGGCGAGATGGAGAGGATCGTCGGCGTGCCGCTGCACGGCCGCCATGCGCGCGGCATCGTGCTGACGCCTTACGGGGAGCGGCTCGCCCTGCGCGCCCGCGCCATCCTGCAGGGGCTCGGCGATGCGGCGCGCGAGCTGTCGGAAATGGAGCGGGGCAGCGAGGGGACGGTGTCGATCGGCGCGGTCACCGCACCGGCGCTCGATGTCGTGCTTCCGGCTCTGCGTCAGGCACGGCTGACCCATCCGAAGATCTCGATCGAAGTGACGGTCGACACCAGCGACCGGCTGGCCGAGGATCTGCTTGCGGCGCGTTCGGACTTCTTCATCGGCCGCATCCTGGGCGATCTCGACCCCAAAATGTTCGTCTCCGTCGAGATCGCGCCCGAGCCGATCGCCCTCATCGTCAGGAGCGACCATCCGCTGACGCGGCGCCGGCAGATAAGCCTCGAGGAGTGCGTCGCCTATGACTGGGTGGTGCAGCCGCGCGGCGGCCTGCTGCGCCGCACCGCCGAGAATCATCTGATGGCCAGGGGCGTCCCCTTGCCCGACAAGACCATCAGCACGTCTTCCCTGCTCTTGACGCTCGCCTATATCAGCCAGTCCAATGCCATCGCGCCGGTGTCGAGGGCGGTGGCGGATTTTTATGCCCACGAGGAGGGGCTGAGCGGCCGCATCGTCGCCTTGCCGGTCAGCGCCGATTTCGCCGTTGCTCCCTATTCGCTGATCCGCCACGCCGAGCGCCCGCTGTCGCCGAGCTCGCAGGTGCTGTTCAACATGATCGGCGAAACGGCCAGGCTGCGCGCGGCGAGCGATGCGCCGATGCCGGCAGCCGGACGGTAAGGCGGGCCTGCATTTTTTGTGCCTTGGCGCATCAGCCCCGCTCATGGCGGGGTCGCCATTCACCCGCCGAAAATCCGGCGGCGGCCTGTCGATGAGAAAGAGAAAAATGGTCGGAGCGGCGGGATTCGAACCCACGACCCCTTGACCCCCAGTCAAGTGCGCTACCGGGCTGCGCTACGCTCCGAACCGCGAGAAGCCCTACAGAAACAACCCTGCCGGCGCAAGACCAAATCGCCGGCTCGGGAGAAAAACAGACGCCTGTGCCTGCCGCCGGGAAGGCGGTGCGATCGCCGGGGCAGTCGCGAAGGACCGCCCCGGCGAATTCCGTCAGGCCACCGCGCGTTCGACGGTTGCCAGCGCGTCGATCTCCATGCCGATGATTCCGGCAAGGTCGGCGCGGGTGATCGCCATGTGCAGGTTGGCGTTGACGAAGCCGGCCGGCGTGCCGCAGTCGAAGGTGCGGCCGCGGAACTCGTATGGCCGGATCTCCTGATGGTCCATCAGCGCCAGCATGGCGTCGGTGAGCTGGATCTCGCCGCCCGCGCCGGGGGCCTGCTGCTCGAGCTTGCCAAAAATCTCCGGCTGGAGGAGGTAACGACCGGAGATGAACAGATCGCTCGGCGCAGATCCCGGCGCGGGCTTCTCGACCAGGCCTGTCACGACAGGCCCGTCGCCTCTGTGCTCCAGCGAGACGATGCCGAATTTGTGCGCATCCTCGGGAGCGCATTTCTCCACCGCGATCACATTGCCGCCATGGCGCCCGTAAAGATCGATCATCGATTTCAGGCACGGTTCCTTGTCGATCATCAGCATGTCGGGCAGGAGCACCGCGAAAGGCTCGTCGCCGACGATGTGGCGGGCCGTCCAGACGGCATGCCCGAGGCCGCGCGCCTGCTGCTGGCGGACGAAGGAGATGGTGCCGGCCGACGGCGTCGCCTGCGTCAGCCGGTCGGCGAGTGGGTCCTTGCCGGCATTGCGCAGGCACACGTCCAGCTCGAAGGCGTGGTCGAAATGATCCTCGATGGCGCCCTTCATGCGTCCGGTGACGATGATGACGTGCTCGATGCCGGAGGAGAAGGCTTCCGTCACGATGTAGTCCAGAACAGGCCGGTCGACGATCGTCAAAAGTTCCTTGGGGACGCTTTTCGTCGCCGGCAGCATTCGCGTGCCAAAACCGGCCGCGGGGATGACGGCCTTGCGGATCTTCTGTTGCATGGTGCTTACCCTTCTGTTCAAGCGACCTTACGGACGGGTTCTTTGATTGATTTGGCGGTGTCGATCATCTTGTGCGCGACGCCGTTTTCCGTGAGGAATCGGTGCATCTCGCCATAGGTCTGGTACCAGGCGCGGTTGTATTTGTTGAACAGTGCCTGGTCCCAGTATTCCTCAAGTCTGAACTCTTTGTTCTTGAAGATGTTGAAGCTCGGGATCTGATATGTCTCGGCGAATTCGATCGTTCTGCTGTCGTAGGTGAAGTAGATGGCGGGAACCCCGTTGGCGAGCGCCATCAGGTTTCCGTGCAGGCGGTAACCGAGCACGAGGTCCCTGGTGCGCACCAGTTGCTCGTAGTCGGCGACCACGTCCGAATAGAAAAGCCGCTCCCGGTAAAGCCGTTCCATCGTTGCGTCGAAATACCACGCCGACGCCCAGTCGTTGGATCTGAGCGAGGCGATCGCTTCCGCCTGCTGCTCGTCTGTCCCCATCACCAGCTTCTTCTCCTCGATCTCGCCCTGCGCCATGAGCACGGTGTTGAAGCGGCCGGCGGCCGCCTTGACGAGGTCGCGATGGAAGGTGAGATAGCGGGCGATGTCGTTGGCGTAGGCGGGCGAGACCTCGCGGCGGATCGTGATGCCGACGTCGCGCACGCTGTCGAGCGGCGGCAGCGTGATGCGCAGGTCCGGGTCGTTGCGCCGGAAGGCTGTCGGACAGCCGATGATGCGGACGTTGCGGATGCCCATGTCCCACAGGACCTGCGCCGAATGGGCGCCGCGCACGCCGATCGACGCGGTGGAATCGGCCATCAGATGCAGCAGCGTCCTGGTCTCCTGAGAAAGCTGCAGCTTGTGCTTGACGGGGGCCTGCGCGCCGATGCCGAAGCCGATGACCGGCAGGCCGAGCCGCTTCAGGATCGGTACCGCCTGCTCCCAGTTCATCGATTCGTGGATGTAGTTGGAGCCGCGCAGGAACACGTAGTCATACTCCTCGCGCGCCCGGTCGATCGCCGCCTCGTCGACGGTGCGGATCTCCAACACGCCCAGCTTCTCGAAATTCAAGAGCTTCAGCGAGGAATCGAAGACGAAGGCGTCGCCGATGTTGTGGTAGTTGTTGATGTTGCGCTGGATGTCGTGATGCGCGTACCAGCGGACATTGTCGTGATCGTAGACCTCGCCCGAGGGGATCATTACGAGAATACGTGCCATGGTTTTCCTCCTCAGGGCGTCTTTCACACCGCGCGCGACAGCGCCATCCCGGCGCTCGCGGCTTGTCCGGCCAGCAGGCGGCGGTAGAGATCGGCATGCTGGTGCGCGCAGTCGACATGGCTGGTCGGCGCGCGCATCGTGTCGCGCAGCCGGGTCCACAGGCGCGGTTCGCCGAGCGCCTCGCACAGCCGGTCGGCGAGGTCCTCGACGCTGCCGGCGCGGAAATGCAGCCCGTCCTCCCCGGGCCGCACCTTCTCGGCCATGCCGCCGAGCTCGGAGCAGATCATCGGCCGGCGGTGCTGCAGGGCCTCCTGGATGACCACCGGCGAGTTCTCCCACCAGATGGAGGGCAGCACCACCCAGTCGACCGAGCGCATCAGCCGTGGCATGTCGGCATTCCGATAGGCGCCGTAGAACCGGACGCGGCGTCCGGCGTCCTCGATCAGCTTTTTCAGGCGGTCCTGAAACTCGGGCGGCTGGTTCTCCAGATTGCCGCCGAAGATCATCAGGCGCGAATCCTCGCCCCAGATCTCCTCCGGCACCCGCCGGACGGCGTCGATCAGCACGTCCACCCCTTTGAAGGGCGTCATCTGGCCGAAATAGGCGAAGCGGTTGCGGCGCGGCGTCTCGCCCGTCGCCTCGCGCACCGGCGCCGCCTCGTCGGTGACGATGCCGTTTTCGATGACCGAGAGCTTTTCGGCGTCGATGCCCCATTCGGCGTATTTTTCGGCGAGAAAGGCGCTCGGCGAGATGAAGGCGTCGGCCAGGCCGAGCATCTCGCGCACGAAGCGCTCCCGCTTCAGGAAACGGGCGACGGAGATGTCGGGGAAGCAGGCGTTGCAGGCGGTGGGCGAGGGCGCCGTGCAGAGCCGGTTGGACCCTCTCTTCACCATCTGCCCGTGATTGTGGCAGATCGACAGATATTCGTGGAAGGTCACCAGGATCGCCGCATCCGGCAGCGCCCTGCGGATGGCGTAAAGCGTCTCCAGCCCCAGCCCCAATATGTGGTGGAAGTGGATCACCTGCGGGTTGAGGTCGTGGACGAAGCGCAGGAGATCGTCGCGGATCGCCTCCGTGTCGTTGTTCGACAGGTAGAAATGATCGTAGTCGTCGGCATGGAACAGGATCTCGTCGTCGGCCAGGCGCAGGCTCATCAGCGCCGAAGTGCCATGCCGGGGAACGGGATGGCCGACGCGCGCCAGATAGACCGATTCCACGTCGGGCAGCGTGTTCAGCCCCTTGTGGAGGTTGTGGGAGGCGATCTCGGCGCCGCCCAGCGAGACGGACGGGTGTCCGTGGGAAATGACCAGAACCCGGAGTTTCTCGCTCATGCGCGGACCTGTGCAGATGACGCCTCGTCGTCCAGGAGGACCGACGCCCAGCGTGTGTCGAAGATCTTGCGGTCGATGCGCTCGACCAGCGCCGCGGCCGCGCCGTTGGCGGCCCCGCTCGCCTCGCCCGATCCGAGCACCTGGACGGAGGGGAACCAGTAGGAGGGAACGCCGTCGCGAGCGAGCTTCAGGCCGAAATCGAGGCCCTTTTCGTGCGAGCCGAGATAGCCGTGCGAGAAGCCGCCGACGCGAAACAGCGCCTCGCGCGGCAGGATGCAGCATTCGGGGGCGGCGGCGGCGATCGGCGTTATCTTCAGCGCGGTGACGGCGCTCACCGGATAGCCGGTATAACGGCCGGCCAGCGGCCTGCCGGCGCCCTGCGCGGCGACCCAGCTTCCCGCCCAGCGGACGGAATGATCCTCATAGACGAGGGTCGGCGCGATGATGCTGTCCTGCGCCTGCCCGTGGGCGGCGACCAGCCGCGCATACCAGTTGGCATCGCGCGGCAGGAGGGCGGCGGACAGCAGCACCACCGCTTCGCAGGAGACGGCGCCGGCGCCTGCTTCGAACAGGTCGTAGACGTCGCTCGCCCCCTCGGCTGAGACCAGCCGCAGCGGCAGGTCGTAGAACCGGGTCAACCGCTCGAGGCGCGCCGCCATCCGTGAAGCGCGTTCGGCCGGCACGGCAAGCACGATGGGCGCCCGCCGCGTGCGGCCGTCGAGCGCCAGAAGACCGAGCAGCGCAACGATATCCTGCTCTTCGTTCTCGCCGACGCCGATGATGATGGCCGGACCGGTGGCGCGCCGGAACGCGCCGTAATCGACCACGTCCGTCACCTGCGGCGACGATTTCGTCGAGGCCGCAAGCAGCGGGATGATCTGCCGGTCGATCACGTCGGACAGCGCCCAGTCGCGCGCATCGACGGCGCGGATCTGCCGCAGGGCGGCGGTATGGGCGGGAAGGCGGGTCGGCGTCAGCGGCAGATGGGCGCGGCGGGTGTCGCGCAGCGTCAGCTCGATGTGAAGCGGGGAGGCCGGGAGCGCGTCGGTCTTCTTCGCGAAACCCACGAAGCCGTGCAGGTGATGCGCCTGATCGAGTGCTCCGGCAAAGCGCGGCTCCCCCGCGAAGGCGTCGCTCACGTCGCGCCGGTCGAGCCGCGTCCAGTGCTCGTCGAGCCGCGCATCTGCGCCCTGGCCGCGCAGTTTCACCGCCTCGACGTGGCGGTCCGGATCGAGCATCCAGCCGGAGACGAGCAGTGCCTCGCCGGTGTCGAAAGCGGCGTCGATGCCCATCCGCACGGGCAGGGGCAGGCTAGAGACGGTTTCGGTGCCGTCGAACCGGTTGGCCGCCGAGCGCAGCCGCAGCAGGACGTCCGGTGTGCCGCGCGTGTCCAGCACCAGAGAGCGGATATGGCCCGGCGTCTCGAGCGGGCCGCAAATGCTCCGCGCATCGTGCATCGCCAGATAGCGCCAGCCGCTGCTGCGTTGCAGGAGAAGCCCCTTGATGTCGCGCGCCTTCAGCGGTGTGCTGCCGGTGAGCAGGCCGATGATGCCCGAGGCGCCCTTGGGAACGTCCGGCCGGGCATAGGCGGCCAGCGCGCATTCGGCGACGGCCGGCGTCGCGCCGCACACGAAGGCGCGCGAGAGGCCCGGCTCGGCTTCACGCTCCCACCCCTGCAGGAAGAGATCGGGGCCGTGGGTCTCGCCGATCAGTTCGAGGCGGCCCTCTACCGGCACGCCGGCCTGCAGGAACGCGGTGACGGCGGCGAGCTTTCCGGGCGTGAGCGGGCCCTGTGTCAGCTTGTCCGTCAGCCTGTCGAGGATGACCGCAAGATCGCCGCCGGCAAGTTCGGCGAGGATGCCGGCCGCATCCGTGAAGCCGGCCGCGCGGGCCGCGAAGACATAGCGCCGCCCCTGCTGCGTGCCGTGCACGATGCGCATGGTCGTCAGCGGGCCCTGGCGGGCACTGGTCGGCACCGGGATCGCGAAGCCGTGCGTGTCGGAGGCGAGCGGCGCTGAAAGGTGCCAGGTGAGCGGCGCGGCCGCGGTGCGGGTCTCGGCACGGTCATTGAACTCGACCGCCACCTCATCCGGCATCGGGCCGCCGCTTCCGAGGAGGAGAAGCAGCGTGTCATCGATCGGACAGGCGACGACCTTGCCGGGGCGCATGGTCCTGGCGCGGGCAACGGGCCCTGCCTCCGGCGGCTGTGTCGCCGCATTGTCCCGCTTGGTGTCGAGCATGAACGAGCGCTCCTTGCCTTCAGACGGTCGCGAAAAGCGCCAGACCGGCGCCGGCCGCAAAACCGACGAGCACGAACAGCAGGAGAAGCACGGGCTTGAGATCGCTGCCCGAGCGCTTCTGCAGGTCGGTTATCTTGTCCTCCATGCCGCCGATGACGCCGTCGAGCCGCATCAGATGAACGTCGAGCTCGTTCAGCCGCTGGCCGATCTCCGTCCCCAGCCCCTCGATGGAATCGCTGATCTCCATCAGCCCGACGGTCTGGGTCTCTTCTCCGGTCTGGTCGATCTGCTGTGCGCGCAGGAAAGAGCGCTGCGACACCTGCAACTGGCGCTGAGCGGCCATCAGCAGGTCGAGCTTGTCGAGAACCTGGGTGAGGGGAGCGGCGATCAGCGCCTCGGCGGCCTGCTCGTCGGCATTGGGCACGCGCAGCTTTTCTTCCGTGCCCTTGCCGTTGCGGGCAACCACCACGAGCTCCGCCGGACGGGCGAGGGCGGTTTCCGGCAGCAGGATCTCGAAGGCGTGGTTGCCGTCGCCGATGCCGTTGCGGCGCAGATCGGCGCGGTTGCGGTCGGCCACCGTCTCGGCGATCACCTGGCTGCCCTGCAGGACCCGGATGCCGAGCCGCGCGCCCGGCTCGCCCGGATCGAAGGCCCAGCCATAGAGCCGTCCCTGGTCGATCGCGTCGACGCGCCCCTTCATGGGCTGGACATTGTCCTGCTCGGGGGCGGCCTTCGTTTTAAGGGCTTCTGCAACGTCTGGCATTGCGGGAACTTCCTATGCTGCTTCGGTGTGGTCCCGCGCGATCGACCTGATGAGGTCCAGATAGCGTCGGGCGGACGTGTCGATGTCGTCGGGCGTGCGCGCGTTGCCGGAAAGGCGCTGCCGCAGTTGCGGCTCCTCGGCGAGGCGCCGGATGGCGTTGGCCAGCGCACGCGGGTCGTTCGGCGGCACCGTCAGCCCGTTGATGTCGTCTTCGATAAGCTCGGCCATGCCGCCGATGGCGCTGGTGACGACGGGCCGGCCCTGCGCCTGCGCTTCCTGGATGACCAGAGGCGCGTTCTCCCACCAGATGGACGGCACCACGGTGCAATCGACGGCGGCGACCAGATTGCCGATGTCCTCGCGCCGGTAAGGCCCGCGCTGCTGCACCGTCGGGGCGGTCGCCGCGAACAGGCGCTCGATCTCCTCCAGGAAGGTCTCGCTCTGGAACGGTGCGCCGCCATGGACCCGCAGCTCGAAGTCGACGCCGTCGTCGATCAGCTGGCGCGCCGCTTCGAGCAGGACGGGGATTCCCTTCCAGGGATTGAGGTTGCCGAAGTAACCGAAGACCGGGCGCCCATCGTCCGGGCGCTTGCCGGCGGTCGGTGCCGGGCGGGGCGGCAATCCGTTCGGGATGACGCTGATCGCTTCTTCCGGCAGTCCCCATTCGATGTAGCGTTGGCGCAGGAAATGGCTCGGCGAGACGAAGCGGTCCACCGTGCTCAGCAGTGCAGTCAGGTGGCGCTTGCGCAGCGCGAAGCGGTCGAGCGGAATGTCCTTGAAACACGCATGGCACCGGTCCGGGCTTGCCGCATGGCACAGTTCCCGGGTGCCCGGGCGCACCATCAGCCCGTCATGATGGCAGATGGGATAATAGTCGTGCAGCGTCATGACGATGCGGCAGTCGGGCAGCGTTCGGCGCACGATGTGGGGAAATTCGGCGCCGAGCAGCAGCAGGTGGTGGAGGTGGACCACGTCCGGCCGGAAATCGCGCAGCAGCTCGACGACGTCCGAGACGACGCCGTAAAGGTCGATCTGGCTCATGTAGAAGCGGTCGAAATGGCCGGACCACAGGAGAACCTCGTCGCCCTCCGTGCCGATCCCCTGGAAGCTCGTGCCCGGTCGCGCCTCGCGGTGGATCTGGTTGGTGGCGCCGAGAAACAGTCCCTGGTGCCCCATCCGCTTGTAGGCGTGGAACAGGTCGTGCGCAAAGATCTCCGTGCCGCCGGGATGCAGGGACGGGTGGTTGTGCGCGGCGACGAGGATCCGCTGGCTCATCTGCGCTCCCCGCGATGCTCGGCGACGAACACGTCCTGATAATGCGCAGCGCTCTCGCCGCGCCAGTGGCCGCGCGACTTGCGCATGACGGCGAGGCCGGCCTGGGCAAGCACCCGGTCGAGGAAGCCCTCGTCGAAACCGACGGCGGCAAGCGGCGGCAATTCGGGCACGAGCCAGCACGGCCCGTTGCGGTAGCGGCGGAACGCCAGCCGCGCATCCCTCCTGCCGTTCTCGTTGGCCTCGGCGACGCGATCGACGACGAAGGCCGTCATGAACAGCCGTCCGCCGGGCTTCAGCAGCCGGCCGACCTCGCGCACATAGACGATCACCTCGTCGGGCGGCAGATGCGTGACGACCGAGGTCATGATGGCGAAATCGAATTGCCGGTCGGGAAAGGGCAGCTTCAGCGTCCGGCCGCTGATCGCGCCCTTGGGATTGTAGAGCGCATGGGCGATGTCGAGATGCTCGAAGCGGAAGTTCGGATAGACGGGGCTGATCGCCTCCTGGCACCAGGTGATGCCCGAGCGGACGGGATCGATGCCGCAATAGCCGCCCTTCTCAGGGTCGAGATACTGCGTCAGGGGAACGGCCATCCGGCCGATGCCCGAGCCGATGTCGAGCACGCGGCTTTCTGCCGTCAGCCCGCCGAGGCGGATGAAATGGCCGAGATACTCGGCGCCGATCGACCGGAAATCGCCATCTCCGACGAAGACGGTGTCGGCGCCCGGCTGCGGCAGGAAGCGGTTGTTGAGCACCGCTTGCGTCAGCCAGCGCACCCGTTCCTCATCGACCGGCGGCATGACCTCGCGCTTCTTCTTGCGCAGGACAACGACCTCGCTCATGCGGCACTCCTCGCTGTCTTGCCGGGATTGAAGGGGGCTATGGTTTCGTCGGCGGCTTCGCCGAGGAAACGTGTCATCAGTTCGCCGATGTCGGCGTTCCAGCGCTGCCCATGCAGCCAGGCATTGTACTGGCTCGCCACGCCGCGCATGTAGTCGTCGCTGCGGCGGATCGAACGGCGCTCGAAATGGTAGAGGCTCGCCGCCGGCTCGTAGGAAATCTGGAAGCCGATCTGGCGGATCTTCAGGCACAGGTCGCTGTCTTCGTAATCGCCGATCACGTAGTCCTCGGTGTAGCCGCCGACGAGCTCGAAAATGTCCCGGCGGGTGATGAGGCAGGCGCCGGTGACGGCGGGAACGTCCCGCGCCTCCTGTGCCGGTCCATAGTGACCGGGCATGCCCTTGTAGAAGTGATGGTTCAGCCAGGTGCCGCGGTGGTCGCGGGCGAAATAGAGCCCGGCATGCTGCAGTGAGCCGTCCTCGAAGATGAGTTTCGGCCCGACCGCGCCGAGCTTCTTGCGCTCCAGGAGGGCGTTCGACAGCGGCTGCAGCCAGCCGGGCGCGCACGGCACGACGTCGGAGTTGAGCATCACCAGGATGGTGCCGCGCGCATGCCGCGCACCGGCGTTGCAGGCCCGCGCATATCCGCTGTTGCGGTTCATGACGACGAATTTCATCGACAGGCCGTGCAAGAGGTGCAGGCCGCCGAGGAGATGCTCCGTCTCGTCCTGGATCTCCGGTGAATCGAGCACGTAGATGAGCTCGGCATTGGCGACCAGCCAAGGATCTGTCGCCATGGCGGACATCTGGAAACGCAGGAAATCGAGCACCCGATAAAGCGGCACGACGATGGAGACGAGCGGTGCCTTCTGCTGCAGCCCGTAATCCTTGGTCCGGCGGACGGCGACGCTTTCGCCCAGCCGGCGCTCCGTCTCCTGAAGGGCGGGGGCCAGGATGTCCTTGAACGTCTGGTCGATCGCGTGCTGGGGCGGCACGGCGCGCAGGATGCGCGCCCGCTGCGCCGCCGGCTCGACAGGCTGAGGGTTGGGGATCAGCGGCTTCACCGTGCCGGATTTGAGCCGCAGCTGGAAGCGCGGCTGAAGCAGGGCGCCGACCGGTTCCTTCAGCGGCAGCCAGGCGACGAAGCCCGTCACCTCGGTCTTGGGAGCATCCGTCGCCATGCGCGCCCAGCCGGGGTACTCGTACCAGAGCCGGTCCAGCGCGACGGTGCTCCCGTCCTCCTTCAGGAAATCGACGCCGGCGAGGGAGGACGCCGGATCGTGGGTCCAGCCGCCTGCCAGGAGGCCGCCGCTGCTGGCGACGGCAAGGTCGACCTCGGCGCCCGGATGGGCCGACGATTTGGCGATGCGGCGCGCCGGCAGGGGCGCGCGCAACTGCAGGTCGACCGCCGCTGCGGTGCCGCTGTCGGAGCGCTGCGAAAGCTGCCGGACGACGAACTCGCGCAGCTCCGGCGGGCGCTTTTCCTGCGACCACCATTGTTGGAAATCGGGAACCCGCGCCGGAGCATCGAGCAGTTCGCGGACTGCGATTCCCTTCTTGCCCTGCAGGATCAGGAGCAAAGGGGAAGAGGGCGGGCGGGACGCCTCGATGAGAAGGTGGCAGTGCCGCCATGTCGAAGCCGCTCCACCGTTCATCACATATCTGGCCGGCAGCGGCGCGACGGACCCCTCCGCGACGGCGTAGACGGCGCTGATCTCGGCGAGCGCCGCATCGACGCTGGTCTCGAGGAGGTAGTCTTTCTCCACCATCCGGCAGGCAACCCGCGCCGGTCGGGGCGCCGGCATCAGGGTGAAGACGGCATCGCGCACGACGCTGGCGAATATCTGATCCCGTGAGAGGCGGAACGCGCTTCGCCAGGTCGACAGGAGATTGTTCAGAAACTTGATTCTGCCTTCGGGCGCGAGGGACGCGAACAGGTCGTCCAGATCGACCGGCGGCAGATCGGTGACCGGCTCGAGAACGAGACGCTGCAGGGTGTCGGCGCCGCCGGCCTGGATCTCCAGCTCTTCGGCGGTCTCGCCGGTGCGCATGGCCCACAGGATGCGCCGCCGGCCGTCGGTGAGCGGCAGCATGAGGCTGACAAGGGGAACCGGCTGCCGCTGCGCGGCGAGGGTGCATCGGGTTGCGGTGGGGGCCTGCCGGGGCAGGTCCCAGACAACGACGGCGACGTCCGAACAAAGCCGGAAGGCCTGAGCGTTCTGATAGTCACCGCCAGCGCCGCTCGAACGGTCGAAACTCACACGCTACCTCTCTGGACGAGCAAAGGAGGAAGGGCGCCCCGCGGGAGGAGGCGGGGCGCCCGCTTCAGGGTCAGTGGACCGTGAAGTAGCTGTCGGGGTTTGCCTGGATGTCTTCGGCATCGGCATTGACGAGGGTGAGCGTGTCGCCGTGGCCGAGATCGATCACGACATTGCCGCCAACCTGCGTGACCCGCGAAGCGAGGTCTTCCGCCGAGCTGATATCGAGGCCGTTGATATCCTTCGATATCTGCAGCATGTCCTCGCCGGCCGTGAAGTCGAGAATGACGTCATTGCCGCCGCCGCCGTCGAAGACGAAGACGTCGCTGCCCTGGCCGCCGACGAGCGTGTCGTCGCCGGCACCGCCATTCAGCACATCGTTGCCGGCGCCGCCCATCAGGACGTCGTCGCCCTTGCCGCCGTCCAGGAGATCCTCTCCCCGGCCGCCGAGGAGGACGTCGTCCCCCTTGCCGCCGAAAAGAAGGTCGTTGCCCCAGCCGCCGCTGAGGACATCGTCACCCTTTCCGCCGAGGATGTAGTCATCCCCTTCGTCACCGAATAAGACATCGTCTCCCTTGTCGCCGTTGATAAAGTCATCCCCGGCATTGCCGCGGATAAAATCATCAAAGCGGGAGCCGAAAAGAGCGTCGTCGTAGGCGCCGCCTTCCAAAGTGGCCATCTGCTTCTCCTATTCCTCGTTGCATGCATGCATCACCGGCACGGGCCAGCCACCATGCGCCGTTAGTGTGCGCTGCAATAAAAAGGAAATCAACAGCAGCGAGGCGTAAAACTATCGTACTTATTGGTCAAAAAGTGAATTATGGAAGCATAAAACGTGATATTTTTGATGGCCTGTAATATTGCTTTAACAAACAATGTGCCATTACTGACGGTAAATCAATTCAAGATTTGAAATAAATTACCATCATGAATGGAGCTCGCTCAATCTTCGCGGAAAGCGCGATTGAAGCTTCTCGTAATGGGCGAAAGAAGATAGTCGATCGCCTGGCGTGGTTTGTGCACGATCAGCACTTCGGCGGGCATGCCGGGATAGAGCTGCACGTCCGGATTGGCTGCCATCGATTGCGGCCCGATCTGCGCGCGGGCGACGAAATAGGCCGTGTTGGACTTCTCGTCCACCGACTGATCGGCGGCCACATAGACGACCTCTCCGTCGAGCGGCAGGCGCGAGCGCTGATTGTAGGAGGTCAGCCTGATCTGCGTCTTCGACCCGACGCCGACACTGTCGATGTCGCGCGGGTTGACGCGCATCTCGACGACCATCGGCTCGTTCTCCGGAACGATGTCGAGCAGCGGCTCGCCCGGCGTGACGGCGCTGCCGGGCGTGCGCAGGCGGATGTTGGTGACGATGCCGGCCTGCGGCGAGCGGATTTCGAGCCGGTTGAGGACGTCGCGCGCCTTGATCAGCTGTTCCTGCACGTCGGATAGCTCCACGCGGGCGGTGGTGATCTCGCCGGCGATCTCCGACTGGAACTGGCTGGCAAGACCGGTCAGCGTGAGTTCGGCGCCGGCCTTGGCCTTTTCCGCCCGCGCCAGGTCGCCGGCCAGTTCGCCGCGCGTGCTGGCGAGCTGGCTGAGCTGCGTGTCGATCTCGATCAGCTTGGAGCGCTGGGCGAACCCCTTGTCGACGAGGCGGGAGATGGCATCGCGCTGCGTGTTGATCAGTTCGATCTGCCGGTCCGTCGCCTCGACCTGCACGGCGAGCCATTTGGCCTGTTCGGCAAATTCCTCGATGGTCTTCTCCTGAACGTCGATCCGACCCTTCTGAGATTCCTTGCGCTTGTCGAAGAAGGCGCGTTCGGCCGTTACGGCATCGCTCGCCGCCGCCGCGTCACCGTCGGCCAGGTTCTCGGGGAAGGAGATCTCCTCCGCTCCGGCCTGTTCGGCGCGCAGCCTGGCAAGCTTCGCCGTCAGGCCGATGCGCCGCGCCTGCAGCGATTGCACGTCCGAGCGGGCCCGCGTGTCGTCGAGCTTCATCAGCGGCTGGCCGGCTTTCACCGCATCGCCTTCCTGGACGAGCAGGCGGCTGAGGATGCCGCCTTCGAAATGGCTCACCGTCTTGCGCTTCGAATCGACAATCACCGTGCCCATGGCGACGGCGGCGCTGCTGAGTTCCGTGGCGAAGGCCCAGCCGAGAAAACCGCCGAAGGCGATGACGACTGTCGTCACGCCGGCGATCACCAGACGCCGCAGCGGCGAATGGGCACCCATCTCGCGCAGCTCCAGTTCGACCGCGTCGACCGGCTGGTGGGCCGGGATCGGTGCCGGCAGCCGGGCGCCGGCACCACGCATCGCCTCCATGCCGCGTCGCGCGTCGGTGCGGGCCGGTACGTGTTTTCCGGTTGTCGTCATGATGCTGCAACCTCCCGCGGCGCATCGCCGGGCATGATGGACGCCACCACGTCGGTGCGCGGTCCGAACTGCGAGATGCGGCCGTTCTCCAGGACCAGCAGCTTGTCGGCCGCCTGCATGATGGTTGGGCGATGGGCGATCATGACGATGATCGCTCCGTCCCGTCGCGCATGCTCGATGGCGCGGATGAGCGCCCGCTCGCCGATCGCATCGAGGTTTGCGTTGGGCTCGTCGAGCACGATCAGCCGCGGCCGGTTGTAGAGGCAGCGGGCAAGGGCGATGCGCTGCCTCTGGCCGCCCGAAAGCGTCAGGTGCCCGTCGCCCACCGGCGTATCATAGCCGCGCGGCAGGCGTCCGATCATGTCGTGCACGTCGGCGAGGCGGGCCGCCTCGAGCACCTGGTGCGGGTCGCTTTCCTCCATGCGCGCGATGTTCTCGCGGATCGTGCCTTCGAGCAGCGAGACGGATTGCGGAAGATAGCCGACCACCGAGCCGAAGGAGCCGCGCTCCCACAGATAGACGTTGTTGCCGTCGAGGAAGACGCCGCCCGAGGTGGGCTTGGCGATGCCGACGAGAAGTCGGGCCAGTGTCGACTTGCCGGCTGCGGACGGGCCGACGACCCCCAGCACCTCGCCGGGCGACAGGGAAAAGGAGATGCCCTTGATGATCGGCACGTCGAGACCCGGAACCGCATAGATCAGCTTGTCGACCACCAGGTCGCCCTCGCTGCGCGGGGTCGGCATGCTTTGGCGCACGGCAAGATCCTCGTTGAGCGCAGCTTCGATGCGCCGCCAGCTCGCCGTGGCGTTTACCCATTGCCGCCAGTTCTCGATCACCGAATCGAAAGGCAGGAGCAGGCGCCCGATGAGGACGGTGGCGGCCATCAGCGTGCCCGGTGTGATGGCCTGTTCCATGACGAGCAGGGCGCCCATGCACAGCACGAACACCTGGATGGAGAAGCGAAGGCTGCGGGTGATCGAGGTCATGGCGCGGGCGCGGCTGCCGCCGGCCTCCAGGAGACCGAGGGCGTTCACCTGCATGGTGCGCCAGCGCCTGGCAAGTGCAGGCAGCATGCCCATCGCCTCGATGGCTTCGGCGTGACGTAATGTCGCACCGACTTTCGAGACTGCCTCAATATTAGCCTGATTTGCCTCTTTCATGAGCCGCCGCGTGAGCAGGTCGGTCACCAGGCCGCAGCACAGGAGCAGCACCACGGCGACCGAGCCGATCAGGCCGTAAACCGGATGCAGGAGAAACAGGACGCCGAGGAAGATCGGCGACCAGGCCGCGTCGAGCGGTGCGCTGACGGCGGAGGAGGTGAGGAAGCTGCGCAGCTCCGTCAGGTCGCGGAGCGACTGCGTTGCGCGCGAGAGGCCCTGGTCCACGGAGGCCTGCACCGCGGCGGTCAGGACCGGAAGGTTGAGCCAGCGCACCATTGCGCCGCCCATCGCCTGGAAGGAGAGGGCACGGATGTACTCGAGGACGCCGAAGACGACGAGCGCGCCGAGCGCCAGAACGGTGAGCATGATCAGCGTGTCGGTGCTCTGGCTGTTCAGCACCCTGTCATGCACCTGCAACATATAGAGAGGTACCGTGAGTTGCAGCAGCGTTGTGCAGGCGCTAAGCAGGCCCGCATAAAGAAGCGCCATCAGGAAGATACGGCGTGCCTGCAAAATGAGCAACCTGGGATTGAGGGCGTTGCCGGAAATAGTTTGTCGGCTATTTTCGCCCTTGCCATTTGCTGATTTTCGACGAGTATCACGCATGGGCGATTTGCCTAGAGATAGCGCAGCTTTGGTCAATGGAGGGTCAATCTGTTCGTTTCCGGAAGAGTAGTAAATATTTCTTCCGCGAATATGACATAAAAAAGGTGACTTCTCAATTTAGGGGTTTTGAGGACGGGGGAGCTGTCTGAAATATTACTTCAAGATTTGAAGTATGTCCTAAATGGAGAGATGGATGAGTCCGAAACTTCTTTATCCATTCATGGATTCTGAAGATTTGATAAAGCCCCGATCTGGACGCGAGACCTCTCGCGAAGCTCTCAACCATAGCGGGCATAAGCAAACCGGCAGCAATCCGCTTGTGAGCTATTTCGAGCTGGCGCGCATGATGGAGCGGGCGAGCAGACGCTTCTCAGGCCTGTTACGAGCGGAGCTGACGCGGCTCGGCGCCGACGACATCGGCCCTGCTCAGGCGATGGTTCTCCTCGCCATCGGCGATATGGAATTGTCCGTCGGAGACCTGCTGGATCGCGGTCACTATGTGGGATCCAACATCTCCTATTATCTGAAGCAACTGGCCGATGGCGACTACATCGATCGCGTTGCTTCCCAGCGGGACAAGCGGTCCGCCCGCATCCGGCTGACCAAGAAGGGCAGCAAGCTCTGCGCGGATTTGCGCGATGCGGCAAACGCCTATGAGCGCGTTCTCACGCAAGGTGACGAGGATCGGCGCAATCTTGAGATCGCCTTCCACACGCTGCATCGGCTCGAGGTCATCTGGGGCAATGCCGCGCGGTACGGGATCTGATGCCGTCCGCCGGTTGATCCCGGTGCAGGGCCGAGAGTGTCAGTATGCATGTTGCGTTCGTTCATCGGCGTGGCTACGGCCAGTTCGCCGCCTTGGCTTCCCATTTCGCCAGTGCGGGCGATGAAGTCAGCCTGATCACCGAGACGGTGGATCAGCGGATACCGGGAATTCGCGTCGTTCGCCACCGGGCCGAGCCCGGCCCGCGGCCGGACGCGCGCATGGCAAGGCATCTCGGAGTCGCCGACCATCATGTCCGCATCGGCCATCGCGTCGCGGAGACGCTCGATGCCATGAGCGGACAAGGGCAGCCGCCCGATCTCGTCATTGGCCATATCGGCTGGGGCAGCATGATGTTCGTCAAGGACGTGCTGCCGCGGGCGCCGGCCCTTGGATATTGCGAATTCTTCTACCGGGCGGAAGGCGCCGACATCGGCTTTGCTTCCGGCGAGGAAGCCGATCTCGACACCCGCAAGCGGATGCGGCTTCGCAACGTTGCGCAACTTCTGTCGCTGGAGGCTATGGATGGCGGGATCAGCCCGACCCGCTGGCAGAAAAGCCTCTATCCAGCCGAGGCCAGGCGGCGCATTGCCGTCTGCCACGAGGGGATCGACACGGAGCGTTTCCGACCCGACCCTGCCGCCTCCCTCAAGCTGCCCGACGGGCGCGTGCTGAAGGCGGGAGATCCGCCGATCGTCACCTTCGCGGCGCGCGACCTCGAGCCCTATCGCGGCTTTCCGCAGGCGCTGGAAGCCGCTGCCAAGGTGCTGCGCCGGCATCCCGATGCGCTGTTCGTCTTCGTCGGCGGCAACGGCGTCAGCTATGGCCGCCCGCCACCGGGAGGTGGAGCCTGGAAGGATCATCTCCTGGCTTCGCTCGACATCCCGAAGGAGAGGGTGCTTTTCCCGGGACCGGTGCCTCACGCGGTGTTGCGGCAGTTGTTCCGCATATCGCTGGCGCATGTCTATCTCACCTATCCGTTCGTGCTGTCCTGGTCGGTGCTCGAAGCCATGGCCTGCGGCGCGCTGGTCATCGGCTCGGACACGGCGCCGGTGCAGGAGGTGATCCGCTCCGGCGACAATGGCCTGCTCGTGCCGTTCTTCGATACGGACGCGCTGGCCGAGGCGGTTTTGGGGGCGTTGAAGAGCCCGAAGGCGCATCACGCGATGCGGACGGCCGCACGCCTGACGATCGAGAAGGATTTCCGGCTCGACGACTGCCTCAAGCGGCAGCGCGCCCTGATCGAAGCGGTGGTGAAGGGTTAGATTTCAGTCTCTTGGCTTGATTTCAAATGATACTTCAAAATTTGAAGTACAGTTACGGCATGTCATTAAATTTTCATAATATTTTTTGATTGTGCGCTGCAAAAATCGTTGTTACGTTCTCCGCAATCCGCCACATTTCTCTGAATTATGTGACGATTATTCATGTCAAAACCATTCAGTTAACAAGGACGATGCGGGATTTAATGTCTTCTGGTGTGAGGCAGGTGCCGTCGAGACGACGGCTGGTTGTGGCGTCCGAGCGGGATCGGTCAAGCATTGAAGGCACCGCCATAGAGCATCTGGTGTTCTTCTTCGATGCCGATGCGCGGACCAAGGCAGTCCTCCAGGATATTTTTCCGCTGCTTGCCGTGGCGTTCTCCGATGCCGCCGAGGCCGATCTGAAGCAGGATCTGGCGGCGATCCGCTCGCTGGGAACCATTCCGGACGTTCCCCTTCAGCGCCTCGATGCGAAGAATGGCGCGCAAAGCTGCGCCTTGATCGCCGCTCTCCTGGAGGGCGGTGTCGGCCGTCTCTCGTCCTTCACGGCGTCGGTGACGTCGGAGCTCGCCATGCTGCGGCGGGAGCGGGAAACCCTGCTCGAGAACTACCGTGCTCTCGAAAATGCCTTCCAGGCGCGCAATTGGGAGCCGGTGGCCGAGATCTTCGCCCACGATCCCTATGTCGATCCGCGCGACGAGGGCATCGGCCATCTCCTGGCGACTGCCGGCGTCGAGCAGCTCCTCCCGGTGTCGAGCCATGGCGTCGCTGGCATCGCGCTGCACATGCATTCCGTGCCCAAGGACGGCGGCGAACTCGTCGTCTCGCTCTCCTATGTGGAGACCGGCGAGGGGGTTGCCGAATGGGTGGTCCCGTTCCGTGATCTCGCGGCGGACTGGAACTATCTCGCCCTGCCGCAATCCTGCGGTGGCGGCGGCAAGACGCTGCGTCTGCGCATCTCCGCCGGCGGGGCGGAGACTGTCGGCCTGTCGCTCGGCCATCCGATCGCCAGCGAGCGCTATACGGCCAGTTCCGAGCATCCGCATCCCGATCTCGATCTTCGTCCGCTGGCGTTCCGCGTCTACACCGGCGTGCCCGGCGTCAAGCCGTCTCCCGTCCCCAACATGATCGCGCCGACGGCGCTGCTCGACGGCCAGTTCATCGAGGACTACCGGTTACCGATCGATCTCTTAAGGCAGATCATCGACGTTTCGGTCAGCCCCATCGTTCCCGAATTCCAGACGATCCGTTTCCTCGAGCATGAAAACGCCGTCGTCTGCCATCCGCTGCCGTCCGGCATTTCCGCCGGCGCCATCATCCGCGCGGTGGAGCCCGGCACCACATCGTTTTCGGCCAGCGCGGTCATCGACCACAGCGAAGGTGCGCCGGCCGCGGTCAGCCTGCTTCTGGCGCCTGCCAACTCCAATCCACGCGCCGAAGTGGCCGAAATCGCGCGTCGCGATTCGGCGAGCCCCACCACCTTCTTCAGCGGCTGGCGGGAGGTGGGGCCGGACAGTCCGGTCAACATCAACATGCAGCTCGACGAGCCGTTGAGCGGTCCCATGGACCTGATGATCCTCAGCCGTGCGGTCGGCGAATCCGTCGATTTCTCCTGGCTCAAGGTGTCGGGCTTCCGCCTGGTGAAGCAATCGGTGCAGCAGGATCGCCGGGAGGCGCTGCATGTCTAGCAAGGACAAGCGCCCGGACCTCGTCGCCATCGCCATGCCGCTTTACGGCCATGCGGCTCTCGCTCTCGAGGCGATTGAATCGGCGCTCGCCTCGAACCTCTCGGGTTGCCGGATCGCCATCGTCGTCTCGGTCGACGGCGATCCGCGGCGGGAAACCTTCGATCAACTCCTGCTCTATGCGGCCGCCCACCCCGACATCCACGTGATCTTCGGCGCCAATGCCGGACCGGGCGCCGCCCGCAACAGGGCCATCGACCATGTGCTCGAGCACTTGCCGGAGGCCAAGGCCGTCTATTTCCTCGACGCCGACAACCGGGTGGTGCCGGGAACGGTGGAGACGCTCTACCACAGGCTGGTGGAGAGCGGTGCGGGTTGGGTCTACACCAACATCGACACCTTCTCGGTGAGCTGGCGCGCGCATTATGGCAATCGCTACTCGCGCCTCGTCCACTGCATCACCGACAATATCTGCGACACGGGCTCGATGATCTCCATCGACGTGTTCCGCTCCGGCGTCCGCTTCAACGACGACCGTCAGAACGGCTTCGAGGATTGGGAGTTCTGGCTCTCCTGCATCGAAAACGGCTTTGTGGGCGTTCCCTGCCACGACACGACCTTCGAGTACCGCCTGAGGGCGGAAAGCCGCTTCAAGGAGGCGAACCGCGACCGCGCGGCCTCCGTCAGCTTCCTGCGAAGCCGGCACAAGGCGCTGTTCCAGCGCCCGATGCTGGTCGATTTCGAGCACGAGGAAGCTCCGCGCTACGCCTTCGTGCGGACGGAGGATGCGGCGATCTCCTTCTTCACGGATCCGACCAAGCCGCGCAGGATGCTCAGCCTCGACGACGTCATCCCGGCGTTCTGGGCATGCATCAGCGAGCCCGACAATGTGCATTTCCCGCCTTTCATGATGGCCGGCAGCGGCAACACGCTCGACCTGCTGCAGCGGTCGCGCATGCTGCCCGGCCTGCTTGCCCATCTGGAGCGCCTCAGCGAGAAGACGAACGTCGTGTTCGTCCAGCTGCGCAACAACGCCAACGAGCGCACGATCGAGCCGACGCTCCACGATGCCGGCGCCCAGAACGTTGCGCCGGCCGACCTCATCTTCCTGTCGAGCTCGCTCGTCCGCGACGTGATCCAGAACGGCGCGCTGGACTGGTTCGGCTCCATCGGCAACGAGCAGGTCTGGCCGACACTGGGTGTCGTGAAGGTGCGCTTTCCCTTTCCAAGGACGCTGCCGCGCCGCTCTCTCATCTCCCCGCAGCAGGCGATGATCAATTGCGTGAACGCCGTTGCGACCAGCCCGTTGCGCCGCACGGCGGGCAAGCGCTGGACCTGGCGCCCGGCGCGGCTCGTTCCCTACACGGAACTGCACAAGGCCTTGCGCAAGGAGCTGGGCGGCTCGCCCGTCCTGCCGCTCGGGCACAATGAGGCGGGCAAGCGCACTGCCGCATTGCTGGTGCCGAACGCCTCCTTCGGCGGTGCCGAAAAGGTGGTCTACGCCGCCTCGCGCGAGTTGAAGGCCGCCGGTTACGAAACCCATCTGTTCGTGCTCGGCAACGCGCGTATGGACGTGATCGACGAGTTCGACGCGAGCTTCGACTACATCCACTTCTGGCGCGAGGGCGTTCCCGTCTGGGGCGGTTCCGGCTCCTTCATCGGGCATGATTTCATCTCGGAGCAGCATCCGGTCGACTGGGAGGCGCTGAAGGGCCTGCTTTCCGGCTTCGACCTGGTCATCAACAACCACGTGATGGCGATGCACCCGCTGATCGCGCGGTTGCGGTCGGAAGGCACGCGCACGGCCTGCTATCTCCACGTGGTCGACAACACGCCCTTCAAGCGGCCGGCCGGCCAGCCCTTCGCGGCGATCGCCCACGAGCATTGCTACGATGCCTTCCTGACCTGCTCCGAGCAGCTCAAGACCTATCTGCACAGTTACGGCGTTCCCTTCGAAAAGGTCTTCACGGTGCCCAACGGGGCAAGCTTCTCGGTGCCGCCGAAGGTGCTGAGCGAGGTTCTGTCGGTGCGGCGCATCGAGCGCAAGGACGACCGGTTGCGGGTGCTCTACATGGGCCGGCTCGACCAGCAGAAGGGCATCGACCGCCTGGCCGCGGCGATCGCTCAGTTGCGGGCGGCGCGCGTGCCCTTCGATGCGAGGGCGATCGGCGGCGAGATCCTTGCCGATTCGACGGTCTCCTGGTCGGACCGCCTCAAGGACCTCGATGTCGATGTGCGTCCGCCGGTCTTCGCCAGCAAGGACCTGATCAAGGCGCTCGGCTGGGCCGACGTCCTCATCATGCCGTCACGCTGGGAGGGCGCTCCCCTGATGATCACCGAGGCGCAGCAGCTCGGCTGCGTGCCCGTCGCGACCGCGGTCGGCGCCGTCGACGAACTGATCACCGACGGCGAGGACGGGCTGCTGATCCGCTCCACCGCCGATGCCCAGGTCATCGGCGACGTCGTCGCGGTCATCAAGGACCTGGCAGCCAACCGCCGCAAGCTGGCGCCTCTCATGGAGGGCTGCCTGAGAACGGCGGCGCGGCGTTCTTGGAATTCTTCCTTCTCCGAGTTCATCGCCTGGTGCGACGGCTCGGTGAGCAACGCATCCCTGTCCCGCGCCACCATGCTGCGGGACCGCGAGACAACCGCCCCCGGAATCGCCATCGCAGGCTGAGGCGCCCGGCCGGTAGCAAGAGTAAGAAAGGTCGATTTGCATGCCTCCAAGAATCCTCGTCACGGGCGTCCCCGGTCACTACACGCGCCTCGCCAATGGCGCGCACGGACTGGCCGTTTCCTATTCGGAGCGGCAGAAGCAGCCTGAGACAAAGGACGAGTTCCTCCAGGAACTCCGCAACATCAGCAACACGGGCAACTACCTGATCGGCGAGGGGGCGCTGCGGGCGCTTGCCCCGCATGCCAGGCAGGTCCCGTTCTGGCATCTCCACAACAGCTGCAAGAACGGCGTGGGGCTGGAGGAGTTCAACAAGAATTTCGACATCTGCGTGTTCACCTGCGCCAATCTCCTGCGCAAGGGCCTGTCGGCCGACGCGGAGGCCGAGGTGCTGGCGCAGCTCAAGATGCCGGTGGTGATGCTGGGCATCGGCCTGCAGAACCGCAAGGATCTGGAAAACCAGTTGCCGGAAGGCACCAAGCGGCTTCTCAGGGTGCTCAAGGAGAGGGAGCACTATTTCCTCACCCGTGGCCACGAGACGGCGGGTTTCCTGAAGGATCAGGGCTTCTCCTTCGTCCGCCCGACGGGCTGCCCGTCCGTCTATTTCATGCCCCACAACATGCGCAAGTCGCTGCGCCGGCTGCCGCAGGTGAATGTCGGCAAGGTGCGCACCATCTTTTCCGGCTATCTGGGCGGCAACCAGGACGCCATCCTCGACGCCAGCGCCCTGTCGCCGGCCGGGGCGACGCCCGAATATGTGGTGCAGGACGAGTTTCTGCATTTCGATATGGGCGTCGAGGCCAACGGGGACGGCCGCGTCTACGACGCGGCCTCCGGC
>NZ_JANKOF010000033.1 GCF_024655565.1 Nitratireductor sp. ZSWI3 | reverse complement strand
GGGCAGGTGTCTGCCCCTCATCCGCCTGCCGGCACCTTCTCCCCGCGGGCGGGGAGAAGGAGGACGGTTGCGACGTCTATGCCTCCCTCTCCCCGCTTGCGGGGAGAGGGTGAGGGTGAGGGGCCGGCTCGGCGGCCGATCATCATCGCCTCACATCTCCGTCCTCACCCGCCAAAGCTCTGGGAATAGTTCCACATCCAGCATCTTGCGCAAATAGGAAACCCCCGATGTGCCGCCGGTTCCCCGCTTCAGGCCGATGATGCGCTCCACCGTCGTCACGTGGTTGAAGCGCCAGCGACGGAAATAATCCTCGAAATCGATCAGCTTCTCGGCCAGTTCGTAGAGCGCCCAGTGCTCGTCGGGCCTGGCGTAGACGGCTTTCCAGGCGGCCTGCACCCGCTCGTCCGGCTGGCGTCGCTCGCGCCAGTCGGTGCGCGAGGCGTCGGCGCCGATGTCGAAGCCCTGCCGCGCCAGGAGCAGCAGCGCCTCGTCATAGAGGCTCGGCTCGCCAAGGATCTCCTCCAGCCGGGCGGTGATCTCCGGCCGGTCGGAATGCGGCTTCAGCATCGCAAGGTTGCGGTTGCCGGCCAGGAACTCGATCGACCGGTACTGCCACGACTGGAAGCCGGACGATTGGCCGAGCGCGTCGCGGAATTTGGAATATTCGCTGGGCGTCATGGTGCGCAGCACGTCCCAGGCGCTGTTGAGCTGCTCGAAGATGCGGGCCACGCGCGTCAGCATCTTGAAGGCGGGCCGCAGGCTGTCCTCGGCGATCGCCGCACGCGCCGCGCGGATCTCGAAAATCGCCAGTTTCATCCACAGTTCGGATGTCTGGTGCTGGATGATGAACAGGAGCTCGTCCCGCGCCGTCGATAACGGCTCCTGGGCGTCGAGCACCTTTTCCAGATGCAGATAGTCGCTGTAGGACATGGGCGGCTTGATGTCGGCCGCCCTTTCGTCGTCGAGGTTGCGTTCGGCGCTCATTCTCCCTCGCCCTCCCGCAGGCGGAACCGCTGAATCTTGCCGGTCTGCGTCTTCGGCAGCGCGTCGATGAACTTGACCGAACGCGGATATTTGTAGGGCGCGATCACCGCCTTCACATGGTCCTGCAGGCGCTTCACCGCCGCCGCGTCGCGCGCCACGCCCTCGACCAGCACCACATAGGCCTCGACGATCTGGCCGCGCTCCTCGCTGGGCGCGCCGATCACCGCGCATTCGAGCACGTCGGCATGGGCGAGCAGGGCCGCCTCCACCTCGGGGCCGGCGATGTTGTAGCCCGCCGAGACGATCATGTCGTCGGAGCGGGCGGCGAAATGGAACCGGCCGTCCTCGTCCTGGAAGAAGGAATCGCCGGTCAGGTTCCAGCCGTCGCGCACATAGTCCTGTTGCCGCTCGTCGGCGAGATAGCGGCATCCCGTCGGGCCGCGCACCGCCAGCCGCCCGATCTCGCCGCGCGGCAGCTCGTTCATCGACTCGTCGACGATCCGCGCCTCATAGCCCGTCACCGGGCGGCCGGTGCAGGCCGGGTGCCTGTCGTTGAAGCGGTTGGAGATGAAGATGTGCAGCATCTCGGTGGCGCCGATGCCGTCGAGGATCGGCTTGCCGGTCTTCTTCGTCCACTCCTCGAAAACCGGCCCCGGCAGGGTCTCGCCGGCCGACACCGCGACCCGCAGCGAGGAAAGATCGGCGCCGTTGTCCATCGCCGCCATCATGGCGCGGTACGCGGTGGGGGCGGTGAAGCTGACCGTCGCCCCGTATTTCTCGATGATCTCGATCATGTTCGGCGGCGAGGCGTTTTCGAGCAGCGTCGCGGCCGCGCCGAAGCGCAGCGGAAAGATCGCCAGCCCGCCGAGGCCGAAGGTGAAGGCGAGCGGCGGCGAGCCGACGAACACGTCGTCGGGCGTCACCTGCAGCACCTCCTTCGCATAGGCGTCGGCGATGATCAGCAGATCGCGGTGGAAATGCATCGTCGCCTTGGGAATGCCGGTCGTGCCCGAGGTGAAGCCGAGCAGCGCGACATCGTCGCGGCCGGTTTTCACCGCCTCGAACTGCACCGGCTTGTCGAGCGCGATGCGGTCGAGCTCGGCGTCGAAATTGGCCGTGCCGTCGAAGCCCACCACCTGCTTGAGGAACCGGCTTTCCTTGGCGCAGGCGACCAGCTCGTCCTTGATGCGCGTGTCGCATAAGGCAAGGCCGATCTCCGCCTTGTCGACGATCTTGGCGAGCTCGCCGGCCCGCAGCATCGGCATGGTGTTGACCACCACCGCGCCGGCCTTGGTGGCTGCCAGCCAACAGGCGACCATGGCCGGGTTGTTGGCCGAGCGGATCAGGATGCGGTTGCCCGGCTTGACGCCGTAATCCTCGGTGAGCGCATGCGCCAGCCGGCTCGTCCAGTCGGCCAGCTCCTTGTAGGTGCGCCGCCGCCCGTTGCCGATCAGCGCCACGTGATCGCCGAAGCCGCGCTCGACCATGCGGTCGGTCAGCTCGACGCCGGCATTCAGATAATCCGGGTAATCGAAGCCCTCGAGCAGGAACTTTGGCCACTGATCCTCGGGCGGGAGGTTGTCCCGCGCGAATGTGTCTGTATGACCCGTCGGTCCGAGCATGTGTTCACCCTCATTTTATCGTTTGCCGTGCGATGACGACTTTCTGGACGTCTGACGCGCCCTCATAGATGCGGAGCGCCCTGATCTCCCGATAGAGGCTCTCGACGATGTGGCCGCGGCGCACGCCGTCTCCGCCATGGATCTGCACGGCCTTGTCGATCACCTCCTGCGCCTTGTCGGTGGCGAAGAGCTTGGCCATCGCCGCCTCGCGGGTGACACGCGGCGCCCCCATGTCCTTGGTCCATGCGGCGCGGTAGACGAGCAGGGCGGCCGCATCCACGTCGAGCGCCATGTCGGCGATGTGGCCCTGCACCATCTGCAGGTCGGCGAGCGGCGCGCCGAAGAGCTGGCGCTCCGCCGCCCGCCCGACGGTCTCGTCCAGCGCCCGGCGTGCGAAGCCGAGCGCCGCCGCGCCGACGGTCGAGCGGAACACGTCGAGCACCGACATGGCGATCTTGAAACCCTCGCCGGGCTTGCCGATCATGGCCGAGGCCGGCACCCGCACATCCTCGAAGGAAAGGCGCGCCAGCGGATGCGGGGCGATCACCTCGATCCGCTCGGCGACCGTCAGGCCCGGCGTGTCGGCCGGCACCAGGAAGGCCGAGATGCCCTTCGCGCCCGGCGCCTCGCCGGTGCGCGCGAAGACGGTGTAGAGGTCGGCGATGCCGCCGTTGGAGATCCAGGTCTTCTCGCCGGAGAGCACGTAATCGCCGCCGTCGCGCCGCGCCGTCATGTCCATGTTGGCGACATCCGAGCCCGAGCGCGGCTCGGAAAGCGCGAAGGCCGAGAGCGCCTTGCCGGCGCGCGTCCGGTCGAGCCACGCCTGCTGCTCGGCGGTGCCGAAGAAGCTTATGGCGCCCGTGCCGAGCCCCTGCATGGCGAAGGCGAAATCGGCAAGCCCGTCGTGGCGCGCCAGCGTCTCGCGCGTGATGCACAGGGTGCGCACATCGAGCGGGCCTGGATTGGCGGTATCGAGCGCGGTGGGCTTCAGCAGACCGGCTTCGCCGAGCCTCGCCACCAGGTCGCGGCAGGCGGCGTCGACGTCGCCATGATCCACCGGCAGGTTTGCCGCGCACCAGGCCTCCAGCTTTTGCGCCCAGTCGCGGTGGCGCTGCTCGAAGAACGGCCAGTCGAGGAAGGTGCGGTCAGGCATGGGTAGGTTCCCTGTGGTTCAAAGGCTTGCGCCGCCCCTCACCCTCACCCTCTCCCCGCAAGCGGGGAGAGGGGAGCACAAACGTCGCCGCCATCTTCCCTTCTCCCCGCCTGCGGGGAGAAGGTGGTCCGAAGGACCGGATGAGGGGCAGCGCCGGCCTTTGTCCGTGAAGCGCCTCCATCTCCGCTAATCCCCCTCGAACACCGGTTTTTCCCTGGCCACGAAGGCGCGGTAGGCGCGTTCGAAATCCTTGGTCTGCATGCAGATCGCCTGCGCCTGGGCTTCCGCCTCGATGGCCTGCTCGAGCCCCATCGACCATTCCTGGTTGAGCTGCGTCTTGGTAATGCCGTGCGCGAAGGTCGGCCCGGCGGCGATGCGGGCGGCAAGCCCGAGCGCCTCCGCCTCCAGCGCATCGGCCGAGACGAGGCGGTTGTAGAAGCCCCAGCGCTCGCCTTCCTCGGCGCTCATGGTGCGGCCGGTGTAAAGCAGCTCGGCGGCACGGCCCTGGCCGATGATGCGCGGCAGCATGGCGCAGGCACCCATGTCGCAGCCGGCAAGGCCGACGCGGGTGAACAGGAAGCCGGTCTTCGCCTCCGGCGTCGCCAGCCGCATGTCCGACGCCATGGCGATGATGGCGCCGGCCCCCACCGCCACGCCGTCCACCGCAGAGATGATCGGCTTGCCGCAGGCGAGCATCGCCTTGACCAGGTCGCCGGTCATGCGGGTGAAGGCGAGCAGGCCCTTCATGTCCATCTTCACCAGCGGGCCGATGATGTCATGCACGTCACCGCCGGAGCAGAAATTGCCGCCGTTCGGCAGAATCACGACGGCATCGACATCCTCGGCATAGGCGAGCGCGCGAAACGTGTCGCGCAGCTCGGCATAGGACTCGAAGGTGAGCGGATTCTTGCGCTCCGGCCGGTCGAGCTGGATCAGCGCCACGCTGCCCTCCATGCGCCAGAGAAAATGGCGCGGCTTCAGATCCGCCATGGCGCTCATGCTTCGCCCTCCCAGTTGCTTTCGAACGTCTTCAGCGTCGCCGCAAGCATCCTCGCCTCATCCTCCGGCAGGCTGCCCAGCAGTTCGTCGATCCACCGTTCATGGGCCTCGGCCATGGCCGCGAAGGCCTCCTTGCCGGCCGGCGTCAGCTTGACGATCGAGGTGCGGCGGTCGCCGTCGCGCTTGGCGCGGCTGGCCAGCCCGTCGCTCACCAGGCGCTCGACGATGCCGGTCACGTTGCCGTTCGACACCAGCAGGAAGCGCGATATGTCACTCATCGCCATGCCCTCGGGGGCACGGTCGAGCGCCGAAAGAACGTCGAAGCGCGGCAGGGTGGTGTCGAAGCGCGTCTTCAGCCGTTCGCGCAGCACCGCCTCGATCAGGCGCGAGGCGCGCAGGATCCTGATCCACAGGCGCAGCCGTTCCTTGGCGGGAGCGCCGGATCGGACCGCCGTCAGGGGAGCGCTTACCATGTTTCACCTCCGGAAATGGAAATCGACTGGCCGGTGACCGAGGCGGCCTCGGGGCTGACGAGCCACAGCGCCGCGGCCGCCACCTCGCGCGGCTTGATCAGCCGGCCGTGCGGATTGGCCTCGATGAAGCCCTTGCGGGCCTCCTCGCGGCTGCGCCCCGTCTTCTCGACCACGCGCGCGATGGACTCTTCCAGCATCTCGGTTTCCACGTAGCCCGGGCAGATGGCGTTGACGGTCACGCCCGTCTTGACCAGCTCGACCGACAGCGCGCGCATCAGCCCGATCACGCCGTGCTTGGAGGCGACATAGGGCGCCACATAGGCGTAGCCCCTGAGACCGGCCACCGAGGCGATGAAGACGATGCGCCCGCTGCCGCGCTTGGCCATCGGCTGCAGCGCCGGCTTCACCGTCAGAAAAGCGCCCGTCAGGTTGACGTCGACGATCCTGTTCCAGTCCTCGAGCGTGGTCCTGTGGGCCGGCGCGCTGGAGGCGATGCCGGCATTGGCGATGACAATGTCGAAGGGGCCGCGTTCCGCCTCCGCCGTCTCGTAGAGCGCCTTGACGGAAGCCTCGTCCGTCACGTCGGCGGTCATCGCGTGAATGCGGGCGTGGCCCGCCGACACCTTTTCCAGCGGCTCGGCGCGGCGCCCGCAGACGGTCACGTCGATGCCCGCCTCGGCGAGCGCCAGCGCGATCGCCTCGCCGACACCCGAGCCGCCGCCGGTGACGAGGGCATGGCGTGAGGCGGTCATCGATGCGCTCCCCGGTTTGACGTAGGCGCTCGCCCCTCATCCTCACCTTCTCCCCGCACGCGGGGAGAAGGGGGCACAGAGGTCACCGCTTCCTCCTTCTCCCCGCGTGCGGGGAGAAGGTGCCGGCAGGCGGATGAAGGGCCGCGCCAACGCTTGAAAGACATCGTCACACCTTCCCCGTCATCTGCTCGGCGCGCTCGGCGAGCCGGTAGACCTGATCGCGGCCGGGCAGGTAGGGAGAGGGCCACATCACCTCGCGGTCGCCCAGCGCCACGGCCGCATGCAGCGTCCAGTAGGGATCGGCCAGATGCGGCCGGGCGAGGCAGACGAGATCGGCGCGGCCCGCCATCAGGATCGAGTTGACATGGTCCGGCTCATAGATGTTGCCGACGGCGATCGTTGCCATGCCCGTCTCGTTTCGGATGCGGTCCGAAAACGGCGTCTGGAACATGCGGCCATAGACGGGCCGGGCGCGCTTCGAGGTCTGGCCGGCCGAGACGTCGCAGATGTCGACGCCGGCTTCGCGCAGCATGCGGGCGATCTCCACCGCATCGGCCGGGGTGATGCCTTCCTCGCCCACCCAGTCGTTGGCCGAGATGCGCACCGAGATCGGCTTGTCCTCGGGCCACACGGCGCGCACGGCACGAAACACTTCCAGCGGATAGCGCATGCGGTTTTCGAGGCTGCCGCCATAGTCGTCGGTGCGCCTGTTGGTGAGCGGCGAGATGAAGGAGGAAAGCAGGTAGCCGTGCGCGTAGTGCAGCTCCAGCATGTCGAAGCCGCAGCGCTCGGCCATCTGCGCGGCGGCGACGAACTGGTCGCGCACCATGTCCATGTCGGCGCGGTCCATCGCCTTCGGCGTCTGGTTCTTCTCCGACCAGGCGACCTCCGAGGCGGCGAGCAGCGGCCAGTTGCCGCCGGCCAGCGGCGCATCCATCTCCTCCCAGCCGAGTTGGGTCGAGCCCTTCGGTCCCGAATGGCCGATCTGCGCGCAGATCTTTGCGTCGGTCTCACGGTGCACGAAATCGACGATGCGCTTCCACGCCGCCTCGTGCTCGGGCTTGTAGAAGCCGGGGCAGCCGGGCGTGATGCGGCCCTCGGGGCTGACGCAGGTCATCTCGATATAGACGAGCCCGGCGCCGCCCTTGGCGCGCTCGCAGTAATGCACGAAATGCCAGTCGGTCGGGCAGCCGTCGACGGCCTTGTACTGCGCCATCGGCGAGACGACGATGCGGTTCTTCAGCGTCAGACCGCGCAGCCTGTAGGGCGCGAACATCGGCGCCCGCGCCACATTGCCGCCGGCGCCGGCCTGCCGCTGGAACCAGGCCTCGGCTCCCGACAGCCATGCGGGATCGCGCAGGCGCAGGTTCTCGTGGCTGATGCGTTGCGAGCGGGTCAGAAGCGAATAGTTGAACTGCACCGGGTCGAGATCGAGATAACGCTCCACCTCCTCGAACCATTCCATGGAGTTGCGCGCCGCCGACTGCAGGCGCAGCACCTCCAGCCGCCGCGCGTCCTCGTATTTGTCGAAGGCGTCCTTCAGCGTCGGCTCCGAATGCAGGTAATCGGCGAGCGCGATGGCCGATTCCAGCGCCAGCTTCGTGCCCGAGCCGATCGAGAAATGCGCCGTCGCCGCCGCGTCGCCCATCAGGGCGAGGTTGTCGTGCGACCAGCGCTCACAGAGCACGCGCGGGAAGCTGATCCAGGCCGAGCCGCGGATGTGGTTGGCGTTCGTCATCAGCGCGTGACCGCCGAGATGCGCCTTGAAGATGCGCTCGCAGACGGCGATGGACTCCTGCTGGCTCATCGCGCCGAAGCCGAACTTCTCCCAGGTGTCCTGGCTGCATTCGACGATGAAGGTCGCCGTCTCGTCGTCGAACTGGTAGGCATGCGCCCACACCCAGCCATGCTCGGTCTTCTCGAAGATGAAGGTGAAGGCATCGTCGAACTTCTGATGCGTGCCGAGCCAGACGAATTTGCACTTGCGCATATCGACGTCGGGCTTGAACACCTCTGCGAAGGTGGACCGCACCCTTGAGTTCAGCCCGTCCGCGGCCAGCACCATGTCGTTGTCGGCCATGAAGGGGCGCGGATCGTCGATCTCCGTCTGGAACTGCATCTTGATGCCGAGCTCGCGGGCCCGCTCCTGCAGGAGGATCAGCAGCCGCATGCGCCCGATGCCGCAGAAGCCGTGTCCGGTCGACAGCGTGCGCGTGCCCTTGTGGATCACCGCGATGTCGTCCCAATAGGCGAAGTGCTCGCGGATGCGCTCGGCGCTGACCGCATCGTTCCGGGCAAGGTTGTCCAGCGTCTCGTCCGACAGGACCACGCCCCAGCCGAACGTGTCGTCCGGCTTGTTGCGCTCGTAGACCGTGATGTCGTGCGCCGCGTCGCGCAGCTTCATCGAGATTGCGAAATAGAGGCCCGCGGGGCCACCGCCCAGAATAGCGATTTTCATGCTCGCGCTCCGTCCTCCCGGGATCGCTTTGCGCATCGGCCCGAGATCGACGGATCGATCTTCGGCAAGGTCGAAGCGCAGTTCAACAGTTTACAGCGCTTTGCGCATCCTGGTCGGCGCCAGGCGTTCCAGGTCAGGACCATGATGATATCCCGTCGATCATCATTATGCCCAGGCCCGGAGCATGACACTCACGGCAAGACATTTCAAGTATGAAATTTTAAGGTTGAAATATATCCGCCCTGGCCTCAGTCTACAGCATATGCCGGGGTGATGACAGGAAGCGGGCGAGGGATTATGCACGGGTTCGACTGCCCTGGCCGCTGATGGAGGATCTGGACGTGTTCTACCGGAAAATCACCGATTGGGACGATGCCTATGCCAATGGCGCCAACATTCCCGGCGGCGAGCGCTGGCCGCAGGCCTGGGTCGAGCCCGCGCGCGCCTATCGCGAGCGGCTTGCCGCCGAGGGCAGGGCCGAACTCGACGTTGCCTACGGCGAAGGCGCGCGCAACCGCTTCGACCTGTTCAGGCCTGAAGGCAAGCCGGCCGGCCTCGTGGTCTTCATCCATGGCGGCTTCTGGCTGAAGCTCGACAAGAGCTTCTGGTCGCACCTGGCGGCCGGCGCGGTCGACAGCGGCTATGCGGTAGCGATGCCCTCCTACACGCTGTGTCCGGAAAACACGATCTCCGGCATCACAGCCGAGATCGGCCTCGCGGTCACCGCCGCCGCCGAGCGCATCGACGGACCGCTGCTTCTGACCGGCCATTCCGCCGGCGGCCACCTCGCCACGCGCATGGCCTGCACCGATTCGCCGCTCCCCGCCCCGGTGCGGGCACGCCTGCGCCATGTCCTGTCCATTTCCGGCGTGCACGACCTGCGCCCGATGATGCGGACGGCGATGAACGAAGGCCTGAAGATCGACGAACGGGAAGCCTTGGCCGAAAGCCCGGCGCTCCTGTCGCCCTTGCCCGACCTCCGGCTCACCTGTTGGGCGGGCGCCTCGGAACGCGGCGAGTTCCTGCGCCAGAACGCGCTGCTCGCCAACGTCTGGACCGGTCTTGGGGCGGTGACGGCGGTGGTGGAGGAACCCGACCGGCATCATTTCGACGTCATTGACGGCCTTGCCGATTCGCAGCATCAGATGGTGCGCTGTCTGTTGACAGCCTGACCCGTTGGGCCAAACTTGGCCCGTTCCCTTCGCATCCGCTCCATGGAGCCCTCATGAGACCCGTCTTCGTTCAAGTCCGCTGCAAACCCGGCAAGACCTATGAGGTCGCCGACGAGCTCTACAAGCGCGAGATCGCCTCGGAGCTCTACTCGACCAGCGGCGACTACGATCTCCTGATGAAGGTCTACATCGAGGACGGGGTCGACATCGGCAAGTTCGTCAGCGAGAACATCGCCAACGTTCCGGGCATCCGCCGGTCGCTGACGACGCTCACCTTCAAGGCATTCTAGGGATTCGACCCGCGCAGTCGCGGATGCATGATCCCGATCATCGTCCGAGATTGCCGGAATCGCGCTTGGCGGCGGCCTTCGCTTGGGATACCAACCGACCACCCGGATCGGTTCATACAGGGAGGCCGCGATGAAGCGCTCACAGGTCAACGAGATTTTGCGCCAGGGTGAAGCGTTCATCCGCTCTTTCGGCTACGCGTTGCCACCGTTTGCGGATTGGACGCCGGATGAGATGAGGCGGCGGCGCGGCGAGATCGACGGCATCGTCGAGGCCCGCCTTGGCTGGGACGTCACCGATTATGGCGGCAACGCGTTCGACAAGCTCGGATTGTTCCTCTTCACGGTGCGCAACGGCGATCCCGCCGACCTGGCGAAGGGCAGCGGCATGCTCTATGCTGAGAAGATCATGATCTCGCGCCGCGATCAGGTCGCGCCGATGCACCGGCATGTCGTCAAGGCCGAGGACATCATCAACCGCGGCGGCGGCACCCTCTGCATCGAGCTCTTTGCGGCCGCTGCCGACGGCAGCATCGACCGCACGGCTCCCGTCATCGTGCCCACCGACGGCGTCAAGCGGCACGTCGATGCGGGCGGCGTGTTGCGTCTCGAGCCCGGCGAAAGCGTCACCCTCCTGCCCGGCGTCTGGCACGCCTTCTGGGGCGAAGGGCAGGATGTGCTGATCGGCGAGGTGTCGACGGTCAACGACGATCTGACCGACAACATCTTCGCCGATTCCGTCCCCCGGTTCTCGCATATCGAGGAGGACGAGCCTCCCTATCGGCTGCTGGTCTCGGACTATCCGACCTGGCTTTGAGGGAACCCGCGTGGCATTCCCCCGTTGCGTTCAACGAAGGATCATGTTTTCTGCGCCACGATGACACGGGATGGACAAATGATTTTGCAGCTCGGACGCCGGCCCTCGAGGCTGGAAACCGAAACACACTGGATGATCGCCCTTGCCTTGGCGGTCGCCTTTGCCCTGCAGACGCCTCTTATGGCCCAGGGCCTCGACAGTGAGGAGACGATCGACGCGATCGTCGGCTCGGATGTGAAGACCGAGGAGACCAAGGCGAACGCGGCGACCGAGCGGCTGGTCGCGGCCATCAATGCGTCGAACACCAACGCCGAGCGGGTGCGCAAGACGTTCTCCCTCGAAGGGCTCGACATCGTCTTCCTGCCGGATCTCGACGAGAAGTCCGGCGCCATCGCCACGGCGATGGCCGATCATGAGCGCGACATCGAAGCGCTGCGCGAGGCTGTCGAAGGAAGCGCCCTTTTCTATCACGCGGTGGATTCGCGTTCGATCATGACGCGCGACATCGTCGCGCTGGAATACGCCGAGGGCGGCGCCGTGACGATCTTCGTCAAGGGCGAGCCGAACGGAGGATGAGGGTTCCCGGCCCGTCTGAATCTGTGCGGTGCACACTTGCCGCAAAGCTTGCTTTGGTCTCTTATGGTCCACCGGATCTGATGGCTGGGCGCGGGGACCTCGTTATGCGACACCTGGCTGGCGTGAAGGGAATTGAGGAGAGGCTTCATGACTGCTGAAAGTCGCGAGAAGACCGACGATATCGGCCAGACGATTCTTGAGAAAATCAGGACGCACGCCCAGGAAGATGCGTCGAACATCACGCTGGAAACCCCGCTGGCCGACCTTGGCATCCATTCTCTCGAGCTGACCGAGATCATTTTCGATGTCGAGGACGAATTCGGCATCGAGGTCGAGATGAACACGGCGGAGGCCTGGGAGAATCTCGAAACGGTCAACGACATCGTCGCTGCCGTGCGCGAGCTGGTGAGCGCCAAAAGCTAAATGACGGCGCCGCGGATCGTCATAACGGGGCTCGGCGGGCTCTGCGCCCTCGGCACGGATGCGCCGGCGATCTGGTCGGGCATGCGGGAGGGCCGTCAGGCCATCGGCCCCATCACCAATGTGGACCTGCACGAGGTGAAGACCCGCGTCGGCGCTGAGATCAAGCACCTGCCGGATCACGGCATCGAGCATAAGCGCCTGGTGACCATGGACCGGTTCAGCCTGCTCGCGGCGGTGGCCGCCAGGGAGGCGCTGGCGCAGTCGGGCATCGCCGTGACGCCGGCCAACACGGGGCGCATCGGCGCTGTCGTCGGCGTCGGTGTGTGCGGCTGGGAATCGATCGAGGAGAACTACCGGGCCATTCTGCTCGAAGGCAAGCCGCGCGCCGGCATCTTCTCCGTGCCGCGCGCCATGCCAGCCGCCGCCGCCGGGCAGGTCAGCATGACGCTCGGTCTGCGCGGTCCCGTCTTCGGCGCGACGTCCGCCTGCTCCTCTTCCAACCACGCGATCATCTCGGCCGCCGACCAGCTTCGTCTCGGCCGCGCCGACGTCATGCTCGCCGGTGGCGCCGAAGCGCCGCTCATCTACGGGATCATGAAGGCCTGGGAGGCGCTGCGCGTGCTGGCGCCCGAGACCTGCCGTCCCTTCTCCGCCGACCGTCAGGGTCTGGTGCTCGGCGAAGGCGCGGGCATCGCCGTGCTCGAAACCTTCGAGCACGCGCAGGCGCGCGGCGCCACCATCCTCGCCGAACTGGCCGGCGGCGGCATGACCGCCGATGCGTCGGACATCGTCGCACCGACGGTCGAGGGGCCGGCGGCCGCCATGCAGGCCTGTCTGGACGAGGCCGGCCTTTGCGCCGGCGATGTCGACTACATCAACGCCCACGGCACCGGCACGAAGGCCAACGACAGGATCGAGACGGAAGCCATCCGCAGGGTTTTCGGCACCGCCGCCGATCGGGTCTCCGTCTCCTCCACCAAGTCGATGCACGCGCACTGCCTGGGCGCTTCCGGGGCTCTTGAGCTGATCGCCTGCGTCATGGCCATTCGTGAGGGAATAGTGCCCCCGACGGCCGGCTATCGCCAGCCCGATCCCGATTGCGACCTCGACGTGACCCCCAATGTGGCGCGCCAGCGCCCGGTGCGCGTCGCCATCAGCAATGGCTTCGCCTTCGGCGGAACCAACGCGGTGATCGCCGTGAAGGCCTGCGAGTAGTTTCTGCCGCGACAGGCAGGCAGCGGGTTGCCATCTAAAACTTGATAATTTAAATCCACTAACCAGCGCGCGATGCTCGGGCTGCCGCGCTGTTTTGGGTTTCGGTCCGCAGGCCCCGCAGCGCGGACCGCACAGAGAGGGGAATCTTCATGAAGCGCGTCATACTGCTTACCGCGGCTCTTATGGCGGGAACGGCCATGCCGTCCATCGCCGCCGAGCCGCAGGCCGTCGTCTCCACCTATGCGGACATCGCTCTGGCCACCTACGAGGACAGCCTGACGGCTGCCAACGCCCTGCGCAAGGCGATCGGCAAGCTGGTCGAGGCGCCCTCCGAGGAGACGCTCGCAGCCGCACGCGGCGCCTGGCTCGCCGCGCGCGTGCCCTACCAGCAGAGCGAGGCATTCCGATTCGGCAACGCCATCGTCGACGAGTGGGAGGGCCGCGTGAACGCCTGGCCGCTCGACGAAGGCCTGATCGACTATGTCGACGCCGGCTACGGCACGGAATCCGACACCAACCAGTTCTACACGGCCAACATCATCGCCAACGACAGGATCAGCGTCGGCGGCACGGACATCGACGCGACGACCATAACCCCCGAGGTCCTCCAGTCGCTGCACGAGGTCGGCGGCATCGAGGCCAATGTGGCGACCGGCTACCATGCCATCGAGTTTCTCCTTTGGGGGCAGGATCTGAACGGCACCGATGCCGGCGCCGGCGATCGTCCCTACACGGATTTCGATGCGGCCAACTGCACCGGCGGCCATTGCGAACGCCGCATCCAGTATCTGACCGCGGCTGCGGATCTGCTCGTCTCCGACCTTGAGGAGATGGTCGCCAACTGGCAGGCCGACGGTGAGGCGCGCGCCGAGGTGGCTGCCGATCCGAAGGCCGGCCTGACGGCCATGCTGACCGGGCTGGGGTCGCTCTCCTACGGCGAGCTCGCCGGCGAGCGCATGAAGCTCGGCCTGCTCCTGAACGATCCCGAGGAGGAGCACGACTGCTTCTCCGACAACACCCACAACAGCCACTATTACGACCTACTCGGCATCCGGAACGTTTATTTCGGCTCCTATGAGCGCGTCGACGGATCCAAGGTCGAGGGGCCGAGCCTCGCCGACCTCGTCGCCGACAAGGACGCCGCGCTCGCCGACGAGGTGAAGGCCAGGCTCGACGCGACGCTCGCAGCCATGACCGCGCTCAAGGAGCGCGCCGAAGGCGGTGAGACCTATGACCAGATGATCGGCCAGGGCAATGAAGAGGGCAACGCCGTCGTGCAGGCCGCCATCGACGGTCTGGTCGACCAGACCCGCTCCCTGGAGCGCGTCATCGCGGCGCTCGACCTGTCCGGCATCGAACTCGAAGGCTCCGACAGTCTCGACAATCCGAGCGCCGTCTTCGAATGAGTCACAGTCTGCCGGGCCGCTTGCCGGCCCGGCGATCTTGCTTGTAAATCCCGTTCATGAACAGATTTACCCGCGGCGCGACGCTTGTCGGCCTCATCTCCAGTCTGGCCGTTGGCGCGCATGCCGGCGATATGTCGCTGCGCAAGGACCTCTCGCCCGAGGACCGTGCGCGCGCCGCCGAGGTTACCAAGCCGACTGCCGATTTCAGCAAGGCAGAGCGCTTCGAGCGCATGCAGGCCGGCGCCGCCACCTCCACCAAGCGCATCAATGCCGATGCCTTCTCGCATCCCTCGGCCAATCTGGAGTTCGCCGAGCTGCAGCGCTTCCTGCTTGGCAACGGCCTGTTCCGCAAGGATTGGGTCTCCGCCCCGTCCTCCACCCAGGCCTCCGACGGTCTCGGGCCGCTGTTCAATGCCCGCGCCTGCCAGTCCTGCCACATCAAGGACGGGCGCGGCCACGCCCCGGCCAAGATCGACGATCCCGCCGTCTCGCTTCTCGTGCGCCTGTCGATCCCGCCCACGCAGGAACAGGCCGCCGCCATCGCCGATGGACGGCTGCCGGCCGCGCCCGAGCCGGTCTACGGCCTCCAGCTGCAGGATTTCGCCGTCGCCGGGCTCGCCGCCGAGGGCCGCGTCGAGATCGCCTACGAGGACGTCCCGGTCGCGCTCTCCGGCGGTGAGACCGTGACGCTGCGCAAGCCCGCCCTGTCGATCGCCGATCCCGGCTTCGGCAGGTTCCATCCCGACATGATGATGTCGGCCCGTGTCGCCCCGCCGATGATCGGCCTCGGCCTTCTGGAGAGCGTCGCCGAAGAGGACATCCTTGCCTTCGCCGATCCCGACGACCGTAACGGCGACGGCATCTCCGGCCGTCCGGCCCGCGTGCGCGACAGCGACGGCCGATGGCAGCTCGGCCGCTTCGGCTGGAAGGGCATCGCCCCGTCGATCATCGAGCAGTCCGCCGGCGCCTTCTCCGGCGACATGGGCCTGTCGACGCCGCTCGCGCCCGACCATTGGGGCGATTGCACCGAGGCGCAGGATCCCTGCCGCGCCTTGCCGCACGGCGCACAGGAGCGGCTCGGCGCCGAGGAGGTGCCGGGCGACCTGCTCGACCTCGTCGCCTTCTATTCCCGGCACCTGGCCGTGCCGGCCCGCCGCAAGGTCAACGACAAGGCCGTGCTGGCCGGCAAGAAGGTCTTCTATGAAGCGGGCTGCGCCTCCTGCCACCGGCCGAAATACGTCACCCGCCGCGATGTCGAGGACCCGGCGCTGCGCTTCCAGCTCATCTGGCCCTACACCGACATGCTCCTGCACGACATGGGCGCGGACCTTGCCGACAACCGGACGGAAGGCCTGGCCGACGGCTACGAATGGCGCACGCCGCCGCTCTGGGGCATCGGCCTGACCGGAACCGTCAATGGCGAGGCCGGTTTCCTGCATGACGGACGGGCGCGCACGCTGCTCGAGGCCGTGCTGTGGCATGGCGGCGAGGCGCAGGCGGCGCGCGACCGCGTCGTCGCCATGGACAGGCAGGACCGCGCCAACCTCATCCGCTTCCTGGAATCGCTCTGAGCCCTGGAACGCCCGCCGGTTTTCTCTCAATCCATTGCAGCGGGAGACGGGGGAGCGGAAAACGGGCGGGAAACCGCTTCATACTTTCCCTCATCCCGCTCCAGGGTCAGCTCGGCGACGAAGTCGAACCGGTCGCCCTTGAAATGGGAGCGGGTGAACTCCACCACCGCGCCGTCGGCCGTGCGCGAGACGCGCTCCAGGAAAAGCGCCGGCTCGCCCGCCTCCGCCGCCAGCAGCCCCGCCTCGAACGCGGGCAGGGCGCAGGCATGCATGCGCTGCAGCGCCTTGTGCGGAGCGGCTCCATTCTGCGCCAGCGCCCGATAGAGCGAATCGCCCGGCATTTCCAGCGACGGCAGGAAGCGCGCCGGCACGACGGCAAGCTCCACCGCCAGCGGCAGGTCGTCGGCAAGGCGCAGCCGGTGCAGTCGCGCCACAAGGTCGCCCGGCGACAGGCCGAGCATCATCGCCTCCTGCGGCGACGGGGCGGCATGCTCGCGCGCCAGCCAGCGCGTCGCCGGCCGGCGGCCATAGGATAGGACATCGTCGCTGAAGCTGGTGATCGCCGCCAGCGGCTGCTCGAATCGCTCCGCCGGTCCGCGCACATAGGTGCCGGAGCCGCGCCGCTGCTCCACCAGGCCCTCGCGCGCCAGAAGGTCGAGCCCGCGCCGCACCGTGACGCGCGACAGGCCCGTCGCCTCGACGATCGCCCGTTCGGCGGGCAGGGCGCTGCCCGTCGCCAGCCGGCCGCTCTCCACCAGGCTGCGCAGCGCGCTCGCCAGACGGATGTAGAGCGGTGTCGGATCGCCTCTCCCGCCAGCGAACTGCTGGCGCGAGAGCAGGTCCCCCAGGTTTCCGCCGGGCTTCACGGCCGGCCTTCGGAGGATCGGCGCAGGACCCCATGCATTGGTCTTATATCCATGAGACCAATTATCGATGAATTTGCGACAAGGCGCAACCCGTGCGACCCCACCCGAGTTGTTGGTTCATGCAGCCGACACATCCTGCCGCCATATTGGGCTAGACTGGTGCGAACATGAGCGCCGGGATGCAAGAACAGCGGCGGCACTGGCCGAACCAAATTCCCACACTAGATCACTAGCGGGAAGTTTGGTATTAAATTGGTCTATATGACTTTGGATCCGCCAGCACAGACGAGCACAGCATGACCACGTCCACGGAGAGTTCGGACCTCGCCTTCCACGACATCGAGTGTTTCGAGACCGGCGACATGCTGCGGGCGTTGCTCGAAGGGCAGGGCGCCGCGCTCCACGCCGCCGCGGCCGCCGTCCCGTCACTCGAACGGGCTGTGACGGAGGCCGCTCTGCGGCTTGCCGATCCGGCCAGCCGCCTCGTCTATGTCGGCGCCGGCACGTCGGGCCGGCTCGCCATGCTCGACGCGGTCGAGCTCTATCCCACCTTCGGCTGGCCCGAGGCCCGCACCCGCTTCCTGCTCGCCGGCGGCGAGGCGAGCGTTGCCGAAGCCCGCGAGAGCGCCGAGGACGACGAGGCGGCGGGCCGCGACGCCATCGCCGCCATCGATTGCGGCCCCGCCGACGTGGTTCTCGGGCTCGCCGCCAGCGGCAGCACGCCATACACGCTGGCCGCCATCGAGGCGGCGCGGGCACGCGGCGCCCTCACCATCGGCTTTGCCAACAATCCCGGCAGCCCGCTGGTCGAGCGGGCCGCCATCGGCGTGCTTCTGGAAACCGGGCCGGAGGTGCTCGCCGGTTCCACCCGCATGGCCGCCGGCACCGCTCAGAAGATCGCCCTCAACATGTTCTCCACCGCCGTCATGATGCGCCTCGGCAAGGTCTATCGCGGCCGCATGGTGGATATGAAACCGACCAACCGGAAGCTGCGCCGCCGCGCCGTCTCCATGCTGGCCGAAGTGGCCGGCTGCGACGAAGCTGCCGCGACCGCGGCGCTGGAAGCGACGGGATTTCACGTCAAGCCGGCGGTGCTCGTCGCTCGCGGCCTCACGGCCGAGCAGGCCGCCGCCGCCCTCGCCCGCAACGGCGACGATCTGCGCCGCGCCCTTGCCGATCTCGACTGACCTGCCGGCCGGCCGGCGAGCCGGCCCGCCAACCAACCGGAAAGAAGCATGATGACCGATACGCCCTCGCTGATGTTCCTCGAAACCGCCGAGGCGGCGGACGCCGTGGAGCGGCTCTTCGCCCGCGAGGCCGGCACCTTCGCCGAGATCGGCCGCGTCATCGCCGAGCGCCGGCCGGCCGTCGTCAGCACCTCGGCGCGCGGCTCCTCCGATCATGCGGCGAGCTTCTTCAAATATCTGTTCGAGATTCACGCCGGCATTCCGGTCGCCTCGATCGGCCCTTCCGTCGCCTCGGTCTACGACGCTCCGTTGAAGCTCGACCGCGCTCTGCACGTCACCATCTCGCAGTCCGGCGCCAGCCCCGACATCGTCGCCGCCCAGGCATCGGCCAGAAAGGGCGGCGCGGTGACGGTGGCCGTCGTCAATGTCGCCGACAGCCCGCTGGCGCAGGCGGCCGACATCGTGCTGCCCATCCATGCCGGACCCGAGCGCAGCGTCGCCGCGACCAAGAGCTTCATCGCCTCGGCAGCGGCTCTTGCCGGCATCGCCCAGGCGGCTTCCGGCGACGAGGCCCTTGCCGGCGCGCTGGCCCGCCTGCCGCAGGCGCTGAGCAGCGCCTGCGATGTCGACTGGTCGCCGGTCCTGCCCATCCTTTCCGGTGCCGCCTCGCTCTACACCGCCGGCCGCGGCCCGGGCTTCGCCATCGCGCTGGAGGCGGCACTGAAGGCCAAGGAAACAGCACAGCTCCACGCCGAGGCCTTTTCGCTGGCCGAGCTGATGCACGGGCCGATGCAGCTCGTCGACAAGGGCTTTCCCATCATCGCCTTCGTGCCCGAGGATGCGGCGCTCGCCTCGAGCACCGACTCGCTCGAGAAGCTGCGCCGCCTCGGCGCGCGCGTTGCGGCTTTCTCTTCGCGTGAGGTCGGCGAGATCACGGTCGCCACGCCCGCGACGGGTCACGGCCAGGTCGACCCGCTGGTGGCGCTGGTCGGCTATTACCGCCTCATCGAGCGCGTCGCGCGCGAACGCGGGCTGAACCCCGACACGCCCGACAAGCTGAAGAAGGTCACCGAGACGATCTGACGCCCGGAACGAAGTTCAAATTCGACTTTTGCCTCGCGCTCTGGCGTTGCGGCAAAAGCTGCGTTAGCTTCCGAGCCGATCAGCCGCCTGGGTTCTCAGTCATGGATTTCATCCCCGATTCCGCGACCATCCTGCAATTCGCGCTTGCCACCTTCGTCATCTCGATCACGCCGGGCCCCGACATGACGCTGTTCGTCGGCCGGGCGCTCAGCCAGGGCCGCGCGGCCGGCTTTGCCTGCATGTTCGGCGCCATGACCGGCATCATGATCCACACGGCGCTGGTGGCGCTCGGCCTGTCGGCGCTGATCGTCGCCTCGCCGCAGGCCTTCCTGGTGCTGAAAGTGTTCGGAGCCGGCTATCTGATCTGGCTGGCCGTCCAGGCGATCCGCAAGGGATCCGCCTTCTCGCCGGAAAGCAAGGCCGGCAACGGCCGCTCGCTGCTGCGCAACTGGGCGACGGGACTGGGGATCAATCTCCTCAACCCGAAGATCATCCTGTTCTTCATGACCTTCCTGCCGCAATTCGTCTCGGCCAGCGACCCGCATGCGCCAGGCAAGCTGTTCTTTCTCGGCCTTCTGTTCATTCCGCTGGCCCTGCCGATCACCGCACCGATGGTGATCGCGGCCGACGGGTTTTCCAGGCTCCTGAAAAAGAGCCCGCGCGTCACCCGCGTGGTCGACTACCTGTTCGCCGGCGTCTTCTCCGCCTTTGCGCTCAAGATCCTCACCGCGCAGGCCCGATAAGCGGCCTTAAGCGCCGGCCACAGCCCACGGTGAAGGCGAAGCAAGCAAGTTTTTCGGGCTTACTCGCCGTGTCCGGCGATCATCATCGCCTCGAGCCTCAGCCGGTCGGCCTTCTTCATGCGCTCGGAGGCGGATTTGAGCTGGCCGCAGGCGGCCAGGATGTCGCGCCCGCGCGGCGTGCGGATGGGCGAGGCGTAGCCGGCCTTGTTCACCAGGTCGGCGAACTCCTCGATCTGCTCCCAGTCGGAGCATTCATAGTCGCTGCCGGGCCACGGATTGAACGGGATCAGGTTGATCTTCGCCGGAATGCCCTTCAAAAGCCGCACCAGCTCGCGCGCGTCCTCGAGCGAATCGTTGACGCCCTTCAGCATCACATATTCGAAGGTGATGCGGCGGGCGTTCGACAGGCCCGGATAGGCCCGGCACGCCTCGAGCAGGTCCTTCAGCGGATACTTCTTGTTGATCGGCACCAGCGCGTCGCGCAACTCGTCGCGCACGGCGTGCAGCGAGATCGCCAGCATCACGCCGATCTCCTCGCCGGTGCGGTAGATTTCCGGCACCACGCCGGAGGTCGACAGGGTGATCCGGCGCTTCGACAGCGACAGGCCCTCGCCGTCGGAGGCGATCAGCAGGGCCTGTTTCACATGGTCGAAATTGTACAGCGGCTCGCCCATGCCCATCATGACGATGTTGGTGATCTTGCGGCCCTCGGCCGGAACGATCGCGCCGTCGGGCGTGTCGGCGTCCGGAAAATCGCCCAGCCGGTCGCGGGCGACGAGAAGCTGGTCGAGGATTTCGCCCGGCGTCAGGTTGCGCACCAGCTTCTGGGTGCCGGTGTGGCAGAAGGAGCAGGTCAGCGTGCAGCCCACCTGGCTGGATATGCACAGCGTCCCGCGCCCTTCCTCGGGAATGTAGACCGTCTCCACGTCGACCGGCCGGCCGGCGCCGCGCGGCGGGAAGCGCATCAGCCATTTGCGCGTGCCGTCTTGCGAGATCTGCTCTTCGACGATCTCGGGGCGTGCGATGGTGAATTCCTCCTCGAGCGCCGCCCGCAGGTCCTTGGAGATGTTGAACATATGCGCGAAATCGGACACGCCGCGCACATAGAGCCAATGCCAGAGCTGGCGCACGCGCATGCGCGTCTGCCGCTCGGGAACGCCGAGCGCGGCAAGCGCCTCGGCCAGCTCGTCGCGCGAAAGGCCGATCAGCGGCTTCTTGTCCGGTGTTACCCCGGGGCGCAGTTCCGCGCGGCTCTCGGGCGTGCTCAGGTCGAGTGTCAGTGCCATGGCGTTCTTGAAACGGGCTGTGGGCGGCACGCTCCGCAGCGCGGGGCCGCCCGTTCATTTGCGGCGCTCATAGCACGCTCCGCCGTCCGCGTCACCTGCGGTGGCGAAGCTCCGTGTCGAGGCTGCCTATTTGCAGTTCTTGGTCGCGTCGATCGCCGCCGTCACGCCGCTCAGCGAGAACACATAGCTGGTGTCGTTGCCACGGCCCGACTTTGCAGCGACCTTCATCGTCGATCCGCCCTTCATCGCGGCGATGAGCTGCGGTTCCTCGGCGGCATTCTCCAGCCAGGCGGACTTGCCCTGGGTGAACATGGTGAAGCTCTTGTCGCCCACCGTCGCCGTCACCTTCGATCCGTCCTGGAAATTGTAGGACGCGATGAATTGCGGCTCGGACGCCACGTTCTGCCCGGGCTTCTGGCTCACGAAGAAGAAGATGTCACCATGGTCGAGGCTGCCCGGCAGCTTTTCCTTCGGCACGCTCATCGCATAGCACACCTTGCCGTTGCCCGACTGGTAGCTGTAGACGCCCCAGTCGCGGTGCTGGCCGACCGCCGTGGCCTGTGCCAGGGCCGGGCTCGCCGCCGCCATTCCGCAAATGAGCATGAGTGTCGAAATCAGTACGCGCATCGTCATGACCGTCTTTTTTTTGCCAGTGTCTTGAAGCCGATCAGCCTCAGCCTCGATCACTTCATTTTTACTTAATCTGGGTTACCAAAGCGTGAAGCGAATCAAGCGATCTTCATGCGCCGTACCCCGATACCCGCTGCAGGCCCTGTCGCGGCCGGCGGCGAACACCCCTTCGTTACCGTTTGAAACGAATGAAAAAGGCAAGAATTTGACTTGCTAAAGGTCGACTTCAGTCTCGTGAAGCGCCCGCCTGGCCGCCAGCCGGTGTGCCGGCGTGATATGGCCGCGCACGGCGTTGAGCGCCGCCATGATGACCGCCACGTCGTCGGTGAAGCCGAAACCGGCCAGGAAATCGGGCACCAGGTCGAGCGGCAGGACGAAATAGGCAAGGGCGGCCAGCAGGATGCCGCGCACGCGCGGCGGCGTTTCGTTGTCGAGCGCGCAATAGTAACCGGCCACCAGCTCCTCCATGAAGGGGACCTGTCGCGCGGCTTTCTTGGCGGTGCGCCAGAACCGCTCGCGCACGCGTTCCTCGCGCCGCCTGCTCTCGCCCGGACCGACCGGCCCGAGGATCTCGCCGATTTTCACGTCGTCCATCGTCATGCTCCCGGTCCGCCATGATGTGGGACAATGCGCCCGCAAATGCAATGCTAGACGAAGTCGTTCATGGCCTTGGCCAGCGCGAAGTCGAGCTCGGTGAGGCCGCCCGCATCGTGCGTGGAAAGTGTCACGTCGACGCTTTTGTAGACGTTCGACCAGTCGGGGTGGTGATTGAGCTTTTCCGCCGCAAGCGCCGACCGCGTCATGAAGGCGAAGGCCTCGGAGAAATTGCGGAAGGTGAAGCGTCGGTGAATGGAAAGGCCGTCATCGGCCAGCGCCCATCCGTCGATGGTCCTCAGCGCCTCTTCAGCCGCGGTCGTGTCGAGCTTTTGTCTTGCCATCGTGCCTCTCCGTGGTATCGCCTTGTTTACCGCCTGACCCGAAGATAGCGTCCCGTCCATGAACGCAAAGCCCCGATACGCCATCCTGTTCGTCTGCCTGGGCAACATCTGCCGCTCGCCGCTGGCCGAGGGCGTCTTTCGCGCCGTCGTCGACGAGCACGGACGCTCCAGCGCCTTCCATATCGAATCCGCCGGCACGGGCGCCTGGCATGTCGGGGAGCAACCGGATCCGCGTTCGATGGCCGTCGCCCGCCGCTTCGGCGTCGATATTTCCGGCCAACGGGCACGCCAGGTCAACAAGGAGGACTTCCGGCGCTTCGACCTGATCCTCGGCATGGACCGCAGCAATGTGCAGACGCTGCTTTCACGGGCGCCGCAGTCGGCAACGGGAAAAATCCGTCTGTTCCTGGACCATGCCGGCGGCAGGGCCGTCGACGTTCCGGATCCCTATTACGGCGGGGACGACGGCTTTGCGGCCGTCTACCACATGATCCGGGAAGCCTCCGAAGCGCTGTTTGCGAAGCTCGACTGACGATCGTTCTCGCCGCCGACCAGGGGCCAGGCCTCTTCGATGATGTAGGGCCCGCCGCCGACCGAGGCGCGCGACGACATCAGCACGAAACGGCCCACGGTGAACGGCACCGAGGCGAAGTTGCCGCGCGCCGATAAATAGGCTGCGACATCGTGCGGATTGGCGTTCTTCAGCCGCGCCAACGTCACATGCGGGGTGAACTTGCGCGGATCGGGCGGCAGGCGCAGCCGCCGGCAGATCCCCTCGATCTCGCCCTGCAGCGCATAAAGGTCCGGCGACGCGGAAACGCCCGCCCAGAGCGCATGCGGCTTCTTCTGCCCGAAGGCGCCGACGCCCGAGAGCTTGAGAGTGAAGGAGGGGCGCCGAATCCTGTCGAGCGCATTGGCGATCTCATCGGCCGTGTGGCCTTCGATATCGCCAAAGAAACGCAGGGTCAGGTGATAGTTTTCGACGTCGATCCAACGAGCTCCTTGGAGGCCCCCGCGCAGGAGTGACAACGACAAGGCCGCGTCACGCGGGATCTCGAGGGCGGTGAAAAGTCGCGGCATGGCAACCTCCTCGAATCGCACTGTCAATGACAGCGAATCACCGATTGCCGTCACGGGCAAGCGGTTTCTTGGGTCCGGTTCAGGCGTCCTCCTCCTTCTGCTCTTCAAGCACTCTTGCGATCACCGGCAGCAGGCGCTCGACCATGCGCTCGATGCCTTTTGCGTTGGGGTGCATCCCGTCTTCCTGCAGAAACGTCGGCTCGGCTGCGACACCGTCGAGAAAGAAGGGGATAAGCGTCAGGCCGTACTTCCCGGCCAGGCGCTCATAGATCGGATCGAAGGCGGCGGCGTAATCGGGACCGAGATTCGGCGCCGCGCGCATGCCGGCGAGAACCACCCGGTGGCCGCGCGCCTGAAGCTTCTCGACGATGGCCTCGAGATTGGCCTCGGTGGAGGCCGGCGGTATGCCACGCAGCATGTCGTTGGCGCCGAGCTCCACGACGACGACATCGGCCTCTTCCGGCACCGACCACTCGAGCCGCGTCAGCCCGCCGCTCGTCGTGTCGCCCGAGACGCCGGCATTTGCGACCGCCACGTCGAACCCCTTCGCCTGGAGCGCCGCTTCCAGCTTCTCGGGAAAGGATTCGCCGGGCCCCAGCCCGTAACCGGCCATCAGGCTGTCGCCGAAGCCCACGATCTGCACGGGCTCGGCCCTTGCCGCACCGGATGCCGGCACGGCCAGCAGGAACGCCAGCAGGAGAAATGAACTCTTTTTGAACGGCTGAAAATGCGGAAAGAATTTGAATGCCATCCGGGAAAACCCATATTTGCCGAAATCGTCCGCCTTGTACGACCGCCACGCCATGTCTTCCCAATATAGGATGTCTTTTCCGTGACAGAACCCGTGATCGAGCTGGAGGACGTGTCGCTGACCCTGGGCGAGGGCGCTTCGTCCGTCCATGTCCTGAAGGATGTGAGCCTGTCGGTCGCGCGCGGCCAGTCGACGGCGATCATCGGTCCTTCCGGTTCGGGAAAATCCACCCTGCTGATGGTGATCGCCGGGCTGGAGCGGATCGACAGCGGCGCAGTGCGCGTCGACGGAACGGAGCTGAACCGGCTCGGCGAGGATGCCGTTGCCGCCTTTCGCGGCCGCACGATCGGCATCGTGTTCCAGTCCTTCCATCTCATTCCCAACATGACGGCGCTCGAAAACGTCGCCGTGCCGCTGGAGCTGGCGCATCACCCCGATCCCTTCGCGGCGGCGGAAGCCGAGCTGGCGGCGGTCGGCCTCAGCGGCCGGTTGACGCATTATCCGGGTGAATTGTCGGGCGGCGAGCAGCAGCGCGTCGCCATCGCCCGCGCGCTTGCGCCGGCGCCCGCCATCCTGATCGCCGACGAGCCCACCGGCAATCTCGACCAGGCGACGGGGCGGCAGATCGCCGATCTCCTGTTCGCCAAGGCCGAGGAACGCGGCACGTCCCTGGTGCTGGTGACCCACGATCCGGCGCTTGCCGCACGCTGCGCGCGACAGGTCGCCATGCGCTCCGGCCGGATCGAGCCGACGGCGCCCGCGATCAAGGCGGCAACCGCATGAGCTTCACGCGCACGCTGCGTCTGGCGTTTCGCTTCTCGTTGCGCGAGATGCGCGGCGGGCTGGCCGGCTTCTTCGTCTTTCTGGCCTGCATTGCCCTGGGCGTCGCCGCCATCGGCGGCGTCAATTCGGTGGCGCGCGCCATCGGCGAGGCCGTGGAGACGCAGGGCCAGTCGCTGCTGGCCGCCGATCTTCGCTTCGCATTGACGCAGAGGCGCGCCACCGATGCGGAGCGAGCCTTCCTCACCGGTCTCGGCGATACGGCCGAGAGCGCCAACATGCGCTCCATGGCAAGGCTCGCCGACGGGTCCGACCAGGCATTGGTGGAGGTGAAGGCCGTCGACGCGCTCTATCCGCTCTATGGCGAGCTGGTGACGCAGCCGCAGCTGGCGCAGGAGGATCTGTTCGGCGAGAGGGACGGGGCGTTCGGCGCCGCCGCGCCCGAACTCCTGTTCGAGCGGCTCGGCCTCGAGCCCGGCGACCGCATCATGCTCGGCGGCCAGGCCATCGAGCTGCGGGCCATGCTGGTGACCGAGCCGGATGCGGTTTCGGACGGGTTCGGCTTCGCGCCACGCCTGATGATCTCGCTGCCGGCGCTCGAGGCGACCGGCCTCGTGCAGCCGGGCAGCCTGATCAGGCATGTCTACAAGGTGCGCCTGCCGGCGGATGCCGGCGAAGCCGCGCTCGAAGCCGCCCGGCAGCAGGCAGGCGAGGCGTTTCCCGATGCTGGCTGGAACATCCGCTCGCGCAGCAACGCCGCTCCCTCGCTGTCGAGCAACATCGAACGTTTCTCGCAGTTCCTGACCCTGGTCGGGCTGACCGCCCTGGTGGTCGGCGGCGTCGGCGTCGCCAATGCGGTGCGTGCCTATCTGGACAGCAAGCGTGCGGTGATCGCCACTTTCAAGAGCCTTGGCGCCTCCGGCGGCTTCGTCTTCACCGTCTATCTCGTGCAGATCATGCTCATCGCCGGCATCGGCATCCTGGCGGGGCTGGCGCTCGGCATGCTGATGCCGTTCGCCGCCTCGGCGGTGCTGTCGAACATGCTTCCAGTGCCCGCGGCGGGCGGCCTCTACCCGGCGGCGCTTGCCATCGCCACCCTGTTCGGCGTGATGATCACGCTGGTCTTCGCGCTGATCCCCCTCGGCAGGGCGCGCGAGGTGCCGGCCACGGCCCTGTTCCGCGAAATGGGCATCGATGGCCGGGGCTGGCCGCGGCCCGTCTATATCGTGCTGTCCGCAGCCATCGCGGCGGTGCTGGCCGGTTTTGCGATCTGGTTTTCGGACGACCGCCGCATGGCGGCGATCTTCGTCGGCGCCGCGGTCGGCGCCTTCCTGGTCCTGCGCTTCGTGGCGCTCGGCATCGAGTGGCTGGCCCGGCGCAGCCCGCGCATCGCCTCCACGCCGCTCCGCCTCGCGCTCGGCAACATCCATCGGCCCGGCGCGCTGACGCCTTCCGTCGTTCTTTCCCTCGGCCTCGGCCTGACCCTGCTCGCCACGCTGGCGCTGATCGACGGCAATCTGCGCCGCCAGATCACCGGCAATCTGCCCGAGGTGGCCCCGAACTTCTTCTTCGTCGACGTTCAGAGCGGCGAGGTGGAGACCTTCTCCGCGCTTGTCGGCAAGGAGGCGCCGGAGGGCAGGCTCGAGCGCGTGCCGATGCTGCGCGGCCGCATCACCGCGCTCAACGGGGTGAACGTGCGCGACATGAAGATCCCGCCGGAAGGCGGGTGGGTGCTGCGCGGCGACCGCGGCATCACCTACTCCGACACCGCGCCGGACAATGCCACGCTGACGGCCGGGCAGTGGTGGGCGCCCGACTATCAGGGCGAGCCGCTGGTGTCGTTCGCGGCCGAGGAGGGCGGCGAACTCGGGCTGAAGGTCGGCGACACGATCACAGTCAACGTGCTCGGCCGCAGCGTCACGGCGCGGATCGCCAATTTTCGCCGCGTCGAATGGGAGACGCTGGCGATCAATTTCGTGATGGTCTTCTCACCCAACACCTTCGCCGGCGCCCCCCACGCATGGCTCGCGACGCTGACCGACGCAAACGCCACGCCGGCCGACGAATCGCGGGTCCTGAATGCCGTGACCCGCAGCTTCCCGACAGTCACCACCGTCCGCGTGAAGGATGCGCTCGATGTCGTCAACCGGCTGCTGGAGCAGCTTGCGACCGCCATCCGGGCGGCGGCGGCCGTCGCGCTCATCGCCTCCGTGCTGGTGCTCTCGGGTGCCCTGGCAGCCGGCAACCGGGCCCGCATCCACGATGCCGTGGTGCTGAAGACGCTGGGCGCGACGCGGCGCACGCTGATCGCCGCCTTTACCCTAGAGTATCTGCTGATCGGGCTCGCCACGGCGGTGTTCGCCCTCCTCGCCGGTGGCGTGGCCGCCTGGTACGTGGTCGCCCGGGTGATGGGACTGCCGGCAAGCTTCCTTCCGGAGGTCGCCCTGTCGACCGTGGTCATCGCCCTCGTGCTGACCGTCGGGTTCGGTCTGGTGGGAACCTGGCGGGTGCTGGGCCACAAGGCCGCGCCGGTGCTGCGCAACCTGTGACCTCGCCCAAAGCAGGCAAATCGTTAACCATTTGACTTCGTGAGGCTTGCCGGCTGCCGCGAACTTTGGTCGCGGCTGCATTTCCCCGGCGGAAGGGCTTGTCGCCGACACAAACAGACATCATATTTGAGGGCACGCATGCTGGACTCCCGCCAGCGGCGCACGGCCGGACGGCCGTCACCGGACGGGAATTGAGCCAGAAAGGGGTAATTATGGCTGACCTTCGTAACTATCAGGCCCGCGCGACGCCCGGCGTACGTGCGGATGCGGCCATCGACGAGGGCCTGCGCGCCTATATGATTCGCGTCTACAACCTCATGGCGCTCGGCCTGGCCATCACGGGCCTGGCAGCGTTTGGGGCCTTCAATCTTGCGGTTGCCGACGGTCAGCTCACCGGTTTCGGCCAGCTGATCTATGCGAGCGCCTTCCGCTGGGTGGTGATCTTCGCACCGCTGGCGCTGGTGTTCTTCCTCAGCTTCCGCATCCAGAACATGAGCGTCGCCGCCGCGCAGACCACCTTCTGGGTCTATGCGGGCCTTGTAGGCCTCTCGCTGTCGACCATCTTCCTCGTCTATACGGGGCAGAGCATCGTCCGCACCTTCTTCATCACCGCCGCCTCCTTCGGCGCGCTGTCGCTGTGGGGCTATACGACCAAGCGCGACCTGTCGGGCATGGGCTCGTTCCTGTTCATGGGCCTGATCGGCATCATCATCGCCTCGATCGTGAACCTGTTCCTCGGCTCCACGGCCCTGCAGTTCGCCATTTCGGTGATCGGCGTGCTGGTGTTCGCCGGCCTGACCGCCTACGACACCCAGCAGATCAAGGAGATGTATTACGAGGGCGACGACAGCGCCGTGTCCGGCCGCAAGGCGATCATGGGCGCGCTGCGGCTCTATCTCGACTTCATCAACCTGTTCATGTTCCTGCTGCAGTTCCTCGGCAATCGCGAGTAACGTTGCGCAGAATCGTGCGGGAAAGGGCGGCCTTGCGGGCCGCCCTTTTTCGTTTCCACTTCGGCCCAAGGCCTCACCACACCGGCAACTGCATGACCTCGTTGACCATCCGTCCGGCAACCCCCGCCGACATACCCGCCATCACCCGCATCTACGCACATGCGGTTGCCAACGGCACCGCCAGCTATGAGCTCGAGCCGCCGGACGAAGCGGAGATGCTTCAGCGCATGCGGGCACTGATCGAGAAGGACTATCCCTATCTGCTGGCGGCGGCGGGCGAGGAGGTTCTCGGCTATGCCTATGCGGGGCCGTTCCGCCCCCGCCGCGCCTATCGCTTCATGGTCGAGGATTCGGTTTATGTGGCGCCGCAGGCCCAGGGCCGGGGTGTCGGGCGGGATCTCTTGAAAGCGCTGGTCGAAGCCTGCAGGGAGCGTGGCTTTCGCCAGATCGTCGCCGTCATCGGCGACGGCTCCCGCCACCGCGCCTCCGTCGGCCTGCATGAAGCGCTGGGCTTCCGCCATGCCGGGGTGCTCAAGGGCAGCGGCTTCAAGTTCGACGGCTGGCTGGACACGGTCTTCATGCAGATCGAACTGAACGGCGGAACGCAAAGCCCGCCCGATCCGGATTCGCTGCCGGAACGGCTCTTCCGCAAAAGCGCCCATTCCTAGAATGGGTGGTTCGACGAGCTCACCATGAGGGGCGATATTGGTTGCAAAACCGGTCGCAACGCCTTGGGGATCAGGCTCCCTGCCAAGCTCACCCTCCCTCATGGTGAGCTTGTCGAACTACGCACGGCCCAGGCTCAGCCCGTGACGAGACGCAGCGTCTTGTCGAAAACCGTCAGCACCCGGGGCAATTCGTGTCCGCGCTTCAGGATCGCTCCGGTTGCGGCGACGACGCTGTAGGCGCCCTGCTTGCGCGCCAGCTTGGGGTCCTTGACGATCTGGAAGAGCGGAATCTCGCTGGTTCGCCGGAACACGGAGAAGATCGCCCGGTCCTTCAGGTGATCGATCGCATAGTCGCGCCACTCGCCGGCCGCGACCATGCGGCCATAAAGGCGGAGGATCTGATCGAGCTCCCGCCGCTCGAAGGTGACGGGAAGGTCCGATCTCACCTTCCGCACTTCATGCAGCGGGATCAATATCCCGGAGTCGTCCCTATCCTCCCCCGCGCTGCCGTAATCTGTCATCGGTTGCACCTCATGACGATTTGGTGACGCAAAAGGTTCGCCCGGCAGTGCGCGAAATGCAAGTCCCATAAAGAGTATGTTTTAAAATCAAGTCGTTGAAGCCGGGCGCAAGCGGCTGGCCGCCGTGTGAATTGCAAGCCCTTATCGTTAGCCGACAGTAACAAATGGGCACGCTTTGTCTGAATTGGTGATGTCGTGACACATTCTTGCCACAATTTGTCCAAGCTCATGCCCCATTATCCCGCGACCATTCCTCCGTTGCCTGAGACGGTTCGGTCCGGACACCGATCCCGAAAACCCCAAGCCCCCCCGCCCTCGGGATGTTGGCCGGATCGAACCAACCTCGCTCAGCGAGAAAAAGGCAACGGTCCCAAAGGAAGTCATGCCGGTGCTGGTTCAGTCAGCGCCGGTTTTTTTTGGCTGATTGTCGGGGCGGAACGGTCGGTGCTTTACAGCACCGCGCTCTAAGGCTGCATCTTGGCCGCCCCGAGAATCGGGCCGGGCCGCCCCTTCTTGTCGACGACCTGCAGCAGCACCGCGCAGCCATTGCCTTCCTTGACCAGCTCGTTCTTCGGCAGCTCGTAGCTCTTGGCCGCGCCGTTCCACATGCCGACCGTATGGATCCGGTTGACGGCATTCCAATAGTCCAGGGTCCGCCCCCGATTTTCGCCGGACCGGATGGCGACGGTTTGCCGTGGCGCGAAATCGACCAGCAGAACATGGGCGTTGACGGCTCCGCCACCCTCCAGAGACCCTGCGTCGATGACGATGCTGTCGCCGGTGTCGCGGATCGAGAGGTCGACGGACAGGCCGTCGACGGTCTCTGCCATGCCGTTCATGGCGCTGAGCACGCTGTCGCGACGGGCCCCATTCATGTCCCGCCGGCCGTTGACGATCGCCTGAGGCGTGTAGACGGAAGCGTTCTCCAGGGACTTCGCATAGGCCCGCTGGCGCTCCGTGTTCTCGGCACTGCCCAAGGCGTCCTTCCAACCGAGATAGTCCCAATAGTCCACGTGATATGCCAGAGCGATCACATTGGCCTTTTGCGCCAGCTCGCTGAGGAGAGCGTCGGCGGGCGGGCACGAGCTGCACCCCTGGCTGGTGAACAACTCGACCACCCCCAGAGGGCGCCGTGCATCCTGCGCCTGGGCCATGCCGGTTGCGAGGCAGGCTGCCAGCACCATGGCCGCCGGCCAGAGCCGTCTGGCTTGAAACGTCATGCTTCCCGTCCTGAAACTGAAGACTTCCGTCTGTTTCGAAGCAGTATAGGGGGTCGGAAAGCTCAAGCAGAAGTCACGTTCCGGTGAGACCCGTCGCGACCGCCTCGCGGACCTCCAACACCAGAGCATTTTGCAGTCAGGTGGAATCACCTGACGACCGCATAAATGCGGAAAAACAAAGAGATGGAACGGGACAACGTTTCCATGAAACGATGAACCGGTCCAAGCAAGGGATGAGGAAAAGTGTGAAGCGGTTTTCCGCCCGCATCCCGCTCTAACTTTTTGAAAACGATCGCGATGATCTAAGGCCGCCGGATCTCTCCGGCGGCCTTGGCGATGCGGGTGTCGGCCGTGGTCAAGCGGCCAGATCGCGCAGCACGTACTGCAGGATGCCGCCGTTCTTGAAGTATTCCAGCTCGTCCAGCGTATCGATGCGGCAGAGCAGCGGAACCTCCTTCACCGAACCGTCGGCATAGGTGATCGTGGCATTGACGGTGGCACGCGGCTTGATGGTCTCGAGACCGTCGATCGTTACTGTCTCATCGCCCTTCAGGCCCAGTTCCTGCCAGCTCGTCTTCTCGGCGAAGACGAAGGGGATGACGCCCATCCCGACCAGATTCGAGCGGTGGATGCGCTCGTAGCTCTGAGCGATAACGGCGCGCACGCCGAGCAGGTTGGTGCCCTTGGCGGCCCAGTCGCGCGACGAGCCGTTGCCGTATTCAACGCCGGAGAAGATCACCAGCGGCACGCTTTCCTTGCGGTATTCCATGGCCGCATCGTAGATCGACATCTCCTCCTTGGAGGGATAGTGGATCGTGTAGCCGCCTTCGGTGCCGTTCTCGCCCAGCATGTGGTTGCGGATGCGGATGTTGGCGAAGGTGCCGCGCATCATCACCTCATGGTTGCCGCGGCGCGTGCCGTACTGGTTGAAGTCGGCGACGCCCACGCCATTGTCCATCAGGTACTTGCCGGCCGGCGAAGCCGCCTTGATGGAACCGGCCGGCGAGATGTGGTCGGTGGTGATCTTGTCCCCGAACAGGCCGAGGATGCGGGCGCCCTTGATGTCACTGACGCCGCCGGCGGTCTTCTTCATGCCGACGAAATAGGGCGGGTTCTGCACATAGGTCGACTTGTCGTCCCAGGCATAGGTCTCGCCTTCCGGCACCTGCACGGCCTGCCAGTTCTCGTCGCCCTTGAAGACCTCGGCGTATTTCTTCTCGAAGAGGTCGCGCGTGACGTTCTTCTGGATGAACTCCTGGATCTCCTGGTTGGAGGGCCAGATGTCCTTCAGATAGACGTCGTTGCCGTCCTTGTCCTGACCGATCGGCTCCTTCGTCAGGTCCTTGGTCACCGTGCCGGCGAGCGCGTAGGCGACCACCAGCGGCGGCGAGGCCAGGTAGTTGGCCTGGACGTCCGGCGAGATGCGGCCTTCGAAGTTGCGGTTGCCCGAGAGCACGCCGGCGGCGATGAGGCCCTTGTCGTTGATCGTCTTGGAGACCGGTCCCGGCAGCGGGCCCGAATTGCCGATGCAGGTCGTGCAGCCGAAGCCGACGAGGTTGAAGCCGATCTGGTCGAGCTCCTTCTGCAGGCCCGAATTGGCGAGATACTCGGCCACCACCTGGCTGCCCGGAGCGAGCGAGGTCTTGACCCAGGGCTTCTGCTTCAGGCCGAGGCGATTGGCGTTGCGGGCGAGCAGCCCGGCGCCGATCAGCACGCTCGGATTGGAGGTGTTGGTGCAGGAGGTGATGGCGGCAATGGCCACGTCGCCATGGCCGAGATCGTAGTCCTCGCCCTCCACCGTCCAGCGCTTCTCGAGGCTCGCCGGATCCTTCTTGTATTCCTTCTCCAGCGATTCGGCGAAGCCGGAGGCGATGTTCTCGAGCGGGATGCGGCCCTCGGGGCGCTTCGGGCCGGCCATCGAGGGCACGACGTCGCCGAGGTCGAGCTCCAGCGTGTCGGTGAACACCGGATGCTCGCTGCCCGTCTCGCGGAACATGCCCTGTGCCTTGCAGTAGGCCTCAACCAGCGCGATGCGTTCCTTCGAGCGGCCGGAGACGTTGAGGTAGTTGAGCGTTTCCGAATCGACTGGGAAGAAGCCGCAGGTGGCGCCGTATTCCGGACCCATGTTGCCGATCGTGGCGGCGTCGGCCAGCGTCAGGTGATCCAGCCCGTCGCCGAAGAACTCGACGAACTTGCCGACGACGCCCTTCTTGCGCAGCATCTGCACGACGGTGAGCACCAGGTCGGTCGCCGTCACGCCTTCCTTCATCCTGCCCGTCAGCTTGAAGCCGATGACTTCCGGCAGGAGCATGGAGACCGGCTGGCCGAGCATGGCGGCCTCGGCCTCGATGCCGCCCACGCCCCAGCCGAGCACGCCGAGACCGTTGATCATGGTGGTGTGCGAATCGGTGCCCACGCAGGTGTCGGGATAAGCGACCGTCACCCCGTCCTCATCCTTGGTCCAGACGGTCTGGCCGAGATATTCGAGGTTCACCTGATGGCAGATGCCGGTGCCGGGGGGCACGACGCGGAAATTCTTGAACGCCTTCTGACCCCATTTCAGGAACCGGTAGCGCTCGCCGTTGCGCTGGTACTCCAGCTCCACGTTGCGGGCGAAAGCCTTCGGCGTGCCAAACTCATCGACGATGACCGAATGGTCGATGACGAGGTCCACCGGAACGAGCGGGTTGATCTTCTGCGGGTCGCCGCCGAGCGACACCATGGCATCGCGCATGGCCGCCAGGTCGACCACGGCCGGCACGCCCGTGAAATCCTGCATCAGCACGCGGGCCGGGCGGTAGGCGATCTCGTGACCGGCTGTGCCCCTGTCGTCGAGCCAGGCCGCGACCGCTTCGATATCGGACTTGGTGACCGAGCGTCCGTCTTCGTTGCGCAGAAGATTCTCGAGAAGCACCTTCATCGAGAAGGGCAGACGCGAGATGCCGGCAAGACCGTTGTTCTCGGCCTCCTTGAGGTCGAAATACACATACTCGGCATCGCCCACCTTGAGGGTGCGGCGGCAATTGAAACTATCGAGAGATTTTGACACGAGCGATCCTATCCTGGTCTGTTCATCCGAAACGGGAACGGACTCCTCTAGGCATCACGCGCAAAAGGTGCGGGTACGGTCATTTCCGCTGTCCGCCCCCAAGCGTCCCGGGCCGTTAAAGGCGGCGCGCGCGCGGGTATCGGCACAAAGAATTACACGCCGACCGCTGGCGTGGTTGTCCGGCATATAGAGAATTTCGTAAAAGAGTTCCATACCGATATGAGGCAAAACCGCCGCATTGCAAAAATTCAGGAACATTCCCTTGCCGGACCAACAGCAAATTTTGCGGCTTGCCGCCGAGGATCTGGGCGGCGAGCGCGGCGGCGAACCCGTGTTCTCCGGTCTGTCCTTCACGCTGGCGGGCGGTGAGGCGCTGACGGTGACCGGCCCGAACGGCGCCGGCAAGTCGACCCTCCTGCGCGTGCTGTGCGGCCTTCTGCCGCTGGCGAGCGGCCGCGTGCACCTCACGGGGGGCGGCGAGGAGTGGCCGGACGTGGCCGCCGCCTGCCACTATCTCGGCCATCGCAATGCCATGAAGGCGGCCCTCAGCGTCGTGGAGAACCTGGTCTTTTGGCAGGATTTTCTGGGCGGGGCCCATCTGTCGCCGCGGGAGGCGCTGGAGATGGTGGGCCTTGAGCCGATCGGCCACCTGCCGTTCGGCTATCTCTCCACCGGCCAGCGCCGCCGCGCCGCCATAGCGCGCCTGCTCGTCAGCTACCGTCCGGTCTGGCTGCTCGACGAGCCCACCTCCGGCCTCGACAAGGCGTCCGAATCGCAATTTGCCGAGCTGATGGGCGTGCATCTGGAAGATGGCGGGATCATCGTCGCCGCCACGCACCTGCCGCTGGGGCTCGAGCGGGCGAGGGAACTGCGAATGGGGGACGGAGCGCCGGCATGATCGAGGTTTCCGCGCGTCACACCCCCCTCTGCCCTCCTGAGCTTGTCGAACGGGGCGGGCATCTCCCCCACAAGGGGGGAGATCGGCTGTCGTCTGCGCTTCGCTTCTTCTGCAGCATAAGAGATTCGCGAAACCCTTGCGGCCGTCCGATCTCCCCCCTTGAGGCAGGGCAATGGCCTATGATTTTTCTTGCAGGCTCCGCCTGCGACCCCCACCCTCGATCCCTCCCCTCAAGGGGGAGGGAAGAAAGGCTGGGCGCTCGATCATCCCCCTCCCCCTTGAGGGGAGGGGTAAGGGGTGGGGGTACCGCGCCGCCATATGCGCTTGTCCCGCCCCTTGAGGGGGAGATGGCCGCCCCGTTCGACAAGCTCAGGAGGCCAGAGGAGGGTGCGCAGGGGCGCACATTCCGGCACGAAAGACGGACGGCAGGCCCATGCTAGCGCTCTTCCTTCGCGAAACCCGGCTGGGCGTGCGTGCCGGCAGCGGGGCGTTGACCGGGGTCCTGTTCTTCCTCGCCGTCGTCGCCGTCATCCCGTTCGGCGTCGGCCCGGACCTCAACCTGTTGTCCCGCATTGGCCCGGCCATTCTGTGGATCGGCGCCCTCCTGGCGAGCCTGCTCGGGCTCGAGCGCCTGTTTCAGGCCGATCGCGAAGACGGGTCGCTCGATCTGCTGCTCATCGCCGACGGCCGGCACATGACGGCGCTCACCGTCTTCGTCAAATGCCTGGCGCACTGGGCGGTCAACGTGCTGCCGCTGGTGGTGGTCACGCCGCTCCTCGGCCTGTTCATGAATGTGGAGCCGCTCGGCATCGCCGCGGCGACGGCGACGCTCGCGGTGGGAACCCCGGCGATCACCTTCATCGGCGCGGTGGGCGCGGCGCTGGCGGTGGCCCTGCCGCGCGGCGGGCTGCTCGTGTCGGTTCTGGTCCTGCCGCTCACGATCCCGGTGCTGATCTTCGGGGTGGCGGCGGCCCGCGGCGCCGTGGCGGATCCGGACCCTTTCCTGCCGCCCTTCCTCATTCTTGCCGCGCTGATGCTTTTCTTTGCGGTGATCGGGCCGCTGGCCGCTGCCCTCGCCCTGCGCTGGAGCGGCGACTGATGTGCGGCAATCGCGTAGATTGCGGAACAGAACGGGCAACGCTATGGGTGCAGGCATGACAGACGCCAACCCGCAAGCCACAACGCTTTCCGGCCGCCTCACGGCGCTGGCCAACCCGACGCGATTCCTCGCGCTGGCGGACCGGCTCGTGCCCTGGCTGGGCGGGATCGCGCTGGTGGTGCTGGCGGTCGGCCTCTATCTGGCCTTCGCCGCGCCCGAGGATTACCAGCAGGGCAGCACGGTGCGGATCATGTATATCCACGTGCCCTTCGCCTGGCTTTCCATGTTCTGCTATTCGCTGATGGCCGCCTCGGCGCTCGGCACGCTGGTGTGGAAGCACCCGCTGGCCGACGTCGCGCTCAAATCAGCAGCTCCCATCGGTGCGGCGTTCACCGCCCTGGCGCTTCTCACCGGCTCCATCTGGGGCAAGCCCATGTGGGGCACATGGTGGGTCTGGGATGCGCGGCTCACCTCGGTTTTCGTGTTGTTCCTGATGTATCTCGGCATCATTGCGCTGACGCGTGCCATGGACGACCCCGGCCGCTCGGCGCGGGCTGCGGCAATCCTGACTCTCGTCGGCTTCATCAACATTCCGATCATCAAGTTTTCCGTCGACTGGTGGAACACGCTGCACCAGCCCGCCTCGGTCTTCCGGCTCGACGGACCGACGATCCACGCTTCGCTGTTATGGCCGCTGCTGATCTGCGCGCTGGGCTTCACGCTTCTCTTCCTGACGCTGCACCTGATGGCGATGCGCGCCGAAATCTGGCGCCGCCGCGTGATCGCCATGCAGCGCCTGTCGGCGCGCAAGGCGGAAAGGGCGGCACGATGACGCACGCCGCCTATGTGTTTGCCGCCTATGGCGTTTCAGCCCTGGTCATCGCCGCTCTCGGCATTTGGATCCTTGTGGACCAGGCGGCCCGAAGGCGCGAACTGAAGGAGCTGGAAGAACAGGGCATCCGCCGCCGCTCGGAGCGGAAGGACCGGCAGCGATGAGCGTTTCCGGGCAAAGGCCCCGGCAGGCACGGCGCCTCCTGTTTCTCTTGCCGCTTGCGGCCTTTCTGGCGCTGGCCGCCATTTTCCTGATGCAGCTTTATTCCGGGCGCGACACGGCCCTCGTACCCTCCGCGTTGATCGGCAAGGCGGCGCCGCCGACCGACCTTCCGCCGCTCGAGGGCATGGATCTGCCGGGGCTCTCCTCGGGGGATTTTTCCGGCAAGGTGACGCTCGTCAATGTCTGGGGCTCGTGGTGTGTGCCCTGCCGGCAGGAACATCCCCTTCTGATGCAGCTCGCTCAGGACGAGCGCTTCGTTCTGGCCGGTCTCAACTACAAGGACAAGCCGGAGAACGCCCGCCGCTTCCTCGGTGACCTGGGCAATCCGTTCGATGCCATCGGCGTCGACCGGAGCGGCCGCGCCGCCATCGATTGGGGCGTCTACGGGGTTCCGGAGACCTTCCTCGTCGGGCCCGACGGCACGATCCGCTACAAGCATGTGGGTCCCTTCACCCCCGAGAGCGTGCGTGACGAGCTGATGCCCCAACTGGAGAAGGCGCTGTCGGAAATGCCGTCCCGCTGAGCCAGCCCGACGGGACCATGGCTCAGCCGAAGCGCCGCGGTGCCGCAACACGATTTTGCTGCAGGTGCTAAAAAGACGTCCACGGAATGGAGGACGTCATGGGCAGCGACGACATAAGCCGGCATTTCGAAAAGCAGGCGCGGGCCTGCGACCGGATGGGCTCTCCCTTTACCGCTCAGCTATGCCGCCTGCTGCCGGACCTGCTGGACACGGCGACGGCCACGGGAAGACGCGTCCGGGAATGGCCCGGCAACCCGTCCGAAGACGCCCTGGCGCTGAGGCTGTGCGGCGGACTGCACGCCTTGGTTCTCTCGGGCGAGGATCCTCGGCTGGCGGCAGCCTATCCGCCTCATCTCGTTTCCCGGGAGGCGCTGCGGGAGGCGCTGGGCGGTGCCATCGCCGTTCATGACGAGCAGCTTTGCCGCACGCTCGACAGCGCACCGCAGACCAACGAGATCGCCCGTTCCGGAATGCTGCTTCCCGGCTTCCTCGCCATTGCGCGGGAGGCCGGCCTGCCTCTCGATCTGCATGAGATCGGCTCGAGTGCCGGCCTCAATCTGCTGTTCGATCGGTTCCACTATCTCTACGCAGATACCGAATGGGGCGACCAGGCTTCACCGGTTCGCCTGGCTCCGCAGATTCGCGGCCGCGTTCCGGCGCTCGGAGGGGCTCTCGACATCGTCGGGCGCAAGGGAAGCGACATCGCCCCCATCGAGATTGCCCGGCCGGAGGAACGGCTGCGACTGGCCTCCTACATCTGGGCCGACCAGACGGAGCGACTGCAGCGGCTGACGGCTGCGATAGGTCTGGCGGCGAGCGAGCCGTTTGCCATCGACCGGGTGGATGCCGCCGACTTCGTCGGCACCGCGCTCGCCGGGCGACGGCCGGACGCGATGTTCGTGCTGTTCCATTCGATCATGTGGCAATATCTGCCCCAGGTGACACGCGGCCGCATCGAACAGGCCCTGGCCGATGCCGGCCGGGACGGCGGAGCGCCGATCGCCTGGCTGCGGATGGAGCCCGTAACCGCGCAGGACCCCTACGCCACGCTGCGCCTGACCCTATGGCCCGGCGGCATCACGCGCGATCTCGCCCGCTGCGATTTCCACGGCCGCTGGATCGAGTGGATCGCAGGATGAGGAGGAAGGAAGGCGCCGTTGCGGCCCGGCCTTCAAAGCGCCTATCGTGCGGAGAATGCCAGGCGCAGGCCAAGCGCGGCGAACGCCGCCGCAAAGGAGCGGCGAAGCCATTTCATGATGACCGGGCTGGAAAGCACCCTGCCGCGCACCAGCGCCGCCGCCTGGCCGTAGAAGACGAAGATCACGAAGGTCATCACCATGAAGACGAAACCGAGCCAAGCCATGGCCACGGCCGGCGCGGCCGTATCGGCCGGGATGAATTGCGGCAGGAAGGCGAGGAAGAAGATCGACAGCTTCGGATTGAGGATGTTGATCAGGAAGCCGCGGCGGATGATCTTCCAGTGCGATGCCGGAGCACGATCCGGCTGCGCATCGAGTATACCCTTTTCGCTGAGCGCACCCCAGGCCATCCAAAGCAGATAGAGAACGCCGGCGAACTTCACCACCTGGAACAGCATGGCGCTGGCGTGAAGCAGGGCCGCCAGCCCGAGGATCGCAGCGGCGATGTGCGGCAGGATTCCAAGCGTGCACCCGAAGGCTGCCGAGACCGACGCCGCGCCTCCGCGCCCCAGCGCAATCGCCAGCGTGTAGATCACCCCCGTGCCGGGGATGAGCACCACGATCAGTGCCGTGAGAAGAAATGCCGGATCCATGGTCCGCCTCCATCGAAGCATCTGCGACCGGACGGGCCCCGCCGCAAGCGCTGTAGAAAACCGAGCATTATCGGCACGTTCCAAAGGAAACGGCCCGCTCGATGAAAGCGGCAGTGTGCACTGCCTCATGAGCCTGTCAAGCGGCGCCGCGGGGAGGTTCGGAGCTTGGAACTTAGGTCAACACGAGATCACTCACCCCCACTCCGTCGTCCTGCGGCAGGTCATGGAGCCGCCTTTACGCCGGCCCGGGCGGATTGGGGCGCATCGCGGTGGCCAGTGTCGGTTCCGGCAATCGACGCCAGATCAGCCATGAGACGATGGCGGTGGCGCCGAGCGCGGGAATGACGATCATCATGCCGAGAACGGGATCGCCGATGAGCGCCGTGAAGGAACCGCCGACCAGTCCGGCCCCCATCTGCAGGAAGCCCATCATGGAGGATGCGGAACCGGCCATGCGCGGAAAGGGCGCCAGCGATGCCGTCATCATCGCCGGCATGACGAAGGCGATGCCGAAGGCATAGAGGCCGACAGGCGCCATGACGCTCATGAAGCTGGGCGGGACGAGGCCGAGCGACAGGGCGACCGCAAGGCTGCCGACGCCGATGAAGACGAGCCCGACCGGAACCAGCATGCTGGCGCCGACGCGCGGCATGAGGAACCGCACCGCCACGGAGCCCATGAAATACATGCCGCTCTGGGCCAGCATGCCGATGCCGAACTGCGCCGGCGACAGGCCTGCACGACCCATCAGGATGAAAGGCAGGACGGTCGCCAGCGAATAGAGCGCCCCCGCCGAGCCGGCGACGACCAGGCTGGACAGCATGAAATAGCCGCTGCGCGTCAAGGTGGCATAGGACTTCAGCAACGCCCCCGGCCGGATGCGCGAGAGGTCCCGCTCCACCGTTTCGCGCATGCAGAAATGAACGATGAGCACGATGCCGATCCCCGCCGCCAGCATCAGCGCGAAGATGGCGTGCCAGCCGGCCAGTTCCATGGTCAGGCCGCCGAGCGTCGGTGCGACGGCCGGTCCGATCGCCAGGATCATGCCGATCAGGTTCATGATTCGCGCCGACCGCTCATGGGTGAACAGGTCGCGCACGATGGCGCGCGAGACGGCAACGCCCACCGCCGCGCCGACGCCTTGCAGGAAGCGAGCCAGGATCAGCGTCTCGATGTTCGGCGAGATGAGCGCGACGAGGCTCGCCAGCACATAGATGCCGATGAAGAAGTAGGTGACGGGCTTGCGCCCGAACCCGTCGGACATCGGCCCGCAGATGAGCTGGGCGAAGGCGAACCCGGCGAAATAGAGCGACAGCGTCATCTTCACCGCCGCCTCGGTGGTGCCGAAGGCGCGGACGATTTCCGGCATGGCCGGCGTGAACAGGGCCAGGGAGAAGGGCCCGAGAGCCACCAGCATCGCACCGATCAGGCTGGTGCGACGCTCGCTCATGAGCGGTGGCTCGCCCGACGCCTCCAGGAGGTCCGGCCGGGCGTTCATACCAGCGCTTTCTGCCCGGCGGCATCGTCGTCCGGCTTGCTCAGGTTGTCGCGCACGGCCTTCAACTGCGCAAGGAACTGCTCCCACTCCGTTATCGAGGCGGAGCCGGCGGCTTTGCGGCGCACCCGGGCAGCGACATCGGCGACCGCCGCCAGCACATCCTCGGCGGCATCCGTCAGCTCGACCAGCTTGGCGCGGCGGTCGCTGGGATCGTTCACCCGCCTGACGAGGCCGCGCGCCTCGAGCCGGTCGATATAGCCGCTCAGCGTCATCGCCTCGACGCCCATGCGCTCGGCCAGCACATTCTGCCGGACGCTGCCCGCCCGCGCAGCATGGGACAGGGTCCGCGCTTCGCCGGCCGTCACGCCGAGACCCGCTTGGGCGATGGCGCGATCCATCTCTCCCCGGATCAGACGGTAGAGATCGGTGACGAGGAAGCCGAAGGATTCGGGATTGACGTGATGCGGCATGAGGCACGACCATGTAATAAGGCATACTTATTATAAGCCATACGTAGAGTTCCCGCCCTGCGGCGTCAAGATTCCGCCATTGCGCAACCTCGCCGCGACGCCTACATCGCTGACGACACCCTTCGATCCCCAGTCCCGGAACCCTCATGCAAAAGCCAGTCGCTCCCGTCGATCTCGAGACCCATCCCCTTGTGAACTGGAACGGCGCTCTCGGTCTGCCTGATTTCGCAGCGTTCGATGATGTCGCCTTTGCGCCGGTCTTCGATGCGGCGCTTGCCGCGCACGCGGCCGAGATCGCCGAGATCGCCGGCAACCCCGAGCCGCCAACCATCGAGAACACGCTGGCGGCGCTGGAGCTTGCCGGCGACGCGCTGTCCAAGGTCTCGGCGATCTTCTGGACGCGTGCGGGAGCGCACACGAACGAGGCGATCCAGTCCCTAGAGCGCGAGATTTCGCCGCGCATGGCACGCCACGTCTCGGCGATCTTCATGAACGACGCCCTGTTCGCGCGCATAGATGCGCTCTACGAAGCCCGGCAGACGCTGGGCCTCGACGCCGAAACCGACCGCGTCCTCGAAAAGACCTGGAAACGCTTTGTGCGAGGCGGTGCGAGACTGGGCGCGGCCGACAAGGCGCGGCTGGCGAAGATCAACGAAGAGCTCGCCGGCCTCGGCGCGAAATTCGGTCAGAACGTGCTCGCCGACGAAAGCGGCTGGGCGCACTTTCTGGACGAGGGCGATCTTGCCGGGCTTTCCGACTCGCTGAAGAGCGCCATGGCGGAAGCGGCCGCCTCGCGCGGCGAAGCCGGTCGCTACGCCGCCACCCTGTCGCGGTCAATCGTCGAGCCGTTCCTCGCATCGTCCGAGCGGCGCGATCTGCGCGAGAAGGTGTTCGAGGCCTTCACGAGGCGCGGAGAGAACGGCGGCGACACCGACAATGCGGGGATCGTTTGCGAGACGCTGAAGCTGCGCGCCGAGAAGGCCCGCCTCCTCGGCTACGAGACATATGCGGCGCTGAAGCTGGACGACACCATGGCCAAGACGCCCGAAGCGGTGCAGGAGCTGTTGCAGCCGGTATGGCAGAAGGCGCGCGAGAAGGCGGCAGAAGACCAGAAGGATCTCGCCCGCATCGCCGCCGGCGAGGGGCACAACCACGCCATCGCCCCCTGGGATTGGCGCTTCTACGCCGAGAAGCGGCGCACGGAGCGCTTCGCCTTCGACGAAAGCGCGCTGAAGCCCTATCTGGCGCTCGAAAACGTCATTGCCGCCGCCTTCGATGTGGCGAACCGCCTGTTCGGCCTCACATTCGAGGAGCAGGAAGGCGTCGTCGCCTGGCACGAGGACGTGCGCAGCTTCATCGTGCGCAATGCCGGCGGCTCGGCGCGTGGCGTCTTCCTCGCCGACTATTTCAACCGCCCCTCGAAGCGCTCCGGTGCCTGGATGAGCGCCCTGCAATCCGGCTATCGGCTGGGCACGGGCAAGGCGCCGGTCATCTACAATGTGATGAACTTCGCCAAACCGCCCAAGGGACGTCCGGCGCTGCTTTCGATGGACGAGGCGCGCACGCTGTTCCACGAGTTCGGCCACGCCCTGCACGGGCTCCTCAGCGATGTCACCTGGCCGTCGATCGCCGGCACCTCGGTGGCGCGCGATTTCGTGGAACTGCCCTCGCAGCTCTACGAGCACTGGTTCACCGTCCCGCAGGTGCTGCAGAAATTCGCCCTCCACCACGAGACCGGCGCGCCGATGCCCGAGGAGCTTCTGGAGAAGATGATCGCCGCGCGGACCTTCGACGCCGGCTTCGCCACCGTCGAGTTCACGGCCTCGGCGCTTGTCGACATGGCCTTTCACAGCACCGCGGACGCGCCGGCGGATCCGCTCGCCTTCGAGGCCGCGACGCTGCAGCAGCTCGACATGCCCGACGCCATCGTCATGCGCCACCGGACGCCGCACTTCCTGCACGTCTTCGCCGGCGACGGATACTCGGCCGGCTATTATTCCTACATGTGGTCGGAAGTGCTCGACGCCGACGCCTTCCGCGCCTTCGAGGAGGCTGGCGACCCGTTCGACGAAGAGACCGCCGAGAAACTGCGGCGGCACATCTATTCGGCCGGCGGATCGGCGGATCCGGAAGAGCTCTACAAGGCCTTCCGCGGCCGCCTGCCGACCCCCGAGGCGATGATGGAGAAGAAGGGGCTCGCCTGAGGGGCCTGCCCCAGGCGAACCGGCTGTCACGCAATCTTCAAGCTCCTGTCATGGAGCCGATAAGCGGCTGCAACATTCAGCGACGAGATTGCCTCCCACGAATCAATCAGTTCGAGGGAGACTGTCATGAAGTCCTTTGCAGTGAGTACCCGCCGCAAGTTCCTTGTCGGCACCGGCGCGACGGCGCTGGCCACCACGCTCGGCGGCCTTGCCCTGCCGGCCATTTCGCGCGCCGCTGCCCGCCCGGTCTTCACGCACGGCGTGCAATCGGGTGACGTCGATGCGACGAGCGCCATGATCTGGACGCGCACCGACCGTCCGGCCCGCATCCAGTTCGAGGTGTCGACCACCGAGAGCTTTGCCGGTCCCTTGCGCCTGTCGGCGCTGGACGCCCTGCCCGAGACGGATTTCACGGTGAAGCGCCTGCTCGAGGACCTCACCCCCGATCAGGAATTCTTCTACCGCATGACGGCGGTCGATCTCGACGACGTCTCGGCCTCCTCGGAGCCGATCGTCGGCCGCTTCCGCACCGCACCTTCCGCCCGCCGCAACATCCGCTTCAGCTGGTCGGGCGACACCGCCGGCCAGGGCTGGGGCATCGACGAAGTCGGCATGAAGACCTATGCGACGATGGCCGGTCACCAGCCCGACTTCTTCCTGCATTCGGGCGACACCATCTATGCCGACGGCGCGATCCAGCAAGAGGTCGAGCTGAAGGACGGCACCAAGTGGATCAACAAGGTGACGACCGAGGAGAAGAGCAAGGTCGCCGAAACGCTGCATGAGTTCCGGGGCCAGTGGAAATACAACATGATGGACGAGCATGTGCGTGCGCTGAACGCCGTCTGCCCGACCTTCTTCCAGTGGGACGACCACGAGGTCGTCAACAACTGGTCGTCTTCCAAGGATCTGACGGCCGACGACCGCTACAAGGTCAAGTCGGTGCCGCTGCTGCAGGCGCGCGCGGCGCGCGCGTTCCACGAGATGACGCCGATCCGCTACACGCCGGCCGAACCCGGCCGGGTGCATCGCAAGATCGCCTATGGGCCGCTGCTCGACGTCTTCTTCCTCGACATGCGCTCCTATCGCGGCCCGAACACGACCTCGATGGAAGAAAGCCTCACCCCCCAGTCGCGCATCCTCGGCGAGCAGCAGGTGCAGTGGCTGAAGCGCGAATTGGCCAATTCCCGCGCCACGTGGAAGGTGATCGCCGCCGACATGCCGATCGGCCTGGTGGTGCGCGACGACGACAACATCGAGGCCGTCGCCAATGGCGACGACGGCCCGGCCAGGGGCCGCGAGCTGGAGATCGCCGACCTCTTGCGCTTCATCAAGAACGCCGGCATCGACAACACGGTGTGGCTGACCGCCGACGTGCACTACACGGCGGCGCATTACTACAACCCGGACAAGGCTCAGTTCCAGGATTTCAACCCGTTCTGGGAGTTCGTCTCCGGCCCGCTGCACGCCGGCACCTTCGGCCCGAACGATCTCGACCAGACCTTCGGCCCGGAGCTGAAATACGTCAAGGCGCCGAGCGCCGAGCAGGGCGCCAACCTGCCGCCCTCCGCCGGCTTCCAGTTCTTCGGCCTTGTCGACATCGATGCCGTCACCGAGCAGATGACCGTTCGCCTGATGGACCGCGACGACAACGAGCTCTACAAGACGACGCTCGATCCCATCCGCTCGGCCTGAGCTGGCGGGCCGATCATGCGCCGGGGCGAACGGCCCCGG
>NZ_JANKOF010000032.1 GCF_024655565.1 Nitratireductor sp. ZSWI3 | reverse complement strand
CCACCCTCGGTCCCTCCCCTCAAGGGGGAGGGAAGAAAGGTGGTGCGCTTCATCATCCCCCTCCCCCTTGAGGGGAGGGGTAAGGGGTGGGGGTACCGCGCCGCCAAACGCGATTGCCCTGCCGCCCACGGAGAGAAGGAGGAAAGATGCAGCGCCGGCGCCCAAACCCGGGACAAACATCTAGAAGCTGCGGATGAACTCCGCCACGTTCTCCTTCAGCGCCCTGAACCGCGCTTCCGCAGCATCCCTCCGGCCGTTGAGGGCGGCGATCTCGTCCTCCGTCTTTTCCAACATCGACAGATAGCGTTGCGCCAGGGCGCTGTCGCGCGGCGCGGCGGCAAGGTTGTCGCGGATGCGTGTCTGGTCGCCCGCCATGCGCGCGATCGCCTCCTCGATGTCGCTCATCTCCATCTCGGCCGCGGCGGACTGACGCCGCAGATCCGCAAGCTCGCCGAGCTTCGCCGCCATTTGCGGATCGGCTGCCGCGCCGGACCAGCCGAACAGCGCCTCTGCGTCGGCGTTGACGAGGGCGAAGCTGTCCATGCGGCTCCGTTCCGCGGTGACTCTGATTTCCGCCGCGCCGCCCGCCGCGACCGTGGCGCGCAGGCGGTGATGGGTCGGTGTCGATCCGGACAGCGCCTCGGAGGTGATGCGCCAGCCGTCGCGGCGCGGGTGCTCGACGACGATCGTGCGCCGTGCGTCGGCCGCCCCCTTGATGGAATAGGTGGTCGTCAGGCGCGAGATGGTGGTGGCGCGCAGCGTGCCGTCGACGACGGCGATCTGCCCGACGGTCTCCTGCGGCTCGCTCGTGGTGGTGATCTCGACCTTGCGGTCGGCGGCGAAGCTCACCATGCGGCTTTCGCCGGAGGGGATGCCGGCAAGCTGCGCATCGCCGACATAGCCGTCCTGCTCGTCATAGACGGTGAGGATGCCGGGCGGCAGGCTCGCCTCGGTCCCGTTTTCCAGAAGCAGGGCGACGACAGGGTGGATCTCCCGGCGCTCCGGCTGGAACACGGAAACCCGCTCGGCGGGCACCTCTGCGTCGATGAAGGGCAGCGACAGGGTCTGCCCGGCCTTGAGCGCCACGGGGAACGGCAGGCGGTAGGTGGCCGTCGTCTGCCCCTCCTGGCCGACCGTCTCGCCGTCGGGCGGCGCCATCATCGCTTCCATCGCCATGGCGGAAGGCGCCGGCGCGGCGACGAGCGCCTGGCGCTGCAGCCGTGCCGCACCGCCCGCATTGTCCTGCGCGAATTCCGCCTTGCGTTCGGCGGCATCGTCCGGCCGCGGGGGCGTGGTGCTGCCGGCGGTTACGGGAACCTCGGGCCTCTGGTGCCAATAACGCTGGTGCAGCCGCTGGGCGAGCGTTACCGGCGCGCCCGAAGACAGGATGACGGCGACATCGTTCCAGTCTTCCCCCGTCGCGTTCTCGATCACCGCCCAGGCCTGCAGGCGGGCATCGCCCTCTTCCCGGGAGACCAGCCGATACGCCGTCTTCCAGACCGGTGCCGGCACGACATAGGAGATGCCCACCGCGCGCGCCTCCTCGCCGGCCAGCGCGATGGCGATCCTGCGCATGTCGTCGGTGCGGCCGCGGCCGCTCACCTCGGCCGCCTCGCGCAGCTTGTCGCGCATCGAGGCGTCGAGGATCTCGAAGACGCTGTCCGTGCCGAGGCGCAGCGCCTCCACCTGGCCCGCGTCCGTCATCACCGAAAGCACCCGCACCTCGGCGATGTCGTCTCCCGTGCCGGTCCGCTCCCTGCCGACGCCGAGCACGGTCCCCTCGACCGTGCGCCCGCCCGAGGCGGCGCGGACGCGGACGCCCTGCAGCGCGGCCGCCAGATCGGGCAGGGAGCCCATCTCCTGCGGCCGGAACGGCAGGCGGCGGAACGTCTCTTCGACCGGCGACAGCCCGTCGAGGGTCAGCCCGCCGACCCTGCCCGAAGGATCGCGCACGACGAGGCTCTTCAGGATGTCGTCGACCTGTTCGAGAGGCACGTCGATCTCGAGCGCGCCGGCGCCTTCCACGCGGGCGCTGCGGCGGATCTCGGCAAGGCCCCCGGACGACAGGGTGATCGCCTCGACGCGGCTCTCGACCGCTTCCGCGGCACCTGCCGCGAGAGGCACGGCCACCGTGGCGCAGAGCATCGCCGTCCTCGACGCGAGAAACACCGTTGCGAACGTCTTCATGCCTGTCCTCCCGGGGCGGTTTGCGACGACGCTGAATGGACCGCAATCGGCCAGGCTTGGCAAGTGCGCTGGCTCCCCTCCCCTGCCCTACGAGGCGCGCGATGATTCTCGCGCCCGGGCGATCTTGTGCGTTCGAGCGATGTCGAAAGACCGGATCGGCGCGGTGATCGGGCCCCCGGTCCGGCTTTGTGGCGTGAGCGTCTGTTGGGTGCCTTTCGGTTCCCGTCAGGGCTAAAGCTGTGGAAACATTCCGGAATCGCGTGTGTGATTCGCCGCTGTTGGCGGCCGGGACGTTGCGGGTCGGCCCCGTTAACCCTTTGTTAACCAAAAACTTCTTGACGCCGGCATCGCCTTCCGTGCCAATAGTAACGGTGTTGGCTGCGATTGAGCCATTTCAGCGTAACCGTGGTGTGCGGATGTTACTAGCGGTTGCGAGCGATTGGCGGCGCTGTCGCGGCGTGTCCGCATAATGGGCGTATCTCGCGTCTGAGGCGTAGGCTACTCGCCGCCGCGCGGCGAATCGGTTTACCCTACGCCAAGGATATGCGGGTCCTTGCTTTCGGGCAGGACCGCCGCCGGGGTGCCGCGGGGTGCGCAGGCACCGCGCCGAGCCAACACGAGACGCGCCGCGTTGACAGGTGTCAACGGGCGCCGGGCGAGGTGTGGATGCAAGGAGCGGCGTGGCATGGATATTGCCGGCGAGCATGATGGAGAGCGGGACTTGGACAAGGCGGCGGAAGTGGTGATGGACGCAGCGGGCACACATCGTGCCCTCGCTGCCGACGAGGCCATTGCCGCCGATGCGGCCCAGCTTTCGCAGCAATTGCGCGTCATGCGCGACCGGTTGTTTCCGCCGGCGGCGCAGAAGACGCTGAGGACATTCTCGAGCGGCGAGGCGGCGCGGCTGATCGGCGTTTCCGATGGCTATCTGAGGCAGCTGTCGATCGCTGGCGAGGGGCCGCAGCCCGAGACGGGCGCCGGGGGCCGGCGCTTCTATTCGCTCGCCGACATCAACGCGTTGCGCCAGCACCTGGCGGCGCAGGCGCGCGCCAAGGGTAACACGGCCAAGGCGCGCTCCTATGTGAAATGGCGCGACCCCGCGCGCGAGCATCTGCAGGTGATTGCCGTCACCAACTTCAAGGGCGGCTCCGGCAAGACGACCACCAGCGCGCATATGGCGCAGCATCTGGCTCTGTCGGGCTACCGGGTGCTCGCCGTCGATCTCGACCCGCAGGCCTCGCTCTCGGCCCTGTTCGGATATCAGCCGGAGATCGATTTGTCCGGCAACGACACGCTCTACGGCGCGATCCGCTATGACGGTGAGCGCCGGCCGCTCGCCGACATCGTGCGCAAGACCTATTTCGACGGGCTCGACCTCGTGCCGGGAAATCTCGAGCTGCACGAGTTCGAGCACACCACGCCGCGCATGCTGGCCGAACGCGGGCCGGGCAGCAGCGCCGACGACTTCTTCTTCGCGCGCATCCAGACCGCCCTCGCCTCGGTGGCCGACGATTACGACGTGGTGGTGATCGATTGCCCGCCGCAGCTTGGCTTCCTGACGCTGTCGGCGCTGTGCGCCTCCACCTCGGTCATCGTCACCGTGCATCCGCAGATGCTGGACGTCGCCTCGATGAGCCAGTTCCTCTACATGACTGCCGACCTCCTGTCGGTGGTGCGGTCGGCGGGCGGCACGCTGAATTTCGATTTCCTGCGCTATCTGGTGACGCGTTATGAGCCCAATGACGGGCCGCAGACGCAGATCGTCGGTTTCCTGCGCTCGCAGTTCGGCGCCCGGGTGCTGACGGCGCCCATGGTGAAGTCAACGGCGATTTCCGACGCGGGGCTGACCAAGCAGACGCTCTACGAGGTCGGCCGCGACAACTTCACCCGCACCACCTACGACCGCGCCATGGAGGCGTTGACATCTGTCAACGGCGAGATCGAGACGCTGATCGAGGAGGCTTGGGGCCGCATTCCCGCCGGAGACGGGGCATGAGCAAGCGCAAGGATCATCTGAAGGCGCTGTTCGGCGGCGGCCCGGCGGAGGGTGACGCGGTCCCCTCCCCGCGCCCTGCGCCGCTGCAGGCCCAGCCGGCGCCCGAGATGAAATCGGCGCCGAAGCCCGGTGGCGGCGAGCCGCCGCGCAGCGCTTCGGGCGCCGTTAAGGCGATGGGGCTTTCACTTTCCTCGATGACGCGCGAGGTGGAAGACGCCCGCGCCTTGAAGGAGAGCCTCGCCAGGGGCGAACGCGTGGTCGAGATCGACCCAGGCCTGGTCGACCCATCGCTGGTGCGCGACCGGCTGAGCCGCGAGGATGAGGGCGACGAGGACTTTTCCGCACTGGTCGAGAGCATGCGCGAGAACGGCCAGCAGGTTCCGGTTCTGCTGCGCCCTCACCCGAGCGTCGGCGGCCGGTTCCAGGTGGCCTACGGGCATCGCCGGGTGCGCGCCGCCGCGCGCCTGTCACGGCCCGTCCAGGCCATCGTGCGCACGCTCGACGACGACCAGCTCGTCCTGGCGCAAGGCAAGGAGAACACCGAGCGCCGCAACCTCTCCTTCATCGAGCGGGCCTTCTTCGCCGCGGCGCTGATGCGCCATGGGTTCGATCGAGGCGTCGTGCAGCGCGCGCTGTCGCTGCACAAGGCCGAGATGACGCGGCTCTTGCAGGTGGCGGAGGCCGTGCCGGCGCACATCGCCAGCGCGATCGGCCCGGCGCCGAAGGCCGGACGCCCGCGCTGGATGGCTCTCGCCGATTTCCTGAAGAAGGAAGCGGCCGTCGTGATCGCCCAGGACGTCATCCATTCCGATGCCTTCAGGGCGGCCGATTCGGACAAGCGCTTCGCCATGCTGTTCGAGCGGCTGGCCAGGCGCCCGGCCGTAAGAGCGAGCGGCAAGGCAGGGCCGCGCGCCGTCGAAGACGGCCAGGGGCGGACGCTGGCGCGCATCACGTCCGGCGCAAAGCCGCGGCTGGATTTCGACGAGGTTGCGCTGCCGGGTTTTGCGGATTTCGTCGCTGAAAGATTGCCCGAGCTGGCCGAGCGCTTCGATGAGGAGCGTGCCGCGAAGGCATGACGGAGACGGCCGGCCGGGCGGGTCACACGAGATGCCGGCCGGGCGGCCGGAGAGAACGAGGACGAAAAGAGAGGAAAGCACGCAAGAAAAAAGGCCCCCAGAACGTCGCCATTCCGGAAGCCCCTTTCGATGTAGCAATCTGAAAGAATCACTTCCACCGTTCTTTGTCAAGCATCGGTTCGTTCCGGTGGGCGTCTTTTTCTTGCCTACTGAAAGGTAAGGCAATGACGGACAGGTTTGCGATCTCGCCCTTCGGCGGGAGAGGGTTGTCGCGCGCCCAATTCATCGTCAACGAGCAGGTTCGGCGGGCGCGGGAGGCGCTCGACGCGGGTGCCGAGGGGCGCAGGGAAGCAGCCGACGCGGCCGTCGACAAATGGCAGCTCCTGCGGGCGGTAACCGAGGCCCGGCTGGCGCTCGGCCTCTCCGACCGCGCCATCGTCGTCCTGGAAGCGCTGGTGAGCTTCGACAATGAGCGCCTGCTCGATCCGAGCGGCGAGCTGGTGGTGTTTCCCTCCAATGCCGAACTCTCGCTGCGGGCGCGCGGCATGGCGCCGGCGACGCTGCGCCGGCATCTGGCCGCTCTCGTGCAGGCAGGGCTGATCCTGCGCCGCGACAGCGCCAACGGAAAGCGTTACGCCAGACGCGGGGAGGACGGGCAGATCGAGGCCGCCTTCGGTTTCGATCTCGCGCCGCTGGTGATGCGCGCCGCCGAGATCGAGGCGCATGCGGCGGAGGCGCGCCGTCTGTCGCGGGCGCTGCGGGCGCTTCGCAGCGAGGTGACGATCCACCTGCGCGACATCGCCGCCATCATCCGCGTGGCCGGGGAAGAGGGCAGGGGAAGAGCGTTTGCAGCCTTTGCCGAGCGGCTGCAGATGCTTTCCGGCCGCCTCGGCCGCAACACGGACTGGGAGACGCTGAAAGCGCGTCGCGATGCCCTCGCCAGCCTTCGCCTGGAGGTCGAGAAGATCTACCTCGAAGGCCTTTCGGAAGCCGATCTGGCTGCCGGGGAGATGAAGGATGGAGAAGGGAAAACCAGTAATATGAGCGCCAATGCAGGTCAAAATGAGCGCCATATTCATAATTCAAACCCAGAATCCCATCTTGAAAAAAGCATGGAAACCATTGAAACGGAAGCGCCGGTTGCCAGCTCCCAACGGCGGAAGCAGGGAAATGCCGGGCAGGAGCACGGGATGCCGGATGGTGCCAGGCAGAAACGGGCGCCGGCGATGGAACTCGATCTGGTGACGTCCGCCTGCCCGCAGATCCGCGACTATGCGCCGGGCGGGCTGGCCGACTGGCGCGATTTCGTGAAGGCCGCGGAAACCGTTCGCTCGATGCTCGGTGTCTCGCCGGACGCCTGGGCGGAGGCCCGAACGCAGATGGGCGAGATCAACGCGGCCATCACCATCGCGGCGATCCTCGAACGCGCCGAGGCGATCCGTTCGCCAGGCGGTTATCTGCGGCGGCTGACGGAGCGCGCCAATGATGGAAGCTTCTCGGTGAAGCCGATGCTGAACGCGCTGCTCGCCGCGAAGCAGAAGGCCGTTGCGGGTATGCGAAAGCCGGACCTATCTTGAAATGCGCTGGATTTGCGCATAAATTGAACATCGAACGATCAAGATATGATTGTTTTAGGTTCAATCCCGAAAGAGAGGATGGCACGATGGTAGCGGCAAACATGGATTTCGCGGCGGCACATTTCGCCGACGAACGGGCGCCCTTCCTGTCGGCGCGCCGGGTTTCGGAGCTTCTGGGCGTGACGCTGGCCGAGCTCGCCCGCCTGATCGGGGTCGCGCGCAACACGCTGACGGCGAAATCGGGCCAGCGCAAGGTGGACCAGGCCCTGAGCCCGGTGGTGCGCATTCTGGCGATGGCGACCGAGATGGCCGGCGACGAGCATCGCGCCGTCATCTGGTTCAAGCATCAGCCGATACCGGGCTGGGCCGGCAAGACCGCTTATGACCTGGTCGGCGAGGGCAAGGCAGGCAAGGTGCTTGCGTATCTCGAGGCGGTGCGCGCCGGCGTTTATGCCTGACGTGACCACGTCGCAGACGCTATGGCGGGCCTATGTGCCGCGCTGGGCGCATGCGCCGCTCTCGGGGGAGGGGGCTTCGCGCTTCGGCGGCCGCTGGAACCCGGTCGGCGCGCCAACCATCTATGCGGCGCGTGAATTGTCGACCGCCTGGGCCGAGTACAATCAGGGTTTTGTCCAGCATCCGGCGCTGATTGCGCAACTGACGCTGGGCGGCGCACGGCTGGCGGATCTCACCGTGCCCGAGAAGCTCGAGGCGCTCGGCCTTTCCGCCGACCTCCACCGGTGCGAATGGCGCGCCGAGATGGATGCGGGACGTGTGCCCGAGACCCACCGGACACGCCACGACCTCATGCACGGAGGCTTTGACGGCGTGATCTACCCGTCCTTCATGTCGCCCGGTGGAAGCTGTGTCGCCCTGTGGCGCTGGAACGGCGAAGGCCTGCCCGAACTGCGCGTGGTCGACCCGGAGCACAGGCTGCCGAACAGCCCCGCCTCGTGGTTGTAGGGCGCCTTGCGCTTCAGTCCGACCGGTAGCCGCGGCGCAGTTTCCGTTCCGCGAGGCGGGCGAGGGCGGTTTCGGCGGCGCTTCTCGTGTCGAACAGGTTGATCTTCAACTGTCCCCGTGTCCCGATCCGGCCCCATTGGCGCACCAGCGCGGCATCGCCGAAAAGGGTCGGCTCCACGGACAGCGCATAAAAGCGCGCCATGTTGCGATCGGGATCGATGCGCTTCAGGAGGTGGCAGAACGTCTTTTCCGTCATGGCGCGATCTTCCCCGACAGCCGGCGGGCGCGTCCAACGCATTCGATGAATCGGTTTCGGACGACCGATTCATGTCGTTGATGGATAAGGCCCGGCGAAGGGAGGGGAGGGCGCCTACAATCCGCTCGCCTTGGTGAGATTGACCCGGAAGCGATCGCGGCGGCGCTGGTATTTGCGGGTCATCTCGGCTGATGCGTGACCGAGCTGCTTCTGGACGTGGCGCTCGTCGACCTCGGCCGAGGAGGCGAGGCCGGCGCGCAGGGAATGGCCGGCGAATTTTTGCACCCGTTCCTGCTCGGGCAGATCGCCGCGCACGCCGGCGGCGAGCGCCGTGCGCTTGACCAGACGCGCCACTTCCTGGTCGTTGAGGCGGTCGGCGCCGACCTTTTTGCCGTGGCCGGTGACCCTGCGAAACAGGGGGCCATGCGCGATCCGGGCGAATCTGAGCCAGGTCTGAAGGGCCGCGACCGGGCAGGTGGCTTCGGACGAGCCGCGGCCGATCTCCACCTCGCGCCAGCCGGTCTTGCCGCGCAGGGTGATGAGCAGGCCCTGGTCGAAGATCTCGATCCAGCCGCGCCCGTCCTCGGTCTGGTCGCGGCCGATGTCGAGCCCGACGACCTCGGAACGGCGCAAGGCCCCGGCGAAGGCGATCAGGAGCATGGCGCGGTCGCGCAGGCCGCGCAGCGTTCCCCGGTCGAGCGTTTCCAGCATGGCGATCAGATCCTCGGGCAGGATCGCCTCCTTCTGGCGCGGCGGGGCGGCATGCGTGTTGCGAATGCCGGCGAGCACGGTGGCGATGGCCCGGTCCTTCCTGTCGAGCGGCTGGCCGCGCTGGGCATAGTTCCAGGTCAGCGAGGAGAGCCGCCGTTCGATCGTCGACACCGATTTCTTGTCCCCCGAGGCCGTGCCGGAGGAGAGCGCGGTGATGTAGAGGCCGACGGCCTGCGGGTCGGGCGGGAGCGGGTCGAGGCCCTGCCGGCGGCACCAGCTCGCAAAATGCCGCCAGTCGGACGCATAGGCGCGGCGCGTGTTGGCCGAGCTCGCCGCCTCGACATAGCCGCGCGCCCTGTGGGCAAGGCCCTCGAGATGGCCGGGAAGGCGTTCCGGCGGCTGCGCCTGCGATTGTGGGGGCAGGGGAGGGGGTGAGGAGTGGTCGGCTTCGCCGGCGGAAAGCCAATGATTTGGCTTTCCGAACTCCGAACGGTGAGCCTCCGGTACGCCCTCAGGCGTATCGGAAGGTCCAGTGGACCTTTCGAAGGATGGCGAACGCCCGAAGGGCTGGGAGCCATAGCGGAGGGCATTCGCTTCGGCCGGCGGCTCCTCCGGTGCTCTCCCCATCTCCATCACCACATCGATGATGTCCGGAAGATCGTCGGCGACCGGTTCGTCAGGTCCGGCCGGGGCAGACGGCGCGGTTTCACTGACAGCCGCGGAGGTTTCCTGCGATTGAGGGGAGCCGTCCCGAGGACGGTTTTCGGGCGTTTGATCGATGGCAGAGGCCATTTCGCACGGATCTCACAGAACGAACGATAATGCAAGATTATCGATCGTAATTTGTGAGCGACAGGCTGTGCGCTTTGGCGCAAAAATAATGGCGTAAACTGCACGTCCGGTGTAGGCTCCCGGCATGGATTCGCTTGCTGCAGCATTGCCCTTGCCCGCCGTGCCGCCGGCCGCCCTGCCGCGCTGGGCGCTGCCGCGCGGCCGCGACCCAAGCCAGGCGGATGCCGCCTTCGCCGCCGGCATCGCCCTGAAATCCCTTGATGATCTGGTGTGCGGCCGCCCCGCCTGGGCCGGCTGCTGGCGGGCCCGGCAGGCGCTGAGATGCGCGGCGGGGGCCAATCGGCTGATGGGCCGCGGCGAGGATGAGGCGGGCCTGCGCGACGCCGTTTATCTGACCGCGCCGGGCGATGATCCGGGCCCTGCCGGCAAGGTGCTTCTGGCCTATAGAGGGGTTGCGGCGCGAAGACCCGGCTTGTCCTCGAAGGCGGTGGCCGAGGTTGCCGATCTCCTTGGCCTTGCCTGGGACGAGCGCCTTGCCGCAGCCGTCGATCATGCCGACGCGGCGCTGCAGTCGGACCGGCCGGTGCCGTTCGCGGCGGCGGCGCTGGTGACGGCGATTATCGGCGTGCGGCCGGATGCCGAACCGCTGGCCTGGGCGCTGGCCGACACGCTGATCGCCACGACCCTGAAATGGGACCGTCCCGTCCCGCTGCTGATGGGCGAGCGTTTCGGACCGGCCTTCCGCATCGCTGGAGAACGGGGGCGCGTGCGGCCTGGGGAGCCGGCCTTTCCGGGCGCCGTCTGTCTTGCCCTGGTGGACGCGACGGGCGCTGCCCTGCACTCGGCGGGCGCGATCGCCCGGCATGCGCAGACGCTTCTTGCCGTCGCCCCCAAGCTGCGCACCAGGGGCGCGGAAGCGGTCATTCAGAAGCTGCTCGAGGAGGATGCGGTTCCCGCCTCGGCCCCCGGTGGCAATCTCTCGCGCTGGGCGGCGATGCGGCTGTTCGACCGGTTGCAGGGGTTCGGCGCGGTGCGCGAATTGTCCGGCCGCGCCTCGTTCCGGATCTTCGGGCTGTGACCATGGACGTCGCACCGCGTGGGGACGCGACCCGGGATGAGGCGACGAACGGCGCCGGCGCGCCGCTGTTCGACCGCGACCTCGAGGGTCTGCCGCCGGAGCTGCGCTGGCGCGAGTGGATGTTGCGGGTCGAGGCGGTGATCTTTGCCTCGGCCGAGCCGGTTACCCGCGAGACGCTGGCGCGCGTTGTGGGCCGCGACTGCAGCCTCGACCTTCTGATCGACGACCTGCAGGAAGAGCTGCGCGGGCGGCCCTACGAACTGGTCGCGGTCGCCGGCGGCTGGCAGCACCGCACCCGGGCGCGTTTCGCCGACACCATCCGCGCGGCCGCGCCGCCGACCCGCGGCCCGGCCTCGGCGCTGTCGGAATTCGAGGCGATGGTGCTGATGGCGGTCGCCTATTTCCAGCCGATCACCCGCGGCGACCTGTCGAAGATCTTCGGCCGGGAGGTTTCGCGCGACACGATCGGCACCCTGCGGGGTGCCGGCTTCCTCGCCTCCGGTCCGCGCAGCCCGACGCCGGGCGCGCCCTACAGCTATGTGACGACGAAGCAGTTCCTCGCCGCCTTCGGCCTGCAGTCGCTGCGCGACCTGCCGGACATCGAGGCGCTCGAGGATGCGGGGCTGTTGTCGAAGGCTTATGGCGAGGCGGACGCGCCAGAGGGCGAAACGGTCGAGGATCGTTTTCCCTGACCCTGCCGTTCGGCCGCACAATGGACGCTGCAAATGTGCACCATGATTTCCGAAAATCGGAACTGATTTGCGGGCCGATCCGCTAGAATGTGGAGATGAGCGCGCCGGCCCCCAGGAGAAGGGCTCCGTAGGTTCCGAGCATGCCCTGGACCTCTCGGGGTGTGCGCATGAGGACGCATGGCCCCGGGCCGGGGACTTCCCGTCAGATCCCGCCCATGCAGAGATATTTCATCTCAAGGTAATCCTCGAGCCCGTGGCGGGAGCCCTCGCGCCCGATGCCGGACTGCTTGATGCCGCCGAATGGCGCGGCTTCCGACGACATGCGTCCCGTGTTGATCCCCACCATGCCGTATTCGAGGGCCTCGGCCACGTGCCAAACGCGCTTCAGGTTCGAGGCATAGAAATAGGCCGCGAGGCCGTAGATCGTGTCGTTGGCCTCGTGCACGACCTGGTCCGCATCCTCGAAGCGGATGATCGGGGCCACCGGCCCGAACGTCTCCTCCTGCGCCACCGTCATGTCGTGGGAGATCCGGGTGAGGACCGTGGGCTGGAAAAACGTGCCCTTTTCACCGATGCGGTTGCCCCCGCAGCGAACCACGCCGCCCTTGGCGACAACGTCGGCGATGTGGAGTTCGATCTTGGCCAGCGCGTGGCTGTCGATCAGAGGGCCGATCGCCACGTCTGAATCGAAGCCGTCGCCAACCGGGAGGTGGCGGACCTTCTCCACGAATTTCTCGACGAATGCATCATGAACCGCCGACTGGACGTAGAGGCGATTGGCCGAAACGCAGGTCTGGCCGGCATTGCGGAACTTCGCCTGGATCGCGCCGTCCACGGCCGCGTCTATGTCGGCATCGTCGAAGACGATGAACGGCGCATTGCCGCCGAGCTCGAGGCTGACCTTCTTGATCTGGTCCGAGCACTGGCGCATGAGCAGCCGGCCCACCTCGGTCGAGCCGGTGAAGCTGATCTTGCGGACCTTCGGATTGGAACAGAGCTCGCGGCCGATCGCATCGCCTTCAGAGGCGTAGATCAGGTTGACGACGCCCTCCGGAAAACCGGCTTCCGCGGCGAGCGCGAACATCGCCCCCGCCACCAGAGGCGTCTGTTCGGCAGGCTTGAGCACGATCGTGCAGCCGGCCGCCAGGGCCGGCGAGATCTTGCGCGCGACCATCGAGGCCGGGAAGTTCCAGGGCGTGATCGTGCCGACCACGCCGATCGGCTGCTTGATGACCAGCATGCGGCGGTCCGTCGAGGGAGCGGAGATCGTCTCGCCATAGATACGGTTGGCCTCTTCGGCGTACCATTGCAGATAGGCCGCCGCGTGGGCCACCTCCGATTTCGCCTCGGCTAGCGGCTTGCCCATCTCGGCCGTGAGGATGGCGGCGAGGTCGTCCGTGTGGTCGACGATCAGCTGATGCCAGCGCCAGAGCACGTCGCTGCGCTCGCGGGCGGTCAGGGCCGCCCATCCGGCCTGCGCAGCAAAGGCCCTGTCGATCGCGGCCCTTGTCTCGTCGACGCCCATGTCGGGAAGTCTCGCCAGCAATTCGCCGGTCGACGGGTTGAAGACCTCGAACACACGCTCGCCGGCACGCGTGCCAGGTGCCGGAACACGGTCGATCGCGGCAAACAGCCCGGGGGATTTCAGGTGGCGGATCATCGGCTGGTACAAGGGCAATACCGGTTCCTCCTCGACGCGGAGACTGTGTCTGCTGGCGAAGGTGGATATCTACCGCCATGGTCCGGATCGCGCATAGGGCCTCGGACGAGCGGCGCGTAGACCCAAACCGGGGTGTCTCCCTCGGGCAGCCGCAGACCGGGCCGGCAGGCTTGCCGGCCTCATCAGGAGCGTTGCGGCAGCGAGGCCGAGCCTCGCCGCGACGGCTGATCAGCGCTTGCGCACGAACTCCGTGCGCAGGACGAGGCCCTTGATGGCGTCGTGCCGGCAGTCGATCTCTTCCGGATTGTCGGTGAGGCGGATGGAGCGGATGACCGTTCCCTGCTTGAGCGTCTGGCCGGCACCTTTCACCTTGAGGTCCTTGATCAGGACCACGGAGTCGCCGTCGGCAAGGAGGTTGCCGGAGGCATCGCGGACCTCGGCGGCCTTGGCCTTCTCCGCGGCCATCTCGGAAGCCGGGCGCCACTCGCCGATGGTTTCGTCATACACGTAATCGTCGTCGCCCTGATCGCTCATCTGCCTGTGCCTGCCTCATCCTGTGCGACGCCGCGGGAGCGGCGCTCATATCCTCTGTGCCCTCTATCGTGGAATGCGTCCGAGATCAAACGGGCACCGATCCGCATGGCGAACGGCACAGACCCTTGTGGCCATACCCACGGGTCAAAACTCATCTCCCTTGGTATAAGCTGCTCGTTCGGATCGAGCAGTGAAGGACAGTTCTTCGTAAAAATGGAATCCTATTCCAATTTGGAATTACCCATTGTATATTCTTGTTCTGACCAGGGAGGAAATGGTTGACCGTTGCCGCCATAGACCGCTGTCTGACGATGCTGGAGGCGCTCGCGGGGGAGCGCGAGCCCATCGAACTGACGGATCTCGCAAACCGCCTGGGCATGCCCGCAAGTGCGGTTCACCGCACGCTGACCACGCTCGTCGCGCGGGGATGGGTGCTGCAGCACAGCGGAACGCAGCGCTATGCGCTCTCGCTCCGCATGAGCACCCTTGCCTTCCGCAATCTCGATGTGCGCGCGGTGCCCGACGTGGTTCAATCCGTGCTCGACAAGCTGGCGCGCGAGACGCGGGAATATTGCCGCCTGGCGATCGTGGAGGGCGAGGATCTCGTCTGGGTCGCCCGCGCGCAGGGCGCCGTCACGGGTCTGCGCTACGACCCCGAGATGGGGCAGGAGATCGTCCTGCACGCCACGGCCAACGGCAAGGCATGGCTTTCCACGCTGCCGGAATCCGAGGCGTTGCGCATCGTCTGCGCCCGCGGCTTCGGGGCGCGGCGGCCGCTCGGCCCCAACAGCGCGACCAATGTCGACGAGCTTCGCGCAAGGCTCGTCGAAACACGCCAGCAGGGCTACGCGACCTCCGTCGAGGAAGCGGAGGCCGGCACGGGCGCCGTCGCCGTCCCGTTCTTCAACGGTGTCGGGCCGGATGCACCGGTCGCCGGCACGATGAGCGTTGCCGGCCCCCTGGTGCGGATCACGCCGGAACGCTACGAGGAGCTTGCCGCCGCGCTGAAGAAGGCCGCTGTGGAGGTTGCCGAAATCTGGTCGCTGCGAAGCCGCCAGCGCGGCTATCAGCCCGCCGTTGCGGTGGCGCGGGCGCAGACGGCAGTGGAGGCGTGAGAGACGGATGACGGCCCCCAACCTCACCGTGCAGCGCATCTTCGAGCCGGTCCTGTGGTTCGCCGGCCTGATCTTGATGTGGGAGGTGCTGGTCAGGGCCCTGGATGTGCCGATCTACGTGCTGCCCGCGCCGTCGCAGTTCCTGTCGCGCATCGTCGAGGATTACCAGAGGCTCGGCTACCACGCCCTCGTGACGACGCGGCTGATCGTCTACGGGTTCATCGCCGGAGCCATTCCCGGCGTCGTGCTCGGCTATCTGATCGCCAGGTTCCGCCTTGCGGAGCAGGTGCTCTATCCGCTTGTCGTCTTCATCCAGGGCCTGCCGAAGATCACGCTGGCGCCCTTGATGCTGGTCTGGTTCGGCTTTGCGGATTTCCCGAAAATCCTGCTCACCGCGCTGATCACCTTCTTTCCGATCCTGGTCGACAGCGTCACGGGCTTCAAGTCGATCGACCCCCGGCAGTATTATCTCAGCCGTTCCGTCGGCGCGTCGTGGTGGCAGACATTCCGCCTGTTCGAGCTGCCGTCCGCCGCGCCCAGCATCTTTTCCGGCTTCAAGATCACCGTCGTCATCGCGGTCACCGTGGTGATCGTCGTCGAGTGGATGAATTCGCAGAACGGGCTCGGCTACCTGGTTCTCCGGGGGATGGACGATTCCGACACGTCGCTGATCTTCGCCGTGCTCGTGGTCGGCTCGATGATCGGGGTCGTGCTCAGCTGGGGGATGGAACTGGCGGAAAGGACATTGCTGCCCTGGCGGCGGCGCTGACAGGTTCGTGATCGGCGATCGGGCATCACGATAAAACAAAGGGAGGAAGGAATGCAGTTCAAATCGAGGCATCTCGCGGCGGGGGCAATGTTCGCATTGCTTGCAGGAGGCGCTCCCGCGCTGGCGCAGGACAAGATCCAGATGCAGATGAACTGGACGGCCGATTCCGCGCATCTCGGCTTCGCGGTCGCCCAGGCCAAGGGCATCTACAAGGACCACGATCTCGACGTCACCCTGACGGAGGGCCGCGGTTCCGCCGTGGCGGCGCAATTGGTGGCGACCGGGCAGACGGAGCTCGGCTATGCCGATACCGGCGCGACGCTCAATGTCGCCGCGCAGGGCGCGCCGATCCGCATCATCGCGACCATCTGGAAATCCGGCCAGTTCGGCATCCAGTCTCTGGCCGATTCCGGCATCAAGGAGCCGAAGGATCTCATCGGCAAGAAGCTGGCGGTGTCTCCGGGATCGGCCATGCTGCCCCTCATTCCGGTGTTCCTGCGCGCCAACGGCATCGAGGAATCGCAGGTGGAGATCGTCTCGGCGGCGGAAAGCGCCTTCATCGGCCTTCTGACCTCCAAGCAGGTCGACGCGGTGTCGCAGACGCCGGAGAACATCGTCGTGCCGCTGGCAGCCCAGGGCATCGAGGCCGGCAACATGTATTTCTACAACAACGGCGTTCCCATCGCGAGCCTCGCCCTCGTGGCGCGCGAAGACAAGCTGCAGGCCAATCCGGACGTCTACAAGCGCTTCGTCGAGGCGACGGCAATGGGCTGGCAGGAAGCGATGAAGGACCCGGAAGCGGCGGTCGATGCTCTGCTCGAGATCTTCCCGGAAACGGCCCATTCGAAGGAAAACCTCCTTCAGTCGGCCAAGTTCAGCTTCGCGTCGGTTTGCCCCGGCGGCTCGGGCGACGCGATCGGCGTGACTGACGCCGAGACCTGGGAGAAGATGTACGGCGTCATGACCTCGGCGATGAACCTTCCCGGCACCAAGCCGGTGACGGACTACTACACGCTCGATTATCTGCCGCAGACGCCGGTGACCTGCCCCTGAGGCCGGCCGATCGCAAAAACGGCCCGGGCGCCAGGGGCGGCCGGGCATCACCCTCACGCGGAAAGTCTCGTAGTGTCGCAAACAGCTTCTGCCATGGCACCGGCACCATCCGGCATACGTGCGCGCCTCATGGCGGGGTTCGGTGGCTCGTACCTTTCCTCCATTCTCATCGGAGCGGCGGCGGTGCTGCTGCTGCTCGGCCTGTGGGAGGTGGCGCTTCGCCTCTTCGACGTGCCCGTGTGGCTGGCGCCCAAGCCCTCGGATTTCCTGGTCCGGCTTTACACCGACAGGGCATTGATCGCCGGCCATGCGCTGTGGACCTCGCTCACCATCGTGGAGGGCTTTGCCCTTGGCGTGCTGGTGGCGATCCCGCTGGCGCTGGCGATCGTCTCGGTGGGGGCGCTGGAGCGGGGGCTCTACCCGGTCATCGTGTTTCTCAACATCATGCCCAAGACGGTGATCGGGCCGATCCTGATCATCTGGTTCGGCATAGGCCCGCTGGTCGCCGCGCTGATCGTTTTCCTGATGAGCTTCTTTCCCGTGCTGGTCGATTCCATGTCCGGTTTCCGGCTGGTCGACCGCAGGCTCTTCTACATCTCGCGGTCCATGGGGGCGGACCCGTGGCAGACCTTCTGGAAGGTCAGGCTGCCGGCGGCGATGCCGCACATCTTCTCGGGCATGAAGATCGGTGTGGTGAAGGCGGTCGAGGGCGTCATCATCGCCGAGTTCATCGCCTCCAACAAGGGATTGGGCTTCATGATCGTGCGGGCCTCGGCATTCATGGACATGACGCTGATGTTCTCCGGGCTGGTGGCTGCGGCGATCGTCGCGCTGATCTTCAACGGCGCGATGAGCGTCATCGGACAATGGCTGATGCCGTGGTCCAGACACTGAACCTGGACGAGCGACAATGACGGACACGACGATGGCAGAGATGAAAACCCCTTCCGGCCCGGCGCGCTCGAGCGGTGGCGCGCCCGCCGCGGGCGCCTCGATCAGCGCGCGCGGACTGACCAAGGTGTTCGGCAGTGGAGACAATGCCTTCCACGCGCTTGGCCCCATCGATCTCGACATCAAGCCGGGAGAGTTCGTTTCCATCATCGGGCCCTCGGGCTGCGGCAAGAGCACGACCATGCTCCTGGTGACCGGGCTGGAGCCGCCGAGCGCCGGCACGGTGGAGATCGACGGGAAGCCGCTGACCGCGCCGATCTCGGAGATCGGCATCGTCTTCCAGGACCATCTGCTTCTGGATTTCCGCACTGCCATCAAGAACGTCATGCTGCAGCAGGAGATCCGTGGGCTGGACAAGACGGCGCTCCGGGACCGCGCCGACGCCCTGTTCGAGCGGCTCGGCCTCAAGGGAGCGGAGAACCGCTATCCGTGGCAGCTCTCCGGCGGCATGCGCCAGCGCGTGTCGATCGCCCGCGCTCTGGTTCACGACCCCTCGATGCTGCTGATGGACGAGCCCTTCGGCGCGCTCGACGCGATCACGCGCACGCAGATCCGGCACGATCTGGAGATGCTCTGGCTGGACACGCGCAAGACGGTGTTGTTCATCACCCATTCCATCGAGGAGGCCGTCGGCCTTTCGGATCGTGTGCTGGTGATGTCGAAGAGCCCCGGCACGATCGTCGAGGAGATCGTCATCGACCTGCCGCGCCCGCGCCCGGCCCATCTGGGCGAGTATCCCGAGTTCTCGAAATACGCCGAAAGGATCTATCGGATTTTCGAGAAGCTCGGCGTCTACAAGTTCTAGAGCGGCATCATGGTCGAAGCCCTGCAACCGCCCGAATACGTGTTCAATCAGGCGACCATCCGCGAGCGATGGGGGCTGGAACCGTTCCTCGAGGGATGCGCCGCGCGCGGGCTGGCGCGCGCTTCCCTGTGGGGCGACGAGATCGACAAGGTCGGCCTCGCGGAGGCCCGCCGGATGCTGGCCCGCACCGGCATCTCCACATTCGGCTTCAACCGGGCGGGGCCGCTGCTGGCCGCCGGGGCGGCCGGTCGTGCCGCGTATCTGGACCGGGCGCGGCGAACCGTGGACATGGCCGCGGAACTGGCCGCGGACCACGTTCTGGTCTTCTCCGGCGGGCTGGCGGACGGCAGCCGCGACCTCGCCGGTGCGCGGGCGCAGACCGAGGATGCCATCGGCCAGCTTCTCGACCATGCGCGCTCCGTCGGCACGACGCTGGCGCTGGAGCCGCTGCATCCGATGGTCGCCGGCGACCGCGCGGTGATCGTGAGCCTCAGCCACGCCAATGCCATCTGCGAGCGGCTGGGCGAAGGGATCGGCATCGTCGCCGACGCCTATCACATCTGGTGGGACGAGCGGCTCGCGGCCGAGCTCGCCTACGCCGGCGCCGCCGGCAGGATCCTGGGTTTCCACGTCAGCGACTGGCTGGTGCCGACAAGGCATGTCCTGCGTGATCGCGGCATGATGGGAGACGGCATCATCGATCTGGCCGGCATGTGGCGCCAGGTGCGGGCCGCCGGCTACACCGGACCGATCGAGGTCGAGATCTTTTCCGATCGGTGGTGGGCGGAAGATCCCGACCTCGTCCTCGACACGGCCCTTCAGCGCTGCCGTGGCATCTTTTCGGGAGGTTCGGCCATATCATGAGCGACACCATTCCCAATCTCGGCGGCGCCTCGCGCATCTATGCGGTGTTCGGCGACCCGGTGGCGCAGGTGCAGACCCCGACGCTCATCAATCCGATATTCGCGGCAAAGGGCGTCGATCTCTATGCCGTCCCTTTCCATGTGACCCGTGAGAATTTCGAAGCTGCCTGGCACGTTTTCGCGGCGATGGACAATGTGGCGGGCATCGGCGTGACGGTGCCGCACAAGATCGCCGCCGCTCGCCTATGCGACGAGCTGACTCCGGCCGCCGCTGCTGTCGGCGCCGTGAACTCCATCCAGCGCCGGAACGACGGTTCCATGCATGGCGCGCTCTTCGACGGGCTGGGTTTCGTGCGCGGACTGGCCGGCAACCGCGAACGTCTCGCGGGAGCCTCGGTGCTGCTCGTCGGCGCCGGCGGCGCGGGCCGCGCCATCGCCCACGCGCTGGCCGGCGAACGGATCGGCCGGCTGTCGGTGATCGATATCGACGATGCGGCGCTGGATTTCACCATCGGCATGGTCGATCGCGCGATCGGCAGGCCGGTTGCGCAGCGCGGCTCCGGCGATCTCGCCGGCATCGACGTGCTGATCAACGCGACGCCGATCGGATTGAAATCGGCAGAGGCCTTTCCGGTCGATCTTGATGGCGTGGGGCCGGAGATGCTGGTCGCCGACATCGCGGCGCTGGCGCGCGACACGGAGCTTTTGAAGCTGGCCCGCCGGCGGGGTGCGGTAACAAGCGACGGCCGTGACATGCTCGAGGCACAGATCGCCCTGATCGCCGGCTTCGCGGCCGGGCGGGAGGCGGGAACGCCGCTCTGATCTCAGCTTCCTGTCTGCGCCTCGGCCATGTGGGCGGCAATGAGGTCGACCTGCCCGCGGATCATGTGAATGCCCGGATGGATGCGCGCGCCGCGGGCGCGGGCGGCTTCCAGCAGCGGCGTTACCTCCGGCTTGGCGATCACCTCCGCGACCAGCATCGTTTCGTCGACGAGGGTCGCATCGAAGGGCAGGGGGTCGCTCGCGGAAAGACCGAGCGAGGTCGCGTTGATGAGGATCTGCCCGGGCTCGGGCCGGGGCCCGCCGGCGCGCGCGAAGGACCGACCCACAGCGCGGTTCACGGCCTCCGCGAGCTCTTCCGCCTTTGCGCGCGTGCGGTTGGCGATGGTCAGCGATGCCGCGCCTTCCTCGGCAAGGGCGAAGGCGATGGCGATCGCGGCACCGCCGGCACCGACCATGAGGCAATGGCGGCCGGCGATCGCGTGGCCTTGTCCCTTCAGCCCGCGAACGAAGCCCTTGCCGTCGAACTGGTAGCCCCTGAAGGACCCGTCGGCCTCGCGTCGCACGAGATTGACCGCCCCGACCCGCTCGGCGAGCGGGTCGAGACCGTCGCACAGCGTCAGCGCCGCCTGCTTGTGCGGCAGGGTGATGCCGAAGCCGATCAGGTTCCTGAGCGCCCTGAGGCCCGCCCAGGCGGTGTCGAGCTCATGCGCGCCTATGTGCAGCGGCACGCAGACGATGTTGGCGCCGCGGGCCGCGAAGATCGGGTTGATCGCCGTCGGCGTCATGACCTGCGCGATGGGATCGCCGATGACGCCCATGATCTTCGTCGAGCCGTCGACGGACACGGCCGGGGCTACCATGAGAGATCCTCCCGCTTCAGCCACACCAGGCTGCCGTCTTCCACGCCGACCACGAGGCCGAGCGCGCCGCTGCCGTCCCAGTCGACGGCTTCGGGCGAGGCGACGTGCATGGCCATCCGGATCGTCTCGCCGCGAAATCTGAACGCCTTCGGGAAGGCGAAGACCGGCTCGGCATTGGAGCCGATGTTCTCGAGCAGGAAGATGCCCGCCTGGCCGGTCGTGTTGCGCGGCTGGCCGGTCGGCCCGGGGGGCACGGATGCGCGTGCATGCGTGCCGATGACGAGGTCGATCCGGCCGTTGCCGGTCCAGTCCACGGCGCACAGCTTCACCCGTCCGCGGCCGCCGCCGACATCCTGTGTGAAGCGCACTTCCGAGCCGTCCTCCCACCGCAGGTGCCGCTTGTCGGCAAGCTCGGTGTCGGAGGCGCGGCGGAAATCCGACAACACGCCGTCCTCGTCGAGCGCGAGATAGTGAAGCTGGCCGTCGCCCAGCCAGTCGACCACGGCCGGCCGGACCCGCCAGACCGTCTTCAGCGGCTTGCCCTGCCATGTCAGCGGGCGCGGCGCCTCGAAACGCGGCGGCACCGCGCCCCCGTCATTGCGGTAGAAGCTGTGATGGCCAGTGACGTCGCTGACGAGCAGGTCGGGAAGGCCGTCGCCGTCCCAATCGGCGATCGTCGGGCAGGAATAGCCGAACATCTTTTCCGACGGCCCCTGGATCGAGCCGGTCAGGCCGGCGGCGATGCGCACCGGTTTCCCACCCACCTCGATCATCACCTCGCGGGCGAGCCTCGGCGCCTCGCGCGGGCCGAGATTCTCATAAAAAAGAAGCTCGCCCGTGCTGTTGCCGACGACGAGGTCGGGCAGGCCGTTGCCGGAGAAATCGTAAGCGGCCGGCGAGGGCAGGACGCCGGCATGGATGGACGGCTCGGTGCCCTCGACGCGCCCGATCTTCTCGAAGGCCGGTCGCCCGTCGGGGCCGGTCCCGGTGTTGCGGAGGAACGTCACATAGCCATCCTCGGCGCCGACCAGGATGTCGAGCCGCCCGTCGCCGTCCCAGTCGACGGCGCAGGGCAGGTGAATGCACTGATCCAGAAGCACGGGATCGCCGGCGGCATCGGCAACCAGCGCCGGTTGTTCGAAGGCGAAGGGCCCCCTCTGGCGCGCGAAGTGAAGGATGTTCCAGAATTCGCCGCACACGACGGCATTCTTCCCGTCGCCGGCAAAATCTCCGAAGGCTGGCGCGCACTGGCCGTAGACCTCGAGCGGGGTCTCGCCCGCGAGGATGGTCTCGCCGCGGCCGAGCACCGGCGCGCTCGGCGTCCCCGTGTTCTTGAAGGCATAGAGGAAACCGCGCAGCGGCCCGCCCAGCCAGCGCCCCGCCGCATCATAGGCGCGATAGCCGACATCGTTCCATTCGAGGCCGCTCGGCCAGTAATCGTCCCAGCAATCGGTGCCCACGACGAGCTCGGGAACGCCGTCGCCGTCGATGTCGTGGAAGCGGGCCATGTGGAAATATTCGTTGCCCCTGACCCAGTCGGCTTGAAGGTCGAGCGCGACCGGCTCGCCGAAACGCGGCTCGCGCGCAGTGCCGATGTTGGGGAACAGGTAGATCTGCCGGCGCATCCGCGAGACGGAGAGGAGATGGAAGCGGTCGCCGTCGCGCACGGCGGTGACATAGCCGCGCACGCCCTCGACGATCCGTTCGCCGCCGAGGAGCGGCGTGCCGTCGGGCCGGGTCCCGATCTGGGGATAGAGAAAGACGCGCCCCTCGTAGCAGGTGTCCCAGCTCGACAAGAGAAGATCGCGGCCGCCGTCGCCGTCCCAGTCGACCACGTCGACGCAGGTGATGATGCGGCCGGCCACCGGGGCCGACCGCACATCGGGATGATAGCCGATCGCTCGATCCGCATAGGACGGGCCGGTCCAGACCGATGCGTCATCCTCCCACCGGGTCACGCTCAAGATGCTGCTCCTCCATTTTTGGAATCCTATTCCAATTTCACTTCGTATCATATAGCCTGGCAAATGAAACCTGCAGACGGACGCGAAATGAAGATCAGGATTGACGGCCTCGTGCCGGTGATGCTCACGCCGTTCACGCCGGCTGACCGCATCGACGAGGATGGGCTCGCGCGGCTGACCGACTGGTATGTGGAAGGCGGCGCGCAGACATTGTTCGCCGTGTGCCAGTCGAGCGAGATGCAGAGGCTGAGCCTCGACGAGCGCGTTCTCCTGGCGCGCCGAACCCTTGAATTCGCACGGGGGCGGCTGCCCGTCATCGCCTCGGGTCACTTATCCGAAGCGCTGGAGGACCAGCTCGCCGAGCTGAAGGCGATGGGCGAAACCGGCGTCGATGCGCTGGTCCTGGTCACCAACAGGCTGGACCCGCAAAACGCCGGCTTCGAGGCTTTCCGGCATGCGCTCGACGCGATCATGCGAGTGTTGCCGGCCGACCTGCCGCTCGGGCTCTACGAGTGCCCGGCGCCCTATCGCCGCCTGCTCAGCGACGACGAGCTCAAGCTGTGCCTCGACACCGGCCGCTTCGCCGTCCTGAAGGATGTCAGTTGCGACCTGCCGACGGTCGCCCGCCGCGCCGCGATGACGGCGGGCACGCCCTTCGCCATCGTCAACGCCAATGCGGCGATCGCGCTGGCGGCCATGCGCGCGGGCTCGCGCGGCTTCGGCGGCGTGTTCGGCAATTTCCATCCCGACCTTTATGCCTGGCTTTACGAGCACAGGGACGAGGACACCGAGCTGGTGCGGGATCTGGCGGTTTTCCTTGCCCTTGCCGCGATGGCGGAAGGCATGGGCTATCCCAAGCTCGCCAAGATCTGGCACGTGTGGCTCGGAACCTTCGCGAACGCTCATTCGCGGGTGGTTGACTACAACCCCTTCGAGCGCCACTGGGCGGCGGCCGATCTGCTCGATCACATCGAGCGTGGCACCGAACGCTTCCGCGCCAGGATCGCCGACGCCTGAAGCGACCGGGAAAATTACCTTCAGGCCACCTATTCCGGCACCTTGACCAGCCGAAGCTGGTAATAGGTGTCTTCGTTCGGCGGCTCGAAGGTCAGATAGTAGGTGAAGAGATCATCCTTGAACGCGTAGACATCCACGGGCCACGCCTCGTAGTTCGGTCCTGAGAAGCCCAGGGTGGACTGGTCGACTTTCGTCATGCCCGAAACGTCCATCTTCCAGGCGAAGTACAGACGCTGCAATGGCAACGTGTCGAAGCGGTTCCGATAAGCGATGGCGCATTCATACCCTCCATCGTCTCGCGCTCGGCCTTTCGCCCAAAGCGATCCGGAAGCATTGCTGCGCATCTCCGGTACCCCGGATGCTTCATGCGTCAGACCGAGTTCTTGAAGGGCTTCCCCGCGGCCGGCGCCCTCCGGCTCCAGCTTGTAGACCATGGTTTCGATACAGATCTTTCGGAACGCATCTATCGTCTCTCCCAAGGGGGCACTGCCAGGCACCCTGCCGCCATACCAGACGGATCCTGCGAGCAGTGCGAGCGCAACAAGCGCGAGCATCGCCAATCTCTTGAACCATGTCATCCGACGGTGCGGCTTTCCGTCCCTGCTCATATGCCCTCGCTGCATTCTTTCACCGCCGCGCCACAGGGATCGCTGCAACGTCGGGGCAGGATGGAGTGCGAAAAGACGGTTAGGCTCCCGCGCGCTTCTTTCCGCGAATGGCTGAAGCGCATGCAGCACCGATCGCACCGATACCGCCGCCGATCAACGCGTAGCTGATCAAGTCGCTGAGAATGCTGCCGCGATTGGCGGATCCGATCGATTGAGCGGCTTCCTCGGCGCCCATACCGTTCGCTCTCGCCTCCATCATGGCAATCACGCCGGGTTCGCCGCATCTGGAAAGAAACAGGTTTCTCGCCTCTTCGCTGTCTGCATAGACGTTTCGGACGGTCTCCTCACAACGCAGCTTCTGTGCGGCAGTGACACTGGATCCAGCGAACTGCATGTAGAACCCGAAAGCCAAAAGGGCGATGCCAAGAATAGTAAAGATGATGAGACGCATGGTGCTGGATCCTGCTTGATTGACTGCAGAATCAAAAAGCAACGCAGCTTGCCGACGTCAATCCGAGACCGGGGGAAACAGATGTCTTTCCAGAACATTATTCAAGTGAATCCGACAGGTGATCGACTGATGCATCGGGATCTTTCGTGCAGAAGGATCGAAGGCTATCCAGCCGCCGCGAGCTGATCGGGGGAGCGCGAACCCAGGGGTTGGTCCGCCTCCCGGCCATCCTCTTTCCAGCATGCTATACTGCCTGTCGACGCCAACACGGCCCCAACACGGCTAATGATGCGGGGAGGTTCCGTTCTTCGCCGGAGCACTGCGGATGGGCAGAGCAGATCGACAGCGGTTCGGCAGCGGCGCCCCGGAGGCGGCGGATCAGCTCATGCGCGGTCGCCAGGCTTATGAGGAAAGGGCGTGGGACGACGCCTACGCGTTCCTCTCGCATGCCCACGAGGCTGCTTCGCTCGCGGTGGACGATCTCGAACGGCTGGCGATGGCCGCCTATCTGACCGGACGCGACGAGGCGTATCTGCGGACCCTGGAGCGGGCCCACCATGCGTGTCTTGACGCCGGCGAGCGTCATCGGGCCGCGCGCTGCGCCTTCTGGCTGGGCCTGCGCCTCGCCTTTCGCGGGGAAATGGGCCCGGCGAGCGGCTGGTTCGGGCGGGCGCATCGGCTGCTTGAGGGCGCGCCGGACGATTGTGCCGAACGGGGCTATCTCATGCTGCCCCTGGTCGAACGGCATCTTGCCGCGGGCGATCTCGACGCGGCTCACGCCGCGGCCAGCCGCGCGGCCGAGATCGGCCAACGTTTCGCGGATGCCGATCTGACGGCTTGCGCCCGGCATCTGCAGGGCCGTGTCCTGTTGCGACAGCGACGGAGCTCGGAAGGCCTGGCGCTTCTGGACGAGGCGATGGTCTCGGTCGTGGCCGGCGAATTGTCGCCGCTGCTCACCGGCTTGATCTACTGCAGCGTGATCGAAGCCTGCCAGCAGATCCATGTGCTGGACCGCGCACGCGAATGGACGTCCGCTCTGGGGCGATGGTGCTCGGACCAGCCGCAACTGGTCAGCTTCAGCGGCACCTGCCTGATGCACCGGGCCGAGATCAAGCGGCTCTGCGGCGCATGGCAGGATGCGCTCGAGGAAGCACAACAGGCGGTGGAGCGCTTGACGCGGTCGAACAACCGCAAGGACGCGGCTGGAGCGTGGTACCAGATGGCGGAGGTCCACCGTCTGCGGGGAGATTTCGGCGCTGCCGAGCAGGCCTACCGGAATACCAGCGAGTGTGGTCTCGAGCCGCAGCCGGGCCTTGCCCTGCTGCGCTTGGCCGAAAGCCGGATTGACGCGGCCGTGGCCGCGATCCGGCGCGTCATGGATGCGACGACCGACGAGATGCGGCGTATCCGGCTGCTGCCGGCCCATATCGAGATCATGCTGGCGGCCAGCGAGATCGACGAGGCGCGACGCGCCTGCGGCGAACTGGAGGACATGGCGCAAGGCTATGGAACCGAGTTGCTCGACATTCTTGCGGCCGAGGCGCGGGGGGCGACGGAGTTGGCTGAAGGTGAAGCGCAGGCGGCGGCGGTCTGGCTGCGCCGGGCCATCGAAGGCTGGCTGCGGGTCGACGCCCCGCATGACGCGGCGCGCGCACGCGTCGCGATGGGCCTCGCCTGCCGCACCCTCGGCGATGACGACGGTGCGTTGCTGGAGTGGCAGGCGGCCCGCGCGGTGTTCCAGCAGCTCGGGGCGGTGCCCGATCTCTCACGCGTCGACACCCTGCTGGGCGCGCGGCCGCACGAGGCAGGGGGCCTGTCTCCCCGCGAGTTGCAGGTTCTCCGCCTGGTCGCGGCCGGCAAGACCAACCGGCAGATCGCCGACGAATTGCAACTGAGCGGAAAGACGGTGGACAGGCACGTCAGCAACATCTTCAACAAGCTCGACGTTCCCACGCGCGCTGCCGCCACCGCCTGGGCCTACGAGCACCGCCTGGTCTGAAGGGGCGGGCTTGGGTGGAATCACCCATGCTTCATCTTCCTCGATTGGGTGGTTTGCCCGAAGCGCCGGCCCGGATGTCCGACATATGCTCCTTCCGAATAGCGTCCTTTGCGCATCCAGAAGGACGCACGGCGCTGTAGGAAATGGAGGACGCGATGACTCAGCAAATCTACGGGAAATCCTATGAAGGAACCGCCGCTGAAAACTATCAGCGCTTCTTTGTCCCTTCCATCGGCGCGCCGGTGGCCGACGACCTGATCGGCGTTGCGGGTCTCCAGCCGGGAGAGCGCGTGCTCGATGTCGCATGCGGCACCGGGGTCGTGACGCGGCGCGCGGCGGACCGCGTCGGTGCCGACGGCAGGGTTGCGGGCCTCGACGTGAACCCCGGCATGCTGGCGGTGGCTCGTTCGCAGACGCCGCCCGACATGTCGATCGAGTGGTACGAGGCGCGTGCGGAGGCGATGCCGATCCCGGACGAGGCGTTCGATGTGGTTCTCTGCCAGATGGGGCTCCAGTTTGTCGCCGACAGGCACGCCGCATTGCAGGAGATGCGGCGGGTCCTGGTTGCCGGCGGACGCGCCATCCTCGCCGTGCCCGGGCCAACGCCGCAGATCTTTGCGATCATGAGGGATGCCCTGGCCGGTCACATAGGCCCGAAAGCCGCCCTCTTCGTCGACCTCGTGTTCTCGATGCACGATGTCGGCGAACTCCGCGAGCTCATGCGCAGCGCCGGCTTCGAGAAAGTCGACGTTCAGGCGAAGCCGAAGGCCTTTCGCCTCCCGGCACCCGCCGATTTCCTGTGGCAATACATCCAAAGCACGCCGCTCGCCGAAGCGGTCAATCAGGCCGATCCGGCAAGACGCCATGCACTGGAAGAGGATGTCTGCGCGCAGTGGCAGCGGTTCGCGGTGGACGGCGGCCTGGCGCTTCAGGTGAACATGACGACGGCGACAGCGCGGAAATGACGCCAGTGACCGAGCACGCGCCGCCTTCAAAGACATAACGACCGCGTCTCACAGGATGTAGCGGTTCCAGTCGCCATAGTGCTCCCTGCTGCGCGTGCCGCGTGGCAGGCTGAGACCGATCAGAAGGAGCACGGTGTCTGTTTACAAAAGTAATATAGTATGATTTTTTGAGTCCCGGGTGAGGAGCCCACATCGTTAGGGAGGAAATGATGCTTTCGAAAAAGGCATGGATGGGCGCGTGCGCGCTCGCGGTACTGGCATTCACCACATCGGGCGCCCTGGCGCAGACGATCGGCTTCTCGCAGATCGGCTCGGAATCGGGCTGGCGGGCCGCCGAAACCACGTTGACGCGCCAGGAGGCCGAGAAGCGCGGCATCGACCTGAAATTCGCCGATGCGCAGCAGAAGCAGGAAAACCAGATCAAGGCGCTCCGGTCCTTCATCGCCCAGGGCGTCGATGCGATTCTTATCGCACCCGTCGTGGCGACCGGCTGGGACTCGGTGCTTGAAGAGGCCAAGGAGGCGGAAATCCCTGTCGTCCTGCTCGATCGCCAGGTGGATTCGTCCGACGATCTCTACCTGACGGCCGTCGGTTCGGACCTTCATCATGAGGGCAAGGTGGCCGGCGACTGGCTGGTCGGCGCGGTGGGCGACAAGCCGTGCAACGTCGTCGAACTGCAGGGCACGACCGGCTCCTCGCCGGCGATCAAGCGCAAGGCCGGTTTCGAGGAGGGCATCGCCGGCCACGACAACATCAAGATCGTCCGCAGCCAGACCGGCGACTTCACCCGCACCAAGGGCAAGGAAGTCATGGAGAGCTTCCTGAAGGCCGAGAACGGCGGCAAGAGCATCTGCGCGCTCTACGCCCACAACGACGATATGGCCGTCGGCGCCATCCAGGCGATCAAGGAGGCCGGCCTGAAGCCGGGCGAGGACATCCTGATCGTGTCGATCGACGCCGTGCCGGACATTTTCCAGGCCATGGCGGCAGGCGAGGCGAACGCCACGGTGGAGCTGACGCCCAACATGGCGGGGCCCGCCTTCGACGCGCTCGCGGCCTATCTCAAGGACGGCACCGAGCCGCCGAAATTCATCCAGACGGAATCGAAGCTCTACACCCAGGCTGACGATCCGCAGGCCGTCTACGAGGCCAAGAAGGATCTCGGTTACTGAGGCCGACGCCCGCCTCTTACCCTTGCCAGTAGTAGGCAAGGGGCGTGCCGCATTCCTTCTCCCCGTCCCGCGCCAGCCGCAGGGGCGGGGAGAAGATGGCCCGAAAGGGACAGGCGGGATGAACGGGGCACCGGAGGTCCGCACTTGAGATCCGCATCATAAATCCAGGGAGGACAGGGTGCCCGAAAACAGGCCTCTGCTTCACGCCACCGCCGTGACGAAGACCTTTCCGGGCACCGTCGCGCTCGACGGCGTGGACTTCACCCTTCATTCGGGAGAGGTCCACGCGCTTCTCGGTGAGAACGGCGCCGGCAAGTCGACGCTCATCAAATGCCTGACCGGCGCCTATCGCCGCGACGGCGGCGAGATACTGCTCGACGGGCGGCCGATCGACCCGCGGGACACGCTGGAAGCGCAGACCCTCGGCATCGGCACCGTCTATCAGGAGGTCAACCTCCTGCCCAATCTCTCCGTGGCTGAGAACCTGTGCCTCGGTCACCAGCCGACCCGTTTCGGCATGATCTCCAGCCGGGCCATGAGCCGCTCGGCGCGGCAGACGCTGGCGCAATACGGGCTCGAGATCGACGTCACGCGCAATCTCGACACCTATTCGGTGGCCGTTCAGCAAGTCGTCGCCATCGCCCGCGCGGTGTCCCTGTCCGGCAAGGTCCTGATCCTCGACGAGCCGACGGCGAGCCTCGATGCGCTGGAGGTGCGCATGCTGTTCGACGTCGTGCGCGCCTTGAAGGAACGAGGGCTCGGCATCGTTTTCATCTCCCATTTCCTCGATCAGGTGTTCGAGATCAGCGACCGCATAACCGTCCTGCGCAACGGCAAGCTGGTCGGCACCCAGGCGATCGCCGAGATCGACCGCACCCGGCTCGTCAACCTGATGCTGGGCCGGGAGCTGGAACAGGAAACGCGCGAAAGCGGCAGGACCGACCGGCCGGAGGGCGAGGCCATGATCCGCTTCCGGGATTTCGGGCGCGGCGGGCGCATCGCCCCCTTCGATCTCGACATCCATGCGGGCGAGGTGGTCGGCGTCGCGGGGCTGCTTGGCTCGGGCCGGACGGAAACCGCCGAGACGCTGTTCGGCGTCACCCCGCATGACAGCGGAGCCGCGTCGGACGCCGGCAAGCCTCTGCATCTCGGCTCGCCGCGCGATGCCATCGCCGGCGGGTTCGGCTTCTGTCCCGAAGATCGCAAGAGCGACGGCATCATCGGCGACCTGAGCGTGCGCGAGAACATCGTCCTGGCGCTGCAGGCGCGGCGCGGCTGGACCAAGCCGGTGCCGGCCCGCGAGCAGGCGGCCATGGCCGACGAATTCATCCGCCGCCTCGACATCCGCACCCCGGATGCGGAAAAGCCGGTGGGGCTCCTGTCCGGCGGCAATCAGCAGAAGGTGATGCTGGCGCGCTGGCTGGCCACCAACCCGCGCTTCCTCATCCTCGACGAGCCGACGCGCGGCATCGACGTCGGCGCGCATGCGGAGATCATCCGCCTGATCGAAGAGCTCTGCGCCAGGGGCATGGCGCTGCTCGTCATCTCGTCGGAGCTCGACGAACTGGTCGCCTACAGCCACCGCGTCATCGTGGTGCGCGATCGCCACCATGTGGCGGAGCTGGTGGGCGCCGAGATCACCACAAACAACATGGTTGCGGCGATCGCCGCCGACCGGGAGGCAGCCCTATGACCGCGGCCAAGGCCATTCTGCGCCGCGTCGCGCCGCAACTTCTGACGCTGGCGGCGGTCCTCGGGCTGATCGCCCTCGTTCATCCCGGCTTCTTCGATGTCAGCATCGCCAACGGCCGGCTCTACGGCAGCGCCATCGACATCCTCAACCGGGGCGCGCCGGTCGCCCTGCTCGCCATCGGCATGACGCTGGTGATCGCCACCAGGGGCATCGACCTGTCGGTGGGTGCGGTGATGGCCATCAGCGGCGCGGTCGCGGCCGCCGCCATCACCAGCGGTATCGGTCTTGTGCCGACGCTGGCGCTGGCGCTCGTCACGGGGATCGCCTGCGGGCTCTGGAACGGCCTGCTGGTGGCCGTGCTCGGCATTCAGCCGATCGTCGCGACGCTGATCCTCATGGTGGCCGGGCGCGGCATCGCGCAGCTCATCACCGAGGGCGCCATCCTCACCTTCAATCACAAGGGCCTGATCTTCTTCGGTTCCGGAGCCTTTCTCGGCATTCCCATGCCGGTGCTGATCTGGCTCGCCGCGGGCCTTCTCGTCACGCTGGTGGTGCGCCGCAGCGCGCTCGGCATGCTGATCGAGGCGATCGGCGTCAACCTGCGCGCCAGCACGCTCGCCGGCATCAATGCGCGCGTCCTCCTCATCGCGGTCTACATGACGTCGGGCCTGTGCGCGGCGCTGGCCGGCGTCATCGCCGCCGCCGACATCAAGGGAGCCGACGCCAACAATGCCGGTCTCTGGCTGGAGCTCGACGCCATCCTCGCCGTCGTCGTCGGCGGCACGTCGCTGCTCGGCGGCCGCTTCTCCATCATCGCCTCGCTGATCGGCGCGATGATCATCCAGGCCGTCAACACCGGCATCCTCCTGTCGGGCTTCCCGCCGGAGTTCAATCTCATCATCAAGGCGGCGATCATCCTCGTCATTCTCGTCCTGCAGTCGCCGACCGTGCGGACGACACTGGCCTTCTTCCGGCGCGACAAGGCGTCGGCCGAGGCGAAAGCGGAGACCGTCATCCAATGAATGCGCGCACGCTTCCGCTCCTGGCCACCATGGTCATCTTCCTGGCCGCCTATGCCGTCTGCTACGTGCAGTTCCCGGCCATGCTGTCGACGCGGGTGATCGGCAATCTCCTCACCGACAACGCGTTTCTCGGCATCGTCGCGGTGGGCATGACCTTCGTCATCCTGTCCGGCGGCATCGATCTGTCGGTCGGGTCCGTCATCGCCTTCTCCGGCGTCTTCATCGCCGTCCTGCTGCGCGACACGGGGCTCCATCCCCTGGTGGTCTTCGCCATGCTGCTGGTGCTCACCACGCTGTTCGGTGCCGCCATGGGAGCCATCATCCACCATCTGGAGATGCCGCCTTTCATCGTCACCCTGGCCGGCATGTTCCTCGCCCGCGGCATGGCCTATGTGCTGTCGATTGATTCCGTGCCGATCACGCATGCGTTCTACGATCAGCTCCAGGGCCTCTATTACGTGATGCCGGGCAAGGGGCGCCTGACGCTGATCGGCGCGATCATGCTCGCGGTGTTCGTGGCGGGAATGCTCGTTGCTCACCGCACGCGCTTCGGCACCAATGTCTATGCGCTCGGCGGCGGCGTGCAGACGGCGCGCCTGATGGGCGTGCCCGTGCAGCGCACGACGATCCGGATCTATGCGCTGTCGGGTTTTCTCGCCGGGCTTTCGGGCATCGTCTTTTCGATATACACCTCGGCGGGATACTCGCTCGCCACGGTCGGGGTGGAGCTCGATGCGATCGCTGCGGTCGTCATCGGCGGCACGCTCCTGACGGGCGGCAGCGGGTTCGTGGCGGGCACGCTGATCGGGGTGCTGATCATGGGGTTGATCCAGACCTACATCATCTTCGACGGGACGCTGTCGAGCTGGTGGACCAAGATCGTCATCGGCATCCTCCTTTTCGCGTTCATCGTCTTGCAAAAGGGTCTCGTCTGGCTCACGTCGCAGCGTGGACTTGCGATGCGCGGGGGTCCGGGGGGGACGCGATAAAGGATATGGATTTGCTCAGAACGGCGATCTCCGGCAACTACGCCCGCAACAACCACGCCTTCGTCGTCAACGAGATCGGCAAGGCCGTCGTCGCGGGCGACTACGCGGTTGGGAGCCTGCTTCCGGGCGATGTGGAGCTTGCCAGGCGTTTCGAGGTCTCGCGCACCGTCCTGCGCGAAGCCATGAAGACGCTGACCGCCAAGGGCCTCGTGTTTCCCCGGGCGCGCATCGGCACGCGCGTGACGGAAAAGGAGAAGTGGAACCTGCTCGACGCCGACGTGCTGACATGGCATTTCGAGGCGGGAATCACCGAGGAGTTCCTGCAGCACCTGTCGGAGATGCGCCTGTCGTTCGAGCCTTTTGCCGCGCGGCTGGCGGCCCGGAACGCCACGCCGGAAGACATCGCCAGGCTCTACGACCTGGCCGACAGGATGGCAGAGGCGAACTCCAAGGAGAGCTTCGCGCTCGCCGATCTCGACTTCCACATGGCGCTGCTCGGCGCCTCGAAGAACCCGTTCATGCATTCGGTGGGCAATCTGATCGAGGCTGCCCTCGTCTCGGCCTTCAAGCTCAGCTCGCCGGTGGAGGACGAGACACAGCTCGCCTCCGTCGCCGATCACCGCCAGATCGTCACGGCGGTCGAGGCCGGCGACGGCGACGCGGCGGCGGCCGGCATGGAGCGCGTCATCGCCGTCGGGCGCGACCGCGTCAGCGGCCGGATCAGCCGCGGCCGGCAATCGACGTAGATTGTCTTCTGTCTTGACGGAAGCGTGCGTGACTTCGGTCCGGCCTCGCCGGCACGCGGCACGCCCCCTCTGGCCTGCCGGGCATCTCCCGTATCGGTCCTGGCGCTCGTCCCGGTCAGGCCGCCTGGGACTGGCCGGGCTGCATGGCCCCGGTCATCAGGGCGACGGCGTCGGACATGGAGTGCTCGCCGGGATTGATCACGCAAAGCCGCTTGCCGAGCCGGTGCACATGGATGCGGTCGGCGACTTCGAAGACATGCGGCATGTTGTGCGAGATCAGGACGATCGGAATGCCGCGCGACTTCACGTCCTGGATGAGCTCCAGCACCTTGCGGCTTTCCTTGACGCCCAGGGCGGCCGTCGGCTCGTCCAGGATGATGACCTTGGATCCGAAGGCGGCAGCCCGTGCGACGGCGACACCCTGGCGCTGGCCGCCCGAAAGCGTCTCCACCACCTGGCGGATGTTCTGGATCGTCGTCAGGCCGAGATCGTTCAGTTTCTCGCGGGCAAAGCGCTCCATCTCGGCGCGGTCGAGCTGACGGAACAAGCGGCCCATGATGCCGGGCTTGCGCAGCTCACGCCCCATGAACATGTTGTCGATGATCGACAGGGCCGGCGACATGGCGAGCTGCTGATAGACGGTTTCTATCCCATGCTCGCGGGCGGCGAGAGGCGACGCGAAATGCACCTGTCTGCCCTCGAGCCACACCTCTCCCTCGTCGGGAACCACCGCACCGGAGATCGCCTTGATGAGCGTCGACTTGCCAGCACCGTTGTCGCCGATCACGGCGAGGATCTCGCCGGGGAAGAGCTCGAAATCGCAGTGATCGAGGGCCGTCACGCGGCCATACCGCTTGACCAGGTTCCTGGCCTGCAAAACAGGTTTCATCAGACCGATACCTTTCTGATCCATTGATCGACGGCCACGGCGGCGATGATGAGCATGCCGATGAGCAGATAGGTCCATTGCGCATCCGCACCGAGCAGCCTGAGGCCGAGCGTGAAGACGCCGACGATGAGCGCCCCGAAGAGCGAGCCGATGATCGATCCGCGCCCGCCGAAGAGCGAAATGCCGCCGATCACCACCGCGGTGATCGATTCGATGTTGCCGAGCTGGCCCGACGTCGGCGAAACCGACCCGATACGGCCGATCAGGGCCCATCCGGCGAAGGCGCAGATGAGGCCCGACAGCATATAGACCGAGATCAGCACCCGGTCCGTGCGCACGCCGGAAAGCTCGGCCGCTTCCTTGTCGTCGCCGACCGCATAGACATGGCGGCCCCAGGCTGTGTGGCGCAGCGCATAGGCGAGCACGAAGACCAGAACCACCATGAAGACGACGCCCACGGTGAAGACGGCACCGCCGATGGTGAACTTGGTGCCGAAGAAGTGCAGCAGCGGCGCGCCGGCTTCGATTTCCTGGGCGCGGATGGTCTCGTTGGCGGAATAGAGAAAGTTCGTCGCCAGCACGATCTGCCACATCCCCAGCGTGACGATGAAGGGCGGCAGCTTGACCTTTGCCACGAGGAATCCGTTTACGAAGCCGCAGAAGGTCCCGACGCCGAGCCCGCAGGCGATCGCCAGCGCCGGCGGCAGGCCGTAGCGAAAGGCGAACTGCCCCATCACCACCGAGGACAGGACCATGATCGCACCGACGGAAAGGTCGATTCCCGCCGTCAGGATGACGAGGCTCTGTGCGGCGGCGAGAATGCCGACGATCTGCACCTGCTGAAGGATCAGCGTCAGCGCGAAAGGCGAGAAGAACTTGGCGCCGAGCAGGGCCCCGAACACGAGGACCGACACGACAAGAACGATCAGGGGCACCAGGGACGGTGTCTGATGCAGCAGGTTCTGAGCCCTGTATACCAGGCCGGTGCGATGGTCCTCGAAATCGGCGATGCTCGTGCTGGCTTGCGAGAGCGAGGTTTCGTATTCCTGCCCCTTCACGGCAGACGCTGCCATGACATACCTCCCATTGTGTCGGTCACTTTGGCGACCGTCTCGACACGACCGGCCTTCCGCGTGCCGGCAGCAGGGGGAGGCCATGCCTCACCCCGCCGCGTTCCAACAAATTCAACCCCAGCAGAGGTTCTGGCCCTCTTCGACGGAGATGGATTCGACCCCGTCGACAGGCTGATCCGTCACCAGGGCGACGCCGGTGTCGAAGAACTCCTTGCCTTCGGTCGGCTCGGGCTTCACGCCCTCGTCGGCCCATTTCTTGATCGCCTCGATGCCGAGCGACGCCATTTTCAGCGGATATTGCTGCGCGGTGGCGCCGATAACCCCGTCGGCAACGTTCTTGACGCCGGGGCAACCGCCATCGACGGAGACGATCAGCACGTCCTTCTCGCGGCCGATGGCCTTCAGCGCCTCATATGCCCCGGCGGCGGCCGGTTCGTTGATCGTGTAGACGACGTTGATCATCGGGTCGGAGGCGAGCAGATTTTCCATGGCGGTGCGCCCGCCCTCTTCATTGCCGGCCGTCACGTCGTGGCCGACGATGCGCTCGTCGCTCTCGTCGCCCCATTTGTTGGGGTCGCCGAGCTCGATGCCGAAGCCCTGGAGGAAGCCCTGGTCGCGCAGCACGCCCACGGTGGGCTGCGACACGGCGAGATCGAGCATGGCGATCTTCGCATCGGCCGCTTCATCGCCCAGCTTGGCGCGGGCCCATTGCCCGATCAGCTCGCCGGCCAGGAAATTGTCGGTGGCGAAGGTGGCATCGGCGGCATCGGTTGGATCGAGCGGCGTGTCGAGCGCGATCACCAGCAGCCCGGCATCGCGGGCCTGCTGCACCGCGGAGACGATCGACGAGGTGTCCGAAGCGGTGATCAGGATGCCCTTGGCGCCATCGGCGATGCAGGTCTCGATCGCCTGCACCTGTGTCTCGTGATCGCCATCGATCTTGCCGGCGAACGTCTTGAGCTCGACGCCCAGTTCCTTCGCCTTCGCGCTGGCGCCTTCCTTCATCTTGACGAAGAAGGGGTTGGTGTCGGTCTTCGTAATGAGACAGGCGCTGGTGTTCGTCTGGCTCTGGGCGTGCGCGGCGGTGGCCAGCGCGCTCAACGCCAGAACGGAGGCGCCCAAAAATGTTCTCTTGGCAAGAGTCACGATATTTCCTCCCAATCGCAAATAATGACATCCATTCCTCAGGACAGGAATAGCCTGCACGGACTCAATCGGCCCGTCAATAGATAAATCACATTGATTTAAATATTGACCCGAGTGGACGGCTCGGCCAAGATGACCGTAAGGGAGGCAGGGGGAAGGGGTCGAGAATGGATGAGCTGACCGCAGGAGACGAAGCGCGCCGATCCGAAAGGTCGGCCATGCTGGGCGCCAACCAGTTGCTGATGCGCGAGCGCAACGAAAGGCTGGTGTTGTCCCTGGTCCGCAAGCACGGCCCGCTGTCCAAATCCGAGATCGCGCGGATGACCGGGCTTTCCGCGCAAGCCGGCTCGGTGATCATGCGCGGGCTCGAGCACGAGGGCCTGCTGGAGAAGCAGGCGCCGGTGCGCGGCAAGGTGGGGCAGCCGCTGGTGCCGATGAACCTTGCCGCCGACGGCGCCTTCTTCCTCGGGCTGAAGGTGGGGCGGCGGCGCACGGAGCTGATGCTGATCGACTTCCGGGGCTCCGTGCTGGGCAGCGAGGTGCAGCGGCACGACTATCCGACGCCCGATGCGACCGTCGCGTTCGCCCGGTCGGCGACGGCATCCCTTCTGACCCGCCTCGATGCATCGCAACGCAAGCGGATCGCCGGTTTCGGCATCGGGCTGCCGTTCCAGCTCTGGAATTGGGCGGGAGCCCTCCAGGTGCCGCAGCACGCCATGGCCGACTGGCGTCACCGCGACATTCGAGCCGAGCTTGCCGAAGAGATGGCCTGGCCCGTCGTCCTGGAGAACGACGCGACCGCCGCGTGCAATGCCGAGCTGGTTTTCGGAACTTCCGACCTGCCGCGCAATTTTCTCTACGCGTTTCTTGGCTTCTTCATTGGCGGCGGGTTGGTTCTCAACGGCACGCTGTTCACGGGCAGCTTCGGCAATGCCGGGGCCCTGGCCTCGATGCTTGTTCCGGACGGCACCGGCAAGGTGCGGCAACTGGTCAGCGTCGCGTCCCTCTCCGAGCTCGAAAGGCAGCTCGAAACCGGCAGCGCGCGTCTTTGGGAAAGTGCGGACACATGGGATGTCGACGAGGCGGTCCTCGACGCCTGGATGGACCAGGCGGCGGCCGGCCTCGCCCATGCCGCCATTGCCGCCGTTGCGGTCTGCGATCTCGAAGCGTTGGTGATCGACGGCTGGCTTCCCGAGCCTCTGCGCCAGCGCCTCGTCGCCAAGACCGAGATCGCCTTCACCGGGTTGGACCTTGCCGGCATCCGCTGCCCACAGGTGCTCTCGGGGACCGTCGGCCCGATGGCGCGCGTTCTCGGCGCCGCCTCGTTGCCGCTGTCCATGCGCTTCCTCGTCGATCTCGGCGCCTGATCCACCGCCTGCTTCCGCCCATCTCGGGGCAAAGCCCCGAGACGGAGTAGGGGCAGGCCAAATCCATAAGCGATTGCCCTGCTCTTGAGGGAAAGATGCCCAGCAGGGCAGAGGGTGCCGCGGGGTCGAAGCCACACGATCGTCCGTCGAGACGGGAGGCGATCTGCCGTCAGGAAAGGCTGGTCTGCCCCTCCTCGACGATGCGTTCGAAGAGCGCGGTCACATGGGCGGAGTGATCGCGATTGGCGAGATAGGCGTAGTAGCTGACCATCGGCAGCGGCGGCAGGCCCTGTTCAGGTCCGAGCACCCTGGTTTCCGAAAAGAACGAGCTCTCGGTGCGTGCGGTGATCCCGATGCCCGAATAGACCGACAGCCGCACACCCGCGAGCGAGGGCGAGGTGACCCGCTCGACATAGGACAGCCCGTGCACGTCGAGCGCCGCCAGCGCGATCTGCCGGAACATGCTGGGTTCGTCGGCGAGGATCAACGGCACCGGCATATGCGTGTCCCATTCGAAGCCGGGGGCGGCGATCCAGCGGGCGGGGATGCTGGCGATGAGCGCGCCGTTCAGCGTCTCGGCGCGCCGGGTGCTCAGCGTCATGTCCAGCCGCCCCTCCTGGAGCATGGTCATCAGGTCGGGGCTGCGCCCCACCTGGATCATCACCCGCACCGAGGGCCATTTTCGCGTGAAGTCGGCCAGCAGCGAGGGCAGCAGCCGCTCGGCGATCTCCTGCGGCGCTCCCACCCGCACGACGCCTTGCTCGTCCGCCTGTTCGAGCGCCGCCACCGCATAGCGCGACATGGACAGGATTTCGCGCGCATAGCTGACGAGCGTGTGCCCGGCCGGGGTGAGCTCGCGCCGCCGGCCCTCCTGGCGGAAGAGCTTCGCCCCGGTCAGCGTCTCGAGCTTCTGCATCTGCTGGGTGACGGCGGATTGCGTCCGGCCGACCCGTCGCGCCGCCGCCTCGAAACTGCCTGCATCCGAGATGGCCAGAAGGGTGCGTAGCTGTGCCAGATGGAAGTCGAACCGCATGATTCTGCTATCAAATAAGAGATTCTTATGGGAATGCAAGCATTTCTAAATATACCTAATGTTTTTGGTTCCCTAGGCTTGCCCCACCAATCAAAACCCGTGCGGGCTTCCGCGCGATAAAAATCAAATAGGAGGTACCCTCATGATGAAATCCCTCGGCCTCGCCCTGGTTCTCGGCGGCGCGCTTGCCACGTCGGCATTGGCGCAGGACTATCCGGTGCGCGATATCGACCTCGTCGTGCCCTTTGCGCCCGGCGGCGCCGTCGACGTGACCTCGCGCCTGATCGCGGAGGCGGCCAACGGCTTTCTCGACGGTGCCGAAGTGGTGGTGTCCAACCGCGCGGGCGGCGGCGGTGTTGTCGGCCAGAGCTTCGTGGCCAATGCCGAGCCGGACGGCTACACCCTTCTGGCGATGACCAGTTCGGTCGTCACCAATCCGCAGCTCAAGGGCGCGCCCTACGAGGTCGCCGATTTCACGCCCGTGGCGGCCTACAACCTCGACCCCGAGGTGATCGCCGTGCCCGCCGATTCCCGCTTCGCGACCATCGAGGATTTCATCAATGCCGCACGGGAAGCGCCGCTGACCATGACCATCGCCGGCATCGGCACCTCGCACCACATGGCCGGACTGGCGCTGACATCCACCGCCAAGGCGCAATTCACCTATGTGCCGGCGAAGGGTTTCGGCGAGCAGCTGCAGGCGGTGATCGGCGGTCATGCCGACGGCGCCTTCTGGCCGATGGGCGAGGCGATGAGCCACGCCAAGAGCGGAACGGTGCGCATCCTGGCCGTCGCCTCCGACATGCGCGACGCCAACTTTCCCGACGTGCCGACATTCGAGGAAGCCGGTCTCGGCATTCCGATCTGGGCCACCTTCCGCGGCTGGGCCGTGCCTGCCGGCACGCCCGAGCCGGTGGTGGCCTTCCTCTCCGAGCTGATGGAAAAGATCGCCAAGGACGAGACCTACCAGAAGAAGATGGCTGACGGCGGGTTCGATGCGACCTACCGCAATGCGGATGATTTCCAGAAGATCATTACCTCTTATGCCGAGCAGGCCTCGGTCATCATCAAAGAGAACAACCTGTCCGAATAACCGGAACCCTCCGACTTTGGACGATCGGGCGCCCTGGAACCTTCCGGCCCGGGGCGCCCGGCGATCTCTCCTCCCGGATGCCTGGACCCGTCATGCTCCCATCCTCCAAACCTTCCGCGATCGACGGCGCAGTCACCCGCGACGCGGATTTCTGGGTCGGCCTGATCCTGATCTGCGTCGGCGGTTTCGCCCTCTACAAGGCCACCGGCTTCGACGCCTCCTCGCGCGTCTTCCCGGCGGTCGTCTCCGGCCTGCTCGCCCTGTCCGGCCTGGCATTGCTGCTGCGCTGCCTCCATGCGGGCCTGGCAAGACCGCTCCCGACCCGTGAGCTCAGCGCCATCGCGCTTTGCGTCGTCCTCATGGGCGGCTGGGCCGCCGCCCTTGGTGCCGGCGTCGGCTTCGCCGTCGCCACCTTCGTCCTGCAGGCAGGGTTGCTGTGGCTCTCCGGCCAGCGTGATCCGGTAAGGCTCGGGCTCTTCGCAGCGCTCGTCACCGCGGTCACCTATCTGCTCTTCGTGATGGTGCTCGACGTCCGCCTGCCGCGGTCCTATCTCAGCTTCATCGCGCCGGGGCTCTGAGATGGACCAGATTCTCCTCGGTTTCACCCAACTGCTGCAGCCCACCGTGCTGTCGATGGTGATGCTCGGCGTCCTGGCGGGGCTGATCGTCGGCTCGATCCCGGGCATCAACGACAACATCGCCTTTGCCGTTTTCATCCCCTTTTCCTTCAGCCTTCCCGCCGATCAGGCGCTGGCGCTGATGGTCGGCGTCTACTGCGCCGCCGCCGCCGGAGGGGCGATCCCGGCGATCATGCTGAAGGTGCCGGGCACCGCCTCGGCGCTGATCACGACGATCGACGGCAACGCGATGGCGCGCAAGGGACAGGCGGGCAGGGCGCTTTCCATCGCCATGACCTCCTCGGTGGTCGGCGGCCTGCTGAGCTCGCTGGTGCTCCTGGTCTGCGCGCCGGCGCTCGCCGAGGTGGCGCTGCGTTTCGGCTATGTCGAGAACGCGGCCCTGACGATCCTCGGCCTGTCGAGCGTGGTGGGCCTGCTGTCGGGCAACATCCTGAAGGGCATCATCTCGGCCGCGCTCGGCCTGCTCGTCGCCACCATCGGCTACAGCCAGGTGACGGGTTTTCCGCGCTACACCTTCGGCAGCGTCAACCTGATCGAGGGCATCCCCTTCGTGCCGATGCTGGTCGGGCTCTTCGGCGTGGCGGCCGCGTTCGACCTGCTCAGGGACATCGTCGACGAGCGCAGCCGCGGCGGAGCATCCGCCAGCCTGCCGGTCATCGGCTCGATGAAGCTCGACAGCGGTCTGATCCGCCGCCTGCTGCCGGTCTGGGGCACCAGCTCGGCGATCGGCAACTTCATCGGCGTGCTGCCGGGAGCGGGAATGCTGATGGCGATCTACCTCGCCTACGACCAGGCCGGCCGCCGGTTCCGCCGTCGCTTTGCCGGCCGTGACGACGAGGCCGCATGGGGCGAAGGCGCGCCGGAAGGCATCGCCGCGCCAGAGGCAGCCAACAACGCCGTGACGGCCAGTTCCATGGTGCCGCTGCTGTCGCTGGGCATTCCCGGCAACTCCACCTCGGCGCTGTTCATCGGCGCGATGGCCCTGCACGGGCTGGTGCCGGGGCCGCTGCTGTTCGCGCAGCATGGCGATATCGCCTGGATGATCATCGTTGCCTTCCTCGTCTGCAACATCGTGATGTGGCCAATGGCCTTCCTGGTCATCCGCGTCGTCTCGCGCACGATCTTCTCCATTCCGAAGTCGGTGATGGTGGGCATCATCCTGCTGCTGTGCGTGCTGGGGGCCTATTCGGACGGGAACAACCAGTTCAACGTCTGGGTGGCGCTGGGCGCCGGCATCGTCGCCTTCGCCATGAACCTCTCCGGCATCCCGCTCGGGCCGGCCATCCTCGGGCTGGTGCTGGGGGCGCAGATGGAAGCCTCGATCTCCAACTCGCTGGCCATCTCGCAGGGCAACTGGCTGGTCTTCGTGGACCCCGTCGGCCACCCGATCGCCGCGGCGATGATGGCGCTTTCGGCGATCATGTGGATCGCCCCGGCGCTCGGCGCGCTGCGCCGCCGCCGCGCCGACCGCACCGGATCCGGGCAGCCCGCCCGGGTTTCCGACACCTGAGTCAATCTTTACGCTTCAAGGAGACGACGATCATGGCCAATCCTGATCAGACCGACATCGCCCGCAGCCGCGAGGAGAAGGTGAAGAACCTGATCTCCGGCACCCGAGCCATGCTTGACGGCGCAGCGCTCGACCGACCGCTGCTCGACCGGATACGCGGCAACCTGCAGGCGCTGGCCGATCAGCCGTCGCTGTGGAGCGAGGCCGATTTTCCCCCGCCGGAGGGCGAGGAGAAACAGGCGCGCTACCTGATCGGGTCGGAAGGCCCGCAGGGCATCACCCTCTATCTCAACGTGATGCGCGCCGGAAAGAAGATCCCGCCCCACAACCACACGGTCTGGGCCTGCATCGCCGCGGTCGAGGGCAGCGAGCACAACACGCTCTACACCCGCGAGGACGACGGTTCCGTCGACGGCCATGCGAAGCTTTCGGTTCGCGAGGTGTTCGAGATCGCGCCCGGCCAGTCCCTGGCCATGATGCCCGACGACATCCACAGCGTGGAGATTCGCGGCGACCAGATCATCCGCCACCTGCATTTCTACGACCGTCCGCTCGAGACCCTGGTGTCGCGCGTGACCTTCGACCTCGATAACGACACCTGCAAGATCATGTCGGTCGGCGTGAAAACCCGGACGTAAGCGGAACCGATCCATGAAGACGATAACGGCAACCGCGCTCAAGCCGATGCTGGGCGCGGAACGGGAATTTGCGTTCCTCGACATCCGCGAACACGGCCAGTATGGCGAAGGCCATCCCTTCTTCTGCGTCAGCGCCCCTTACAGCGTGATCGAGGCGCGGGCGCCGGTGCTGGTGCCCCGCAAGAAGACGCTCTGCGTGCTGATGGACGACGGCGACGGCGTGTCGGCCCTCGCCCATGAGCGGCTGGCGGCGCTCGGCTATGAGAACCTGCTGGGGCTCGAGGGCGGCGCGCCGGCCTGGGCGGCGGCGGGATACACGCTCTTCAAGGGGGTCAATGTGCTCTCCAAGACCTTTGGCGAGTTGGTCGAGCATGCGTGCGGCACGCCGTCGATCTCGGCCGAGGAACTGCGCGAGCGCCAGGCCAGAAGTGCGCCCATGATCGTGCTCGACGGCCGCTCGCCCTCGGAATTCCGCAAGATGTCGCTGCCCGGCGCGCGCTCCTGCCCCAACGCCGAGCTGGGCTATCGCCTGCCGGAACTGGTGGCGGACGAGAGCACACCGGTGATCGTCAATTGCGCCGGGCGCACCCGCTCCATCATCGGCGCCCAGTCGCTGCGCAATCTGGGGCTGAAGAATCCGGTCTTCGCGCTGCGCAACGGCACACAGGGCTGGCGCCTTGCCGGCTTCGAGCTCGACCATGGCCGCACCCCCGATGCCCCGCCCGCGTTGAGCCCCGCTTCCGCCGCCCTGGCGCGGGCGCGGGCGGGCCGGCTGGTGCGCGGTTTCGGCCTCAGCCGTGTTTCGCCCGGCACTGTCGCGGCCTGGATGGCGGACGAGAGCCGCACCACCTACCTGTTCGATGTGCGCACCGAAGAGGAATATCTCGCGGCCCATTGCGAGCATGCGCGCCACGCGCCCGGCGGGCAGCTGGTGCAGGCCACCGACGAGTTCCTTGCCGTGCGCAACGCCCGCATCGTGCTGAGCGACGACCTCGGCCTGCGGGCGGCCTCCACCGCGATCTGGCTGCGCGGCATGGGCCACGAGGTGCATCTGCTCGATGCCGATGCGAGCGCCGGCCCTGCTTCAGGCCCCGAGCCGCAGCCGGTGATCGAGGCCGCGTCCGTGCCGAGGCTGGGCGAGATCGCCAACCGTCCGGGCCTGCGCCTGCTCGACGCCTCGCGCGGGATGGAGTATCGCGCCGGCCATGTGGAAGGGGCGGAATGGGTCACCCGCGCGCGGCTCGATGCCCGGATCGCGCAGGGACCGATCCTCGTCCTCGGCCGCAGCGCAGCTCTGGTCGCCGGCGTGATGCAGCGCCTGACCGAACTCGGTGCGAACGAGGTCGAAGGCCATGTCGGCGGTCCGGAACAATGGCGCGCCGCGGGACTCGCAGTGGTCGCCACGCCTGACCTGCCGGCGCAGGACGACTGCATCGATTACCTGTTCTTCGTTCACGACCGCCATGACGACAATCTCGAAGCGGCCCGCCAGTACCTGGCCTGGGAATGCGGGTTGCTCAAACAGCTCGACGCGCAGGAGCGCGGTGCGTTAAATCCGGCCCACGCCACCCCTTTGGAGACGGTCTGACATGCGCCGCGAAACCAGGCTCTGCCACTACGGCCAGCCCAATCGCCCCGGCCCGGCGAATCCGCCGGTCGTGCGGGCCTCGACCATCCTGCACGACACGGTGGAAAGCTATCGCGACACCAAGCGCCGGCGCGAGCACGACGACAGCGTGCTTTCCTACGGCCGCCGCGGCACCACCACGGCCCATGCGCTGATGGAGGCCATCGCCGATCTGGAAGGTGCCGAGGGCGCCTGGCTCCTCCCCTCCGGCGTGGCGGCGATCTCGTCGGCGCTCCTGGCGCTGCTGCGCCCCGGCGACCACGTGCTGCTGGTGGACACGATCTTCGGCGCCACCCGGACCTTTTGCGAGGAGGTGCTCTCCGAGTTCGGCGTGAGCATCGGTCTCTTCCCCTGCGGGACCACGGATCTCGCCCCTTATCTGCGCCCGCAAACCAGGCTCGTCTTCGTCGAGTCTCCCGGCTCGCAAACCTTCGAGGTGATGGATCTGCCGGCGCTCTGCGCCTGCGCCCACGCGGCCGGGGTCGTGGTGATGGCGGACAACACCTACGGCTCGGGCTGGCTGTACCGGCCGATCGCGCTCGGCTGCGACGTGTCGATCATCGCCGGGACGAAATATCTCGGCGGCCATGCGGACGTGATGATGGGCGCGGTCAGCGCTTCCGGCGAAGCCGCGGCGCGGTTGCGCAAGGCGGTTCACGCCAGCGGCCAGGGGCTGGCGCCCGACGAGGCCTATGCCACGCTGCGCGGCATGCGCACCCTGTCGCTGCGGCTGGAGCGGCACGAGCACAACGCAATGGCGCTCGCCGCATGGTTCGCCGAGCGGCCTGAGGTGCTGGGCGTGCTGCACCCCGCGCTGCCCTCCCATCCGGGCCAGGCGATCTGGAAGCGCGATGCCTCGGGCAGCAACGGTCTCCTCTCGGTGGTCTTCGCCCCCGGCTTCGATACCGAGGCGCTGCTCGACCGCCTGAGGCTGTTCGGCGTGGGCAGCAGCTGGGGCGGGTTCGAAAGCCTCGCCATGCCGATCGCGCCGGACCGCAGCCGGCCATCGCTTCAGGACTTCCCGCAGACGAGCGAGATCGTCCGCTTCCATGCCGGCCTCGAGCACGTCGACGACCTGATCGCCGATCTCGACGCCGCGCTCGCCGTTCAAGGTCCGCTGGAACGCTGAGACACCCGGCGCTGCCCACGGCCGGCCGATCTGCGATCGATGGTCATGGGCAGCGCGCGCGGCTTGACTGAACGCGGCCTGCTATTTGTTGTGTCCCGGCGCGTTGTCACGGTTGCCGCGACCGCCGCCATTTCCTTTGGCGTCGCCTTTGCCGAAGCTGCCGGTCGGGCCGAAGTCGCTCGCTGAATGGGGTCCAGGCCCTTCGCCGGCCGAACCGACGCTCTTCTCGTTGCCGGGGTTGCCGCCACCGCCACCGCCGCCGCCACCGCCGCCGCCGTTGCCGCCGCCGTTG
>NZ_JANKOF010000031.1 GCF_024655565.1 Nitratireductor sp. ZSWI3 | reverse complement strand
TTTCGCCGGCCGCCCGCCCGCGGCCGCGGACGGCGATCTGACGACGCTTGCCGTCGTCGGGCAGGCGGTGGCTGCACATGAGGTCTATGCGGCCGAGAAACTGCATGTGGTGGAGGTCGGCGCCGGCGACCGGAACCATCTCGTGAGCTGGCTCTCGAACCGTCTTGGGATCAGCCTGATCGCGCCCGATCTGGGCAAGGAAGGCTTCAGTCTCGTCGGCGGGCGCCTGCTTCCGTCGGGTGACAAGCCCGCCGCCCAACTGATGTACGAGGACGAGTCCGGCGGGCGCGTGTCGCTCTATGTCGCCCATTGCGTCGCCGACGAGGATAGCGGCTTTCGGCTGTTCGAGCGGAATGGCGCCCGTGCCTTCTACTGGCATGAGAAGAGTTTTGCCTATGCGGTGGCGGGCGCCGCCTCGGAGGAGCGCCTCCTGAAGCTCGCCGACGCCACCTACCGGCAGCTGCTCCAGAAGAACTAGGGTCAGGACCTATGAATATGACCCTAAGCCCTCAGCGCTTCGTTGCCGTGGCCTTGCGCGCCGTGCCGCCCGCGGCACGCTTGGCGACTTCCATCGGAAGGTAATGCACGTCGCGCTGCGGGAACGGGATCGAGATGCCTTTGGCGTCGAAGGCCTGCTTCGCCGCCTTGGTCAGATCGATGCGCGTCTGCCACCAGTCGCTCGTCAAGGTCCAATAGCGCAGCGTGACGGCCACGGCGCTGTCGCCGAGCGCCGACACGAAGGTCGCCGGCTCCGGGTCGTCGAGCACGCGCGCATCGGCTTCGGCAAGCGCCAGCATCGTCTTCTGCGCCAGGTCGATGTCGTCGCCATAGCCGATGCCGATCACCAGATCGTAGCGGCGGCGCGGATTGCGCGAATAGTTGATCACCGAGGTGTTCCACAACGTGCTGTTCGGCGCCAGGATGTAAACGCCGTCGATGTTCGTCATCTCCGTGGCGAAGAGACCGATGGATTCAATGGTGCCGGAAATACCGCCGGCGTCGATATACTCGCCCTTGCGGAACGGTTTTAGGAAAAGCAGCATGATGCCGGCGGCGATGTTCTGCAGGGTGCCCTGCAGGGCAAGCCCGATGGCCAGGCCCACGGCGCCGAGAGCGGCGATGATGCTGGCCGTCTGGACGCCGAACTGTGCCAGAACGGTGACGCCGACCAGGACGAGGATCGCATAGCGGGCGAGCTTGGACAGGAAGGTGCTGAGGGTGGCGTCGAAGGAGGGAAAGCGATCGAGCGCGCGCAGCACCGAGCGTTCGACAAAGCCGGCGACGAGGAAGCCGGCGATGATCAGAACGATGGCGCCGAGAATGGAGAAGGCGTAGGATACGGCGAATTCGGTGATCTGGGCGACCATTGTTTCTGCCGCTGTCATGAGATTGCCTGTCTGCAGTTCCATGAGTGAAAGTTCTCCGTGCAGTTCGTCTTGAAAATGGATGTTCGTGATCCGAAACACCGCCCCTGTCGAAGTCTGCAACGCACCGTGAATGCCATGGCTGCAAATCCCGTCCTGCATCGGCCCTGCGAATGTCCCGTGTTTAGCAACGCGCATCCTTTGCTGCAAATCACTGCCGGGCGAAGCGCCGCGCCGAGCCGGCAGGTTCTGCGACCGGGCGCCCATGCCCGCTGAAATCCGCCGGGCCCACCGCGCCGACATCGATGCGCTCGTGGAGCTGGAGAACGCGGCCTTCTCCGGCGACCGGCTGTCGCGGCGCTCGCTTCACACCCTGACGGGCCGCCGCTCGGCCATCGTTCTGGTGGCGGTGGAGGAAACGCGCATCATCGGTTACGCTCTCGTGTTGCTGCGTCGTCTGAGCCGCAAGGCGCGGCTCTATTCGATCGCCGTGGCGCCGATGGCGACGGGGAGGGGCGTTGCCGGGCGTCTGCTGGAGACGGTCGAACGCGAGGCGCTCGCGCGCGGCTGCGGCCTGATGCGGCTGGAGGTACGGGAGGACAATTCTGGCGCAATCGCCCTTTACGAAAAAAGCGGATATCGCTGCTTTGGGCGGCGGAAAAACTACTATCATGACGGCATGCACGCCTTGCGCTACGAGAAGCGTCTGCAATCCGACGCGTCCTGCAGAACGCACCGGGACGCGGCAGGTTGTTGAATTTACGCAGCGGGCTGTCCGGAAACCGGTTTCGGTTTTCGGGCCGATGTGCCAGGCGGAAGAGAAAATGGAGAGCGGCCCTAAATGAGCTGGGTCATCCTGACGGGCAGAAAAGGCGATCTTGACGAGACCGCCACCCCTTACAAGATCATCACCAACAGAGACTATCTCACCCATCCGGCGCTTTTTCGCGGGCAGCGGCCGAAGATCATCAATCTCTCCTCGAGCTATGCCTATCAGAGCCGCGGATACTACGCCTCGCTTCTGGCAAGTTCGCGCGGCCACCGGGTGATACCCTCGGTCGAGACGATGATCGACCTTTCGGCGAGGAAACTCTACGAAAACGCGCTGCCGGAGCTGGAGCAGGCCTTGAACCGGTGCCGCGACGATCTCGGCGGCTCTTTTCCGCAGAACGTCACGGTGTTCTTCGGCATCGGGCCGAGCAAGGCGTGGGAGCGCTTCGCGCGGCTGCTCTTCGACTGGTTCCGCGCCCCGGCGCTGGAGGTGACCATCAAGGACGGCGCCTGGGCGAGCATCGGCAGGATCGGCTTCCGCTCGCTCATGCGCATGAGCGGCGAGGAGAAGGAACGCTTCGCGGCCTGCCTCGAGACCTATACGAGCCGCCAGTGGCGGGACGGAAGGGCGCGCGCCTCGGCGCGCTACAGCTTCGCCACGCTCGTCGACCCCAAGGAGGAACTGCCTCCGTCGAGCATCGCCTCGCTCAAGCACTGGTCGCGCGTCGCCGCCCGCATGGGGGTGGAGGTCGAGCCGATCTCGAAAAGGGATCTGCCGCGGCTTGCCAATTTCGACGCGCTGTTCATCCGCGAGACGACGTCGATTTCCAACCACACCTATCGCTTCGCGCGCCGCGCCCAGCAGGAGGGGATGCCGGTCATCGACGATCCCCTGTCGATGATCCGCTGCACCAACAAGGTCTATCTCAACGAGCTGATGGTGGCCCATCGCGTGCCTGTGCCGCCGAGCGTCATGATCGCCGGGCCGGGGGATCTGGAGCGCGCCGCCGAACAGCTCGGCTTCCCGCTCGTTCTCAAGATTCCCGACAGCTCCTTCTCGCGCGGCGTGAAGAAGGCCTCCAACCTCGCCGAGCTCAAGCTCCTGGCCGAGAAGTGGCTCGAGGATTCCGACCTCCTGATCGCGCAGAAATTCCTGCCCACGGAGTTCGACTGGCGCATCGGCGTGCTGGGCGGCGATCCGCTCTTCGCGGTGCACTATCTGATGGCCAAGAAGCACTGGCAGATCGTCAATCACGAGCGCAACGGCCGGCCGGACGAGGGCGGCTTCCGCTCCTTCAGCCTTGCTGAAACGCCGAAGGAGGTGATCGACATCGCCGTGCGCGCCGCGCGTTGCATCGGCGACGGGCTCTACGGCGTCGACATCAAGGAAACGCCGGACGGCATCTATGTCATCGAGGTCAACGACAACCCCAATCTCGACCATGGATGCGAGGATGCCGGCGAGAAGGATGCCGTGTGGACCCGGCTGACCCAGTGGTTCATCGACCGGCTGGAGCGCTGATCAGCCGGGCCGGTTGCCGCGTAGCCTCTCGATGGCCGCGAAGCGGGTGAGGAACGCTTTCTGCGCCTGTTTGGGCGGTTGCGGGGCAAGGCTTAGCGCTTCCGGCGGCACTCCACGCGGGCGGCCGAAGAAGCGCGCCGCCTCCGCTTCGTCGAAACCGGCCAGCCGCGTCGCCTCGTAGAAGGCCGCCACCCGGTCGGCGCGCTTGATCGCCTTGCGGAGCTTGTCCGGCGTTTCGGGGGAGAGGGCAAAGCGCAGGTGGATGGCCCGCTGCAGGCGCTTCTCGACCGATTTGTAGTCGTCGCCGAGCGTCGCCTTGAAAGGCGAGATCATGTCGCCGATCACATACTCCGGTGCGTCGTGCAGCAAGGCGGCCAGCCGCCAGTCGGGTGTGGCGTCCTCCGCGACGACGCAGAACACCTCTTCGACGATCAGCGAATGCTGCGCCACGGAAAAGGCGTGGTCGCCTTCGGTCTGTCCGTTCCAGCGGGCCACCCGCGCCAGCCCGTGCGCGATGTCGTTGATCTCAATGTCGAGCGGCGAGGGGTCGAGCAGGTCGAGCCGGCGGCCGGACAGCATGCGCTGCCAGGCGCGGGCCGCGACGCTTTCGCCGGCGGAGCGGGGCGGCATCAGGCCTCGTCTCCGCCGCTCTCCGGGAAGGCGAAGCGCGCCCAGCCGGGAATGGCGAGGGCGACCTCCACCTCACCCGCCAGGATCGGCTTGCCGGCATCCATGGCGTCCTTGACCCGGTCGATGCGGGCGATCGCCAGGCCCGTGGCACCCTCCACCGAGCCGAGCGCCCCGAGTGTGCGGCCGTCCACCGTCAGCTCCGTGCCCGTCGCCGGAAGGGCGGCGGTCGCCGTGGCGATCAGAAGCCGCCGCCGCGCCGTGCCGCGATGCTGCATGCGCGAGACGACCTCCTGGCCGACATAGCATCCCTTGCGCAGGCCGACACCGCCGTTCTGATCGTAGAGCACGTCATGCGGAAAGGCATCGCCGAGGGCGAAATCGCTGCCGCTCTCGGCAACGGCATTGGCGATCCGCAGGGCCACCCAGGCCGCATGCCCAACGGTCGCCGGCGGGGTGTCGTCGTAATGGCGCGTGACGGACAGCTGTTCGGGAAATCGCCGGTCGGCAACGCTCCAGTCTGCTTCCGGCGCCGCTGAATCACTGCCCCACGAAACCGCTACAACAGGCTGATCTTCCTGCGATATCTCCACTTTCGCCCGAAGCCGGTAGAGCATCAGCCGGCGCATGAAATCGGCTGCGATGTCGGCCCGGCAATCCAGCCGGAAGGTCTCCGGTCCGGCCCGCGAAACGAGGAAATCGAAGAGGATCTTGCCCTGCGGTGTCAGCAATGCGCCGGGCAGTGCCTCGCCGGTGGCGAGCCCGGCAAGATCGGTCGTGACGATGTTCTGCAGAAAATGCTCGGCTTCGGGGCCGCTGACGCGGAGGATGGCGCGATGGTCGAGATGGCAGGTGGGCATGGTCAATCCGCAAAGCGTCGATGGGGGCTGCTGAAGCCTAGCTAGGATGCTTTGCCGTGCGGGGCAAGCCGCTCCCTGTCAGGAGCGTCTCAGCCGCATCGCCACCTCCGCCAAGGCCTCGGCACCGCGGGCGCTGAGGCCGCCCCGTTGATAATCGCGGCGAATGGCGGCCTCGATCTCGTCGGCCACCCGGTCGAGAGATGGTGCACGCTCGCCGTCGCGGGCAGAGCGGTGGTCGAACAGATTGATCCAGTGATCGGTATCGCGACCGAACCGCATCAGCCGGTCGAAATAGACATCGGCCCTGCCGCGCGGCGACAGGAGGCCAAGGATGCCGGCAGCGATGGAGAGGGGACTCATGACCAGATCGCGAAACCCGTCGGCCATCAGCTTGATCTGGAACAGGATCACCCGGCGGACGAGGCGGCCGCGCCGGGGCGACGCCTCAAAACCGACAAAAGCGGCGTTCTGCGAGCGTTGCAGGTTGGCCGTGGACTGGGTCATCGGAAGTCCTCCCTCAGCCGCATATGGGAAATGCCGCTGCAGATGCAACCCGGCTCAATCTCCGGCAACGAAGAAAGCCCAGCGGCCCTCGGGCGTGATGCCGACGCGATAGAAGATGTAGGCGCCGAAATTCTTCATCTCCTCGTAGTCGCCCGCCGTCACCAGCGTGAACAGTTCCACACGCTGCGGCTTGTCGAGGCTGTCGAGCGGGATGGCAAAGAAATAGGGCCAGACATACATCTCGGATGGCATGCCGGCGTCGAGATGGACATAGCCGGCCTGCAGCACCTCGAGCAGGATGGCCAGGATCTCCTGGCCCTCGCTGTCGCCGGAAAGCTCGCGCAGGAACTGCAGCGGATCGCCCTCGAGGCCGCCCAGCGACAGTTGCGTCGCCCCTTCGCCGGTGCCGACCAGCGGGCGCAGCGTCTCGATGTCGCCGCTCTTGCAGGCTTCGACGATGAGCCGGTGCATGCGGCGCACGGGCTCGGGCAGCGTTTCGAGATCGTAGAAGATCTCGGGCAGCGGCTTGTCCATGTCCGTCTGCGGGCGCACCACGTCGCGCTCGGGCTCCGTCTCGCCGGGCTCGGCTTCCTCCGGCGCCTCGCCGTCGGTCGGCTCGTCGGGTGCGGCCTCCTCCGGTGTCCCCGGCGCCTCAACCGGTGCCGGCAGCGGCACCCGCTCGATGTCGTCGTCCGGGGCCTCGTCGCCGGCCGGCGTCGGGCTCTCCTGCAACTGGCTGAGCGCCAGCCCGTGGCCGCTCATGAGTAACACGAGGCCGAGCGCCGCGATGCTCGCTGAAAGAGGCTTGAGGCGCGCCCCGTGCGAGGCACGGTCGGCGCCGGTTGAACCTGTGAGTTGCCGCATCAAGATCTCGCTTCAGTTCCCGTATCTCTGGGCGATGTCCCTGGAGAGGCTCGCCCCCTCCTTCATGTAGTTCTCGACCGCGCTGCGCGCCTGCGCGGTGCAGGTTGCGTAGGTGCCGGCAAAGGCACGGTAGCCGCGGTTGAAGCTCGCGACGAGCTTCTCGCGCCGCGCCGGCGAGGGCGCCTCGGTCTGCAGCAACTCCTGCATCCTACCCCGCCAGTCGTCCGACTCTTCCCCGCACAGATTGCGCAGATAGTGGACGGCGCCAAGGATCTCGGCAAGCCGCAGCAGCGGCTGTTCGTAGGTCGCCTCCTGAGCGCGAGCCGGGGTTGCCGCCAAAAGGAGCAGCAAAAGCGCGATCGCAGATCCCCGGTTCATGCCGTGTCGTCTCCCCGCCGTATCTCCTGTCGCATGCTTGCCCTGCAAGGCGAAAGCATACCCGCTTCGCGCGAAGAAAGTGGCAACAATGAGAACGATACGGGCACCAGGCATCATCGAGACCCGGCCATGCTCAATTCCTCGACGATATCGAGCGTGCTGTTGGTAATCGGCAACAGCCGGATCTGTTCGAGCGCGAACCAGCCGGCCTCGCTGGCGTCGTCGCCAGCGGTCGGCTCGCCGCTTCTGACGGTGGCGCGAAAGACGCTCAGGCGGAAGATCATATCCTTCTCCGGGACCGGCAGGCTGATCTCGCGCAAAAGGCGCGGGCTCGAGGCGACGAGCCCCGTTTCCTCGCGCACTTCGCGGATGACGGCCTGCTCGGCCGTCTCCCCTTCCTCGATGCGGCCGCCGGGAAAGGCATAGAACCCCTCGGCCGGCGGGCGGCCGCGCCGCACCAGGAGAAAGCGGCCATCATGCAGGACGACGGCGGAAACGGCGCGGATTTCCTCCGGTTTCATGGGGCGGGACCTTGCAACCTTCGACCTGATCGCCAACAGTCTGGCGCATACCGACAATCTCTTAACCCGAGGCAGTGATCATGCAAAGAAGGTTCGCCGATCGGCGCATCGCTCCGGGGCGGATGGGGCGGACATAACCCATGTGCGGACGCTTCGCCCTGGCGGCCACGCCCGATGCGGTCAAGTCGATGCTGGCCGTGATGGAGCTCGACCCGTTTCCGCCGCGCTACAACATCGCGCCGACGCAGCCCATCCTGATGGCGCTCGCCGGCCCTTCACGGGCGCCGGGCTCCAACCTGCCCGACCGGCGGGCGATGCTGGTGCGCTGGGGGCTGATCCCCTCCTGGGCCAAGAACCCGGCTGACCTGCCGCTCCTCTTCAACGCCCGCTCGGAGACGGCCGCCGAAAAGGCTTCCTTCAAGGCCGCCATGCGCCATCGCCGCGCCCTTGTGCCGGCGAGCGGCTTCTACGAATGGCGGCGCGTCGGCACGAAGCGCGCCGAGCCCTATTGGGTGCGGCCGCGGCATGGCGGGCCGATCGCCTTCGCCGGGCTGATGGAAAGCTGGTCGGAACCCGGCGGAACCGAGCTCGACACCGGAGCGATCCTGACCACCGAGGCCAATGAGGACCTGCGCGGCATCCACCACCGCATGCCGGTGGTGATCGACCCGCAGGATTTCGCCCGCTGGCTCGATTGCCTCAATCAGGAGCCGCGCGACGTGGCGGATCTGCTGCGGCCGGCCGAGCCCGGCTTCTTCGAGGCCGTGCCCGTCTCCGACAAGGTCAACAAGGTGGCGAATGTCGGCCCCGAGCTTCAGGAGCGTGCGGAGGGGCCGGCGGCGGCCGTCCCCGGCGAGAAGCCGCAAAAGGACGACGATCAACTGACGCTTTTCTGACGCATCGGCCCGAAAATCGGGATCGATTTTCGGAAAGCGCGATGCGCCGTGTCAAAGGCCCGGCCACCCTCAAACAATGATGCGTGCCAGATGCGCGGCCTCGGCGCCGAAGCGGTAAAATCCTTCCCGTGCGGCCCTCAGGGGCTGCGCCACCGCCTCGGTGACGGGAAGGGGCAATTCGGCTTCCGAGAGCGAGCCCATCGCGAGCCTGGCCAGCGCCTGGCCGAACACGGTGCCGGGGCCGATGCCGCGCCCGTTGTAGCCGGAGAAGCCGAAGGCGTTGCGGCCGAAGCGGTGGAACTTCGGCAGATGGTTGTCCGTCATGCCGATCTGCCCGTACCAGCCGGCCTCGAAGCCGGCTCCCTTCAAGTCCGGGAAGAGGCGCGCCATGGCACGCTCGGCCCAGGCGCGGTGGATGGCGAGCCCCGCTCCCTTCAGCGCGCCGACGCTGCCGAAGATGAAGCGCCCGCTACGGTCCCAGCGGAACGAGGTGAGGATCTGCCTGGTGTCCCAGGCACCCTGCCGTTCCGGCAGGATGCGTCTGCGCACGGCGTCCGGAAGCGGAGGCGTGGCGAAATTGAAATAGGGCAGGTGGACGAGCTCCTCGCGCACCTGGCGCCACGGCGAACTGGTATAGGCGTTGGTGGCGACGATGACGGTCGAAGCGGTGAGCGATCCGGTCCCGGTGAAGATGCGCCAGCCACCGCCGGTCTCCTCGGCGCGCGTGACACGCGAGCCGCTGTGAAGCCGCGCGCCGGCCTTGATCGCCGCCGCGGCGAGGCCGCGCGCATAGCCGAGCGGCTGGATGGTGCCGGCCCGCTCGTCGAGCAGCGAGGCGGTGTAGGCGGCGGTGCCGAGCTTCGCGGCGGTCTCGGCCGCATCGAGCAGGCGCACCGGCGCGCCGCGCGCTGCCCATTGCCGGGCGCGCTCTTCGAGCTGCCTGGCGCCGGCGGCGCCCACCGCGCAATGGAGCGTGCCCCGATGCTCGGCCTCGCATTCGATGCCGTGCCGCCTGACGAGGTCGAAGACGACGCTCGGCGCTTCGCCGAGGAGGGTGAGAAGCCGCTCGCCATGCGCCGCGCCGAGGATCGCCGGCAGGTCGTCGGGCATCACCCACATGCCGGCATTGACCAGGCCGACATTGCGCCCGGAGCCGCCGAAGCCCATCTCCTCGGCCTCCAGAAGCGTCACGGAAACGCCGGCTTCTGCCAGATGCAGGGCCGCCGACAGGCCCGTGTAGCCGCCGCCGACGATGGCGACGTCCGTGCTGTTCTCGCCGTGGAGCGGCGATGTCGTGGGGGCGGGCGGGGCGGTCTTCTCCCAAAGACCGTGGGAGAGCGGGTCGTTCCTCATGGCGCGGACTTTCTGGGCTGCCTTGTCGGCCAGACACATGTCATGTCGGCCGCGCGCCGTCCAAGCGAAAATTCCGCATCATTCGATGCCGCCGGCGCATCGCAGCGCCAAAAAGTGCACACGGTGCCCGTCTCGCCAATGCGATCGAAAAACGACTGCCCCTTTGACGCGTTCCGGTCTTTGCCGGAAAAGACCTCAGTCGGTCTGGGTCGTGTAGGGGCTCGGCCGAGGCGCCGGCGCCGGCTTTTCGCCTTTGCACTGCAAAGCGGCAGCGACTGCCGCCGGTCCAACCGCGTGATACTGGCTGACCAGAGGCTCTTCCTTGTCCGGTGCTTGCTCTGCGGATTTCGTTGCTTCGCGGGCCATCATCTGATCCTTGCTTCCGCGTTGTCGTCTCTTCCGGGCAGATGGGGAGCGAATCTGACAAAATCTTGGCGGTGCGCCCCCGCGGCGAGACATGCCCGTTAAAATTGCTCTGCCAGCCTTAACATTTCCTTCACATCCACCCTGCCGGCAATACCTCTTTTGGCGTGCACGAGCGCGGTATCGCGCCATCCCCAGCCTTTTTGAGCGGTCAGCATTTTGTCTTGACGGTTGTGACGCGGGCGGCGATAAGGACAGCCATGAAAACGCTTTGCGCCATTATCGGCATTTGCATTATCGGCTAGCGCCTCACCGCTGGTCCGGACGTTTTCGCCCTTCGCACACGACGAGAAAAACGCCCCGGCCAGACGGCCAGGCCTTGTGCCGCATGCGGTTCGCGTGAGGCGTTCGAAACTCGAGCGGGTGACAACGGAAGGCCACGATGACGGACGGTTTCAAGGGCCTCAGGGTCCACAACACGCTGACGCGCGCCAAGGAGGACTTCGTTCCCCTCGATCCTGCCAATGTGCGCATGTATGTGTGCGGTCCGACCGTCTACGACTACGCGCATATCGGCAATGCGCGCCCGGCGATCGTCTTCGACGTTTTGTTCCGGCTGCTGCGCCATCTCTACGGCGCCGAGCATGTGACCTATGTGCGCAACATCACCGACGTCGACGACAAGATCAACGCGCGGGCGCGGCGCGATCACCCCGATCTGCCGCTCAACGAGGCGATCCGCGCCGTGACGCAGAAGACCGCCGACCAGTACCATGCGGATGTTGCGGCGCTCGGCTGCCTGCCGCCGACCGTGGAGCCGCGCGCCACCGAGTTCGTGTTGCCGCGCGAAGATGGGCTGACCGACATGGCAAGCCTGATTCAATCTCTCATCGATCGCGGCCATGCCTATGAGGAAAAAGGGGAAATCCTGTTCGACACGGCGTCTATGGCGGCCTATGGCGGACTGTCCAAGCGCAGGCTCGAGGACCAGCAGGCAGGCGCGCGCGTTGCCGTCGAGGCGCACAAGAAGAACGCCGCCGACTTCGTGCTGTGGAAGGAATCCTCCACCGACGAGCCGGGCTGGGACGCCCGTTTCACCGTCGACGGCAAGCCTCTCGCTATCCGTGGAAGGCCCGGCTGGCACATCGAATGCTCTGCCATGTCGGCCGCGTATCTCGGCGAGGTGTTCGACATCCACGGCGGCGGGCTCGACCTGATCTTCCCGCATCACGAGAATGAGATCGCCCAGTCGCGCTGCGCCCACGGCACCGACCTCATGGCGCGCTACTGGATGCACAACGGCTTTCTGCAGGTGGAAGGCCGCAAGATGTCGAAGTCGGAGGGCAATTTCGTCACCATCCACGAATTGCTGGAGACGGAGAAGTTCGGCGGGCGGACGTGGCCGGGCGAGGTGCTGAGGCTCGCCATGCTGATGACGCACTATCGCGAGCCGATCGATTTTTCCGTGCGCAAGCTGGAGGAGGCCGAGGCCGTGCTCGACGGCTGGTACCGTGCCGTCGGCGAGGCTGAGGCCGCCGGCATCGATTGCGCCGACGTTCTGAACGCGCTTTGCGACGATCTCGGCACGACCGGAGCGATCGCCGCCCTGCACGAGCTGCGCGCCGAGGCGGCGAAAGGCAGCGCCGGCGCCAAGGCGGGGCTGAAGGCAAGCGGGGCGCTGCTCGGGCTGCTGTCGTCGACGCAGAGCGAGTGGTTCGCCGCCAAGGCATCGGGCGCCGCGGTCGACGCGAGCGCGGTGGAGGCACTCGTCGAGCAACGGCTTGCGCATCTGCGCGAGAAGAATTTCGCCGAAGCCGACCGCCTGCGCGACGAGCTGACGGGGCAAGGCATCCAGTTGATGGATTACAAGGATCCTGAAAACGGCGAGCGCCGGACACGATGGGAGGTGAAGCGGTGAGGCAGGCGCCCTCAGATACCCCCCTCTGCCCTGCCGGGCATCTCCCCCTCAAGGGGGGAGATTGGGCGGCGGGGACGGTTTCGCCAATCGCCGGCAATGCAACAAGAGCAATACATCGACGAAGGCTGATCTCCCCCCTTGAGGGGGAGATGGCCGGCAGGCCAGAGGGGGGTGACGGTCAATGACGCACCACCCCGTTCCGCCCATGAATCGCCGAAATGCCCGCCGCATGCGCAAGGCGTTGACGGAAGCCGAGTTGAAGCTCTGGAATGAGCTTCGCGCGCATCGTCTGATGGGGTTGTCGTTTCGCCGCCAGATGCCGATCGGCGGTTATATCGCCGATTTCGCATGCCCTTCGGCCAGGATCATCGTCGAGGTGGACGGATCGCAGCATGGTGCTTCGGCCGGGGATATAATCCGGGACGCCTCTCTTTCGGCTCTGGGCTGGAAGGTCCTGCGCTTCTGGAATGACGACGTCGTGAACAACATCGATGATGTCTGCCAGCATATCGTCACTGTAGCGGGAAGCCTCCAAAGGCTCTCCCATATCGAGGGAAAACGCGCATGATCGATCACATCGGTATCACGGTTGCGGATTTCGACCGCGCCAAGGCGTTTTACGACAAGGCGATGGCGCCGCTCGGCGCTTCGCTTCTGATGATGGTGCCCACGGAATATACCGGTGGGCGCAAGATCGGCGGCTATGGACGCGACCGGCCGGTCTACTGGCTCTCTGAAGGAGACGTGGCGGGCGAGCCGAAGCATGTCGCCTTCACCGCCGGTTCGCGCGCCGAGGTCGACGCTTTCCACCGGGCGGCGCTCGATGCCGGCGGCCGCGACAACGGCGCGCCGGGCCTGCGGCCGCATTATCACCCGGATTACTACGGCGCCTTCGTGTTCGACCCGGACGGCAACAACATCGAAGCCGTCTGTCACCGGCCGGAGTGAGGAAAGGCGGAACATGAGCCTCGACAACAAGCCCGTCTATTCCGGCGGCTGCCAGTGCGGCGCGGTTCGCTTCCATGTCGAAGGGGCGCTCGGAAAAGGGTCCGTGTGCCACTGCCGCATGTGCCAGAAGGCGAGCGGCAACATCATGCTGTCGCTGGTTTCCGTAAGCGGTGCAACGCTCACCTGGACGCGCACCGAGCCGAAGCGGTTCCAGTCGTCGAACCATGTGAAGCGCGGCTTCTGCCCGCAATGCGGGACGCCGCTCACCTACGAGGCGCCCGACGGCATGGCGATCACCATCGCCGCCTTCGATCATCCCGAGGAGATCGCTCCGGTCGTCCAATGGGGTCTGGAGGGCAAGCTGCCCTACACGGACGATATTCCGTCCCTTCCGGGCTACACGACCGAGGAAGATCCGGAGGCGGTGGAGTTCCTGAAGACGCTCGTCTCCTACCAGCATCCCGATTACGACACGGACCAGTGGCCGCCGGAGAAGAAGACATGACGGAGACCGTGCTCACGGGCGGTTGCCAGTGCGGCGCCGTGCGCTTTCGCGCCACGCGTCTCGGCCGCCCCTCGATCTGCCATTGCCGCATGTGCCAAAAGCAGTTCGGCAGTTTCTTCGGGGCCTTCGTGACGGCTTATGTGGACGATCTGCGCTGGACCCGAGGCGTGCCCGACTACTTCCGCTCGTCCGACAAGGTTGAGCGCGGCTTCTGCAGGGGTTGCGGCACACCCTTGACCTATCGGCATCCGGATGGGATCGAACTCGCCATCGGCGCCTTCGACCGACCAGAGGATCTGGAGCCGCAGGTGCAGGTCAACCATGCCCTGCGGCTGCCTTGGATCGACCGCCTTTTCGATAAGCCTCCCTTCGAAAGTGAGGCGATGCGGAGCTTTCACGCCTCCATCGTCTCCTACCAGCATCCCGATTACGACACGGACCGGTGGCCGCCACGGGGGCAGGGCGATGACTGACCTTCGGCGGTACCGCGGCGCTGCGCGCAAACGGAGACCTCATGTCCAGTAAGGAACGCATCTATCTCTTCGACACCACCTTGCGTGACGGACAGCAGACGCCGGGCGTGGATTTTTCCGTCGAGGACAAGATCGCCGTCGCCGGTCTGCTCGATGCGTTCGGGTTCGACTATGTGGAGGGCGGCTATCCCGGAGCCAACCCGACCGACACCGTCTTCTTCTCCCGCAAGCGAACCCGCAACGCCGCCTTCGTTGCCTTCGGCATGACGAAGCGGGCGGGGGTCTCCGCATCGAACGATCCGGGGCTGGCGGCGCTCCTCCAGGCCGAGAGCGACGCCGTCTGCTTCGTCGCCAAGAGCTGGGACTACCACGTGCGTGTGGCGCTCGGCTGCACCAATGAGGAGAATCTGGATTCGATCCGCACCTCGGTCGCCGCGGCAACGGCCGCCGGCAAGGAGGCGATGGTCGATTGCGAGCATTTCTTCGACGGCTACAAGGCCAATCCGGGCTATGCGCTCGCCTGCGCCAAGGCCGCTTTTGAAGCGGGCAGCCGCTGGGTCGTCCTGTGCGACACCAACGGCGGGACGCAGCCGGCCGAGATCCGCCGCATCGTCGAAGCCGTCATCGCCGCCGGCATCCCGGGCAGCCATCTCGGCATTCACGCCCATGACGACACGGGCCAGGCGGTGGCCAATTCGCTTGCCGCCGTCGAGGCCGGCGCGCGGCAGGTGCAGGGCACGCTGAACGGCATCGGCGAACGCTGCGGCAACGCCAACCTCGTCACCATCCTGCCGACCCTGATGCTGAAGCCCGTCTATGCCGACCGGTTCGAGACCGGTATCTCGCCGGACAAGCTTGCCGGCATCACGCGGCTGGCGCACGCCTTCGACGAATTGCTGAACCGCGCTCCGGAGCCGCAGGCGCCCTACGTCGGCTCGTCCGCCTTCGCCACCAAGGCCGGCATCCATGCCTCGGCGGTGCTGAAGGAGCCACAGACCTACGAGCACGTGCCGCCGGAAACGGTCGGCAACACGCGCCGCGTGATGGTGTCGGATCAGGGCGGCAGGTCCAACTTCATCGCCGAGCTGAAGCGGCGGGGGATCGCCGTTGACAAGGCCGACGGGCGGCTCGACACGCTGATCGCCCTCGTCAAGGAGCGTGAGGCGCAGGGCTATGCCTATGAAGGGGCGGATGCCAGCTTCGAGCTCCTTGCGCGGCGCACGCTCGGCCATGTGCCGGAGTTTTTCAAGGTCGACGGCTTCCGCTGCATGGTCGAGCGCCGGTTCGACGCCAACGGCCAGCTGAAGACCGTGTCGGAGGCGGTGGTGCGCGTCACGGTGGACGGGGAGACGCTGATGTCGGTGGCCGAGGGGCACGGCCCGATAAACGCGCTGGACATCGCGCTGCGCAAGGATCTCGGCAAATATCAGGCGGAGATCTCCGATCTGGCGCTGGCCGATTACAAGGTGCGCATCCTCAACGGCGGCACGGAGGCGATCACCCGCGTGCTGATAGAATCCCACGATTCGACCGGAGCGCGCTGGTGGACCGTCGGCGTGTCCGACAACATCATCGACGCCTCCTTCCAGGCGCTGATGGACTCCATCGTCTACAAGCTGGTCAGGAATCGCGAGGGGGCGGGCCACGATGGGCGCTGACCGCTGGACCAATAAAAGGCGTTGGATCGCGACGGCGTTTTCGTGAGACAAGCGGCAGACGCGCCGCGAAGCAGCCGCCGCACCATCAGACCAATAGTTTGTGGGCTGATTTTTCCAAACGGGTGAGTACCGTCCGTTTGGATCAGACCACCAGGCAAGGACCATCCGATGACCGATAGCGTGAGCAAGCCCCTTGAGGCCGGGCCGAACGAGGCGTTGCGCGGCTTTCTCTTCGCGTTCTCGGCCTATGGGCTGTGGGGATTCCTGCCGCTCTACATGAAGCTTCTGGCGCATATCCCGGCGGTGGAAGTGGTGGCGCACCGCGTCCTGTGGTCCGTGCCCGTCGCCGCCGTCATCCTGCTGGTCCTCGGCCGCACCGCCGACATCAGGCGGGCACTGGGCTCGCCGCGCACGCTTGCCATGGCGGCGCTGACGGCGGCGATCATCTCGTGCAACTGGGGCATCTATGTGTGGGCCATCGCCTCCGGCCGCACCGTCGACACCGCGCTCGGCTATTACATCAACCCGCTGGTGAGCATCGCCATGGCCTCCCTCTTTCTCGGCGAGAGGCTCAACCGCTATCAGATCGCCGCGGTGGCGCTGGCGGCCATCGCCGTCCTGGCACTGACCATCGATGCCGGCGGGCTGCCCTGGATCTCGCTCAGCCTCGCCCTGACCTTCGCCGCCTACGGCATCCTGCGCAAGACGCTGCCGATCGGCCCCAGCCAGGGTTTTTTCCTGGAAGTGCTGATCCTGTGCCTGCCGGCACTCGGCTATGTGGTGTGGCTGGGGGCGACGGGGCAGAGCCACTACCAGTGGTCGCAGCTCTCCGACATCGCCCTGCTGATGGGCTGTGGTCCGGTGACGGCGATCCCGCTGATCCTCTTTGCCTTCGGCGCCAAGCTGCTGCGCTATTCCACCATCGGCATCATGCAGTACATTGCCCCGACCATGATCTTCCTGATCGCCGTCTTCGCCTTCAAGGAGCCCTTCGGCGGCACCAAGGCACTGGCCTTCGGCCTGATCTGGACTGCGCTGGCCATCTACAGCTGGTCGATGCTCAACGAGGCGCGGCAGGCAAAAAAATAGCCGCCCCGTGAGGGGCGGCAGATGCCCGCGATGCCGGAGAAGGGGGTGCGGCGCGGCATCGCCGGGGTGGGATGAGAGACGGAACGCATTTCCCGTGGAGACGCGAACCTCGTCGGAAAACCTTTCGTCCTGCGCCCTTGCGCGATCCTGCTCGGCGGCAGGTCAACCAACGACCGGAGCAAGCGACGCGGCGCTCTCATGATCGTTGCGAATTCAGAACCGCACCAAGGAGATCAGACTTCTGTAACACCGGCGCGGCAATTGGTTGACGGATTGATGACGATTTCGCCGCAAGGGTAGCGATCGTGCGGATGATTACAGCCGGTCCACAGCCACCTGCAGATTGCCGTTCCCTTCCGGCGCGGACCGGGCGGCGGCCAGGATGGCGGGGACGATGTCCTCGGCCGCGTCGACCACCAGCGGCCGTACTCTGTGTTCCGAGTGCACGAAGCCCTCGGCCTTCATGTGTTCGATCAGCTTGAGCAGCGGATCCCAGAAGCCGCCGATATTGGCGAAGACCATCGGCTTGTCGTGCCGGGCGAGCTGTGCCCAGGTCATGATCTCGACGATCTCCTCCAGCGTGCCGATGCCGCCGGGCAGCGCCACGAAGGCATCGGCATGCTCGAACATCTTGTGCTTGCGCTGGTGCATGTCCTCGGTGACGATCAACTCGTCGAGCTGGGTCAGTTCGATCTCGGGCGCCTCCTTGCGGATCAGAAAGCGGGGAATGATGCCGGTAACGGCCCCGCCCGCCTCCTTGGTGCCGCGTGCCACGGCCCCCATGATGCCCTTGGTGCCGGCTCCGTAGACCAGGCGCAGGCCCGCTCCGGCAAGGCTGCGGCCGAGCGTTAGCCCGGCCTGAAAATGGCTTTCGTCACGCCCGTTGCTCGAACCGCAATAGACGCACACCGACTCGATTGTTCTCATGGCCGCTATTGCTTGTCCTTCAACGCCTTATGGTCAAGTGGGGCGGGGCTTTTTCTTGTCGTTGCGATGAAAAAGCGTTACAGCCTGTCATAAAAGGAACAACGAACGCTATGGGCTCGACACCTCTCAAGGGGCTTCTTTTCGCGGCCGGCGCGGTGGTCGCCGGCATTGGCACCGCCTATCTGATGGGCGCCTTCGACTCCTCCCTGGAAACACCGCCGGCCGCCGTCAGCGGAACGCCGCAAACCGCGCCGAAGCAGGAAGCCTCAGGGGGCTCCGCACCCGCGGACGGGCAGAAGGATGCGCGGCTTTCCGAGACCGCCTCCGAACCGGCCACCCCGGCCGCCGACCCGACGCCGCCGAGCTTCGACCTCGTCCGCGTAGAGCCGGATGGGTCGATGGTGGTGGCGGGGCACGCCGCGCCCGATGCGCGCATCGAGATCGTCCATGGGGCGACGGTTCTCGGCACCGCCACGAGCGGGCCGAACGGCGATTTCGCCGCCGTGCTCGACGAGCCGCTGCCGCCGGGCGACTACCAGATCGTCCTCAGGGCCACGACCCCGGACAACATCGCCGCCACCTCCGTCGAGACGGCGATCGTCACGGTTCCCGACGATAAGAACGGGCAGGTCCTGGCGCTTGTCGACCGGCCCGGCGCGCCCAGCAAGCTGATCACGGTGCCTGAGGCCAAGCCGGCCGGGACGTCTGCCGCGGCCGGCACGCAGGGACCGGCCGAAGCTCCGGCCGGACAGAGCGCCGGTGCCGCCGCGCCGCCTTCCGCGACTCCGCCTGCCGAGGCCGCAGGCACATCTGGGGAGACGCCGGCAAGCGCGAGCGCCGACCGTGAAGCACCCGAGGCCGCCGCCGAGCCCCCGGCGCAGGAGCAGGCGTCGGCGCCGACCCCGGGAGCCGCACCGGACATGGCCCTGCCGCATATCGAAGCGGTCGAGATCGACGGCCGCCAGGTGTTCGTCGCCGGTTCGGCGGCGCCCGGTAGCCTCATACGTGTTTACGCCAATGAGATATTGCTCGGCGAGACGCTGACCGAGCCGAACGGCCGCTTCCTGATCGAGGCCGTGCGCGACCTGCCGGTGGGCGACTACATCATTCGCGCCGACATGATGTCGCCGGACGGCGCCACGGTGATCGCCCGGGCCGCCGTACCGTTCACCCGTGCCGAGGGCGAGCAGCTCGCCGCCGTTGCCCAGCCCGCCCAGCCGGACCAACCGGCCCCGCCGGTTGCAAAGACCGACCGTCTTGCCGCCGAGGGTGGCGGCGAAGCATCCGCCGATCAGGTCGCGGGGGATAGCGGGGCGGGTGATGCTGCCGCCGAACCGGCAACGGCGCCCAAGCTGGAGCCTGTCGACGGCTCTGTCATCATCCGGCGCGGCGACACGCTCTGGCAGATCTCGCGCCGCGTCTACGGCCGCGGCATCCGCTACACGACGATCTATCTCGCCAACCAGGAGCAGATCACCGATCCCGACCGCATCTGGCCGGGGCAGGTGTTCGCCGTCCCGGAAAAGACCGAGGAGGGCGAGCCGGCCGACATGGAAGCGCTCGGCGCGCCATCGTCGCCGGTCGAACCCGCCCGCTGACGCGGAAGCCGACCATCCGGTCCCGTTTCTTTTCGGCAGTTCGCTCGGACGCAAGCGGCTGCGATGCGCCGGTGGAAAATAATTCCACGGGAACGGTTGTCTCGGGGAGATCTTCATCGTATATCGCCGATAAACGATGAAAGGTGATGCCATGAAGCATAGGTCGACCTCCGAATTCTGCTGCGCCCACGCGCCGATGGCGCTCGGCCTGGCAGCCCTGTCGCACCCGGCGCGCATCGAGATCCTGCGTCACCTTTCGGGGCTCGACGCCTCGTGCTGCAAGGATGTGGTCGGGCACCTGCGCCTGGCGCAGTCCACCGTCTCGCAGCATCTCAAGGTGCTGGTCGAAGCGGGTTTGCTGCGCATGCGGCCGGAGCGGCAAAGTTCCCGCTACGAGGTGGATGTCGAGGCCCTGAAGGCGCTGTCCGACGTGCTGGCGGAGCTCGCCGATGCCTGCGCCGCGGCGCGAACCCGATCGGACGCAGCGTCGGAGGGCCACCTGAATGGCTGAGAAAACCGTGGCCGCCGAGGGTTCGACCCTCCAGACCCTGCGCAATCTGTGGCCCTATATGTGGCCGTCCGACCGTGCCGACCTCAAGCGGCGCGTCCTGATCGCCACCTTGTTCCTGGTGATCGCCAAGCTCGTCCTGGTGCTGGTGCCCTATTTCTTCAAATGGGCCACCAACGCCCTGTCGGGCGAGGGGGCGCCGCCCGCCTTCCTGCCGGCAGTGCTGGCCGGGCCGATCATGCTGGTCGTCGCCTACAATCTGGTGCGCGTCGTCCAGCTCGGCTTCAACCAGTTGCGCGACGCGCTGTTCGCCCGCGTCGGCCAGCACGCGGTGCGCCAGCTTGCCCATCGCACCTTCGTGCACATGCACGACCTGTCGCTGCGCTTTCATCTGGAGCGGCGCACCGGCGGCCTGTCGCGCATCATCGAGCGCGGCACCAAGGGCATCGACACGATCGTCCGCTTCACCATCCTCAACACGCTGCCGACGCTGCTCGAGTTCCTGCTGGCGGCCGGCATCTTCGCCTATGCCTATGGCTGGATCTATGTGGCGATCGTCGCCGTCACCGTCTGGCTCTACACATGGTTCACGGTCAAGGCGAGCGACTGGCGCATCGGCATTCGCCGGCAGATGAATGATTCCGACACCGACGCCAACACCAAGGCGATCGATTCGCTGCTCAACTTCGAGACGGTGAAATACTTCAACAACGAGGCGATGGAAGCGCGCCGCTTCGACCGCTCCATGGCCCGCTACGAGGATGCGGCGACCCGCACCTGGACGTCGCTCGGCTGGCTCAACTTCGGCCAGGGCGTGATCCTCGGCCTCGGCATGACGGCGGCGATGGGGCTTTCGGCTTACGAAGTGATGCGCGGCACGCAGACGGTGGGCGACTTCGTCTTCATCAACGCCATGCTGATGCAGCTTTCCATCCCGCTCAACTTCATCGGCTTCGTCTATCGCGAGATCCGCCAGGGGCTCACCGACATCGAGCAGATGTTCGACCTGCTGGATGTGCCGGCCGAGGTGACGGATAAGCCGGACGCTGCGCCTCTCGACGTCGCGCGCGGCGCGATCCGTTTCGACGACGTGCGCTTTTCCTACGACCCCGAGCGGCCGATCCTGAAGGGGATCAGCTTCGAGATACCGGCGGGCAGGACGGTCGCCGTTGTCGGGCCGTCCGGCGCCGGCAAGTCGACCATCTCGCGCCTCCTGTTCCGATTCTACGACATCCAGGGCGGCTCGATCACGGTCGACGGGCAGGATGTGCGTGACGTCACGCAACAGAGCCTGCGGGCGGCGATCGGCATGGTGCCGCAGGACACGGTGCTGTTCAACGACACCATCGCCTACAACATCCGCTACGGCCGGCCGGACGCCACCGATGAGGAGGTGCGCAAGGCTGCCGAGATGGCGCAGATCGGTCCATTCATCGAGGGCCTGCCGGACGGATACAAGACCATGGTCGGCGAGCGCGGCCTAAAACTCTCGGGCGGTGAGAAGCAGCGCGTGGCGATCGCCCGCACCATTCTCAAGGCGCCGCCCATCCTGCTTCTCGACGAGGCGACTTCAGCGCTCGACACGCACACCGAGCAGGAGATCCAGGCGGCGCTCGACACGGTAAGCCGCGGGCGCACCACGCTGGTGATCGCGCACCGTCTGTCGACCGTCATCGATGCCGACGAGATCATCGTCCTGAAGGGCGGCGAGATCGCCGAGCGCGGCAGGCATGGCGAGCTGCTGGCGGCCGACGGCCTCTATGCCCGGATGTGGAGCCGCCAGCGCGAAGCGACCGAGGCCGAGGAGCGGCTGCGCAAGGCGCGCGAGACCGACGAACTGGGCATCGTGGTGCGCGGCGAGCCGGCTTATTGAGGGGAGGACAGGGCAATCGCATGTGTTTTTCTTGCAGGCTCCGCCTGCGACCCCCACCCTCGATCCCTCCCCTCAAGGGGGAGGGAAGAAAGGCGGTGCGCTCGATCATCCCCCTCCCCCTTGAGGGGAGGGGTAAGGGGTGGGGCTACCGCGCCGCCATAGGCGATTGCCCAACACGCAACGGAGTGGGGGCGAGCCAATCCATCGGCGATTGCTCCGCCATCGAGGAGAGGGCCGGGTCCGGCCGCCCGATCCCGTTATCGACAGGCCAGAGCGGCCGGCGCGTTGCTCCAGGGCACGGATTCCGTTAGGAAGGCCGCTGACAGAGGCAATGAGGGCGCGCCCGGTGACGAATCTGCTAGACACGATCCGCAACACGCTGGTGCCCATCCATCGCGAGGGCTACCCGTTCATTGCCGCCTTCGCGGCCGCCACGCTGCTGCTCGGGCTGCTGTGGGGGCCGCTGTTCTGGATCGGCCTCGCGCTCACTGGATGGTGCGTCTATTTCTATCGCGACCCGGAGCGGGTGACGCCGGTCGACGATCGCCTGGTGATCAGCCCGGCCGACGGCTTCGTCTCTTATGTGGGCCCTGCGGTCCCTCCGGCCGAACTCGGCATGGGCCCTGGCGAGATGACCCGCATCTCGGTCTTCATGAACGTCTTTTCCTGCCACATAAACCGCGCGCCGGTGCGCGGCCGCGTCTCGCTGATCGAGCACCGGCCGGGCCGCTTCCTCAACGCCGAGCTCGACAAGGCCAGCGTCGAGAACGAGCGCAACGGCCTCGTCATCGAGAGCCCGCACGGCCCCATACCGGTCGTGCAGATCGCCGGCCTTGTGGCGCGCCGCATCGTTTGTTGGGCCGAGGCGCCGGGCGCGCTGGCCGTCGGCGAGCGCTTCGGCCTGATCCGCTTCGGCTCGCGCGTCGACGTGTACCTGCCGCAGACCGCCATGCCGCGCGTCGCCGTCGGGCAGACGGCGGTCGGCGGTGAGACCGTGATCGCCGAGTTCGGCAGCGAGCTGAAACAGCCTCTGGTGCGTGTTTCCTGATGGCCGGGCCCTTTCCACCGTTCGAGCCGCATGGGGGAGGCGGGCCGAAGCTGAGCGAAATTCCGCTGCGCATGCTGGTGCCCAACCTCATCACGGTGCTGGCGATCTGCGCCGGGCTGTCGGGCATCCGGCTGGCCTTCGAGCATCGTGTCGAGACCGCCGTGGTGATGGTGCTGATCGCTGCCTTCCTCGACGCCGTGGACGGGCGCGTGGCGCGCATGCTCAAGGCCTCGTCGAAATTCGGCGCGCAGATGGATTCGCTCGCCGACATCGTCAATTTCGGCGTCGCGCCGGCTCTCGTCCTCTATGCCTACCTGCTTGACCGGGCCGGCGCGCTGGGCTGGATCGCAGCCCTTCTGTTCGCCATCGCGTGCTGCCTGCGGCTCGCCCGCTTCAACGTGATGCTGGACGATCCGACGCGCCCGGCCTGGCAGGCGGATTATTTCGTCGGCGTGCCCGCCCCGGCCGGCGCCGCTCTCGTCCTGCTGCCGGTCTATCTCGGGTTCCTTGGGGTCACGCCGGACCGCGTGGCGGCACTGGCCGCCTGCCTCTACACGGTTCTGATCGGCTTTCTGATGGTCAGCCGCCTGCCGGTCTATTCGGGCAAATATTCGGGCAGCCGGGTGCCGCGCGAATATGTGCTACCGCTGATCCTCGGCCTTGCGCTCTACGTGCTGCTGCTCACCAGCTTCACCTGGCTGACATTGTCGGCGTCGGCCATCGCCTATCTCGTCTTCCTGGTCTTCAGCGTGCGCGCCTATGCGCGGCGAGCCGGGAAGGAGGAAGAGGCCGAGAGGGCGGCGGAGGACGCCGATTAATCCTCGATGGCCGCGGTTTCGCCGCGCGCCTCGATCATCCGCTCGAACAGGGCCTGCGAAGCGCGCATATCTTCCTTGCCCGAGCGGGCGATCAGCTCCTCGACGGTCGCCGGCGGCAGTGCGTGCACGCTCGTGGCGGGAAGGAAACCTCCACGGGCGATGAAGATCGGCACCACACGGGCTTCGGCCTTGATCGCGATGCGGGCCACGGCGCGGAACAGGCGGAACGTCTTGACGTCCGGGTCGGTGTCGTCGGGCATGTAGACGGCGAGCCTACCGTTGCCCTTCAAACGCCGCACCAGGCGGCGGCTGACGAAGACGTGGTGGGCGTTGAAGGTGATGGTGCGGGCCAGCGCCCGCCAGGGCTCGATCAGGTGCGACTGCGCCGACTCCTCGTCGAGGATGTGCAGCGTGTCCTCGGGCAGCAGCGAAAGCATCAGCGCAGGGTCAAGGCGCGACCGATGCCAGACGACGTAGATGACCGGAGGCTCCGCCCGGCGCGCCGCGTCGATCTCCCGGTCGCTGATGCGGAAGAGAATCTTCAGCGGCGCATAGAGCGCCGCCTGGTGAAAGGTCAGTCCGCGCCGGAACTGCACCAGCCCCGCCGCTGCCGTCCACAAGGCCACCACCACGAGGATGGTTTCAATCGCCAGAATCATGCCGCGTCTCCCAATCGCTTGGCCGATCCCTGACGGTGGGACAAACCAGCAGTCTTGAATCTACGTATGGGCCACTCAAACGGACGGCGTTTTGCCAAACCCATGCCGCATCCTCGGAGCACGGCTTCTTCGGCCGCTGCCGCGTGAAAGGTAACGAAAGGGACGGGAACGTCAATCGCCGACGCCGTGCTGTGGAAACCCGCAGCGCCCCGCTTCCGCTTCGATGCGGAAAGGGCGCCGCAAATCGTTCGAACCGCTTTCGCGCAGTTCGGCCTATGCCGGCATCTGGTAGCGGGTGAACCGGTTCTGCCGCACGTCGAAGATGAGGCCGGTTTCGGTGAGCTCCGGGCTGGCGAGCGGCAGGATCTTCGCGGCCACCTCGGAAGGATGGGGCAGGGTGTCCGGGTCTTCGCCCGGCATCGCCTGCGCCCGCATGGCGGTGCGCGTGGCGCCGGGGTTCACCGTGTTGACGCGCAGGGCCATGTTCCTGGTCTCGTCGGCCCAGGAGCGCGCCATCGCCTCCACAGCCGCCTTTGAAGCCGCATAGGGACCCCAGAAGGCGCGCGCGGAATGTGCCGCGCCCGACGACATGATGATGGCACGCCCCGCATCCGAGGCCCGCAGCAGCGGATCGACGCTGCGGATCAGCCGCCAGGTGGCGGTGACGTTGAGGGTCATCACCTTCTCGAACACCTTGGCCTCCACATGGCCGAGCGGGGCAATGACGCCCAGAATGCCGGCGTTGGCCACCAGGATGTCCAGCTTGCCCCAGCGCTCGTGGATCGCGCCGCCGATGCGGTCGATGCCGGCCATGTCGGCAAGGTCGAGCGGCACCAGCGTCGCTTCGCCGCCCATCGCCTTGATCTCGTCGTCCAGCTCCTCGAGCCCGCCGACGGTGCGCGCCACCGCGATCACATGGGCTCCCGCCGCCGCCAGCTCCTTGGCGAGAAAATAGCCGATACCGCGCGAAGCGCCGGTGACCAGCGCCAGCCGGCCTTGCAAATCTGGTTTTCTGTCTGTCATTGACCGCCTGCTGCGAGAAGGGAAAGCGTGCGCACGTTGTCGGCGCCCTCGTGGTCGGTGAGCCGCGTCGGATAATCGCGGGTGAAGCAGGCATCGCAGAATTGCGGCTGGTCGTTGTTGCGCGCCGCCTCGCCGACGGCCCGGTAGAGACCGTCGATCGACAGGAAGGCGAGCGAATCGACGCGGATGAATTCGGCCATCTCCTCGATCGTCAGGCGCGAGGCCAGCAGCTTCGCCGCCTCCGGCGTGTCGACGCCGTAGAAGCAGGAGGCGCGCGTCGGCGGCGAGGCGATGCGCATGTGCACCTCCGCCGCGCCCGCCTCGCGTACCATCTGCACGATCTTCTGGCTGGTGGTGCCGCGCACGATGGAATCGTCCACCAGCACCACCCGCTTGCCCTCGATGAAGCGGCGGTTGGCATTGTGCTTCAGCTTGACGCCCATGTGGCGGATCGAATCGGTCGGCTGGATGAAGGTGCGGCCCACATAATGGTTGCGGATGATGCCGAGCTCGAAGGGCAGGCCCGCCGCCTGGGCGTAGCCGATGGCCGCCGGCGTGCCCGAGTCTGGCACCGGCACGACGATGTCGGCCTCGACCGGCATCTCGCGGGCCAGCTCGGCGCCGATCTGCTTGCGCACCTCGTAGACGTTGCGGCCCTCGACGGAGGAATCCGGGCGGGCGAAATAGACATATTCGAAGATGCAGAAGCGCGGCTCCTGCTTGTTCTCGAACGGGAACAGACTCTCGATGCCGGTTTCCGTGACGATCACCATTTCGCCGGGCTTCAGGTCGCGCACATAGCGCGCCCCGATGATGTCGAGTGCGCAGGTCTCCGAGGCGAGGATGTAGGCACCGTCGAGATCGCCAAGCACCAGCGGGCGGATGCCGAGCGGATCGCGGCAGCCGATCATCTTCTTCGAGGTCAGGGCGACGATGGAAAAGGCGCCCTCGATCTGCCGCAGCGCATGGATGAAGCGCGCGTTGGTGTCGCGCTCCTTGCTCATCGCCACCAGGTGCAGGATCGTTTCGGTGTCGGAGGTCGAAGAGAAGATCGCCCCCTGCTTCTGCAGGGCGCGCTGCACGGTCATGGCGTTGGTGATGTTGCCGTTGTGGGCGATGGCGAGGCCGCCCTCGGCGAGTTCGGCGAAGAAGGGCTGGACGTTTCTGAGCCCGGAGCCGCCGGTCGTCGCGTAGCGCGTGTGGCCGATGGCGCGGCCGCCCTGCAGCCGGTCGAGCACGGACTGCTTGGTGAAGGTGTCGCCGATCAGGCCGATATGCCGCTCGACGTGGAACTGCGCACCGTCGAAGGAGACGATGCCGGCCGCCTCCTGTCCGCGGTGCTGCAGCGCGTGCAGGCCGAGCGTGACGATGGCGGCGGCGTCCGTTCGACCGAAAATGCCGAACACGCCGCATTCGTCATGGAAATGATCATCGGCTTCACCCGCGAGGGGCAAATTGTCTTGCTGTACCATTTAAGGCCGCCCTTTCGTCCGCACCGGTCAGGCAATCGCCATGAAACACGATGCGCTTCAATACCTTACAGCACCTTTTCCTTGTCTCAAAGACACGGGTCCTGTAACGCGCATGACGGCCCGCGGGCCGTCAGTTGCTCGTCTCGCCGTCTGCCGTGGTGCCGTCGGACAAGCGGTCGAAAATCGAGTTCTCCGGATCCTCCGGAAGCAGCGACTGGATCCACTGGCCGACGCCGTCGAGCAGCGGGCGCGACTTGGCTTCTGCGACCCAGCTCGGCGGATTGGAGCCCATGAGCCAGTTCAGGAACAGAAGCGCCACCGCAACGACCAGGACGCCGCGCCCCGCCCCATAGAGAAAGCCGAGCGTACGGTCGAGCGCGCCGACACGCGAATCGATGATGAAGTCGGCAATCTTCATGGTGATCACCGTCACGACGATCAGCGCCACGAAGAACACCGCCGCCGCCGCCGCCGCGATCGCCAGCATGTCGTTGCTGATATAGGGCGTCACGTAGGGCAGGACCAGAGGATGGAAGAAATAGGCCGCCGCGGCCGCCGCCGCCCATGAGGCGATGGACAGGACCTCCCGCGAGAAGCCGCGCACCATGGCCAGCATGGCTGAAACGAGGGTGAAGCCGACGAGGACTCCGTCAAGCAGCGTGATTGGCATTGTCGCCCCTACTCCTTTGGCAGTGAGGATGCCCTCGCAAGGTCAGTTCCATCTCTTCCGGGCCTTCGGGCCGCCAATCAAATCCGTTCAAGCCGCCTTGGACCCCGCGATCCGGGCCACGAGATCGGCCAGCGCCTCCGGTCGTGCGGCCCGCGCCGCGATCGCACCGGAGCCGTCCTCGTTGCTCATCGGCATGACCGCCTGGGCGAAGCCTAGTTTCTCGGCTTCCTTCAGTCGGCTTGCCGCGTGCGCGACGGGTCTGACCGCGCCCGACAGGCTGATCTCGCCGAAATAGACGCAATCGGCAGGCAGGGCAAGCCCGGTGAGCGAGGAGACGAGGGCCGCGGCCACCGCAAGATCGGCGGCGGGCTCCGAGATGCGGTATCCGCCGGCGACGTTGAGGTAGACGTCATGGGTCGCAAAGCGCACCCCGCAATGGGCCTCCAGCACGGCGAGCACCATGGAAAGCCTGGCCGAATCCCAGCCGACCACGGCCCGGCGTGGCGTGCCGAGCGGCGAGGGGGCGACGAGCGCCTGGATTTCCACAAGAACCGGCCGCGTGCCCTCCATTCCCGCGAAGACGGCGGCTCCCGGCGCCTTGGCGCTGCGCTCGCCGAGGAAGAGTTCGGATGGATTCGACACCTCGCGCAGGCCCCGGTCGCCCATCTCGAACACGCCGATCTCGTCGGTCGGCCCGAAGCGGTTCTTGACCGTGCGCAGGATGCGGTAGTGATGGCCGCCTTCGCCCTCGAAATAGAGCACCCCGTCGACCATGTGCTCGACGACGCGCGGGCCGGCGATCTGGCCTTCCTTGGTGACGTGGCCGACAAGCACCACGGCCGCCCCGGTCGACTTGGCATAGCGGATCATCGCCTGGGCGGCCGCACGCACCTGCGTGACCGTGCCGGGCGCAGATTCGGCGAGATCCGTCCACAGCGTCTGGATCGAATCGAGGATGACGAGGTCCGGCCGCTTGCCGTCCTCTATGGTCGCCAGGATGTCTTCCACATTGGTCTCGGCGGCCAGTTCCACCGGCTGGTTGGCGACGTCGAGGCGCTGCGCGCGCAGGCGGATCTGCGCCACGGCCTCCTCGCCCGACACGTAGACGATGCGGTGGCCGCGCGCGGCGAGTGCCGCCGCCGCCTGGGTCAGGAGGGTCGATTTGCCGATGCCAGGGTCGCCGCCCACCAGAAGCGCCGAGCCGCGCACGAAGCCGCCGCCGGTCACCCGGTCGAGTTCGCCGATGCCGGTCTGGATGCGCGGCGCATCCTCGATGTCGCCCGACAGCGTGGTGAGCGCCACGGCGCGACCCTTGCGCGCCTTGCGGGATGCCTGCGGGCCGGAGCCGATGCCGCTCGACGTGCCCTCCTCGATCAGCGTGTTCCACTCGCCGCAGCCGTCGCACTTGCCCGCCCAGCGGGCATGCACGGTGCCGCAGTTCTGGCAGATGAACTGAACGCGAGAACGGGCCATCAGGCTGTCGCCTCGCCGTGGACATAATGCCGCTCATAGCGGCGGCCGAGCGCCGTCAGAAGCTCGTAGGAGACCGTGCCGGCGGCGGCCGCCACCTCGTCGATCGGCATGTTGCGGCCGAACAGCTCGATGAAATCGCCGACCTGCAGCGTGTCGGGGCCGAGGGCCGTGACGTCGAACAGGGTCAGATCCATGGTCACCCGGCCGATGACCGGCACACGCTGGCCGGCGACGAAGCCCGAAGCGCCGCTGGCGACCGCCTGGCGCAGGGGAACGCCCGCCCCGGACGCGGCACGGTGATAGCCGTCCGCATAGCCTGCCGAGGCAACCGCCACCAGGGTGTCGCGCGCAACGGGCGTCGCGCCGTAGCTGACCGATTGGCCGGCCGGCACGTGGCGAAGCTGGGCGATGCGCGCCTCGGCGGTGACCACCGGGCGCATCGGGTTTTCCGGCCCGGCGATGGGCGAGCCGCCATAGAGCGCGATGCCCGGCCGGGTCACGTCGCGCAGGAACGCGCCGTCGAGAAAGATGCCCGACGAATTCGCCAGACTTGATTCAGAATCTGGGAAAAGGGCGCAAAGCTCTTGAAATGATTCGAGTTGCCGCCGGTTCATCGGATGGCCCGGCGTGTCGGCGCAGGCCAGGTGGCTGATGACGAGGCGCGGCGTCAGCGCACCGGTGAGCGCATTCTCCTGCGCCAGGACGCGCGTCCGCTCCGCTGTCAGCCCCAGGCGGTTCATGCCCGTCTCCAGGTGCAGGGCACAGGGGCGCGGCTCCTCGCCGTCGTCCCAGCCATGCGCTTCCCAGATCGCCAGGTCGCTCTGCGAGTTGAGGACCGGCAGGAGGCGGCCTTCACGGTAGAACGCGGCGGCTTCCGGGCTGAACAGCCCGTTGAAGACATAGATCTCGGCCTCCGGCGCTGCCTCGCGCACGGCAAGCCCTTCCTCGGGAAGGGCGACGAAAAAGCGGCGGCAGCCAACGGCAGACAAGGTCTGCACCACGGGACCCGCACCGAGCCCGTAGGCGTCCGCCTTCACCACCGCGGCGGCCTCGGCCGGCGTGGACCGCTCGGCAAGCTCAAGGTAATTCGCCGCCAGGGCATCGAGATCGACGATGAGGCGGCCGCCCGCGACACGCGGGTCGGCGCCGGTGATTGTCGAAAAGGGGGGCCTGGTCAATGCGTCACTCGAACCGTTCTGGCAGCCGGTCTTCCTCGGCGAGGTCGTAGAAGCGGGTGAACTCGCCCTGGAAGCCCAGCTGCACCGTTCCCGTGGGGCCGTGACGCTGCTTGGCGATGATCACCTCGGCCTTGCCGCGCGCCTCGTTCATCTCGGCTTCCCACTTGATGTACTCTTCGGTGCCGGGCTTCGGCTCCTTGTTCTTCAAATAGTACTCGTCGCGATAGACGAAAAGGACCACGTCGGCATCCTGCTCGATCGATCCCGATTCGCGCAGGTCCGAGAGCTGCGGGCGCTTGTCGTCGCGGTTCTCCACCTGACGCGAGAGCTGCGACAGGGCGATGATCGGCGTCGACAGCTCCTTGGCGAGCGCCTTCAGGCCGGTGGTGATCTCGGTGATCTCCTGCACGCGGTTCTGCTGCGACTTGGCGGATGAACCCTGCATGAGCTGCACATAGTCGATGACGATGACGTCGAGGCCGCGCTGGCGCTTCAGGCGGCGGGCGCGGGCGGCGAGCTGGGCGATCGAGATGCCGCCGGTCGCGTCGATGTAGAGCGGCCGGTCCTGCATGATCTGCGCGCAGGCGACCAGTTTTTCGAAATCCGCCTCGGTGATCTCGCCGCGCCTGATCTTGGAGGAGGGGATCTCCGTCTGCTCGGAAATGATGCGCGTGGCGAGCTGTTCGGACGACATTTCGAGCGAGAAGAAGCCCACCACGCCGCCATTGGCCGCGGCGTAGGAGCCGTCGGCCTGTTGTGCCGGCTCATAGGCATTGGCGATGTTGAAGGCGATGTTGGTGGCAAGCGAGGTCTTGCCCATGCCCGGACGCCCGGCGAGGATGATGAGGTCGGAGGGTTGCAGGCCGCCCATGCGCTTGTCGAGGTCGCGCATGCCCGTCGAGATGCCGGACAGGTGCCCGTCGCGCATGAAGGCGGCGTTGGCCATGTCGATGGCGATCTTGGTCGCCTCGCCGAAGCTCTCGAAGCCGCCGTCGTAGCGCCCGGTCTCGGCGAGCTCGAACAGGCGCCGCTCGGCATCCTCGATCTGCCGCTGCGGGGCCATGTCGACGGGCGCGTCAAAGGCGATGTTGACCATGTCCTCGCCGACCGTGATCAGCGCCCGGCGGATGGCGAGATCGTAGATGGCGCGGCCGTAATCGGCGGCGTTGATGATGGTCACGGCTTCCGCCGCCAGGCGGGCGAGATACTGGGCGACGGTCAATTCGCCGACCTTTTCCTCGGCGGGCAGGAAGGTCTTGATGGTGACCGGATTGGCGGTCTTGCCCATGCGGATCAGCTCGCCCGCCACCTCGAAGATCTTGCGGTGCAGCGGCTCGTAGAAGTGGACGGGCTTCAGGAAGTCCGACACCCGGTAAAGCGCGTCGTTGTTGACGAGAATGGCGCCGAGCAGCGCCTGCTCGGCCTCGATGTTGTTGGGCGCTTCACGATAAAGCTGCGTTTCCGCGGTTTCGAGCTTGCGGACTGCCTCTGCCATTTAGATGTTATCCGTGGTTCCGGTGCGTCTCAGTCGAATTGCGCCCGGACAAACTGAAGACACGAAGCATCCCGGCACCCCTGACCTGTCTAAACGTTCGCAGGGCGGTGCGGGGAAAAAACCGAAGGGATGCGCGAAGCTCGCCCTCGAAACACACGCTATCCACCGCTATCCACCGCAAGAATGCCACAGCGCTCGGAATTCAGGCCCGGGCGGAATGATGCGCTTGACAGCGAATCATTCCGAAGTGCCCGATTATATTCCTATTCGGCGGCCTGCGTGAACTTGCCGGGGCGCTTGCTGTCGGCCAGGCGCCTTTCGGCATCGCCGATATAGTTGCGCGTCATCGGCAGGGTGTCGCGCTTCTTGGTGAGCTGGATCTGGAACACCACCATCTCCTGCCAGCGGAACGAGGCCTCGGAGCCGGCGAGATAGAACTCCCACATCCTTGCAAAGCGCTCGTCGTAGATCTCCACCGCCTTGGCGCGGTTCTTCTGGAAGCGGGCCTGCCAGTGCTTCAGCGTCTCGGCGTAATGCAGCCGCAGGATTTCGATGTCGGTGATGATCAGGCCCGACTTCTCGATGGCCGGCGTGACTTCCGACAGCGAGGGGATGTAGCCCCCCGGGAAGATGTATTTGCGAATGAAGGCGTTGGTGACCGAGGGGCCGGTTGAGCGGCCGATCGTGTGCAGCAGCATCACCCCGTCGTCGGCCAGAAGCCTGGCGCTCTGGTCGAAATAGGTGCGGTAGTGGTTGATGCCGACATGCTCGAACATGCCGACCGAAACGATGCGGTCGAACGGGCCCTTCAGCGAGCGGTAATCGGCGATCTCGAAGCGCGCCTTGTCGGCAAGCCCCATCGTCCGGGCGCGCTCATTGGCGACGCGGTGCTGCTCTTCCGACAGCGTGACACCGAGCACCTGGGCATCGAACTGACCTGCCAGATCGAGGCCGAGCCCGCCCCAGCCGGAGCCGATGTCGAGCACCTTCTGGCCGGGCTGCAGCGCCAGCTTGGCGGCGATGTGCCGCTTCTTGGCGCGCTGGGCTTCCTCGAGCGACACGTCGGGCGTTTCGAAATAGGCGCAGGAATACTGCATGTCCTCGTCGAGGAAGAGGCGGTAGAGCTCCTCCGACAGGTCGTAGTGGCGATGCACGTTGCGCTTGGAGCGCGCCGCCGTGTTGAACTGCTGGAGGCGGCGGAACGGATAGCGCAGCGCCTCGCCGAGCTTGATGAGGAAGGCCTGTTTGCCGGCCTCGTCCATGTTCGTGTAGACGAGCTGCAGGAAGGACACGATGTCGCCTTCCACGATGTCGATCTCGCCCTCCATGTAGCGTTCGGGAACGGCGAGCATCGGATCGAGCGCGACGGCGCGTTCCGCGCTCTTCGTGTGGATGGCGATGCGGATCGGTTCCCCGGAGCCATCGCCGTAGCTGTGTGTGACGCCTGCCGGATCGGTGATTGAAAACGAGCCCTTGCGGATCAGGCGGGAAACGAATCTGTCGAGCAACCAGTTCATCTCAGAACCCCCAAATTCACGGGAGGCTTTGATTATGAAACGATTTTTCCGAAAATGAAAAGGGGCCAGAATACGGCTGGGCTTAGTTCAAAAACCCGTTTCTTGCCAAATCCTGCCACGAAATCCCGCAATTTGGCGGCGGGACAAGGGCTTGCGCGCGTCATATCAATCCGCGCGACAAAGTATGAAATTTATTGAACTATTGAATAAAGGACGAAAGCCTGCCGCTGTCGGCCCAAACGCCACCGCCGAATGAAAAAGGGAGCCGGACCTTTGCGCCCGGCTCCCCAAATTCTCGACCGTTCGATCGGTCAGCCGCCTTGGATCGCGATGATTTTGGATTGATTCAATCCAAAATCATAAACCTCATCCCGCTCTAGGCGTTCTCGTCGGAGCCTTCCTCGGCTTCGACTTCCTGCTCTTCGCCCAGATCCTCGTATTCCGCGTTCGGATCGAAGAAGGCTTCGGGGCGGGCGCTGTCGTTGATGTCCTCGCCGTAGATCGCCTCGGCCGAATCGAGCGTCTCGCCGCGGGCCTGGCGCGTGGCTTCGTCCGTCGAGCGGGCGATGTTCAGCGTCACGGTCACCTCGACCTCGGCATGCAGGGCGATCGCCACGTTGATGAGGCCGATGGTCTTGATCGGCTGGTTCAGCTCGACCTGGCTGCGGCCGATCTTGAAGCCGTCCTCGCCGAGCACCTCGACGATGTCGCGCGCCGACACCGAACCGTAGAGCTGGCCGGTCTCGGCGGCCGAGCGGATGACCACGAAGGTCTTGCCGTCAAGCTTCTCGGCGACGCTCTCGGCTTCCTTCTTCAGTTCGAGGTTGCGCGCCTCGAGCTCGATGCGCTGCGATTCGAACTTCTTGCGGTTGGCCTCGTTGGCGCGCAGGGCCTTGCCCTTGGGCAGCAGGAAGTTGCGCGCAAAGCCGTCCTTGACCTTCACCACGTCGCCCATCTGGCCGAGCCATGCAATGCGTTCGAGGAGAATAACGTCCATCGTTTCCGTCCTTCTGTCGTCGGCGCGAACGCCGGAATTTGAATGAAGGCAGGTCAGAAACGGTAACGGCCGGTGTGTCGGCCGGGATCGCTGTCCTGCCTGCCGCGGTCTGCGCGAAACGTCCGTTTCGACAAGTCAGCCCGCAAGCTGTTGATCTGATGGGGCGATCTGTTCTGACGGATGAGCACCATCTGTCATGCTCGCACCACTAGGCAGTTAGGGGCTTGCCGCCCCAACTCGGGATTTTCAGAAACCTCGGCCGCGCCCGCCGCGGAGAGGGGCTGCGGGCGGCAGGGCCGCCCGCGCCGGAACTTACTTCACCACGTAGGGGAGCAGGCCCAGGAAGCGGGCGCGCTTGATGGCCTTGGCCAGTTCGCGCTGCTTCTTCTGGCTGACCGCCGTGATGCGGGACGGCACGATCTTGCCGCGCTCGGAAATGTAGCGCTGCAGGAGCTTCACGTCCTTGTAGTCGATCTTCGGAGCGTTGGCGCCGGAGAACGGGCAGGTCTTGCGGCGGCGATGGAAGGGACGCCGCGTCGGGATCTGGTTGATGTCGACCATTATTCAGCACCCTCGTTGAAGTCGCGGTCACGGCGCGGGCCACGGTCGTCACGGTCACGGCGGGGGCCGCGGTCGTCACGGTCGCGACGGGGACCACGGTCGCCGCGCTCACCGCGGTCGTCGCGGCGCTGCATCATCGCCGACGGACCTTCCTCGTGGGCGTCCACGCGGATGGTCATGAAGCGCAGGATGTCTTCGGACAGGCCCATCTGGCGCTCGACCTCCTTGACGGCGTCGGCCGGGGCGTCGATGTCCATGAGGGTGAAGTATGCCTTGCGGTTCTTCTGGATGCGGTAGGCGAGGGACTTCTGTCCCCAGCTCTCGACCCGGCCAACCGTACCGCCGCCTGCCTCGATCACACCCTTGTACTGTTCAACAAGGGCTTCGACCTGCTGCGGCGAGAGATCCTGCCGGGCAAGAAACACATGCTCGTAAAGTGCCATTGTCTTGCCTTTCTTCAGTTCGCGTCACACCGGATCCCAACGGCTAAAGCCTCAGCGACTTCTCTCTCCGGTGGATCCGGCGAAGAAAGGCGCGTGTTCGAGACGGTCGAGAGCGGAGACACGGGAGGCGGAAGAACCTGTCTTCACAACGGCGCCCGAAAGCGCACGGCCCTCCGTTCAGCCCCCGGCTGGGACCGGCAGACCGCGCGCTTATACAGGGTTTTGCCCAAGATGCAAGGGCGCCAGCTCACGTCTTCAGCCGGTAGCCCGTCTTGAAGATCCACCAGATGATCGACAGGCACAGCGCCAGGAAGATGACGATCATGGCGATGCTGATGTTCACCCCGACATCGGCGGTCTCGTAGAAGCTCCAGCGGAAGCCGCTGATCAGGTAGAGGACCGGGTTGGCCAGCGTCACCTTCTGCCAGAACTCGGGCAGCATGTGGATCGAATAGAACGATCCGCCGAGAAAGACGAGCGGCGTCACGATCAGCAGCGGGATGAGCTGCAGCTTCTCGAAATTGTCCGCCCAGATGCCGATGATGAAGCCGAACAGGCTGAAGGTCACCGACGTCATGACCAGGAAGAACAGCATCCAGAAGGGATGGCGGATCTCGATCGGCACGAACAGATGCGCCGTCGCCAGGATGATCAGTCCGAGGATCATCGACTTGGTGGCCGCCGCTCCCACGTATCCGAGCACGATCTCGAGGAACGAGACCGGCGCCGACAGGATTTCGTAGATCGTGCCGATGAATTTTGGAAAATAGATGCCGAAGGAAGCGTTGGAGATGGAGTTCTGCAACAGCGTCAGCATCATCAGGCCGGGCACGATGAAGGCGCCGTACTGAATGCCCTCGACCGTCTCGATGCGCGAGCCGATGGCGGCGCCGAAGACGATGAAATAGAGCGAGGTGGAAAGCACCGGCGAGATGACGCTCTGCAGGAGCGTGCGCTTCATGCGCGCCATCTCGAACAGGTAGATGGATTTGACGGCTTCGAAATTCACTGGTTTCCCTCCACCACGAGGCTGACGAAGATGTCTTCCAGCGAGCGTTGCTCGGTGTCGATATCCTTCACCGTGATGCCCGCGCCGAAGAGCGCCGCCAGGAGAGAGGCGATGCCGGTGCGGGCGGCCTGCGTGTCGTAATGATAGGTGATGCGTTCGCCGCCATCGGCGAGTTCGAGCTCATAGTCGGCCAGGCTGCCGGGCAGTTCGTCGAGCGGCTTCTGCAGTTCCAGGGTGAGCTGCTTCTGGCCCAGCTTGCGCATCAGCTCCGCCTTGTCCTCGACCAGCAGCAGGCGCCCCTTGTTGATGACGCCGACGCGATCGGCGATCTCCTCGGCTTCCTCGATATAATGCGTGGTGAGGATGATGGTGACGCCCGTGTCGCGCAGGCGCTTCACCAGCCGCCACATGTCCTTGCGCAGTTCGACGTCGACGCCGGCGGTGGGCTCGTCGAGGAACAGGATGCGCGGCTCGTGCGCCAGCGCCTTGGCGATCATCACGCGCCGCTTCATGCCGCCCGACAGCGCCATGATCTTGCTGTCCTTCTTGTCGTGGAGCGACAGGTCGCGCAGGATCTGCTCGACCAGCGCCGGCGCCGGTTTCTTGCCGAACAGGCCGCGGCTGTAGCTGACCGTGTCCCAGACCGTCTCGAAGGTCTCGGTGTGCAATTCCTGCGGCACCAGCCCGATCAGCTGGCGCGCCTTGCGATAGTCGTGGACGATGTCATTGCCTTCGACCGTCACCGTTCCGGTGGTCGGCCTCACCAGGCCGCAGACGATGGAGATGAGGGTCGTCTTGCCGGCGCCGTTGGGGCCGAGCAGCGCCAGGATCTCGCCCCGGCGGATGTCCAGATCGACCGCATTGAGGGCGGTCAGACCCGTGTCATATGTCTTGGAAAGATTTTTTATGGAAAGGGCGTTCGTCATGGAGGCGTTCCTTGCATGCCAGAAGCGCTCTGGCACACCGGTCCGCGACCCGGAATCGGTCTGCGGACGAGCGATGCGCCGTTTCAACGATTTACAGCATCGCGCGATGTCTGGCGGACGTGTGACGCTGCAATGAGCCGCGCTCATATAAGCAATAGACGTTGGGCTTGCCAGCGGGCCGACGGGATCGCTGACATTTCCTGACATGGCGCGGCGATGGCTTGTGGGCTCCAGCGGGCAAAAGGCTTGACGCGTGCGGCGCGTTGCGTCACCAGATGCGCCCCAATGTGAGAGAGTTCGGGAGACATCGGCGATGAGCATCGCTTTCACCTTTCCAGGCCAGGGCAGCCAGGCCGTCGGCATGGGCCGCGATCTGGCCGAGGCCTTCCCCGAGGCGCGCGCCGTCTTCGAGGAAGTGGACGACGCGCTGAGCCAGAAGCTGTCCAAGGTCATGTGGGAGGGCCCGGAAGACGAGCTGACGCTCACCGCCAATGCCCAGCCGGCCCTGATGGCCGTCTCGATCGCCGCCATGCGGGTGATGGAGAAGGGCGGCCTGTCGCTGCGGGACAAGGTGTCCTATGTGGCCGGCCATTCGCTCGGCGAATATTCGGCGCTCTGCGCCGCCGGCACCTTCTCGCTGGCCGATACGGCGCGGCTCCTGCGCATCCGCGGCGATGCCATGCAGGCCGCCGTGCCGGTGGGCGAGGGTGCGATGGCGGCGATCATCGGCCTTGAAGCGGAGGATGTGGAAGCGGTTTGCGCCGCCGCCTCGGCCGGATCCGTGTGCCAGATCGCCAACGACAATGGCGGCGGCCAGCTCGTCGTCTCCGGAGCCCGGGCGGCGGTCGAGGAAGCGGCAAGGCTCGCCTCCGAGAAGGGCGCCAAGCGCGCCATCATGCTGCCGGTCTCGGCTCCGTTCCACTCGGCGCTGATGCAGCCGGCCGCCGATGCCATGCGCGAGGCGCTGGCGAAGGTCGGCAAGAGCGCTCCGGCAGTGCCGGTGATCGCCAACGTCACGGTGTCGCCGCTCACCGATCCCGAAGAGATCGCCCGGCGGCTGGTGGAGCAGGTGACGGGGCGCGTGCGCTGGCGCGAGACGGTCGCCTGGTTCGGCGAGAACGGTGTCGGAACGCTTTACGAGATCGGCTCCGGCAAGGTGCTGTCGGGGCTCGCCCGGCGCATCAACCGCGATCTGAACGCCGTTGCCGTCAACGCGCCGGCCGACATCGAGGCGGCGATGCAGGCGCTCGTCTGAACGCCGCCCGCCCGACAGCTTGTGCATTCGCTATAGTCTACCCATAGTCTACGCCATTTTCGGAAGGACAAAGCCATGTTTGATCTCAACGGCCGCAAGGCGCTGGTGACGGGAGCCTCCGGCGGCATCGGCGAAGCGATCGCCCGCATCCTGCACGCCCAGGGCGCCGTCGTCGGCCTGCACGGCACGCGGGTGGAGAAGCTGGAGGCGCTGGCAAGCGACCTCGGCGACCGCGTCAAGCTGCTGCCGGCGAACCTGTCCGAGCGTAGCGAAGTCAAGGCCTTGGCGGAGAAAGCGGAATCAGAGCTCGAGGGCGTCGACATTCTCGTCAACAATGCCGGCATCACCCGCGACGGCCTGTTCGTGCGCATGAGCGACGATGACTGGGACGCGGTCCTCGAGGTGAACCTGACCTCGGTGTTCCGCCTGACCCGCGAGCTGACGCACCCCATGATGCGCCGCCGCTTCGGCCGCATCATCAACATCACTTCGGTCGTCGGCGTGACCGGAAATCCCGGCCAGGCCAATTACTGCGCGTCCAAGGCGGGCATGATCGGCTTTTCCAAGTCGCTCGCCCAGGAGATCGCCAGCCGGTCGATCACCGTCAATTGCGTGGCGCCGGGCTTCATCGAATCGGCGATGACCGACAAGCTCAACGACAAGCAGCGCGAGGCCATCATGGGCGCCATTCCCATGAAGCGCATGGGCAGCGGTGCCGAGGTCGCTTCGGCCGTCGCCTATCTGGCCTCCAACGAGGCGGCCTATGTCACCGGCCAGACCATTCACGTCAATGGCGGCATGGCGATGATCTGACGCCGTATCGCCCGGGCAGGCCTTGCCGGGGTGGACCAAGGACGATTAACGCTTGGCGGGTGCCGTGAAATCGTGATATGCGCCCGCCCGACATGGTTCCGCCCGGCAGAGCTTGCAGAGCTCGTCGCGGACGGAGCAGGGACGGCTCGGAGGCATCCCCGCCTCGAACGGAGTCATCATTTCAGCTTGATTAGCGGCAATCGTGCAGCTAACGAAGATCGGAAATTCAGAAAGTCGAGGGTTCTCACATGAGCGATACTGCAGAGCGCGTTAAGAAAATCGTTGTCGAACATCTGGGCGTCGAAGGCGAGAAGGTCACGGAAGCGGCCAGCTTCATCGACGATCTCGGCGCCGACAGCCTCGACACGGTCGAGCTGGTCATGGCGTTCGAGGAAGAGTTCGGCGTCGAGATCCCCGACGATGCTGCCGAGACGATTCTCACCGTCGGCGACGCGGTAAAATACATCGACAAGGCAACCGCCTGACGCCTTCGGCGTTCCTTCAGGCAGTAGCCAAGGCGGATGATCAGCATATGAGACGCGTCGTCGTCACGGGCATGGGGCTCCTTTCCCCTTTCGGCCTCGGGGTCGAACACGGGTGGAAGAACCTGCTCTCAGGCAAAAGCGCGGCCAGGCGCATCGACCGATTCGAGGTCGATGACCTGCCGTGCAAGATCGCCAACAGCATCCCGCGCGAAGGCGAGGGCGCGTTCAATGCGGATGATTTCCTGGAGCCCCGGGAGCAGCGCAAGATCGGCGAGTTCATCGCCTATGGCATCGCTGCTGCCGATCAGGCGCTTGAGGATTCCGGCTGGAAGCCGCAGACCGAGGACGAGAAGTACGCCACCGGCGTGCTGATCGGCTCGGGCATCGGCGGCATCGAAGGCATCGCGGAAAACGCGCTCATTCTTCATGAGCGCGGCCCGCGGCGCATCAGCCCTTTCTTCATTCCCGGCAACATCATCAACCTGGTCTCCGGCCAGGTGTCGATTCGCCACGGGCTGAAGGGGCCGAACCACGCCGTCGTCACGGCCTGTTCGACCGGTGCGCACGCCATCGGCGATGCGGCCCGGCTGATCATGCTCGGCGATGCCGACGTGATGCTGGCCGGTGGTGCCGAAGCGCCCGTCACGCGCCTGTCGATCGCCGGCTTCTCCGCCTGCAAGGCGCTCTCCACGAGCTTCAACGATACGCCGGAGAAAGCCTCGCGCCCCTATGACCGCGACCGCGACGGGTTCGTCATGGGCGAGGGGGCCGGCGTGGTGGTGCTCGAGGAACTGGAGCACGCCAAGGCACGCGGCGCCAGGATCTATGCCGAGGTCGTCGGCTACGGCCTGACCGGCGATGCCTACCACATCACCGCTCCGGCGGAAGACGGCGACGGCGCGTATCGCTGCATGAAGGCGGCGATCAAGCGCGCCGGCATGACGCCGGCCGATGTCGACTACATCAACGCCCATGGCACCTCGACCATGGCCGACGCGATCGAACTGCGGGCGGTGGAACGTCTGTTGGGAGACGCTGCCGGCAAGGCCTCGATGTCGTCGACCAAGTCGTCCATCGGCCACCTTCTGGGGGCTGCCGGCGCAGCCGAGGCGATCTTCTCCATTCTCGCCATTCGCGACAACGTGGCCCCGCCGACGATCAATCTGGACAATCCACAGGTTGAGACGGCCATCGACCTGGTGCCGAACAAGCCGCGCGAACGCCAGATCGACGTGGCGCTGTCAAACTCCTTCGGATTTGGCGGAACCAACGCGTCGCTGGTCTTCCGGCGCTACGAAGCATAACAAGCGCCGCGAAACGGGCTTGCAGTTTTGCCATTTTCGCAATTCAGTCTCCCGGGGTGGCGAATCGAGATGGTAACGGCAGGTCCGGTCGGAACGACGTTCGGCCCGTGACCGCCAAGACAGTTTTGGAAGGGAAGCGGGCCTCGCGCCCCTCCCGCAGGGAGCGGTCCAGGCGATATGACAGAGACTTCCAGCGATGGTGGCGGCTTCGGGCGCCAGACGGGTGAAGAGCGCGGCCGCGGCTTCAAGTCGGCCGGCCAGGCATTGCGGCCCGAGGCCGGAACGCCGCCGCCCAGGCGCTCGCGGCGGGCCCGCAGCCAGTTCATCGTCTTCCTCAATTTCGTTTTCTCCTCGCTCGTCTTCCTGGTCGTGCTGGCCGGCATCGCCTTCTATTTCGGCAAGCGGGAATTCGAGCGCCCGGGGCCGTCCGGTTCGGCGGAGATCGTGCTCATCAAGCCGAACACCGGCGTGCGCGAGATCGCCAACATCCTGGAGCGCGAAGGGCTCATCAGCGACGCCCGCGTCTTCCTGGTTGGCGTGCGGGCCCACGGCGCCGACGGCCAGTTGAAGGCCGGTGAATACGAGGTCAAGGCCGGCGCCTCCATGCAGGAGATCATGGAACTTCTGAAGAGCGGCCGGTCGGTGCTCTATTCGCTGACCATCCCTGAGGGATTGACAGTCGAGCAGGTGTTCGCGCGCATTCGTGAAACGCCAGAACTTTCCGGCGAGATGCCTGACGAGATGCCGGCCGAGGGAAGCCTTGCGGCCGATACGCTGCGCTTCACGCGCGGCATGGATCGCCGTGCGGTCGTCGCCAAGCTGCACGAGGACCAGCAGGAGATGATCGACGCCATCTGGGAGCGTCGCGATGCCGACCTGCCGATAAAGGACAAGGACGAATTCGTCACGCTTGCCTCGATCGTCGAGAAGGAAACCGGCATCGCCGACGAGCGACCGCGCGTCGCCGCCGTCTTCCTCAACCGGCTCGAACGCAGCATGCGGCTGCAATCCGACCCGACGATCATCTATGGTCTGTTCGGCGGGGCCGGAAAACCCGCAGATCGTCCCATCTACCGGTCCGACCTCGACAAGAAGACGCCGTACAACACCTATCTGATAGACGGCCTGCCGCCGACGCCGATCGCCAATCCGGGCCGGGCGGCGCTCGAGGCGGTTGCCAACCCGTCGAAGACCGACGAACTCTACTTCGTTGCCGACGGCACGGGCGGTCACGTCTTTGCCAAGACGCTCAAGGAGCACAACGAGAACGTCGCCCGCTGGCGCGCCGAGGAGAGGAAGCGGCGTGCCGAAGAGGCGGCCGCCGACAAGCCGGAAACCAGCGCCAACTGAGCGCCGGCAGGGCAGGGACACAATGAGCGAACTCCAGAGCATGACGGGTTTTGCCCGTGCCTCCGCAGAGCATCGGACCGCCGCCATCACCTGGGAGGTCAAGTCCGTCAACGGGCGCGGCCTGGAGGTACGCTTTCGCTTGCCGCCCGGCTACGAGCGGATCGAGCAACCGGCGCGGCAAGCGCTGCAGAAGCGCTTTTCGCGCGGCAACGTGCAGGCATCGCTGACCCTCAGCCAGACCGACGCCTATCGGCGGCCGGTGGTGGACGAGGTTTTCCTCAAGGAGGTCGCCGAGCTTGCCGGCCGGCTGCACGAGCAGTTCGGCACCGCTCCGGCGACGGCGGACGGCCTGCTGGCGTTGCGCGGGGTGCTCGACTACCCGGATCCTGGCGCCGACGACGAGGCGCGCGAGGCCATGGACGCGGCGATCCTGGAAACCTTCGAGGCGGCCCTTGCCGGGCTGGATGAGGCGCGGCGCGGCGAGGGAGCGGCCCTTGCCGGCATGCTGCTCGGCCATGTGCAGCGGATCGAGGCGCTGACCGCAGAGGCCGAGGCGGACCCGTCGCGAACCCCCGAGATGATCCGCGCCCGGCTCAAGGAACAGGTGGCGCGCCTGATGGACGCGACCTCCGGGCTGGACGAGACGCGGCTGCACATGGAGGCGGCGTTCCTGGCCACCAAAGCGGATATCCGCGAGGAGATCGACCGGCTGAACACGCATGTCGCCTCGGCGCGGGCGCTGATCGCGGGCGCGGGCGCGGTCGGCCGCAAGCTCGACTTCCTCGGCCAGGAATTCAACCGCGAAGCCAACACCCTGTGCTCGAAGTCAAACGCCGCATCGGTCACCGCCATCGGCCTTGAGCTGAAGGCCGTGGTGGATCAGTTCCGCGAGCAAGTGCAGAATCTGGAGTAGACCATGGCAACCGAAACCGCTCCTGCAGGTCTGGCGGCGATTGCACGGCGCGGGCTGATGCTGGTGCTGTCGTCCCCCTCCGGGGCCGGCAAGTCGACGATCGCCAGAACGCTTCTGGCGCAGGTTCCCGGCTTCGAGCTCTCGGTCAGCGTCACGACGCGGCAGCGGCGCGGCAGCGAGATCGAGGGCGTCCACTATCACTTCAAGTCGCAGCGCGAGTTCGAGCTCCTGCGCGACAATGACGACCTGCTCGAATGGGCCGAGGTGCACGGCAATCTCTACGGCACGCCGCGCGCGCCGGTCGAGAAGGCGCTGTCGGAAGGCCGCGACATGCTGTTCGACATCGACTGGCAGGGCGCGCAGCAACTGCGCGAGAAGATGCGCGGCGACGTGGTGTCGATCTTCATCCTGCCGCCGACCATGAAGGAATTGCTCGGCCGCCTGACCCGCCGTGCCGAGGACACGCCGGAAATCATCCGGACGCGGCTGAAGAACGCCCGTTTCGAAATCGAGCAATGGGTCGATTACGACTATGTCGTCATCAACGACGAGCTCGACCGTGCCTTCTCGTCCGTGCGCTCGATCGTCGAGGCCGAGCGCCTGCGGCGCGACCGCCGTCCGGGCTTGTTCGACTTCGTCTCAGGCCTGCTTGGCGAAGAGCCGTGATAGAGCTCCTTTGTTTTTCCGCATTTATGCGGACGTCCGGTGAGCCCACCTGACTGCAAAATGCTACAGGGCGCGCGCCAGCGCCACGAACTCTTCGACGGACAGTGTTTCGGCCCGCCGCGTCGGGTCTATCCCGACAGCCGCGAGCAGCGCTTCCCCACCCAGCGGCTTGAGGCTCTGGCGCAGCATCTTGCGGCGCTGGCCGAAGGCCGCTTCCGTGACGCGTGAAAGGGTTTTTGCCGCGACCGGCAGCGGCTCGGCGCGTGGCACCAGATGCACGACGGAGGAGGTGACCTTCGGCGGCGGCGTGAAGGCCTGCGGCGGCACGTCGAAGACGATCCGCGCTTGCGTGCGCCAGCCGGCGAGAACGGCGAGCCGCCCGTAGGATTTGTCGCCGGGTGCCGCCACGATGCGCTCGGCCACCTCGCGCTGGAACATCAGCGTCATCGAGGAGTAGAAGGGCGGCCAGGCCTCCGGCGTCAGCCAGCGCACCAGGAGCTCGGTGCCGATATTGTAGGGCAGGTTGGCGACGATGCGGACGTCGCGCGCGTCGGCGGCGAGCGCTGAAAAATCCGTTTCCATCGCGTCGCCGCTGATGACCTCGAGCCGGCCCGGATAATGCCCGGCCACCTCGGCAAGCGCCGAAAGGCAGCGCTCGTCGCGCTCCACGGCGACGACCCGCCTGGCGCCCGTCATGAGCAGGGCGCGCGTCAGGCCGCCCGGCCCCGGCCCCACCTCGATGACCGTCGCGCCGCTGAGATCGCCCGCCGCGCGGGCGATCTTGGCCGTCAGGTTCAGATCCAGCAGGAAGTTCTGGCCGAGCGATTTCTTGGCCGCCAGCCCGTGCGCTGCGATCACCTCGCGCAGCGGCGGCAAACCGTCGATGCTCATGCGTGTCGCGCTGCGTTGTCGGCCAGCCGGCGGGCCATGCGGATGGCCGCGATCAGGCTGTCGGCACGGGCCACGCCCTTGCCGGCGATGTCGAAGGCGGTGCCGTGATCCGGCGAGGTGCGCACGAAGGGCAGGCCCAGCGTCACGTTCACCGTCTCGTCGAAGGCGATCGTCTTCACCGGGATCAGCGCCTGGTCGTGATACATGCAAAGGGCCGCGTCATAGCCCTGCCGGGCCCGCGCGTGGAACATGGTGTCGGCCGGCAGCGGCCCGAAGGCGTCGATGCCGTCGGCGCGCAGGGCATCGATGGCCGGCGCGATGATTTCGGCATCCTCGCGGCCCATGGTGCCCCCTTCGCCCGCATGCGGGTTGAGGCCGGCAACGGCGATGCGGGGAGCCTCGATGGCGAAGCGGAGCCTGAGATCGCGCGCGGTGATGCGGGCCGCCTGCTGCACCAATGCGCCGCTCAGCGTCCGCGGCACCGCCTCCAGAGCCTGGTGCACCGTCACCGGCACCGTGCGCAGCTCCGGCCCGGCGAGCATCATGATCGGCGTGGCCGGGCTGCCGGTGATCTCCTCCGCCAGATGGCCGAGAAATTCCGTATGCCCGGGAAAGCGGAAGCCGGCGTCGTAAAGCGGTTTCTTGGCGATGGGCGCGGTGACGACCGCGGCAGCGCGGCCGGCCAGCGTGTCCTCGACGGCGCGCGTGATCGCCTCGATGATGCCGGCGGCATTGACCGGTGAGGGCAGGCCCGGCGTGTCGGTCAGGCCGTTCTCCAGCGGCGCCACGGGCAGCCGGTCGGCAAAGACGTCGCAGGCCGCATCGGCGGAGACTTCGGCAAGCGGCGCATCGAGCCCGAGATGACGCGCCCTGGACGCCAGCAGGGCGGGGTCGGCAAGCACGTAGAAGGCCGGCAGATCGAGCGCCTTGCGCTGATGCCATGCCTGAATCACCAGTTCCGGCCCTATGCCGGACGGGTCACCGATGCTCAGGGCGAGGGGAAACACGGCTATGCCTCGAACCGGTGCGGAAAGGGATGTTCAGCGCCTGCTGATGCGTGCGTTCTTGCGCAACTCGGCCATATACTCCCGGGTCGCCGCTTCGGTCGCCTCATCACCCTGCTCCTCGTTCTGGAAGACCATCTGCGCCACGCGGTCGTCGGAGACCTCGCGCGTCGAGCAGACACCGACGAACTCGACGCCGCGATCGGTCTCGCGGATCTTGGTGGCGCTGCCGGGGGAGGTGCCCTTGATCATGTCCTTCCAGTCCGCTGGAAGCTGCGGCTCGAGGAAGCGGCCGAGATCGCGCACCGTGACGTCGATCAGGCCCCTGGCGAAATCGCGGGTTGTCTCGCAGCTGCGGAAGCGGTCGCGCATGGCCTGGGCTTCGCGCTTGCGCTTGCCCATGAGCGCCGAACGCTCGCCCGACGGCACCACGAAGATGACCTGCTGGAGCATGTATTCCGTGGCGCTCGGCTTCTGGCCGCCCTGCTGCAGCATCTTTGCCACCACATCCTGTTCGCTGAGCTTGTTCTGCGCGCTGTTGCGCGACTGCAGGACGCGGCTCCAGCCGATCTGCGAGCGGATGAATTCCTTGAAGTGGTCGGAGGTGACGCCCGCCTGCGCCAGCACCTGGTCGAGCTGGCTGGCGGTCAGCTTGTTGCTGCCCGCAAAACGCTGATAAGCCTGGTTGACCATCTCGACCGGGATGTTGATGTTGAGACGCTTCATCTCCTGGAACTTCAGCGTCTGCTCGATCATCTCCTCGGCGGCCTTCTCGCGCAGGTTTCCGCCCTGGCGCTGCAGCTTGAGGAATGCGGCGCGGCGATCGATGTCGTAGCTGGTGACCGGCACGTTGTTGACCACGTAGCGGATTTCAGTTGCATCGGCCGGACCCGCGAACGGCATCGCTGCCGCCATGGCCAGCGCAAAAAGACCCGTGCACGCCCAGCGCCTGCAATTGACTAACATCATGACAGCCTCGCTCTCACACCCCGTAACCGCGTCGGAATAACAGCAAACACGGCGGCACCATAGCCCTTTAAGGGATTTATCGGCCGTTCATGGGGCAAAACAATGACTAATACCAAGGGAGATAACTATTGACCAATCTGACCGGAGGTATCGCGTGTCGTGGCAAGGCGCGCCGCGCGCGGCGATGCCTTTGCATCGTTAGCGCGGTGCAACGCCGCCACGGCGCGCGAGAGCCCGGCCCTGCGGGTGGGACAGGACGAGCCGCTGGACGTCGTTGCGCTGCTT
>NZ_JANKOF010000030.1 GCF_024655565.1 Nitratireductor sp. ZSWI3 | reverse complement strand
CTCGGGTGCCGCCGCCACCGCAGCGGGCACGGGCGTCAGGCTCGGCGGCTCGCGCGAGACGCGTTCGCCGCGGGCGCGGCGCTTGCTCCAGTCGGCGACAAGAAGGGCCTCCTTGTGGCCGGCGATCGACGGGGCTGGGCCGCTTTTGGTGCGGGCGCCGAGCGCTGTGGAGAATGCCTTGTCATATTGGGTCTGGTACTGCTGATACGCCATCATCAGCGATTCGGGCTGGCTCGTCGGCGGGCAGGCACCGGTGGGCGAGAAGCTTTCGCCTTCGGGCGCCTGGCGGTTGAACACGTAGCGCTTCTCGCAGACGTCGACCTTCGGCGGCAGCTTGGTCAGCTCGAAATGATCGTAGCCTTCCTTCAGCATCTTCCAGAAGGCGTAATTCGGGTCGTCGCGGTAGCGCGCCATGTTCTCGGCGGTCATGCGGAAGGGGAAGGCCTGGATCTGGAACTCGCGCTGGCCGCCCTTGAAGGAGTCGCGCGCGAAGGCGTAGATCTCGGCGACCTGCTCGTCGGTCATCGAATAGCAGCCGGCCGAAGAGCAGGCGCCATGCACCATCAGATGCTGGCCGGTGCGGCCGTTGGCCTGGTCGTAGGCGTTCGGAAAGCCCATGTTGAACGACAGGTAGTAGCTCGACTTCGGGTTCATCTGCGCCGGGCGGACCGTGTAGAAACCCTCCGGCGCCTGGCGGTCGCCTTCGGTGAATTTGGGGCCGAGCTTGCCCGACCATTTGCAGATGTCGTAGCTGGCGATCAGGTCGTAGCGACCGGTCTGCTTGGCTTTCCAGACCTCCAGCTTTCCCTCTTCCTTGAAGATGCGCATCATGACGGGAGAGCCCTTGCTCATCCCCTTGGCCTTCATGGCCAGCACGATGCGCTCGGGCAGTTGCCGGTCGGCCTTGGGCGAGATGTCCTCGAGCGTCTCGTTGCAGCCGGCAAGTGCCAGCGCCGCAGACAGAAAGAGTGCGTGTATGACCAGGCGTTTCATAAGTGGCTTTGTGTCCCGCCTTAAATGGCGCCCTCGCGCAGAGATTCTAGAATGGCAGTTCGCTTATAGAAAATGAAGCGTCATGCTTTAAAAATCATTACCCGCACCGTTAGGCTTTTCGCCGAACCAGAGGTCTTACCGGGGCATTTTTCGGTAGTTTGTGGCGATTTCACGGCTTCTATTGGACCATGGCCTGGAACACAATCCCCACTCCGGGGGTTGATCGGCATCGCGGCGGAGATGCCCGGTGATGAAATGGCGATCGTCGGGATGCAGAAAATGAAAATTCCATCCTACGATGCGGCTTCTAATCGCTATCGATTTTCTTTTTTCTGGTTCCAATCGCCTCAGGCATGGAAAAAACTACTCAAAGCACTATTTTCGCCGCGCTTGTCAATCAGATGCGCTGCAGCGCGATGGAGATTTCGATGCGTAAACTGGCACTCGCCGCGGCGGTCCTCGCCGCCACCCTTTCGGCCTCTCAGGCGGAGACCATCCGTGTCGGCATGTCCGGCGGCTATTTTCCTTTCACCTTCGTCAAGCAGGATAAGCTGCAGGGATTCGAAGTGGATTTCATGAACGCCGTCGCCGAAGAGACCGGCGACACGGTGGACTTCGTCACGATGAGCTTTTCCGGCCTTGTGGGCGCGCTCGAATCGAAGCGCATCGACACGATCGCCAACCAGATCACCATCACGCCGGAACGCGAGGCGAAATTCGCCTTTTCCCAGCCCTATGTGATCGACGGTGCGCAGGTCGTGGTCAAGAAGGGCAACGAGGGCGAGATCACCGGTCCGGAAAGCCTCAAGGGCCGCTCGGTCGCCGTCAACCTGGGCTCGAACTTCGAGCAGCTGCTGCGCGATCTTCCCTATGCGGACGAGATCGACATCAAGACCTATGAGAGCAATCTCGAGCAGGACACGGCGCTCGGCCGCGTCGATGCCTTCGTCATGGACCGGGTGAGTGCCACCCAGGTGATCAAGGAGACGCCACTGCCGCTGGCGCTGGCCGGCGAGCCCTTCTCGGAGATCCGCAACGCGCTGCCCTTCCGCAACGACGACGAGGGCAAGGCCCTGCGCGACCGCATCGACGCGGCGATCACCAAGCTGAAGGAAAGCGGCAAGCTCAGCGAGATCTCGCAAAAGTGGTTCGGCGCCGATATCACCAAATAGGGGCTTGCGCCAAGGCTGCGGATGACGGGTGAGGCGATTGCCCGTTCCGGCATGGACCCTCAGGCCCCGACCCGAGGGTCCATGCCGGAACGGCAAATCTCCCGCGCCGGCGCCGCCTTTCCTCAACCCGCATCGATGAGGGGCAGCACCGGCATTTGCTGCTATGGTGCGACCGATTCCACGCTGCTCCGCCACGAAAGAAGCCAGGCCCGTGAGACCGCTTGATCTGGAATACATGCTGGGGCTCGTCCCCGTGCTCCTGAAATATGTGCCGCTGACGCTGGGCATGGCATCGGTGGCCATGCTGCTGGCATTGGCGCTCGCTTCGCTGATGGCCATCGTCAGGGTGCTGCGCGTGCCCGTGCTCGACGGCTTCACCCAGGTCTTCATCAGCTTCTTCCGCGGCACGCCGCTGCTGGTGCAGCTCTTCCTGTTCTATTACGGCCTGCCGCAGGTCTTCTCCTTCCTCACCGCCATCAACGGCGTGACGGCGGCCATCATGGGGCTGACGCTGCATTTCGCCGCCTATATGGCCGAGAGCATCCGCGCCGCCATCATCGGCGTCGACCGGTCGCAATGGGAAGCCTCGCTGTCGGTCGGCATGACGACGCCGCAGATGATGCGCCGCATCATCCTGCCGCAGGCGGCGCGGGTCGCCGCCCCGACGCTGGTCAATTACTTCGTCGACATCATCAAGAGCACCTCGCTCGCCTTCACGCTGGGCGTGACGGAGCTGATGGGCGCGGCGCAGAAGGAGGCGGCCGGCAGCTTCCTCTATTTCGAGGCGTTCATTCTCGTAGCGGTCATCTACTGGGTCATCGTCGAGGCGCTGACGGTGGTGCAGCGCCAGCTCGAGGCGCGGCTTGGAAAGGCACATGCGCGATGATCTCGGTCAGGGGCCTCATCAAGCGCTTCGGCGCCAACACCGTGCTCGACGGGATCGACCTCGACATCGGCCCGGGCGAGCGGGTGGCCATCATCGGGCCGTCCGGCACCGGCAAGTCGACGCTGCTGCGCTCGCTCAACTTCCTGGAAAAGCCCGACGAGGGACAGATCACCATCGGCTCGGTCGCCGTCGATGCGAAAACGGCGACACCGGCCGAGCAGAGGGCACTGCGGCGGCAGACCTCCTTCGTCTTCCAGAACTATGCGCTTTTCGCCAACAAGACCGCGCGCGACAACATCGCCGAAGGCCTGGTCACGGTGCGCGGCTGGAGCAGGGCGAAGGCGCACCAGCGTGCCGACGAGATCCTGGCGACGATCGGGCTGTCGGAGAAGGCGCACAGCTATCCGGCGGCGCTGTCCGGCGGCCAGCAGCAGCGTGTCGGCATCGGCCGGGCGATGGCGGCGGATGCGGAGATCATGCTGATCGACGAGCCGACCTCGGCGCTCGATCCTGAATGGGTGGACGAGGTGCTGCAGCTTCTCAAGCGCGTCGCGGACGCGCGCCAGACGATGCTGATCGTGACGCACGAGATGCAGTTCGCCCGCGACATCGCCGACCGGGTCCTGTTCATGGATGGCGGCCGCATCGTCGAGGAGGGACCGCCCGACGTGATGTTCACCGCGCCCAAGGATCCGCGCACCCGGGCTTTTCTCAGGAAGGTGCTTTAGGGTCAGGATTCAAGCGCCGGTTCGGCCGAGGGCTCATTCGCCGAGGATGCGGCGGCGCTCCTCGAAATCCTCCTTGTCGATCTCGCCGCGTGCGAAACGCTCCTTCAGAAGATCGAGTGGCGTGCGGGCCGACGGCGGCGGATAGGGCGCGAAGCTGTGCCACGATCCGCCGAGCCAGCGCACGAGGAGCACGGCAAAGGCGATCACCAGGGCCAGCACCAGGATCATGAAGATCGGGCCGAAGATCATCCCGAACCATCCACCGCCCCACCCCATCATGTGCGGGCCCCAGCCATAGCGTTCGAAGTCCGGCGATGCCTGTGACCATGCGTGCGCGGGCAGAAGCGTTGTGGCGATGCCCGTCAGGGCTGCGATCGAAATCGGGGTTTGCGTCATTTCCGTGCTCCTTCAGGCATTGCGCCGGAAGGCGACCGTTCGGCCGACTATTCGGCGGTGGCTGCACCGCCTTTCCCGACCGGTCTGCCGTCCCGGTTCCATTGCTCCATGCCGCCGCGCAGGACGCTGAGATCGCTGAAGCCGGCATCTTCGAGCAGAGCTACGGCGGTGACGGAACGCTTGTCCGTCCTACACACCAGCATGACAGGCATGCCTTGAAGCGCCTTGATCTCGGTCAAGCGGCCGGGCAGCTCGCCGATGGGGATGTTGACGGCGTTTTCGAGGTGGCCCAACGGGCCGGTGAACTCCTCCGGCGAGCGGACGTCGATGATGGCAAGGCTGTCCTTGCTCGGCCGGTCTGCCAGCGTCTCGGCATCGATCCAGCGCACGGTCCTGCCGCGACGCTGCCGGCGGACCAGCCGCGGCAGAAGACGCCACGGGTTCACAGCCGGTCTTCCTTCTCCTTCCGCCGGTTGATCGGGTAATCGCTTGCCGGGCCGCGCAGCGGCTGGATCAGCATGCGATCCAGCCAGAGATCGCGCCGGGTGCGGAACTGCTCGATGCCGATGGTCATGCCCTCGTGGCCTTCGCGCGGTTGCGGCCGGTATGTGCCGAGCAGCCGGTCCCACCAGGGCAGGTTGAAGCCGAAGTTGGAATTGGTCTCGTTCGGATGGATCGAGTGGTGGACCCGGTGCATGTCGGGCGTCACCACGAAAAGCCGCAGGACGCGGTCGATGCGCGCCGGAAGGCGGATGTTGGAGTGGTTGAACATCGAGCTGGCGTTCAGCACCACCTCGAACACGAGCACGGCGAGGGCCGGCGGTCCGAGAGCCGCGACCACGGCCAGCTTGATGCCCATCGACAGCAGTATCTCAACCGGGTGGAACCGCAGACCGGTGGACACGTCGAACTCGAGGTCGGCGTGATGCATGCGGTGCAGCCGCCAGAGCGCCGGTACGGCATGGAACATGACATGCTGCAGATAGATGGCCAGATCGAGCGCCAGCAGCGAAACCACGAAGGCGATCCAGGCGGGCGTCTCGACTATGTTGAACACGCCCCAGCCGCGCTCTTCGGCCAGCACGGCAAGCCCCACCGCCGCGACCGGAAAGGTGAGGCGCACCAGCAGCGTGTCGACGACGACGACGCCGAGATTGTTGCTCCAGCGGATCAGGCGCGGGATCTCCCGCCGCCGGCGTGGCGCCGCCACCTCCCACAGCGCCATCGCCAGAAGGACGCCGACAAAGAAGGCCATGCGGATCAGCGGTTCGTTCGTCAAAAGCAGCTCGCTCATCGGGTGTCACGGGCCTTGTATCATCAACCTTGCCAGACTGGTCTGAGCCGGTTACATTCAATAAATTAATTGAATGATGTAATATCAGGTGTCGGAGAATGTCAATCGGCCCGAAGCAGGCGCTCTATGCCGCGTTCGCCAGCGTCGCCCGCGCGCTCGGCTCGCAGCACCGCCTGGAAATCGTCGAGCATCTGGCCCAGGGCGAGCGTGGCGTGGAATCGCTGGCGGAGCGCGTCGGGCTGTCGATCGCCAACGCTTCGCAGCATTTGCAGCATTTGCGGCGCGCCGGGCTGGTGGCTTCGCGCCGCGACGGCAAATATGTGCTTTACCGGCTGGCGGACGAGTCCGTGCTCGGGCTGACGGCGGCGATCTCCGGCGTTGCGGAACGCCATCTCGCCGAGGTTGATCGCATCCGGCGCAGCTATTTCGACGATCGTGACGGCATGGAGCCGGTGTCGCGCGAGGAACTGTTGCGGCGGACGCGCGAGGGCCTTGTCACGGTGCTCGACGTTCGTCCGCTCGACGAGTTCGAGGCCGGACATCTGCCCGGCGCCGTCAACATCCCCTTGAGCGAGCTGGAGGCCCGGCTCGCCGAGCTCGATCCGGATCAGGAGATCGTCGCCTATTGCCGCGGCCCATGGTGCGTGCTCTCCTTCGAGGCCGTGGCGGCACTCAGGGCCCGCGGCTTCAAGGTCCGCCGCCTTGAGGACGGCCTGCCCGAATGGCGTGCGGCCGGGCTTCCCGTCGAGGGGGCCTGACGGCCGGATCGGCTTTGGCGCCGGTCATAGTCGCCGGGCATCCGGTTCCCTCTTCGCATCCTGCCAGGCGCCGGCCGCAATCGCCGGCCGGCTGGGGAACACATCCGCGAGCGAGGGGTTGGGGCATCCGAAGCACCACTCCGCAAACGCCGAGCCGAGGAGCGAGCGCCATGGCCCAAGCGACTGCCGCCGACATTACCGGGACCGTGCATTGCGCATGGTGAAGTCCAGGCATCCGATCGAGCCGCCGTCCGAAGGCAAACGGGATTAGGACGATGCCATCCAGACCCGACACGGTGCGCGTCCTGCTCGACCTCAACGGCCGCACCTACTCTTCCGAACTCGGCATCGATGTCGAGCGCAACACGCCCTCGCCGCTTTATCGGTGGCTGGTCGCCTGCACGCTGTTCAGCGCCCGCATCAGCCAGGCCCTGGCCCTGTCGGCGGCGAAAGCCCTGTCCCAACATAAATGGAACACGCCGCAGAAGATGGCGGCCAGCACCTGGGCCCAGCGCACGAAGGTCCTCAACCAGTCCGGCTATGCCCGTTATGACGAGAGCACATCGCGCATGCTCGGCGATGCCGCCGGACATCTGCTCGACGCTTATGGCGGCGATCTGCGCCGGCTGCGCGAGGCGGCCGGCCGTGACCCGCGGCGGGAGCGGGCCCTCCTGAAGGAGTTCAAGGGCATCGGCGATGTCGGTGCGGACATATTCTTCCGCGAGGTCCAGACCGTGTGGGACGAGCTTTATCCGTTCGTCGACAAGAAGGCGCTGGCCGCCGCCAAGCGGCTCGGTCTGCCGGCAAGCGGGCGGGAGCTGGCGAAACTGGTTCCGCGGCGCGACCTGCCGCGGCTTCTCTCGGCGCTCGTGAGAACGGATCTGGCGAAGGATGGCTATGAAGCCGTGAAAGAGCGTGCCGGGCAGGAAAAGGCCGGCTGAACGGGAACGGCCTGTGCCACCTGCGGATCGCGGCCTCGGCCCGTTCCGCGATCCGATGAAACGACCATGGCGGGGATGGAGACGCCGATGGACAGGTTCTATTCGATGATCGCCCTCGTATATTTCGTCGCGGCCACGGTCGTGCTCTTGGCGCTGGCCTTCCTGCTGCTGGCGATTGCGGTGAAGGTCGCCGTTGACACGTTGTGGGGCGGCGATCTCGTCGGTTCCGCCCTGAGCAGCATCAGCCTTCTGGTGATCGGCTTCGCCGTCGTGGAGACGGCGAAGTTCATCGCCGAGGAGGAGATCCTGCGCAAGCGGGAGCTGCGTTCTTCCAGGGAGTCGCGCCGGTCGATCACCAAATTCATCACCATCATCGTCATCGCCGCCAGCCTGGAGGCCCTGGTGATGGTGTTCCAGGCGACCAGGGAAGGCATACAATACGCCATCTATCCCGCCAGCCTGTTCGTGGCCGCGATGGTCGCGCTGATCGCTCTTGGCGTTTATCAGTGGCTGTCCAGTCGCATCGAGCACAACGGAAACACTTCCGACCACGGCAACGACGGAGACCCTGACTCGTGACCGCGCGTCACAAGCGGTCGGGCATCAGCCAGCGATGGGCATAGCAGGCACGCCGCCTTTCGTCGGACAGATTCAGCGTTTGGCCTCCTCTTCGCGGCAGATCTCGTCGCACACCCGTGCCGTTTCGTTGTCGCCCGCCCCGCAGCCATGGCCGGTCGCGGGGCTGAACTCTATCCGATGCGCAAGCGGCATCTGCCATCAAACAGGATTGGCCGCTTCGAGCATTCCATGATCTCTTTCGCAAGCAGGTCCTCGAGCTCGCCGTCTTCGATCTGTAGCTCCGGCATGATGTAGCGAACCCTCGCCATCAGGTCGGAGAGCGCCACGGGAACTGTGGTCGGGCCTTTCGATATGTAGTGTCTAAGGCCAGCGCTCAACCGGGGCGGAAGCACGTTTCGGTTGACCTTCATCGTCAGCCTCCGTTCCGCTGGTTGTTCACTGTGCGCCTGCCATACCGGTGTGGCGAATCACCTATTGTTTTAACGGCCGGATGTGAATGAGCGGCGCGGCCGTTCCACGCGTTGAAAAGATCGCGCGCCGGAAGATCGCGGGACGAGGGAACATGGGAGCGGCGCGATCGTTGGGAGCATGCCCGGCGAGATGCTCCTCAACTCACCGGGTGTCCCTTCGCCAAGACGGACCCCGCGGCCTTTTCGGGTCGCGGGGTCGAATCATCGGGCTGCCCGGCGGCAATCTTACAGCGTCCGGCCGATCGCCAGGAACTTCTCGCGGCGGTGCTCGCGGTAGTCCATGTTGCCGGTCGCCAGCTCCGAGAAGCCTTTCTCGATCTGCTCGCCGGTGGCCCTGACCACGGCTTCGCGGGCGCGGTGCGCGCCGCCGATGGGCTCGGCGATGATGCCGTCGATGATCTTCAGGCCCATGAGATCCTGGGCGGTGATCTTCATGTTGGTGGCGGCGTCCCTGGCGCGGGCCGCGTCGCGCCACAGGATGGATGCGGCGCCTTCCGGCGAGATCACCGAATAGATCGAGTGCTCCAGCATGTAGACGAGGTTGGCCGTGGCGATGGCGATGGCGCCGCCGGACCCGCCTTCGCCGATGATGACGGCGACGTTCGGCACGGTGAGGCTGAGGCATTTCGAGGTCGAGCGGGCGATGGCCTCCGCCTGGCCGCGCTCCTCGGCGCCGATGCCGGGATAGGCGCCGGCCGTGTCGACCAGGCTGATCAGCGGGATGCCGAAACGCTCGGCAAGCTCCATCACGCGCACCGCCTTGCGGTAGCCCTCGGGCCGCGCCATGCCGAAATTGTGCTTCAGGCGGCTCTGCGTGTCGTTGCCCTTCTCCTGGCCGACAATGGCGACGGATTCGCCCTTGAAGCGGGCAAAGCCGGCGACGACGGCTTCATCCTCGCCGAAGGCGCGATCGCCGGCGAGCGGGGTGAAGTCGGTGAAGAGCGCGCGGACGTAATCGAGGCAGTGCGGTCTGTCGGGGTGGCGTGCGACCTGCGCCTTCTGCCACGGGGTGAGGGAGCGGTAGAGGTCGCTCAGCGCATCCTTGGAGCGCTTTTCAAGGCGGGCGATCTCGTCGGCGACATCCACGGCTTCGCCATTGTCGGCAAGCTTCTTCAGTTCGAGGATCTGGCCTTCAAGATCGGCAACCGGCTTTTCAAAATCGAGATAGTTGTACATTCATTCGCCAAATCGGAACGAGATACTGCGAAAAAGGCATCTCACTGTTGAACACGGCTGCGGCCACGAATGAGGCTCCACATAACGGTGATGGAGCTAATCGGCAAGCGGATGGTGCTTTTGAACCAGCTCAGCAAGGCGTTTTTCGAGCACATGGGTGTAAATCTGCGTGGTCGAAATGTCGGAATGGCCGAGCAGTTCCTGCACCGCGCGCAGGTCGGCGCCGTTCTGCAGGAGGTGGCTGGCAAAGGCGTGGCGCAGGACATGCGGCGAGATCTTGGCCGTGGCGATGCCGGCGCGGGCGGCGACCGCCTTCAGCTCGCGCGCGAAGACCTGACGCGGCAGGTGCCCGCTCTGCGAGCCGGCGGGAAAGAGCCAGGGGCTGTCGGCCAGCGCCTCGTGCCTGGCGCGCTCCTCGAGCCACGCCTGCATGGCGGTGCGGGCCTTGGTGGAAAGCGGCACGATGCGCTCCTTTCCGCCCTTGCCGCGCACGGCGAAGAAGCGCTCGTCGCGCAACGCCACGGTGAGCGGCAAGCTCACCAGCTCCGAAACCCTGAGACCCGAGGCATAGAGCACCTCGAGCAAGGCGTGAAGCCGCAGGGCGGCCATACGCGCCGGCGTGCCGGCCGGGGCCTGGCGCGCTTCGGATGCCGCCCGTTCGAGCAGCGTCCCGGTCTCTTCCTCGCTCAGCGTCTTGGGCAGGGGGCGGCCCTTTTTAGGGCTGTCGAGCACGCCGGTCGGGTCGTCGCCGCGCAAACCCTCGGTGTAGAGGAAGTGGAAGAACTGCCTGAGCGCGGAGAGCTTGCGCGTCTGCGTGGTGGTGGCGAAGCCCTGCGCGGCGAGTGCGGCCAGGAACGCGCGCAGATCCTCGGGGCCGGCGTCTGCCAGCGCGGTACCGCGCGCCGCCAGGTGCTGTGCAGCGTCTGCAAGGTCGCGCCGGTAGGAGGCCAGCGTGTTGTCGCTGGCGCCGCGTTCGGCGGCCATCATCTCCAGGAAAGCCTCGATGCGCGCCGCGCTGCCGATCTTCGCCGTCATTCTGGCGGATTCAGTTTTTCCGGCGGGATGCGCACGCTCATCTCGCCGGTCTGCGGCTCGACGAAGGTCGCCAGCGCCAGCATGGCGCCATAGACCAGTCCCGCCAGAACCGCGATGATGACAAGTAGCCGAAAAAGCGTCGGCATGCGTCTCCTGCCCCGTCTTTTGCGTTCCTCGTCCCTTGCCTCGTTTATGGGATGCCGGTCCCTTCAATGCAAGGGCGGCTGCGGATAGCGCTCCGGGCGGCTTGACGCAACAGTGCTTTTGTGTCGAAACCGCACATAAAGGCGCGATCATGACAGTCACCGAAACTCCACCGTCCAAGGATCTTGCAGCGCTCGGCCAGCGGCTGGGCGCGCGATCGATCGTCTTCGTCGGGCTGATGGGCGCCGGCAAGACGGTCATCGGCCGCAAGGTGGCGGAGATGCTGGGGCTGCCCTTCATCGACAGCGACCACGAGATCGAGACGGTGTCGCGCATGACGGTGGCCGAGCTCTTCACCGCCTATGGCGAAGCGGAGTTCCGGTCGCTCGAGCGGCGGGTGATCGCCCGTTTACTGAAATCGGGACCGCGCGTGGTCTCCACCGGCGGCGGCGCCTTCGTCAACGCACAGACGCGGCGGGCGGTCGCGCGGCGTGGCGTTTCCATCTGGCTGAAGGCCGATCTGCCGACGCTGATGGAGCGGGTCGGGCGCAAGCCCACCCGCCCACTGCTCAACAACCAGGATCCGGAAGCGGTCATGAAGCGCCTGATGGACGAGCGCTACCCGCTCTACGCACAAGCCGACTTGGTCGTTCATTCGCGGAACGAACCCAAGGACGTGATTGCCGGCGAGGTGATCGAGGCGCTGCTGCACCATCTGAAGGAGGAAACCCTGAGACCGGAAAACGCACGCGAGCGCGATGGAGACGCCAAATGAACCGCGCCGCCGCTGAGCCGGTCTGTGTCGGGGTTTCTCTCGGCGAGCGTTCCTACGACATCCTGATCGGGGGAGGGCTGATCGGGCGCGCCGGCGCCGAAATCGCCCGGCGCCTGCCCGGCATCCGGGCGGCGATCGTCACCGACGCCAACGTGGCCGAGCGCCATCTTGCGGCGCTCCGCGAGAGCCTTTCGGCGGCCGGCATCGAGACGCAGGCCATCACCGTCGCGCCGGGCGAAAAATCCAAGAGCTTCGACACGCTGCAGCAGGTCGTCTCGGGCATTCTGGAGGCGCGGCTCGAACGCGGGGATGCGGTCATCGCCCTCGGCGGCGGCGTGGTGGGGGACCTGGCGGGGTTTGCCGCGGGCATCGTGCGGCGCGGCATGCTGTTCGTCCAGGCGCCGACCTCGCTCCTGGCGCAGGTGGATTCCTCCGTCGGCGGCAAGACGGGCATCAACACGGCGCACGGCAAGAACCTCGTCGGCGTGTTCCATCAGCCGCGGCTGGTGCTCGCCGACACCGATGTGCTCGACACGCTGCCGGCGCGCGAGTTCCGCGCCGGCTATGCCGAGGTCGCCAAATACGGGTTGATCGACCGGCCGGAATTCTTCGCATGGCTGGAAAAGAACTGGCAGGCCGTCTTTGCCGGCGGGCCGGAGCGCGTGGAGGCGATCGCGCAGTCATGCCGGGCCAAGGCCGACGTGGTGGCGCGCGACGAGCATGAGGCGGGCGACCGCGCCCTGCTCAATCTCGGCCACACCTTCGGCCACGCGCTGGAGGCGGCCACGGGCTACGACAGCGCGCGGCTGGTGCATGGCGAGGGCGTGGCCATCGGCATGGCGCTCGCGCATCGCTTCTCGGCCCGCCTCAACCTGGCGAGCCCGGACGACGCAGCGCGCGTCGAGGCGCATCTTTCGGCGGTCGGCCTGCCGGTGAAGCTTTCCGACGTGCCGGGCGGCCTGCCTGGCGCCGAGCGGCTTTTGACCTATATCGCGCAGGACAAGAAGGTGTCGCGCGGCGCGCTCACCTTCGTGCTCACCCACGGCATCGGCCAGTCCTTCGTGGCGAAGGACGTGCCGGCCAGCCAAGTGCTTTCCTTCCTTGCGGAGAACCTTTCGCCATGACAGCGGAGATGTGGATCACCGGTGGCGTCATCCTCGGCCTGATCGTCCTGTCCTTCCTGTTTTCCGGCACCGAGACGGGCGTGACGGCGGTGTCGCGCGCCCGGCTTCATACGCTGGAGGCGAACGGCAATCAGCGCGCCGGCCTGGTCAGCCGCCTGATCGCCCGCCGCGACCGCCTGGTCGGCGCGCTGCTGATCGGCAACAACCTCGTCAACATCCTTGCTTCGGCGTTGACGACGAGCCTCTTCCTGACGCTGTTCGGCGATGCCGGCGTGATCTACGCCACGGTGGTGATGACCGTGCTGCTGGTCATCTTCTCCGAGATCCTGCCGAAATCCTGGGCGCTGGCCCGGCCCGAGCAGTTCGCCCTCAACGTCGCGCCCTTCGCGCGTGTCGTCGTCCTCCTGTTCGGTTTCCTGTCGTCGATAGCCAACGGCATTGTGCGCCTGCTCCTGTCGGTGTTCGGGGTCAATCTGTCGAGCGGCCAGTCGCTGCTGTCGGCTCACGAGGAGCTGCGTGGCACAGTCGAGGTGCTGCACCGCGAGGGCGCCGTGGTGAAGCAGGACCGCGACCGCGTCGGCGGCCTGCTCGACCTGCACGAGCTCGAAGTGTCCGACGTGATGATCCACCGCACCAACATGCGCTCGGTGAATGCCGACGACCCGCCCGAGACCGTGGTCCGCGAGATCCTGCAGAGCCCCTATACCCGCATCCCGATATGGCGCGGCTCGACCGAGAACATCGTCGGCGTGGTGCACGCCAAGGATCTCCTGCGGGCGCTCGGCGAGGTGGAGAACGATTACGCCAGGATCGACATCGGCAAGGTGGCGTCGAAGCCCTGGTTCGTCCCCGACACGACGACGCTGCAGGACCAGCTTAACGCCTTCCTGCGCAGGAAGGCGCACATCGCCATCGTCGTCGACGAGTATGGCGAGGTGGAAGGCCTGGTGACGCTGGAGGACATCATCGAGGAGATCGTCGGCGACATCGCCGACGAGCACGACGTGGAGGTGCAGGGCGTCAAGCAGGAGGCAGACGGCTCGATCGTCGTCGAGGGTTCGGTGCCGATCCGCGATCTGAACCGCGCGCTCGACTGGGACCTGCCGGACGAGGAGGCGACGACCATCGCCGGCCTCGTCATCCATGAGACGCAGACGATTCCCGACGAGAAGCAGGCCTTCACCTTCTTCGGCAAGCGCTTCATCGTCATGAAGCGCGACAAGAATCGCATCACCCGGCTGAGGATCCGGCCGTTGGCCTGACGGGGAAGGAGTTGCCTTTTAGAGCATTTATGCGATCGTCAGGTGATTCCACCTGACTGCAAATGCTCTACCAGCGCGTCGGCTCGCCGGGTGCCGCCGGCTCGACGGCCAGCGCATGGACGCTGTCCTTCAATTCGTCCGCCAGCAGCGCGTTGACGGCGCGGTGGCGCTCCAGCCGGCTCATGCCGGAAAACGCCTCTGCAACGATGCGCACGCGGAAATGGGTCTCGCCCGTGCCGTCGAAATGCTCCTGATGGCCCGCATGCAGGTGGCTTTCGTTGATGACGGCGAGCCGCTCGGGCGAAAAGGCCCGTGTCAGCTTGGTTTCGATCGCGGACTGGATGGACAATCGGGCCTCCTGATACCATATGGGGACCTGCTCCCCAATTTCCGTTCGATTCAAAGCGCTAGTTCGAACATCGGCGAAAAGTCAATTCTTGTATCGCGGCGACAAGCCGCCATACTTCCTCACTGATTTGGTGTCACGCGGTCCGATATGAAACCCTACTCGAAATATTTCGAGAAAATCCGCATCCGCCCCGATCCGAAGGCGGAGGCGAAGGCGCGCGCGCCGCGCTGCCAGTGGGACGGCTGCGAGGAGGCCGGCCTGCACCGCGCGCCGGTGGGGCGGCACAAGGAAGGCGAATATTTTTGCTTCTGTGTCGATCACGCGCGCGAATACAACAAGAATTACAATTACTTCTCGGGTCTCAACGACACCGAGATCGCGCGCTACCAGAAGGAGGCGCTGACCGGGCACCGTCCGACCTGGAAGATTTCCGGCAGCGGCACGGCACGCGCGGCGCCCGACTATTCGCCGCTGCGCTCGGGGCGCGCCGGCTATCACAACCGCATGGGCGACCCCTTCAACCTGTTCGGCGAGCGCCGCGAGGCGGCGCAGACGCGCCAGCGCAGGCTGCGGCCCCTTGAGGCCAAGGCGCTGGAAACGCTGGGCCTCGGCGCACAAGCGACTGGCGAAGAAATCAAGGCGCGCTATAAGAGCTTGGTGAAGCGTCACCATCCGGATGCAAATGGCGGCGACAGAGGCTCGGAAGACCGGCTCAGAAACGTGCTCGAGGCTTACAGGCTGTTGAAACAGGCGGGTTTCTGTTAAAGACCCCGTCTGTTAAGACGCTCCGGAAAAAGAACAGTTCAAGCGATGCAGGCGAGGGCCTGGCCGCTGGAGGCATGATGAACAGAATTGACCGCGATATCGCCAACCTGCCCGATACGACCGTTTCGGTGAAAGAGACCTTCGGCTTCGAGTCCGATCTGGTCGTGCCCGCCTATTCGGTGGCCGACGCCCACGTGCCGGACGTCGATCCCGACTATCTGTTCGACAAGCCGACCACGCTGGCGATCCTCGCCGGCTTCGCCCACAACCGGCGCGTCATGGTCTCGGGCTATCACGGCACCGGCAAGTCGACCCATATCGAGCAGGTGGCCGCCCGCCTCAATTGGCCCTGCGTGCGCATCAACCTCGACAGCCATGTCAGCCGTATCGACCTCGTCGGCAAGGATGCCATCGTCGTCAAGGAGGGCAAGCAGGTCACCGAGTTCCGCGACGGCATCCTGCCCTGGGCCTATCAGCACAATGTCGCGCTGGTGTTCGACGAATACGACGCGGGCCGCCCCGACGTCATGTTCGTCATCCAGCGCGTCCTGGAATCCTCTGGCCGCCTGACCCTGCTCGACCAGAGCCGCGTCATTCGGCCACATCCGGCCTTCCGCCTGTTCGCCACGGCCAACACGGTCGGCCTCGGCGACACGACCGGCCTCTATCACGGCACGCAGCAGATCAACCAGGCGCAGATGGACCGCTGGTCCATCGTCACCACGCTGAACTATCTGCCCCACGACGACGAGGTGGCCATCGTTCAGGCCAAGAACAAGCACTACCAGAACGACAAGGGCCGCGAGATCGTCTCGCGCATGGTGCGCGTTGCCGACCTGACCCGCTCGGCCTTCATGAACGGCGACCTGTCGACCGTCATGAGCCCGCGCACCGTCATCATGTGGGCCGAGAACGCCGAGATCTTCGGCGATGTCGGCTTTGCCTTCCGGCTGACCTTCCTCAACAAGTGCGACGAGCTGGAGCGTTCGGTGGTGGCCGAGTTCTACCAGCGCGCCTTCGGCGAGGAACTGCCCGAATCGGCAGCCAACGTGGCGCTTAGCTGAAGGATGATCCATGCGGTATGAAGGCGGATGCCATTGCGGTGCGGTGCGCTACAGCGTCGAGGTCGACCTGGCGAATCCGATCACCTGCAACTGTTCCTACTGCAGCAAGCGTGGCAGCATCCTCGCCTTCGCGCCGGCCGGTAACTTCTCGCTTGAGAAGGGCGAGAGCAGCCTGACGGAATACCGCTTCAACACAAAGAGGATCGCCCATCTTTTCTGTTCCACCTGCGGCATGCAGTCCTTCGGCCGCGGTGCGATGCCGGACGGCACGGAGATGGTGGCGGTCAATGTGCGTTGCCTCGACGGCGTCGATCCGAACACGCTGACGACGCAAGAATTTGACGGCCGCTCACGCTGAGTCGGCCAGGATGAGACGATCGTGAGCCATTCCAACCGCAAGCCGGGACAGCCAGCCGAGGCCCCGCTCGATCCCTTCAAGCGGGCCGTGGGCATCTGCATGCGGGCGGTCGCCGGCGATCACGAGTTCGAAGTCTCCTTCTCCAAGGACAAGCCGGCCCTGACGGGCGAGCGGGCGCGCCTGCCGGACCTGCCCAAGAAGCCGTCGGCCGAAGCGCTGCGCGTCACGCGCGGGCTCGGCGATTCAATGGCGTTGCGCCATGCCCGCCACGATGCCAACCTGCACCGCCGCCTGGCGCCGGAAGGCCGCGAGGCGCGGGCGATTTTCGATGCCGTCGAACAGGCCCGCGTCGAGGCGATCGGCGCCAACGCCATGCAGGGCATGGGCGACAATCTGGCGGCGATGCTGGAGGACAAATACGCCCGCGCCAACCTGGCCGAGGTGACCGACAAGGCCGACGCGCCGCTCGAAGAAGCGATCGCGCTGATGGTGCGTGAGAAGCTGACCGGCCGCCCCGTGCCGAGGAGCGGCGAGAAGCTGGTCTCGCTGTGGCGCGGCTGGGTGGAGGACAAGGCCGCCGCCGACATCGACGCCCTGTCGGGGCAGATCAACAATCAGGATGCCTTTGCCCGCGCCGTGCGCGATCTTCTGACCTCCATCGACCTCGGCGAGGAGCTGGCCGAGGAGGAGCAGACCGAGGAGAGCGACGACGACAGCGATGCGCCCGAGGCCCAGGAGCAAGCCGAGGAGAGCCAGGAAGACGATTCCGGCGGCGAGGAGAGTGAGGGCGAGGAGTCGAGCGGCGAGAGCGACGACACCGAGACCGGCGAGAGCGAGGCGGGCGACACGACCGCGGAGGACATCTCCGAGGACGACGAGATGGATTCGGAGACGCCGGGCGAGGCGCGCCGTCCCGACAATCCGTTCGACCAGGCCGCTCGCGAGATCGACTACAAGGTCTTTACCGGCGAGTTCGACGAGACGGTGGGCGCCGAGGAGCTGTGCGACGAGGAAGAGCTCGATCGCCTGCGCGCCTTCCTCGATAAGCAGCTCGCCAATCTCTCGGGTGTCGTCGGCCGGCTTGCCAACCGCCTGCAGCGCCGCCTGATGGCGCAGCAGAACCGTTCCTGGGATTTCGATCTCGAAGAGGGCGTGCTCGACACGGCGCGCTTGCCGCGCCTCGTCATCGACCCGATGCAGCCGCTCTCCTTCAAGCAAGAGCGCGACACCAATTTCCGCGACACCGTGGTGACGCTGGTGCTCGACAATTCGGGCTCCATGCGCGGCCGGCCGATCACCGTCGCAGCCACCTGCGCCGACATCCTCGCCCGCACGCTGGAGCGTTGCGGCGTGCGCGTCGAAATCCTCGGCTTCACCACGCGGGCCTGGAAGGGCGGCCAGGCGCGCGAGAAATGGCTGAAGGAGGGCAAGCCGGCGAATCCGGGCCGTCTCAACGATCTGCGCCACATCATCTACAAAAGCGCCGATGCCCCCTGGCGGCGCGCGCGGCGCAATCTCGGCCTGATGATGCGCGAGGGGCTGCTCAAGGAGAACATCGACGGCGAGGCGCTGCTTTGGGCGCATCAGCGGCTGATCGCCCGGCCCGAGCAGCGCAAGATCCTGATGATGATCTCGGACGGTGCGCCGGTGGACGATTCCACCCTGTCGGTCAATCCTGGCAACTATCTGGAACGGCATCTGCGCGGCGTCATCGAGCTCATCGAGACGCGCTCGCCGGTCGAGCTTCTCGCCATCGGCATCGGCCACGACGTGACGCGCTACTATCGCCGCGCCGTGACCATCGTCGATGCGGAGGAACTGGCCGGGGCGATGACCGAGCAGCTCGCCTCGCTCTTCGAGGAGGAAGGCGCGCGCCGTGGCGGTGCCTTGCGGCGCACTGGCTGACAGGCGAATGCGCCGCGCGCTCCTCTTCGCCGTGGCGTTCCTCGTGGCGACACCGCTGCACGCCGAGGAAGCCGCCATCCCCATGGCGGTCAACGCTGCGCCCATCGCCCATTTCCAGATCGGCTCGCGGGAAACCCGTTTCGGCCCGCTCGAATTCGTCGGCGGCCTTTCCTTGACCTCGCCGGCCGATCATTTCGGAGCCTTCTCGTCCTTCCGCTTCGCAAGTCCGGGCGCCGAGTTCATCGGCGTCGCGGATACGGGCTTCTGGTTCTTCGGCCGCCTCACCCGGGACGCGGCGGGCAAGCCCATCGGCTTTGCCGATTTCAGCATGCAGGCGATGGTCGATGGCAACGGCGCCACCACCCGCGAGAAATGGACCACCGACGCGGAGGGGATCGCGCTCAAGGACGGCCTCGCCACCGTCAGCTTCGAGCGGGTGCAGCGGATAGCCGATTTCCAGGTGGTGCGCGGGGCGATGGGCGCAGCGGTCCGCGATCTCGATTTCCTGGTGCCGCGCCGCGAGCTGCGCAACAATCGCGGCTTCGAGACGATCGCCTATGCGCCGGAGGGCGGGCGGCTCGGCGGTGCGCGCGTCGCCGTCGCCGAGCGCAGCATCGACGGCAAGGGCAATTGCTTCGCCGCCGTGCTCGAAGGGCCGGGCAAGGGCATTTTCACCGTCGCCCGTCACGACGGCTTCGACATCACCGACGGCGCCTTCCTGCCGGACGGCGATCTTCTTCTGCTCGAGCGGCGCTTCTCGCTCGCCGATGGCGTCGCCATGCGGCTGCGGCGCATCGAGGGCGAGGGCATCCGGCCCGGCGCGCTGGCCGACGGCCCGGTGCTTCTCACCGCCGATATGGGCTATCAGATCGACAATATGGAAGCGCTCGACGTGTGGGTGCGCGAGGACGGTGCGACCATGGTGTCGGTCATGTCCGACGACAACCACTCACTCCTGCAGCGCAATCTCTATCTGGAGTTCCGGCTGGTGGAGGAGTAGGCGCCGCCTGCACCAGGCACCCTCGCCCTTCGACAAGCTCAGGATGAGGGTTACTGAGAGGTGGGCGGCCGAACGTCGCGTAGCGCAGCCGTTCCAACAGCCCTCATGGTGAGCTTGTCGAACCACGAGGGCGCTTGGCAAAGCAACCTCAGTCGCCGCGCTTCGCCCGCGTCGCGGCCTCGTCGACGGCCGTCCCATCCCCGCTCAACACCACGCCGAACAGCTCTTCGGCCTCATCCGCCGTGTAGTAGCCCAACGCCACGTCCCGCAGCACCTTTTCCGGGGCGCGCCTGAACGGATCGCCATAGCCGCCGCCGCCGGGCGTGCCGACCGCCACACGGTCGCCGGCCTTCAAGGGAATATCCTGCTCCTTGGAAAGATGCGGCGGCACATGGGGCTTGCCGTCGCGCCACACCGTCACCTCGTTGACCTTGCCATCGGCGCCGCCGAGCACGCCCTGCGGGCCGGTGCGGCCATGGTCCATGACGAAGGAGGCGCGCGCCTCGCCGCGCAGGAGCTCCACCTCGTAGGCGAGGCCGAAACCGCCGCGCTGGGCTCCCGCGCCGCCCGAGCCCTCGCGCAGCGCATAGCGGCGGTAGAGCACGGGGAAGGCCTGTTCCATCACCTCCACGGGCGGCGATTTCGAGATGCCGATGGTCGAGCAGCCATTGGTCAGCCCGTCATGGTCGGCATTGCCGCCATAGCCGCCGCCGGAGATCTGATACATGACGAAGTCGCGGCCGCGCGCCGGGTCGTTTCCGCCGAGCGCGAAATTGCCGCTGGAGCCGGCCGGTGCTGCCGTCACCTTGTCTGGTAGCGCCTTGACCATGGCGGCGAACACGGCTTCGGCGATGCGCTGCGAGACCTCCGCCGCGCAGCCGGACACCGGGCGCGGGTAGCGCGCGTCGAGGAAGGTGCCTTCCGGTCGCTTGACGATCAATGGCTCGAAGGCACCGGCGCTGAGCGGCACTTCCGGGAAGATGTGGCGCATGGCCAGATAGACCGAGGACAGGGTCGTGGCGAGGACGCTGTTCATCGGCCCGGCGCAGGGCGGGCTCGATCCTTCGAAGTCGAAGGTCAGCGTGTCGCCCTTTTTTTCGACAGCCAGCGCGATGGTCAGCGGTGCGTCCACCACGCCGTCCGAATCCACGTAGGCCGCGCCGCGATAGACGCCGTCGGGGATGGGAGCGATGAGCGCCCGCATCTGCGTTGCCGCGCGCTCGCGCAGCTCGGCGATCGCCTGGCGCACGGTGTCGTCGCCATACCGGTCGAGCACCTGCGCCAGCCGCTCGGCGCCGACCTCGAGGGCGGCACCCTGGGCGCGGATGTCGCCGATGCGCTGGTCGGCCACGCGGATGTTGGAGGAGATGATGGCGTGGATCTCCGGGTCGAGCTCTCCCTTCTTGAAGAGCTTGACCGGCGGCAGGCGCAGCCCCTCCTGCTCGACCGCCGTCGCCGAGGCGGAGAAGCCGCCGGGCACGGCGCCGCCGATGTCCGGCCAGTGGCCGGTGTTGGAGAGCCAGCAGAAGATCCTCCCGTCGCGCCACACGGGCATGGCGAAGCGCACGTCCATCAGGTGCGTGCCGCCCAGATAAGGATCGTTGACGATGTAGATGTCGCCGGGCTCCGGAGCCGCCGTCAGGCCCGCCGCGATGCGTTCGACGAGCGTCTTCGTGGAATGCTGCATGACGCCCACGAAGACCGGCAGCCCGCCCGCCCCTTGCGCGATCAGCGCGCCGTCCTCGGCCGCATAGATGCCGTCGGAGCGGTCGTTGGCTTCGGCGATCACCGGCGAGAAGGCGGCGCGCGAGAAGGTCAGATCCATCTCGTCGCACACCTGCTGGAGCGCGGCCTGGATGACGGAGAGGGTGATGGCGTCGAGGGTTGGGTTCGTCACCATCATCCAGCCCTCCCGACGCTGATTAGTATGTTCCCATCCTTGTCCGAAACCGCCCGGTCGCCGGGCTCGATCACCGTCGTCGTGTCGAGCTGCTCGAGGATCGCCGGCCCTTCGATCACCGCGTCGAGCGGCAGTTTCTCGCGGGCGTAGACGGGCGTGTCGTGCCATTGCCCGGTAAACCAGACGCGGCGCGTTTCGCTTTGCGCTTCGGCGACGCTGCCCATGCGCCCGGCCGGATCGATGAGGCTGGCAAGGTCGATGCCGGCGCGCACGCCGATCACCGAGGTGTTGAGGTTGACGAGGTTGGCGCGGATTTCCGGCAGCCGCACCTTGAAACGGGCGAAATAGGCTTCCTCGAACAGGCGCTGCAGCGTCTCGCGGTCGACCTTCGGGCCGGGCAGGGGAACGTTGATGAGATGCGTCTGGCCGACGAACTGCATGTCCGCCGTGTGCACGCAGTCGATGCGCTCGGGCTGCACGGTTTCCTTGGCGATCAGCGCTTCGCCGTCGGCGCGCTGCGCGGTCAGGACGCTGCGCACTAGGTCGAGGTCGAGGCTCGCCACCGGCCGGTTGACGGTGCGCACGAAGTCGTGCCTCAGATCCGCCACCACGCAGCCGAGCGCGTTGGTGATGCCGGGCCGGGCCGGCACCATGACGCGCGGGATGCCGAGCTCGCGGGCAAGGGCCGCCGCATGCAGCGGGCCGGCGCCGCCGAAGGCGAACAGGGCGAAGTCGCGCGGGTCGTGCCCCTTGCCGAGCGACACCATGCGGACGGCGCCGGCCATCTTGATGTTGGCCATGCGCAGCACCGCGCCGGCCGCCTCGACGCCGGACAGGCCAATGGGCTTGCCGAGCCTGTCGGCGAAGATCGCCTCCACATCGGCCACCGAGACCGGATTGTCGACGGAGAGCAGCTTGTTCGGATTCAGCCGGCCAAGCAGCAGGTTGGCATCGGAGATGGTGGGTTCCGTTCCGCCGCGCCCGTAGCAGATCGGGCCCGGCTTGGCACCGGCGCTGCGCGGACCGACCTCCAGGAGCCCGGCATCGTTGACGCGGGCGATCGAGCCGCCGCCGGCGCCTACCGTGTGCACGTCGACCATCGGCACGTGGATGGGCATCGCATATTCGACTTCGATCTCGTTGGAGACGGCGGGCCGTGCGCCGCGCACCAGCGCCACGTCGGTGGAGGTGCCGCCCATGTCGTAGGTGATGAGATTGTCGACGCCTGCCCGGCGCGCCGTGAAGGCCGCCGCCATGACGCCGGAGGCCGGCCCCGACATGACGGTCTTTGCCGCCTCGCGGGCCACATGGGCGGCCGAGATCATGCCGCCATTGCCGTTCATCACCAGAAAGTCGCGGGCGTAGCCGAGACCCTTCAATTCGTTGGAGAGCCGGGCGACGTAGCGCTCAAGGATCGGCTGCACGGCGGCGTTGACGGCGGCCGTCACACCGCGTTCGAACTCGCGCGCCTCCGAAAGCAGCGCATGGCCGGTGGTGATGTAATCGTTGGGCCAGATCTCGGCGGCGATCTCGGCGGCGCGCTTTTCGTGGGCCGGATTGGCGTAGGCGTGCAGGAAGTGGATCACCAGCGACACGCACCCGGCATCGAGCAGCGCCCTGACGGCGTCGCGCACCTGGCCCTCGTCGAGCGGGGTCAGCACGGCGCCGGTGGCATCCATGCGCTCGGCCACCTCCAGGCGCAGGTTGCGCGGGATGACGGGCGTGAACGTGCCGGTCATGCCGTAGGCCTGCGGCCGCGTGCGGCGCCCGAGCTCGATGATGTCACGGAAGCCGGCGGTGGTGATCATGCCGGTCGGCGCGAGCTGCCGCTCCAGAACGGCATTGGTGGTGGTCGTCGTGCCGTGCACGATGAGGCCGATCTGCGAGGCCGGTACACCGGCTGCCTGGATGGCGTTGACGACGCCGAAGGCCTGGTTCTCGACAGTGGTCGGGGTCTTGGCAACGTGGACCCGAGCGCCCATATCCGGACCGGCACGCGTGTCGATGAGGATCAGGTCGGTGAAGGTTCCGCCGACATCTATGCCGGCGACGACAGTACCCGAATTGATGCCTTTTTTCTCATCCATGGGGAAATTCCGGAATAGGAAACCTTTTTTGACCCGCTGATTTGAAATAGGTGTCGGAACCCGTGAACCTTGACCTGAAATTCATTTGTATACTAATAATCTCGGCAGGCAAGGGCTCAGGCAAGAGCTGCCGTCGATGCCGGGTTTGAGGTTTGCATCCGCGTCAGAAACAGGCATACAGATTTCCGACCGAACGAGGGAAGTGATCCATGGACAGCGCCGCGCTTCGCGAGACCCAGGCCGAGAAGGCCCCCGAATTTCCGATACCCGCCGGCTGCCATGCCGAGCGCGTCGTTTCGGTCAAGCACTATACGGATCGCCTCTTCTCGTTCCGCATCACCCGTCCGCAGAGCTTCCGCTTCCGCTCCGGCGAATTCGTGATGATCGGCCTGCCGAACGCGCAGAAGCCGGTCTTCCGCGCCTATTCCATCGCCAGCCCCAACTGGGACGAGGAGATCGAGTTCTTCTCCATCAAGGTGCCGGACGGCCCGCTCACCCAGCATTTGCAGAAGATCCAGCCGGGCGACGTGGTGCTGATGCGCCAGAAGTCCACCGGCACGCTGGTCAACGACGCGCTGACGCCCGGCAAGAACCTCTACATGATCTCGACCGGCACGGGCATCGCGCCCTTCGCCAGCCTCATCCGCGATCCGGAGACCTACGAGAAGTTCGACCGCATCATCCTCACCCACACCTGCCGCGACGTGGCTGAGCTCGACTACGGCAAGGAGCTGGTGGCGGCTCTGAAGGACGATCCGCTGATCGGCGAGCTGGTCGAGGGGCGGCTTACCCATTTCACCTCCACGACGCGTGAGCCCTCGCCGGTCACGGGCCGCATCACCACGCTGATCGAGAATGGCGAGCTGTTCAAGGCGCTCGGCACCGAGCCGTTCAACCGCGAGAACGACCGCGTCATGATCTGCGGCTCGATGGCGATGCTCAAGGACGTCAAGGCGCTGGTCGAGAAGGCCGGGCTCAAGGAAGGCTCCAACGCCGAGCCGGCGGACTTCGTCGTCGAGCGCGCCTTCGTCGGCTGAGCGGCGGCACTCCGCATCGCTGTAGATCCTTGAATCTGCGCATTGTGCTTTCCAAAAATCGATTCCGATGTTCGGGCCGATGCGCTAGGCGGCCGGCCGGCTGAACGGCCGGTGGTCGTCGCCGCGCCGAATTTCCCCGCACCTCCTGTACATTTGCTTCCGGCCCGCGTAGGTACGGCGCAAAGCGTCGGCAAAACGCCGCGCCGCGCGCCCACGAAACCATGCGAGGGGCGCGCCTGCCGTTTCCGGAAGAAGACGAATGACTGAATACGAAGGCATAGTTCCGGCGCTTGGCCGGGCATTGGACAAGCGCGGCTATCGGGAGCTGACCCAGGTCCAGAAGGCGGTTCTCGGGATCGAGCCGCGGGGCGCGGATGCGCTCGTTTCCGCGCAGACCGGCTCGGGCAAGACGGTCGCCTTCGGCATCGCGCTGGCGCCGAGCCTGCTCGACGGGCAGGAGCGTTTCGGCCCCGCCGGCGCGCCGCTCGGGCTCGTCGTCGCGCCGACGCGCGAGCTGGCCCTGCAGGTCAAGCGCGAGATCGAATGGCTCTATGCCGAAACGGGGGCGCTCGTCGCCTCCTGCGTCGGCGGCATGGACATCCGCACCGAGCGCCGGGCGCTCGAACGCGGTGCGCACATCGTCGTCGGCACGCCCGGCCGGCTGTGCGACCACATCCGCCGCGATGCGCTCGACATGTCGAACCTGCGCGCGGTGGTGCTCGACGAGGCCGACGAGATGCTCGATCTCGGCTTCCGCGAGGATCTGGAGTTCATCCTCGACGCGGCTCCCGTCGGACGCCGCACGCTGATGTTCTCGGCCACGGTCTCGCGCACCATCGCCAACCTGGCGAAGAACTATCAGCGCGATGCCGTGCGCATCACCACCGCCGCCGAGCAGAAGCAGCACGGCGACATCGACTATCGCGGCTTCCTCGTCCTGCCGCAGGAGCGGGAAAACGCGATCATCAACGTCTTGCGCTATTACGAGGCCAAGAATGCCCTGGTGTTCTGCAACACGCGTGCCACGGTGAACCACGTCACGGCGCGCTTCAACAACCGCGGCTTCTCCGTCGTGGCGTTGTCGGGCGAGCTCAGCCAGAACGAGCGCTCGCATGCCCTGCAGGCGATGCGCGACGGGCGGGCGCGCGTGTGCGTGGCGACCGACGTGGCGGCGCGCGGCATCGACCTGCCCAATCTCGAGTTGGTCGTCCATGCCGACCTGCCGACCAACAGCGAAACGCTCCTGCATCGCAGCGGCCGCACCGGGCGGGCCGGGCGCAAAGGCGTCAGCGCGCTGATCGTGCCGGTCAACGGCCGGCGCCGCGCCGAGCGGCTGCTGCGCGATGCCAGGATCGAGGTCGCATGGGCCAACCCGCCTTCCGCCGAGGCGGTGCTGCGCCGCGACGATGAACGGCTGATGGCCGATGCGAGCCTGGGTGAGCCGGTGCAGGAGAGCGAGGCCGAGATGGTCGGCGCGCTGCTCGCCGAACATGGCGCCGAGCAGGTGGCGGCCGCCTTCATCCGCCTCCAGCGCGGCAGGCTGTCGGCGCCCGAAGACCTTTCCGAGGTGACCATCCATGAGGCCGGCGGGCGCGAGGAGCGCAAGCCGCGCCGCGAGGATTTTTCCGACGGCGCCTGGTTCTCACTCTCCGTCGGCCGCAAGCAGAATGCGGAGCCGCGCTGGCTCGTTCCGCTCCTGTGCCGCGCCGGGGGCATCACCAAGCGGGAGATCGGCGCCATCAGGATTCAGCCGGAGGAGACCTGCGTCGAGATCGATGCCGCCAGCGTCGAGCGTTTCCTGGAAGCGATCGGCCCGCAGGCGATGCTGGAAGGAAGCATCCGCGTCGCGCGTCTTGCCGGCGCGCCGAGCTTTTCCCCGCGCCCCCGTGCAAAGCCGTATGGCGGCAAGGGCGAGCGCAAGCCTTCCGGCAAGCCGCATCGCAAAGGCGGTCAGGAAAGCGCCGAGGCGAGGCCCTGGGGCGGCAAGGGCAAGAAGGCCGGCAGGCCGAACGCCGACAAGCTTGCTGCGGGCGGCAAGAAGAAGGCGCGCAAGAAGTTCGATTAGAGCTGGCCGCGGCCTTCCCGCTTTGCTGAACCGGGAGGGCCGACCGCCGCGGTTTCGCGCATTTTGCCTTTCCCCGGGTCTGCCTCCCATGCCATGCTTGGGCGGTTCCCACCGCAGAGAGGACGTCCGGTATGAGCGTAACAATCGTCATCGCGCAGGGCGGCGGGCCGACCGCCGTCATCAACCAGACCGTGGTGGGTGCAACGCTGGAGGCGCGCCGGCGTTATCCCGGTTCGCGCGTGCTCGGCGCGCTGCATGGTGTGCGCGGGGTGCGCGACGGCCGCTTCGTCACCCTGTCCGATCTGCCGGAGGCGGAGCTCATGCGCATCGCCGCGACGCCCAGCGCCGCCCTCGGCTCGACGCGTGACAAGCCGGACGCGGCCTATTGCGAGACGATCATGAAAGGGCTGAAGGGGGTCGGCGCGGACGCCTTCATCAACATCGGCGGCAACGACACCTCCGGCACGCAGGCCATCCTGCGCGATGCCTCCGGCGGCGGCATGACCTTCATGCACGCGCCCAAGACCATCGACAACGACCTGATGGAGAGCGACCACACGCCGGGCTTCATCTCCGCCGCCGAGATGGTGGCGGGTGCCTTCCTCAGCGTCGATCTCGACTTCCGCGCCCTGCCGGGCATCTATGTCGGCATCGTCATGGGCCGCCATGCCGGCTTTCTCACCGCCTCGGGCGCCGCCTGGACGCTGGACGAGGAAAGCGGTCCGCATCTCATCTACGTGCCGGAGCGCCCGTTCGAGCGCAAGCGCTTCATCGACGACGTCAAGACCGTGTTCCACCGGCGCGGGCGCTGCATCGTCGCCATGTCGGAGGGCGTTGCCGACGCCGAGGGGCGGTCGCTGGTCGAAACGCTGGTGCCGCCGGAATTGCAGGAGCGCGACGCGCACGGCAATCTCAAATTGTCCGGCAGCGATCTCGGCCAGGCCATTGAGCGCATCCTGGCCGAGGACATGCCCGGCCGCCGCGCCCGTGTCGACACGTTCGGCTATCTGCCGCGCGGCAACATCGCCACCGTCAACGGCACGGATGCGCGCGAGGCTTTCGAGGCCGGCGCCTTCGCCGTTGCCTCCATCGAACAGGGCGACGGTTCCGTGGCCCTAGAGTTCGACGGCGAGAAGACGGTCTGCCGGGCGGTCGATCTCAATGCGGTGGCCGGCAAGACGCGGGTCATGCCGGACGATTTCCTGCATCTCCACGAGAACAGGATCTCGGACACGGGTCGCGCCTATTTCGAGCGGCTCTTGCCGCGGCGCTACGATCCGGCCAGACCGTTCGTCTGAGACGCCGCCGCTTTGTGCGGCAGGGCGATGCTGTTGCCCTGGCCGTGCCGCGCTGGTAGACACGGTTTTTCAAAACCTGAAGATTGCAACCCGCGAAGGGCATGACCATGGGATCCAAGACGTCAGACCGGTAAGCCGCAACAACGCTTCTTGTTGTTGCGGCAGTCTGTTCGGACCCCGATCCCGGATCGTGAGGCAGGCCGCCGCCGAATGTTCATCACTCGAGCGGATGCTTTCCCATGCTTACTCGAAACCCACGGCTGTGGACCCACAGCCTGCCGGTGGCGCTGGTGCTGCTGGCACCCTTCAACCTCCTTGCCTCGCTCGGCATGGATATCTACCTGCCGGTCGTCCCGGCGATGCCCGGCATTCTGAACACGACGCCGGCCGTGGTCCAGCTCACGCTGACCTTCTACATGATCATGCTCGGCGTCGGGCAGATCGTGTTCGGCCCGCTGTCGGACCGCCTGGGCCGGCGCCCGGTGCTGATCGGCGGCGCCGTCGTCTTTGCGGCCTGCTCGTTCGCCCTCGCGGCAACCTCGTCGGCCTATCCGTTCGTGGCGCTGCGTCTTTTGCAGGCGGTCGGGGCGTCGGCGATGCTGGTCGCCCTGTTCGCCACGGTGCGCGACGTCTATGCCGACCGGCCGGAGAGCGCTCTCGTCTACAGCCTGATGAGCGCCATGCTGGCCTTCGTGCCGGCGCTCGGCCCGATCGTGGGAGCGCTCATCGTCAACGCGTTCGGATGGCGCGGCGTCTTCATCGCCCTGGGCGCGCCGGCCGTCGCGATGCTGGCGCTGGTGCTGCCGCAATGGCATGAGACGCGGCCCCGCAACGCTGCGCCGCGCGGGACGGGCTTCCGCCCGGTGTTCGCCAGCATGGCGTTCTGGACCTACACCATGGCGTTCGGCACGGCGATGGGGGCGTTCTTCGTCTTCTTCTCCACCGCGCCGCGTGTCCTGATGGAAGGGGCGGGGCTGACGGAGCTGGAGTTCAGTCTGGCTTTTGCCACCGTGGCCCTGGTTATGATCGCCACGACGCGCTTTGCCAGGCGGTTCGTCGAGCGCTGGGGGATCGCGGGGAGCGTGCGGCGTGGCATGGCGCTGTTCATCCTCGGGGCGGGTCTCCTGATGCTCGGACAACTCGTCCTGGCGCCTTCCTTCCTGCCCTTCATCGTGCCGATGTGGCTGGTGGCTGTCGGCATCGTCTTCACCACCTCCGTCACCGCCAACGGTGCGTTGCAGGCGTTCGGCGAGATCGCGGGGACGGCGGTCGCGCTGCATTTCTGCATCCAGAGCCTGATCGTCGGCGTGATCGGAACCTCGTTCGTCGTGCTCCTGGACGGCGATACCGCCTGGCCGCTGGCCGCATATGTGGCGGCGATGGCGACGGTCACTCTCCTTGCGCAGCTGCGCCTCGGGCGCGGTGCCACCCGGCGGTCGTGACCGCATTCCACGGCGGGCGTCCCCCGTCCGCCGTGGTCGTCGAGAGCGCCGGCATGTCGGCTGCCGGCACGGGCCCGCCCGCAAAGGGCTTGGACGCGGCGTGCGAACTGGTAACTTGTCCCGATGATACGCGACGGTCGCCACATCGGCGGGGTTCGGCTATGGCCGATCCTGCTCTGGGTCCTGCTCCTGCTTCTGGCCGGCGGGGCGCTGGCGGCCTACCAGCGGCTGACCCTGGTCTCGGAGCTCGGGCAGGAGAGCACCATCCTCCACCGGCTGGTGTCCCAGCGGGCCGATCAGCACGACGCGCACATGACGGCATTGTCGGCAATCGCGGTCGCCGGCGAGGGGCGCAGGGCCGATCTGTTTCTCGATGTCGCGGCCACCATCACCCGCTTCTATCCGCGCATCGACAACGTGCAGCTGGTGCCGCTTGCTGAACGGCAGGCGACGATCGGTATCGGATCTCTCCCGCCTGCCGTGGCCGAGGAGATCCGCAACGCCGCGCGCTCCTCCGACGGGCGGATCGTACTGCTCGCCCGCACGGAGCGGCCGAACCATTACATGATGGTCAAGCGCAGCCCCAACACGGATGCCGCGCTCTACGGGCTCGCGCTGGGGATCGACGCCGGCAGGCTGATCGGCGAAGCGGGGCCGTTCTGGTCGCGTCCGAGCGTTTCCCTTCGCCTGTCGCTGCCGGGCGGCGAGAGCCTTTATGGCCCGGCCGTGCTACCGTCCTCGGCCCGCTTCTCCAAGCCGCTGGGCAGCGCCTCGCAGCCGCTCCTTCTGGAAACCGGGATGGAGATCGGGTTCGCCGATCTCTTCCCGCCCTTGCGAACCGCCCTCGTCGCCGCTGCCGTCAGCCTGCTTTATCTCGCGGCGCTGGCGGTCTTCCGCCAGCGCGCCCGCACGCGCGCCGCCATGCGGCAGGCGCGGCTCAGCACGGTGGAGGCGCGCCTTGCCCATGCTTCGCGGGTCAACGCGCTCGGCGAGATGGCCAGCGGCCTGGCGCACGAGCTCACGCAACCGCTGACCGCGATCCTCGCGCAGGCCCAGGCGGGGCGCAGGCTGCTCGGTCGCGGCGACGCAGCGGCTCTGGAAGCGGTGCTCGAAGACACGGTGACCCAGGCGCGCCGGGCATCCGGCATCCTCGAGCGGTTTCGCGACTGGTCGCGCCCGCAACGCGCCGCCCCGTCTGCCTTCGACCTGCGCGAGGCGATCGGCAATGTCGAGGCCCTGATGGCGCAAGCGACCAAGCCGGGCGGCGTGCGGCTGGAGCTCGACATGCCGCGAACACCCGTCCTGGTCGTCGCCGATCCCGTCGAGATGGAGCAGGTGGTGTTCAACCTCGTGCGCAACGCCGTCGAGGCGCTGGAGGGGGCCGACGGGCCGGGCCGGGTGACGGTCGCGCTCGCGCTGGACGGGACCCGGGCCGTGCTGGAGGTCGCCGACAACGGGCCGGGTGTCAGGGACGATCTGCGCCGGCGGCTCTTCACGCCGTTCACGACCACCCGGACCGGCGGGACGGGGCTCGGCCTGGCGCTCAGCCAGCGCCTCGTGGAGCGCGCCGGCGGCGAGATTTCCCTGGTCGATGGCGGGTCGGGGGCGAAGTTCCGCGTCGTCCTGCCGAGCGCCGACGCGATGAAGGAGGCCGCACAATGACCTGTCCCGTCTATCTGGTGGACGACGACGATGCGGTGCGCAGCGCGCTCGGCCTCCTCCTGTCGACGGTGGGGATCAAGGTCACGGGCTTTGCCGATCCGCAGGCGTTTCTGGCCCGGGTCGGGCAGCTTGAGCCCGGGTGCCTCGTTCTCGACATCCGCATGCCGCTGATCTCGGGATTGAAGCTGCAGGAGCGGCTGGCGGAGCAGGGGGTGGACTGGCCGACGATCGTCATCTCCGGCCATGGCGACATCGAGGCCTGTCGCAGGGCCTTCCACAACGGTGCGATCGATTTCCTGTCCAAGCCGGTCGACGAGCAGGATCTGATCGATGCGATCCAGCGCGGCCAGGAGGCGCTGGAGAAAAGCCTGCGTGGCCGCGCCGAGAAGGCGGAGACGCAGGCGCTCCTCGCCGCGCTCACCGCCCGCGAACGGGAGATCCTCGACCGCGTCGCCGAGGGATACACCACACGGCAGATCGCCGAGGGGCTCGGCCTGTCTCCGCGCACGGTGGAAAGCCATCGCGCCGCCATCGGCGCCAAGCTGGGCACCACCTCGCAGGCGGAACTGACCCGCATCTGGCTCGAAGGGCGGTAGAGGTCTCCGTAGAACTACGGACCGCCGTGCAAACCCTACGAATGTTGCGCGCGGCGCGCCGGCGTTAGCTTTTCTCCACCGAAGAAAAGGAGATCCCGATGATCCGTGAATTCGTGTTTGCAGCTTCCGTCCTCGCCCCTGCCGCAGTGGTCGCGCAGGAGCTTCCGCAAGCTCCCTACCTGCCGCTCGACATGGCCGTGACGGCCGCCCAGACGGCGCTCAACGCATGCGCCGCCGAAGGGCACAATGTGAGCGTTGCGGTGGTGGCGCGCGACGGGGCGACCAAGGTGCTGCTCAAGGCGGACCAGTCCGGCCCGCACACCGCCGACAGCGCCAAGGGCAAGGCCTTTGCCTCGGCGGCGATGGGCCGCGACACCGCGGGGCTCGCCGAGTTCATCAGCGCCAATCCGCAGAATGCCGGCCTGCGCGACATGGATGCGCGTCTGGTGATCCAGGCAGGGGGCCTGCCGGTCAGGATCGGCGGCGCTCTCGTCGCCGGCATCGGCGTCGGCGGTGCGCCGTCGGGCGATATCGACGCCACCTGCGCGCGCGCCGGGCTGGACGCCATCGGCGCCGAATGAGCCGCAATGGCCAGACCGGTGGTCCATCCGTCCGGATCGGACCGCCAGCGCGGGCCACAGCCAATGGAGAGGCTTTCGCCATGCTTCGAACGATCCTCATTCCTGCACTTCTCGCACTCGCCTTCCCGGTTCACGCGCAGACAGCGCCGTCGAGCGCGGAGATCGCTGCCTTCACCGGGCTGCATGACGCGGCCCAGCGCGGCGATGTCGAAGACATCCGCCGGCTTGCCGGCACGGCGATTGATGTCAACGGGCGCGACGGCCGAGGCCGCACGCCGGCCCATGTCGCGGCGTTCGCCTCGCATGAGGAGGCGCTGCGTGCCCTCGCCGAAGCGGGCGCTAACATGAACGCGCTGGAGGGCCAGGCCTATGACGTGGTGACCATCGCCGCGGTCGCGGACGATCCGGAACTCATGTCGCTCGCCATCGAGCTCGGCAACGAGCCGGGGCTGGTCACCAGCCCGTACGACGGAACGGCGCTGATCGCCGCCGCCCATCTCGGGCACGTCGAGGTGGTCCGACGCCTGATCGCTGCCGGCGCGCCGCTCGACCACGTCAACAATCTCGGCTGGACCGCCCTGATCGAAGCGGTGATCCTCGGCGATGGCGGTGCGGACCATCAGCAGGTCGTCCGCCTGCTGCTCGATGCCGGCGCGGACCGGTCGATCGCCGACCGCGACGGGGTGACGCCGCTGGAGCACGCCCGTTCGCGGGGCTATTCGCAGATGGTCGAGATGCTGGAGCGGGCCAGCTAGCGCTTCTTTTGCTTGAAGCGGCGGGGCCGATGCGCCGTCCCGTTCACACGAAGCGCTGCCGCTCCTTCTCCACCAGCTCGCCGATGAAGGCGGCGGCGGCCTGGATGCGGCGGGTCGGGCGCATCGATTCGTGGTAGACGAGCCAGTAGCTGCGGCGGATCGGCCCGGCCCAGCCGAGCGGCACCAGGTCGTCATGGCCGCGCGCGATAAAGGTGTGCAGAATGCCGATGCCGGTGCCCGCGCGCACCGCCTCCACCTGGCCCATGGCCGAGGACACGGCGAAATCGGCGCGCCAGTTCTCCCAGATTTCGGTTCCGTAATCGAGCGTCGGGCTGAACACCAGGTCCGGCACGTAGCCGACCAGCCGGTGCGCGGCGAGCTCGCCGGCGCCCTTCGGCAGGCCGTGCTCGGCGGCGTAGGCCCTGGAGGCGTAGAGGCCGAGCGTGTAGTCGACCAGCTTGGCGGCGACGAGCCGCCCTTCTGTCGGCCGGTCGACGGTGATGGCGATGTCGGCCTCGCGCCGCGACAGGGAGAAGGAGCGCGGCACCGGCACGAGCTGCACCGCAAGGCCGGGATGGCGGGCGGTCAGCGCACCCAGCCGCGATGCCAGGAAGGCGACGCCGAAGCCGTCGGGCGCGCCGATGCGCACCGTGCCGGTCACGTCCTCGCTTTCGCCGGCGATCTCGGCACGGGCGGCGATCATGTCGGCCTCCATGCGCTCGGCCGTCGCCAGCAACTGCTCGCCCGCCGCGGTCAGCTCGGTGCCCGTCGTCAGGCGATGGAACAGCTTGGCGCCGACGGCCTCCTCCAGCGCCGCCACCCGCCGTGAGACGGTGGCGTGGTTCAGCTCCAGCCGCCTTGCCGCCCCCAGGATCTGGCCGGCACGCGCCACGGCCAGGAAAATCCGCACGTCGTCCCAGTTCATCTGTCCTCTCAGTGGTCTGATCCACAAGTTGTTGATCTGGTGGGATCATTTTTCCCAACGGATGGGTACCATCTGTTGGAATCGCACCATTGGATAAGCAATTTTCGCACCGAACATTATATGTTTGCATTAAATTTTGCACAACGGCTGCTTTTTCCCTCGCGTTGCAAAGGCGGCCGTGAAGCGGGACAATGCGAAAAATTCCAAACCAGGGAGATGCCTCATGGAGGAGATCGGTCATTTCATCGGCGGCAAGCGTGTCGCCGGCACCAGCGGGCGCAGTCAGGACGTGATGCAGCCCATGGACGGTTCGGTGCGCGGCAGGGTCGCCCTGGCGAGCGCCGCCGAAGTGCGCGCCGCGGTGGAGAACGCCAAGGCCGCGCAGGTCGGCTGGGCGAGGACCAACCCGCAGCGCCGCGTGCGCGTGCTCATGAAGTTCCTCGACCTCGTGCACCGCGAATATGACGCGCTCGCCGAGCTTCTGGCGCGCGAGCACGGCAAGACCATTCCCGACGCCAAGGGCGACATCCAGCGCGGCCTCGAGGTGGTGGAGGTGTGCATCGGCGCCCCGCACATGATGAAGGGCGAGTACACGGAAGGCGCCGGCCCCGGCATCGACGTCTACTCCATGCGCCAGCCGCTCGGCGTCGTCGCCGGCATCACGCCGTTCAACTTCCCCGCCATGATCCCGCTGTGGAAGATCGCTCCGGCGCTCGCCTGCGGCAACGCCTATGTGCTGAAGCCGTCGGAGCGCGATCCGGGCGTGCCGATGCGCATCGCCGAGCTGTTTATCGAGGCGGGCCTGCCGGAAGGCGTCCTCAATGTCGTCAACGGCGACAAGGAGGCCGTCGACGCCATCCTCGACGATCCGGACATCAAGGCGGTCGGCTTCGTCGGCTCGACGCCGATCGCGCAGTACATCTATGGCCGCGCCACCGCCAACGGCAAGCGCGCCCAGTGCTTCGGCGGCGCCAAGAACCATCTGATCATCATGCCCGACGCGGACATGGACCAGACGGTCGACGCGCTGATCGGCGCCGGCTACGGCTCGGCCGGCGAGCGCTGCATGGCCGTCTCGGTCGCCGTGCCCGTCGGCAAGGAGACCGCCGACCGGCTGGTCGAAAAGCTCATCCCGCGCGTCGAGAGCCTCAAGGTCGGCCCGTCGACCGATGCCTCGGCCGATTTCGGCCCGCTGGTGACGGCGCAGGCGCTGGAGCGCGTCAAGGGCTATGTCGATCTCGGCGTGAAGGAAGGCGCCAAGCTGCTGGTCGACGGCCGCGGCTTCAAGATGCAGGGCTACGAGAACGGCTACTATATGGGCGGCTGCCTGTTCGACAACGTCACCAAGGACATGCGCATCTACAAGGAAGAGATCTTCGGGCCGGTCCTCTCCGTCGTGCGCGCCAACACCTATGAGGAGGCGCTGGCGCTGCCCAACGACCACGAATACGGCAACGGCGTCGCCATCTTCACGCGTGACGGCGATGCGGCACGCGATTTCGCCGCGCGCGTCGAGGTCGGCATGGTCGGCGTCAACGTGCCCATCCCGGTGCCGATCGCCTATTATACTTTCGGAGGGTGGAAGGCTTCCGCCTTCGGCGATCTGAACCAGCATGGGCCGGATGCGTTCCGATTCTACACCAAGACCAAGACGGTCACTTCGCGTTGGCCGTCGGGCGTCAAGGACGGTGCGGAGTTCGTCATTCCGACCATGAATTAAGCGGCTTTTCCGCACCATTCGAACAACCGCTGCCTGCCCGCATCGCACGACGATGCGGGCATTTTCACATCCCGCGCAGCATCGGCGATTTTATCGCAAATTTGCAATAATCATGCGCGGATATGGTAGAACGCCGCCTAAATCCCCGAATTTTTCGTGAAATCGCGCCCTCATCGCAATGACATTGCATCGGGCAGGTGCTAGCTTCCCGCGTCAATAGGAGCCGGAGCAACCGGCCCGTGGTGCGAAAACCGGCCGTGGAAAATTTGGCGTTGCAATCGAGCGTCAATTCTCTACGACTAAAAGGGGAAAAGAATAAGAAATGCGCTCGCGGAGCGACATTTCAGGGGAGTTGCTTATCACATGGAATATTTCGTCCAGCAGCTTATCAACGGGCTGACGCTGGGTTCCATCTACGGGCTGATCGCCATCGGTTACACGATGGTTTACGGCATCATCGGAATGATCAACTTCGCCCATGGCGACGTCTTCATGATCGGTTCGTTCATCGCGCTGGCGATGTTCCTGGTCCTGACGACGGTGCTGGGCTTCACGTTCCTGCCCGTGGTGCTGCTCATCGTTCTCATCATCGCGATGCTGTTCACGTCCGCCTGGGGATGGACGGTCGAGCGCCTGGCCTACAGGCCCTTGCGCGGCTCCTTCCGCCTCGCGCCGTTGATCACCGCCATCGGCATGTCGATCGTGCTGCAGAATTTCGTGCAGATCACGCAGGGGGCGCGCGTCAAGCCGCTGCCGCCGCAGATCCGCGGCGGCGTCACACTGATGGAGGGGTCGACCGAGGCCGGCACCATCGTCGTCCAGATGTCCTATATGCAGATGATCATCATCGTCACGACCATCGTGCTGATGGCGGGCTTCACCCTTCTGATCTCGCGCACGCCGCTCGGCCGCGCCCAGCGCGCCTGCGAGCAGGACCGCAAGATGGCCGCCCTGCTCGGCATCAATGTCGACCGCACCATCTCGCTGACCTTCGTGATGGGGGCGGCGCTGGCCGCCGTGGCCGGCCTGATGTTCCTGCTGCTTTACGGCGTGATCGATTTCTACATCGGCTTCCTGGCTGGCGTTAAGGCGTTCACCGCCGCCGTGCTCGGCGGCATCGGCTCGCTGCCGGGCGCCATGCTGGGCGGGCTTCTGATCGGCCTGATCGAGGTCTTCTGGTCCGGCTATTTCTCCGTGGAATACAAGGACGTGGCGGCCTTCTCCATCCTCGCCATCGTGCTGATATTCCTGCCATCCGGCCTGCTCGGCCAACCGGAAGTGGAGAAGGTCTGATGGCTGGCAACACCAACGCACCCACCTCCGACATCACGCCCGTGGGGGCGCAGGCGGAGGCGGAAGCCCGCCGCCTGTCGACGGCCCCCGGGGGCCAGCGCGATCCGAACTCCTTCGCCGAATCGGTCAAGGATGCGCTGGCCGCGGCCTTCCTCGCCGGCGTCCTCGGCTTCTTCTTCATCGGCATCCGCACCGACATCGCGCCGGGCGGCCTCGACCTCAAGATGCGCTGGGGGGCGTGGATCGTGTCGATCCTCATCGTCTTTGCCGGCCGTCTGCTGCTCAACCTGTTTGTCTACAAGACGCACAGGCCCGTCACGCGGCGCATGAAGGTCAAGGCCCCGGGCTCGGGCGATGCTGCCGACCAGGTGGCGAAATGGCTGAAGCGCGCGCTGCTCGCCTTCGCGCTGATCCTGCCCTTCTTCTTCACGATCTTCTTCCCCAACAAGGACCGCCAGTTCATCGACCTGGCCATCCTGATCATGACCTACATCATGCTCGGCTGGGGCCTGAACATCGTCGTCGGCCTCGCCGGCCTGCTCGATCTCGGATACGTCGCCTTCTACGCGGTCGGCGCCTATTCCTTCGCGCTGCTCGCCCAGTATTTCGGCTTCGGCTTCTGGCTCGCCCTGCCGCTCGCCGGCATCCTGGCGGCGTCCTGGGGGCTGATCCTGGGCTTCCCGGTTCTGCGGTTGCGCGGCGATTATCTTGCCATCGTCACGCTGGCCTTCGGCGAGATCATCCGCGTGGTGCTGCTCAACTGGTATGAGTTCACCAATGGCCCGGACGGCATTTCGGGCATTCCGAAACCCACCTTCTTCGGCCTGGAACTGAAGCGCGGCGAGGGCGGTTTCGCCGATTTCTTCGGCATCGCCTACGATCCGATCCAGCGCTTCATCTTCCTCTACTACATCATCCTGGTTCTCGCACTGATCACCAATTTCGTGACGTTGCGGCTTCGCCGCCTGCCCATCGGGCGGGCCTGGGAGGCGCTGCGCGAAGACGAGATCGCCTGCCGTTCGCTCGGCATCAACACCCGCAACACAAAGCTGACGGCCTTCGCCATCGGCGCCATGTTCGGCGGCTTCGCCGGCTCGTTCTTCGCCACGCGGCAGGGCTTCATCTCGCCGGAGAGCTTCACCTTCCTGGAATCGGCCATCATCCTGGCGATCGTCGTTCTCGGCGGCCTCGGCTCGCAGATCGGCGTCGTGATCGCCGCCGTGGTGATGATCGGCGGCATCGAGCTTCTGCGCAATCTGGGCTTCCTGCAGCAGGTCTTCGGCGGCGGGTTCGATCCCGTGCAGTACCGCATGCTGATCTTCGGCCTTGCCATGGTGCTGATCATGGTCTGGAAACCGCGCGGCCTGGTCTCGACACGCGAACCTTCCGCCGTCCTCAAGGAAAAGAAGCGCATTGGCGCCGATCTGGTGGCTCAGGGCGAGGGACACTGATGAACGCGGCGACGAACATGACAACCATCGACGAGACGGCGCCGAACTGGGATCGCGATCCCGTCCTCAGCGTCGAGCACCTGACCATGCGATTCGGCGGCCTCGTGGCCGTCGGCGACCTCTCCTTCAATGTCGGGCGCGGCGACATCACCGCGCTGATCGGCCCCAACGGGGCCGGCAAGACGACGGTCTTCAACTGCGTGACGGGCTTCTACAAGCCCACCGAAGGGCGCATCGTCATGCGCCACGGCCCCGGCCGGCAGGAGGCGACGGTCGGGGAGGTGACGGCCAGCGGCCTGAAGTGGAAGAGCTCCGGCGACGGCTCGGTCTTCCTGCTCGAACGCATGCCCGACCATGAGATCTCGCACAAGGCCCGGGTGGCGCGCACCTTCCAGAACATCCGCCTGTTCGGCGGGATGACGGTGCTCGAAAACCTGCTGGTCGCCCAGCACAACACGCTGATGGTGGCTTCCGGGTTCTCCATCGGCGGCATTCTCGGCCTGCCAAGCTACAAGAAAGCGCAGGACGAGGCGATCCAGAAGGCGGTCTACTGGCTCGAGCGCACGCATCTCATCGACCGCGCCGACGATCCGGCGGCCGATCTTCCCTATGGCGCCCAGCGACGGCTGGAGATCGCCCGTGCCATGTGCATCGGACCGCAGCTCCTGTGCCTCGACGAGCCGGCGGCGGGTCTCAACCCGCGCGAATCGGCCGAACTCAACAACCTGCTCAAATACATCCGCGACGAGCACCAGGTGTCCGTGCTTTTGATCGAGCACGACATGGGCGTGGTGATGGAGATTTCCGACCATGTCGTGGTGCTCGACTACGGCGTCAAGATCTCCGACGGCTCCGCCGGATCCGTGAAGTCGGATCCGAAAGTCATTGCCGCCTATCTCGGCGTCGACGAGGAGGCCGAGATCGACGTGCCGGAAGTGCGCAAGGACGTCAAGAAGGTGGAGCAGGAAGAGGCCGCTGCCGAGCCCGCCAGGAAGCCTGCCCGGCAGCGCAAGGCGAGCACTGCGAAGTCCGCTGCCGCGGCGAAGCCGGCAAAGCGCCAGGCGGCGCCTGCCCAGCCGCTGACGGATGCCGGAGCGCAGAGCGGGGCGGCCGCACGACGGGCCGCGCCCAAGGCGAAGCCGGCGGCCGACAAGGCAAAGGCCGCCTCCACGGCTGCGAGCGAGATCAAGATCGCCAACGCGGCCGATTATCCCGGCAAGCAGCCGCACGGCACCAGAAAGCCGCGCGCCGGCGGCGCCAACAATCTCACGCGCATCAAGGGCGTCGGCCCGGCCAACGAGAAGAAGCTCAACGCGCTCGGCATCTGGCATTTCGACCAGGTGGCGGCCTGGAAGAAAGCCGAGATCGAGTGGGTCGGTGCCTATCTGTCCTTCCCCGGCCGCATCGAGCGCGAGGAATGGGTGAAGCAGGCCAAGGTTCTGGCCAGGGGCGGCGAGACGGAATTCTCCAAGCGCGTCGACAAGGGCGAGGTGCCGACCAGCGTTCCGGGCAAGCGGGGCGCGCAGCCGAAGAAGAAGACCACCGCTAAGGGAGGCAAGGCATGAACGGCGCGGCTGAACTGCTGCTCTCGGTGCGCGGCGTCGAGACCTATTACGGCAACATCGTCGCCCTGCGCGGTGTCGACCTCGACGTGCATCGCGGCGAGATCGTCACGATGATCGGCGTCAACGGAGCCGGCAAGTCGACACTGATGATGACCATCTGCGGCGATCCGCGGGCGCGTACCGGACAGATCGTCTATGACGGCAAGGACATCACGCAGATGCCGACGCACGAGATCGTCAGCCACGGCATCGCCCAGTCGCCGGAAGGCCGTCGCATCTTTCCGCGCATGACGGTTCTAGAGAATCTCCAGATGGGCGCGGCGCTGGTGGATCCGTCGCTGTTCGACGAGGATCTGGCCAAGGTCTTCAAGCTGTTCCCGCGTCTCAAGGAGCGCATCGGCCAGCGCGGCGGCACGCTTTCGGGCGGCGAGCAACAGATGCTGGCGATCGCCCGGGCGCTGATGAGCCGGCCGAAGCTGCTGTTGCTCGACGAGCCCTCGCTTGGCCTTGCGCCGCTCATCGTCAAGCAGATCTTCGACGCGATCCGAGAGCTCAACGAGAAGGAAGGCCTGACCGTCTTCCTGGTCGAGCAGAACGCCTTCCACGCGTTGAAGCTCGCCCATCGCGGCTATGTCATGGTCAATGGCGTCATCACCATGAGCGGCACCGGTGCGGAACTGCTCAAGAAGGAAGAGGTACGCGCCGCGTATCTGGAAGGCGGGAGGCACTGATGGAGCACCAGAACACCCTGATCTGGGAAGTCACTTTCTGGGAATTCTTCTTCGTCACCCTGCTTCTGGCCGGCAGCGCCGCCTATCTCACGGGGCGCGCCATGGCGCGCGCCTGGCAGGGAGACGCGCAACTCGCCTTCTACATCGTGCTTTTGGCCGCGGCGACGCGGTTCATCCATTTCGCGTTGTTCGAGGGCACGCTGCTTTCCCTGCAATACTACGTCGTCGACCTGATCGCTCTGCTGATCATCGCCTTCATCGGCAAGCGGATCACGAGAGCCGGGCAAATGTCGACACAGTACAGTTTCGAATATCAGCGCAGCGGGCCGCTCGGCTGGCGGCGCACAGGTGCCTGAGATTCACGATTAACGGGTATGAAGCCTTTATTTCTCTTTTGAATTGGGCTTTCATGCCGGTTAAGCGGGCCGCCAAGCCCGCGCGGGCCAAACCGGAAAACCGAACACCATTTCCGGAGAGCCAAGGGAACTTCTGGTGTTTTTAAGGGAGTAATCATGAAAAAGGCACTTATGGCTGGCGCAGCACTCAGCCTCATGATGACCGGGTCCGCCTGGGCGGACATCACGATTGCCGTCGCCGGTCCCATGACGGGTCAGTACGCTTCGTTCGGCGAGCAGATGAAGGCGGGCGCCGAGCAGGCGGTTGCCGACATCAACGAGGCGGGCGGCGTCAACGGCGAGATGCTGAAGCTGGAAGTGGGCGACGACGCCTGCGATCCCAAGCAGGCCGTGGCCGTTGCCAATCAATTCGCCGGTTCCGGCGTGGTTTTCGTGGCGGGCCATTTCTGCTCGGGCTCCTCGATCCCGGCTTCTTCGGTCTATGCCGAGGAAGGCATCATCGAGATCTCGCCGGCCTCCACCAACCCGGCCTTCACCGACGAGCGCCCGGGACCGGGCGTCTACCGCGTCTGCGGCCGTGACGACCAGCAGGGCGATGTGGCAGGCAAGTTCCTGGTGGAGAATTTCGCCGACAAGAAGGTCGCCTTCGTTCACGACAAGACCGCTTATGGCAAGGGTCTTGCCGACGCGACCAAGGCCGCCTACGAGGCCGCCGGCGGCAAGCCGGCGCTCTACGAAGCCTACACGGCCGGCGAAAAGGACTACAGCGCCCTCGTCTCCAAGCTGAAGCAGGAAGGCATCGGCGTCCTGTATGTGGGCGGCTATCACACCGAGGCCGGCCTGATGGCCCGCCAGATGCGCGAGCAGGGCATGGACACGATCCTCGTTTCCGGCGACGCGCTGGTGACCGACGAGTATTGGGCCATCACCGGTGAGGCCGGCGAGGGCACGCTGATGACGTTCTCGCCCGATCCGCGCAAGAACGAGATCGCCAAGCCCGTGGTCGACAAGCTGCTCGCCGCCGGCAAGACCGCCGAGGGCTACGCGCTCTACACCTATGCGGCGATCCAGGCCTGGGCCGATGCGGTCAAGACCGCCGGCAGCACCGACTACGACCCGGTCGTCAAGGCGCTCGACGATGGCACGTTCTCGACCGTGCTCGGCGATCTCTCCTTCGACGACAAGGGCGACGTGACGCTGCCCGGCTATGTCTTCTACGAGTGGAAGGACGGCAAGTACGACTATCTCGAGCAGTAGTCGTCAAGACATCGTCTTCGAAGCGGCCCGGCATCTGCCGGGCCGTTTTCGTTTGCGCGGAAGGCGAATGAGGGGCTGCGGCACCCGCACGATCCCGGTGCCCGAACCTCGCGCCCTTTGCCGTGACGTCAAGAACGTTTGCGCTGCAGCATCGTCCGCGCTAATCATGGCGCGTCGTTTTGGCGCGGGGGCGGGAACGCGCGCGCCGAAGGCATGCCGCAGCTTCCATTCACCTTCCCGGAGCCTTGCCAGTGCAGATAAAGAAGATCCTCGTCGCCAACCGTTCCGAAATCGCCATCCGCGTGTTTCGCGCCGCAAACGAACTGGGCATCCGAACGGTCGCCATCTGGGCCGAGGAGGACAAATATTCGCTGCACCGTTTCAAGGCCGATGAATCCTATCAGGTCGGGCGTGGTCCGCATCTTGAGCGCGAGCTCGGCCCGATCGAGAGCTATCTGTCGATCGACGAGGTGATCCGCGTCGCCAGGCTCGCGGGCGCCGATGCCATCCACCCGGGCTACGGCCTTCTGTCGGAAAGTCCGGAATTCGCCGAGGCCTGCGCGGCGAACGGCATCGTCTTCATCGGGCCCAGCCCGGACACGATGCGCCGGCTCGGCAACAAGGTCGCCGCCCGCAACCTCGCCATCGAGGTCGGCGTGCCGGTGGTGCCGGCCACCGAGCCGCTGCCGGACGACATGGCGAAGGTCGCCGAGATGGCCGAGGCGATCGGCTTCCCGGTCATGCTCAAGGCTTCCTGGGGCGGCGGCGGGCGCGGCATGCGCGTCATCCGCAGCGCCAAGGACCTCGCCTCCGAGGTCACGGAGGCCAAGCGCGAGGCGAAGGCGGCCTTCGGCAAGGACGAGGTCTATCTCGAAAAGCTCGTGGAACGCGCCCGCCATGTGGAAGTGCAGGTGCTGGGCGACACGCACGGCAACGCCGTCCATCTGTTCGAGCGCGACTGCTCCATCCAGCGGCGCAACCAGAAGGTCGTCGAACGGGCGCCCGCCCCTTATCTCGACGACGCCCAGCGCGCCGAGCTTTGCGGCTATGCGCTGAAGATCGCCGAGGCGACCGACTATGTGGGCGCCGGCACGGTCGAGTTCCTGATGGATGCCGATACGGGGGCCTTTTACTTCATCGAGGTCAATCCGCGCATCCAAGTGGAGCACACCGTGACCGAGGAGGTCACCGGCGTCGACATCGTCAAGGCGCAGATCCACATCCTGGAGGGCGAGAAGATCGGCGACCCGCGCTCGGGCGTGCCGGCGCAGGCCGACATAAGGCTGAATGGCGACGCGCTCCAGTGCCGCATCACCACCGAGGATCCCGAGCAGAACTTCATTCCCGACTACGGCCGCATCACCGCCTATCGCGGCGCCACCGGCTTCGGCATCCGCCTCGACGGCGGCACGGCCTATTCCGGCGCGGTCATCACCCGTTTCTACGATCCGCTCCTGGAAAAGGTCACCGCCTGGGCGCCGACGCCGCAGGAGGCGATCGCCCGCATGGACCGCGCGCTGCGCGAGTTCCGCATCCGCGGCGTGGCAACGAACCTGACCTTTCTTGAGGCTATCATCAGCCATCCGAAGTTTCGCGACGCCTCCTACACGACGCGCTTCATCGACGAGACGCCGGAGCTCTTCACCCAGGTCAGGCGGCAGGACCGCGCCACCAAGCTCCTGAACTACCTCGCCGACGTGACGGTGAACGGCCATCCGGAGGCGCGCGGCCGCCAGCGGCCCAATGCGGAAGCCGCCGCCCCGCGCGTGCCCTATGTGGATGCGCCGGTGCCGGACGGCGCCAGGCAAAAGCTCGCGGCGCTCGGGCCGGAAGGCTTCGCCAGGTGGATGCGCGGCGAAACGCGCGTGCTCGTCACCGACACCACCATGCGCGACGCCCACCAGTCGCTGCTCGCCACGCGCATGCGCACCTTCGACCTGGCGCGCATCGCCGGCGTCTATGCGCGGGCGCTGCCGCAGCTTCTGTCGCTCGAATGCTGGGGCGGGGCGACCTTCGACGTCGCCATGCGCTTCCTGACGGAGGATCCATGGGAGCGCCTTGCGCTGATCCGCGAGGGGGCGCCGAACCTGCTCCTGCAGATGCTGCTGCGTGGGGCAAATGGCGTCGGCTACACCAACTATCCCGACAATGTCGTCAAGCATTTCGTGAAGCAGGCGGCGGCCGGCGGCATCGATCTCTTCCGCGTCTTCGACTGTCTCAACTGGGTCGAGAACATGCGTGTGGCGATGGATGCGGTCGGCGCCGAAGGCAAGCTCGTCGAGGCGGCCATCTGCTACACTGGCGATATCCTCGACCCCCAGCGCGCCAAATACGACCTCAAATACTATGTCGGGCTGGCCAATGAACTGGAGGCGGCCGGCGCTCACATCATCGCCATCAAGGACATGGCGGGCCTGCTCAAGCCGGCCGCCGCCCGGGTTCTCTTCAAGGCGCTGCGCGAGGCCACCGACCTGCCGCTGCATTTCCACACGCACGACACGTCCGGCATCTCGGCGGCCACGGTGCTTGCGGCCGTCGAAAGCGGCGTCGACGCGGTCGACGCGGCGATGGACGCGCTGTCCGGCAACACCTCGCAGCCCTGCCTTGGCTCCATCGTCGAGGCGCTGAAGGGGGACGAACGCGACACGGGCCTCGACCGCGAATGGGTGCGCCGCATCTCCTTCTACTGGGAGGCGGTGCGCAACCAGTATGCGGCGTTCGAGAGCGACCTGAAGGGTCCGGCCTCCGAGGTCTATCTTCACGAAATGCCGGGCGGCCAGTTCACCAACCTGAAGGAGCAGGCCCGCTCGCTGGGGCTGGAGACGCGCTGGCACGAGGTGGCGCGCGCCTATCACGACGCGAACCAGATGTTCGGCGACATCGTCAAGGTGACGCCGTCCTCCAAGGTGGTGGGCGACATGGCGCTGATGATGGTGTCCCAGGATCTGACGGTCGCCGATGTCGTGAACCCGGACAAGGACATCGCCTTCCCGGACTCGGTGGTCTCCATGTTGCGCGGCGATCTCGGCCAGCCGCCCGCCGGCTGGCCTGCGGCGCTGCAGAAGAAGGCGCTGAAGGGGACGAAGCCGATAACGGTGCGGCCCGGCTCGCTGCTCGATGCGGCGGATCTTGCCGAGGATCGCAAAGCACTGGAGGACAAGCTCGGCCGCAAGGTCGACGAGCGCGAGTTCTCCTCCTGGCTCATGTATCCCAAGGTCTTCACGGATTTCGCCGCCGCTTCGGAAAGCTACGGTCCGGTCAGCGTGCTGCCGACGCCGATCTATTTCTACGGCATGCAGCCGGAGGAGGAGATCTTCGTCGACATCGAGCGTGGCAAGACGCTGGTCATCCGCTGCCTCGCCATCGGCGAGGTGGACGAGAAGGGCATGGTCACCGTGTTCTTCGAGCTCAACGGCCAGCCGCGCCGCGTCAAGGTGCCAGACCGCGCCCACGGGGCTTCCGCCTCGGCGGCGCGGCGCAAGGCCGAGGCGGGCAACGAGGCGCATGTGGGCGCGCCGATGCCGGGCGTGGTCTCGACGCTCGCCGTGGCGCCCGGCCAGGCCATCAAGGCGGGCGATGTCCTGCTTTCCATCGAGGCGATGAAGATGGAGACGGCGCTGCACGCCGAGCGCGACGGCACCATCGCCGAAGTGCTGGTCAAGGCTGGCGACCAGATCGATGCCAAGGACCTGCTGGTGGTGTTCGAGAACGGTGATTGAGGGGCGGGTGTCGCCTCTCATCGTTATCGCCTGCCGGCACTTTCTCCTCCTTTGCGGCAATCGCATATGGCAGCCGCAAGACCGCTCAGTTCTTGGCTTGGGGCCCGGCATTCCACATATCGTTCAGAGTTGATGACGGCTTCCTTCTCCCCGCATGCGGGGAGAAGGGGGGCCTTGACCTTTGCGCATCACCTCCACTCGCGTCACCAGCTCAAAGCTCAGAATTGATGACGGAAACGGCTGCATGGTTCTCGATTGCCTGCCGTTTACCGGGAGAAGGTGAGGATGCGGGATGGCGCCGGCGGGTGTGATTGACGAATCGGCCTTAACCGATTCAAATGCGGCCCGATCGACGATCGCTCCCCGGTTCTTTGCGCCATCTCTTCCTTACGGAGCCTGCGAATGTCCATGCAGAATGCGTCCCTGGGCCGCTGGGCGGTGGCTGCCTGTTTCTTCGTCAACGGGTTCATGGTGGGCAGTTGGGCGCCGCAGATCCCGCTGGTGGTCAGCCGTTTCGGCCTCAGCGAGACGGCGCTCGGCCTGTTGATCCTCGTCTTCGGCTCGGGCGCGGTGGCGGTCATGCCGCTCTGCGGCTATCTGATCGGGCATTTGGGCTCCCGCGCCGTCCTGCGCGTTGCTGCGGTCGTCTGTGCGCTGTCCTTCGCCGGCCTGGCGCTTGCCGCCGAGGTCTGGCAGATGGTGGCAGCGCTCGTCTTCTTCGGGGCGTTTCTCGGCGCGATGGACATCTCCATGAACGCCAACGCGGTCGTCGTGGAACGCGGCCTGCGGCGCGCCGTCATGTCCTCCTCGCACGGCTTCTGGAGCCTTGGCGGCTTCGCGGGCGCCGGCGTCGGCGGTCTGATCGTCGAGCGGTTCGGGCACATGGCGCATGCCGGCCTCGTGGTCGCCTTCGCCTTCCTCATCGTCGTGGCGGCACTGCCTTACCTGATCGTCGAGGAAAAGCCGGCTAAGGCCCATGCGGCCGGCCTGCGGCGCGGCCTGCCGCGCAATCCGCTGGTCTATGTCACGGGTGTCATCGCGCTTTTCTGCATGCTGCCCGAGGGGGCGGTGCTCGACTGGGCGGCCCTCTATCTGCGCCAGGAGATGGGGGCGGGCATCGCCGGGGCGAGCCTGGCCTACACCGCATTTTCCGGAACCATGGCGCTGATGCGGTTTGCCGGCGACGGCCTGCGCAACCGGCTCGGCGCCGTCAGGACGCTGCGCTGGTCGGGGATCGTCGCGACGGTCGGCATGCTGGGCGCCGGCCTTGCGCCGTCGCCGCTCGCCGCCACGCTGGCCTTCGCGCTTGCCGGGCTCGGCATCGCCAATATGGTGCCGATCGTCTTTTCCGCCGCCGGCAACCAGCCCGGCCTGTCGCCGGGCGCGGGCATGAGTGTCGCCACCACCATCGGCTATTCGGGAATGCTGGTCGCCCCCTCGCTGGTGGGGTTCGTCGCCGAAAGAACAGGCTTTGCGCCGATTTTCATCGCCTTTGCGGTGATGCTGGCGGTGGTCCTGTCCATGGCGAACCTGGTCCGCTCGGCCGACACGATCGCTTTGCAGCCGAGCGGGTGAAGGCGGCCCGCCTTTCCAGAGCGTCCTTTGTGCGTC
>NZ_JANKOF010000029.1 GCF_024655565.1 Nitratireductor sp. ZSWI3 | reverse complement strand
GGCGGCGGGCGCTCGGGAGGAGCGGACGTCAGCCGCTGTTCTTCAGGGTGCGGCTCACCAGCTGAAGACGCCGGTCGGGGCCGACGACATAGACTTCAACGAAGGTGTTGCCGCTGTCATAGAGCTCATGAAAAGTCACGGAGCCGATGGGCGTCTTCTGCAAGGCGGAGGCAGTGGATCCGCGGGCCGTGATGCTGCCGGGCACCGGTTCGATGGCCATCGACGGAAAGACCAGCATCGAGGAGGCTATGAGAGTTGCAAAAAGCGTTTTCATGACAATCTCCGATCATGAGAGGTTTTCGATACGATCGGGGGAGGCTTCGCCGTATCGATGGCTCATGGTCGCAACTGGCCCATTCACTTGGAAATCAATCGGCAGCGATCCGATCCATACCGACATCTCAAGCGATTGGGACGGATCGTGAGGTGACCGGGCATCGAGAGCGGCGGCGAAGCCGGGTTCCGGCAGAAAACAAGGCTCCGAAGCGGCGCGTTTAACGTGCCCTTAATCGCCACGACGCCTTATGGTGCCATCGCAACTCTTGCCATGGCGATGCCTTGACCGAAAGCAGCGCACAACCGTCCGTTTCGCTCGTCGCGCGCACGCCTGATCTGGCGGCCGACGAGATCGAGTGCGTCATCACGGTGCCGACGTTCAAGCGTCCGGAGCAGCTTCTCGAGACGTTGCGCTCGCTGGCGATGCAGGAGACGCAGCGTCCCTTTGCGGTGATCGTCATGGAAAACGAGGCGCAGCAGCGTGCGGGCGCTGCCGCCGCCAGCCCGCTTTTCTCCGACGGCACCTTCCGCGGCCTCGTCATCATCGCGCATCGGCGCGGCAATTGCTGCGCCTACAATGCCGGCTGGGAGACAGCGCTCGAGGCCTTCCCACGGTTTCGGCATCTGGCCGTGATCGACGACGACGAGATCGCCACGCCGGGCTGGCTGGAAGCCCTGTGCAGCACCGCCGAAACCCTTGGCACCGACATCGTCGGCGGCCCGCAGGTGCCGGTGTTTTCCGCGCCAGGGCGCGAGAAGTGGGCCCGTCATCCGGTCTTCGCGCCACCCTACGGGACGACCGGGCGCGTGCCGGCGCTCTATTCCTCCGGCAATCTTTTGATTGCCCGCCCCGTTCTCGAGGCGATGCCGCGCCCGTTCCTCGACCTCCGCTTCAATTTCATGGGCGGCGGCGATTCCGATTTCCTGAGCCGCGCCGCGCAGAAAGGCTTCCGCCTTGCCTGGTGCGCGGAGGCGGTCATCCATGAGAGCGTGCCGGCCCGGCGCCTCGAAGCAGACTGGATCCGCGCCCGTGCCCTGCGCAATGGCGTCATCTCGACGCTCGTGGAACAGCGCAAGCGTGCCGGCGAGGGTTTCGGCAGGCTGAAGGTCTTCACCAAGAGCCTGGCGCTGCTCGGCCTGTCGCCGCTGCGCGGCCTCGGGCGGCTGGCGTCCACCGGCTCCGTGTCAACGGCCATGTACCCGGTCTATGTCGGCCTCGGCCGGGTGCTGGCCGAATTCGGCTATGCCAATGAGCAGTATCGCGAACCCGAGAAGAATTGAGGCGCCGTTCACGACGCGCCTCGTTGCCACCGGACAGCCGGCGACGGTTATCGCCGCCGTGATCCTCGGCGTGCTCATCATCTCGTTCCGCCCGTTCCAGCCGGCCGGCGCAGAGCTCACAGGCAGCGGCGGCGACATCGTCAACCAGCTCGGCTTCGGCGGCCTCGGCGCCCTTTCGCTGGTCGCTCTCCTGACGCTCACCGACCGGCGCGTCCTGCTCGCCCTCATCAGCCCGTGGTGGCTGCTGCTGCTCGGCTTCCTGTTCCTGTCCATCCTCAACACGCCTGCCCCCTCGGTGACGATGCGCAGCGCCGCTTTCTCGCTCATCGGCATCCTCTCCGTGGCCGCCGTGCTCACCCTGCCGCGCGATGCCGATGCCTTCTCGCGCGTCCTGGCGTTCGCCGGCTTCTCGATCCTCGGCCTGTCCTATCTCGGGCTGGTGCTGGTGCCCGAGGCGGCGATCCACCAGGCCGGCGAGGTGGAGGCGCAGCATGCCGGCCTGTGGCGCGGCGTCTTCACGCACAAGAACATCGCCGGGCCGGTGATGGCCTCGCTCTCCTTCGTCGGCATCTATCTGTGGCGGCGCGGCTGGCACGGCGCGGGCGCACTGATGTTCCTCCTGGCGATGGTCTTCGTGGTCCATACGGGCTCCAAGACGACGGCCGGGACCGTGCCGCTCGCCGGCCTGCTCGTCATCCTGCCGGGATTGTTCGGCCTCCGTTTCCTGGTGCCGCTCCTCGTCGCGACCGCACTTGCCGGCACGGCGGTGGCGACGCTCGGCATCGTCTTCATCGAGCCGGTCAAGGAACTCGCCAACCACGCCTTGCCCGACCTCACCTATACGGGCCGCACCGCGCTGTGGGAGTTCATGGGCGAGATGATCGCCAGGCACCCCTGGCGCGGCTACGGTTTCGAAAGTTTCTGGCTGACCGAGCTGGTGCTCACCTCCGACCAGCCCTTCGACCGGGCCTGGGACATCCGCGGCATCGTGCACGGCCACAACTCCTATCTCGACCTTGCCATCGCCATGGGCCTGCCGGCGCTCGCCGTCGCCATCGTCACCTTCGTCATCGTGCCGCTGCGCGACTATCTGCGCGTGCCGCTCTTCCGCGAGAATGTCTTTCTCGCCGATCTCTTCATGATGATCGTCGCCTTCACCCTGCTCAACGCCTTCCTGGAAAGCTTCTTCTTCCGCCGCGCCGACCCGGTCTGGATGTTGTTCGTCATGGCGGTGCTGGGATTGAGGCTCACCGCCCGCTTCCGCGTGTCGGGCCGCACCCAACGGTAGCGCGATTTCGGCGTGCCTGTTGCATTCGGCGCCGCGGCACGGCATTCCTCTACAGCGCGTGCGTCCAGTTGGACACGTGGCGCTGCAAGTCCTTGAATCTGTGCATCGAAGAGGAACATCATGGGCAAGTCGGTCATTCTCGTCGGTTGCGGCAATATGGGCTATGCCATGCTCAAGGGTTGGATGGCGGCCGGCAAGCTCGCCTCCTCCGACGCCACCGTGGTCGAGCCGAATGCCGATCTGCGCGAGCGCGCCGCCAAGCTCGGCGTCACCGTCGCGCAAAGCGCCGACGAACTTGCCGACGGGGCGGATTTCATCGTCTTCGCCGTCAAACCGCAGGCCATCCGCGACGTCGCTCCAGCCTATGCCCGCTTCACCGGCAAGGCGACCTTCGTCAGCGTGCTTGCCGGCACGGGAACCGCCACCTACGAGGAGATCCTCGGCCGCCATGCCGCCGTCATGCGCTGCATGCCCAACACGCCGGCCGCCATCGGCAAAGGCATGATGGTGCTGTTCTGCAACCGCAACGTCACCGAGGAGGCGCAGCGGTTCTCCGCCGACCTTCTGGCGGCGAGCGGCGCGGTGACGAGCATCGACAACGAGGAACTGATGGACGCGGTGACTGCCGTCTCCGGTTCCGGTCCCGCCTATGTGTTCCACTTCATCGAATGTCTCACGGCGGCCGGCGAGAAGGCCGGGCTGCCCCGCGACACGGCAAAGCTGCTCGCCATGCAGACCGTCTACGGCGCGGCGAGCCTGGCCAAGGAGAGCAGCGAGGAGCCAGGGCGGCTGCGCGAGCAGGTGACGAGCCCCAACGGCACCACCGCCGCCGCGCTGTCCGTGCTGATGGGCGGCAACCGCCTGCTCGACCTCGTCACGGACGCCGTCGCGGCGGCGAAGAAGCGCTCGATCGAACTGGGGAAATAGGCGCCGCCGCCTGACCGCCGGTCAACCGGGCGCCGCCTCGACCGGCACCGGGCTGTGCTTCTTGATGTCCTTCAGCACCAGATTGGTGCGCACATTGGCGATGCCCGGCAAACGGAACAGGAACCCTTCCAGGAACCGGTTGTAGGCGGCCAGGTCCCGGCACACGACGCGCAGGTGATAGTCCGCCTCGCCCGTCGTCGAATAGCAGTCGAGCACCTCGCGCCGCCGCCTGATCTCGGCAATGAACGTGTCGACATGCCGGTGATCGTGGCGAGTCAGCGTCACATGCACGATGGCCTGGAAGCCGAGCCCCGCCTTCTCCACGTCGATGAGCGCCGCGTATTGGGCGATCAGCCCGCTTTCCTCCAGCGCCTTCACACGCCGCCAGCAGGCGGAGGTGGACATGCCGGCACGCTCGGCCAGTTCCTGGTTCGACAGCCGGCCGTTCTCCTGCAGCGCGTCTAGCAGACGACGGTCCTGGTCGCTCAGCCTGTCGGACATATTCTTAATTCCTCGAAGTTTTTCATAATTGCCCATCATATTGGTAAGTTCTACCAGAATTCCATATTATATCGCCAAGTACGGCACAAAATTCCATCCATTCCGGTTTAGAATTGTTCCAAACCGGATGTGGAGGAGCCGCATGACCGTGCATCACAAGGCTGGTGATCTCGCGCAATACCGGCTCGAGGATCGCTATACCCAGGAAAAGGGCCGGGTTTTCATGACCGGCACGCAGGCGCTGGTGCGCGCCGTGCTCGACCAAGCGCGCCGCGACCGTGCGGCCGGCTTGAACACGGCCGGCTTCATCTCCGGCTATCGCGGCTCGCCGCTCGGCAGCCTCGATCTCGAGCTGTGGAAGGCCGAGAAGCATCTTGCAGAGAAGCGCATCGAGTTCCTGCCCGCCGTCAACGAGGACCTCGCCGCCACCGCCGTGCTCGGCAGCCAGCAGGTGGAGACCAATCCGAAGCGCGAGGTCGAGGGCGTGTTCGGCCTGTGGTACGGCAAGGGCCCCGGCGTCGATCGTTCCGGCGACGCACTGAAGCACGGCAACGCCTATGGCTCCTCGCCGCATGGCGGCGTGCTGGTGGTGGCCGGCGACGACCATGGCTGCGTCTCCTCCTCGATGCCGCATCAATCCGACGTCGCCTTCATGGCGTGGTTCATGCCGACGCTGAACCCGGCCTGCGTCGGCGAGTATCTCGAATTCGCAGAATACGGATACGCCCTGTCGCGCTTTTCCGGCATGTGGGTCGGCTTCAAGGCGATCTCGGAGACCGTCGAATCCGCCGCCTCCTTCGACCTGCCCGCCCCCCGCCTCTTCAAGACGCCGGATTTCACACCGCCACCCGGCGGACTGCACTACCGCTGGCCGGACCTGCCCGGCCCGCAGATCGAGGAGCGCATGGAGGCGAAGAAGCATGCCGTCTTCGCCTTCGCCGAGGCCAATCCGATCGACCGCCATATCTACGATGTCCGCCACGCGCGCTTCGGCATCGTCACCACCGGCAAGGCGCATCTCGACCTGATGGAAGCGCTGCGGCTTCTGGGTATCGGTGAAGCCGAGTGCCGCAAGCTCGGCATCGACATCTACAAGATCGGCATGGTCTGGCCGCTCGCCCGCCGCTCGGCGCTCGACTTCGTGAAGGATAAGGAAGAGGTCCTCGTGGTCGAGGAGAAGCGCGGCATCATCGAAAGCCAGTTCAAGGAATATTTCTACGACTGGCCGGGCCACAAGCCGCACGCCATGGTGGGCAAGCGCGACGAAACCGGCGAGCGCCTGGTCCCGTGGACCGGGGAACTGTCGCCGCGCCTGCTCGTGCCCATCGTCGCGCGGCGGCTGGAGGGCATCTTCCCCGGCCTCGGCCTCGTGGCCAGGGCGGAAAGGATCCTGGCGCAGCCTTCGATCACGCTGCAGGTCGAAGGCGCCACCCGCACCCCCTATTTCTGCTCCGGCTGCCCGCACAACACCTCAACCAGGGTGCCCGAGGGGTCGCAGGCGCTGGCGGGCATCGGCTGCCATTTCATGGCGACATGGATGGACCGCGAGACGACGTCGCTCATCCAGATGGGCGGCGAAGGGGTCAACTGGGCGGCCTCCTCGCTGTTCACCGGCAGGAACCACGTGTTCCAGAATCTCGGCGAGGGCACCTGGTACCATTCGGGTTCGATGGCCGTTCGCCAGGCGATCGCCGCCAAGGCCAACATGACCTTCAAGATCCTCTACAACGACGCCGTCGCCATGACGGGCGGCCAGCCCGTCGACGGACCGGTGAGCGTGCAAGGCATCGCGCAGACCTCGCGCGCCGAGGGCGTCGAGCGCATCGCGCTGGTCTCCGACCATCCGGAAAAATTCGACGCCGGCGATTTTCCCGCCGGCACCACCATCCACCACCGGCGCGCGCTCGATGCCGTGCAGCGCGAGCTGCGCCAGGTCAAGGGCGTCTCCGTTCTCATCTACGAGCAGACCTGCGCCACCGAAAAGCGCCGCCGGCGCAAACGCGGCCAAATGGAGGATCCGCAGCGCTTCGTCGTCGTCAACGAACTGGTCTGCGAGGGCTGCGGCGACTGCTCGGTGGAATCGAACTGCCTGTCGGTCGAACCGCTGGAGACCGAGTTCGGCACCAAGCGAAAGATCAACCAGTCCTCCTGCAACAAGGATTTCTCCTGCCTCAACGGCTTCTGCCCGAGCTTCGTCACCGTCGAGGGTGCGGCGCGGAAGAAGCGCACCGGCACGGAGATCGACCTGACGCGGCTCGCCGCCGGCCTGCCCGAGCCCGCCTTGCCGGCGCTCGATACGCCCTATGACCTTCTGATCACCGGCGTCGGCGGCACCGGTGTCGTCACCGTCGGCGCGCTCGTCACCATGGCCGCGCATCTGGAGGGCAAGGGCGCCAGCGTGCTCGACTTCACGGGCTTCGCGCAGAAATTCGGCCCCGTTCTATCCTATGTCCGCCTCGCCGCGAAGCCCTCGGCCATCCACCAGGTGCGCATCGACCGGACGGCGGCCGACGCGCTGATCGGTTGCGACATCGTCGTCTCCTCCTCGCCGAAGGCATCGTCAAGCTACCGGCCCGGCATGCGCGCCGCCGTCAACCTCGCCGAGATGCCGACCGGCGACATCGTCCGCAAGCGCGATGCGAGCCTTAGGGTGGCCGAGCGGCTGGCGAGGCTCGAGGACGTCACGGGCGCCGACAGCCTCGCCGCCGTCGACGCCAACCGGCTTTCGGAGAAGCTGATGGGCGACACGGTCTTCGCCAATGTCATGATGCTCGGCTTCGCCTTCCAGAAAGGGCTGGTGCCGGTCTCGCTCAACGCGCTCAGCCAGGCGATCGTGCTGAACGGCGTGGCGGTGGAGCGGAACCACCGTGCCCTGCTGATCGGCCGCCTCGCCGCCGCCAGGCCCGAAGCGCTCGACGCGTTCACCGGCGAGAAGCCGCAGACCGGCAGGACGCTCGACGAGATCGTCAGCCGCCGCGAGGCCTTCCTCGTCGACTACCAGGACGCCGCCTATGCCGCCCGTTACCGCCGGCTGGTCGAGCGCGTGCGCGCCGCCGAACAGCCGCTGGGCGGGACGGCGGTGACCGAGGCGGTCGCCCGCTCGCTTTTCAAGCTCATGGCCTACAAGGACGAATACGAGGTGGCGCGGCTGCACATGGAGACGGGCTTCGCCGAGCGCCTGGCGCGCGACTTCGAGGGCGATTACCGCATCGTCCATCATCTCGCCCCGCCCTTCCTCGCCGCCGGCACGGATGCGCGCGGCCGCCCCCTGAAGCGCGCCTTCGGGCCCTGGGTGCGGCTGCCCATGCGCCTGCTCGCGCGCCTGAAGCGCCTGCGCGGAACGCCCTTCGACCCGTTCGGTCGCACGGCCGAGCGGCGCATGGAGCGTGAGCTGATCGGCTGGTACGAAGCCTGCGTGGACACGGCCCTTGAGAAGCTCGGCGCCGATAATGCGGCAGCGCTCGCCGAGACGCTGGCGCTGCCGATGCAGATCCGCGGCTACGGCCCCGTCAAGGAGGAGGCCGCAAGGCGCGTCCGGACGGCGATGGACGCTCAGCTCCGCTGACGGCCGGCGCCCGGTTTCGCTTGCTCCCGGCCCCGCCTCTGTGCGAAGAGCCTCCCGGGTAGGAGATTACAAGGAGTATTAAATGCATACCTTTTCACGCAGGACCTTTGGCGCGCTGGTGTTTGCCGGCGCGACGGCAATTGCAGCCAACGCTTACGCGGCCGACAAGATCCATGTCGGCATTCTGTCCCTCGCCTCGCATTCGCCGAGCATCATCGCCGAGGCGAAAGGCTATTTCTCCGAGCAGGATCTGGAGGTCGAGTTCGTTTCCTTCCAGGCGGCGCAGCCCATGGCCGTGGCGATCGCCTCGGGCGACGTGGATTTCGGCATGACCGCGATCTCCGGCGGCCTGATCAGCCTGGCCGACAAGGGCGTGGTGAAGGTGATCGGCGGCGCGCTGCAGGAGACGCCGGAGATCGAGGGCCAGAAGATCCTGGTTTCCAAGGCCGCCCACGATGACGGCGTCACCGCGCCGGCCGCCCTGAAGGGCCGCAGCTTCGGCATCACCACCACCGGCTCCTCCTTCCACTACATGGCCCACAAGATCGCCGACAAGGAAGGCTTTGCCCGGTCCGAGATCCATGTGAAGCCGTTGCAGAAGGTGCCGGCCGTGATCGCTTCGCTGAAGAGCGGGCAGATCGACGCCTGGTCGATCGTGCCGAACATCGCCGATGGCCTGACCAAGGGCCCCGAGGTGATCGAGATCGGCAAGATCTCCGACTATATCGACAATTACCAGGTCACCACCGTCTTCACCTCGACGAAGAACACGGAGGAAAAGCCGCAGCTCGTCAAGCGCTTCCTGGCGGGCCTGTCGAAGGGCATCGCCGATTACAACGCGGCGCTGGTCGACAAGACGATGAGCGAGGAAGAGACGGCCGCCATCGTGGCGATGATCCACAAATACGTCTATTCCGATCAGCCGCTCGAGAAGGCCGACCCGCGCATCCGGGCGGGCGCCATGCGCATCAACGAGAACGCCGCGCTCAGCCTCGCCAGCGTCGAGGATCAGCTCGAATGGTTCAAGTCGGAGAGCCTGGCGCCGGCGACCGCGACGATGGACAAGCTGGTCGACGCCAGCTTCGTCGAGACGCGCTGACCGAACAAGACGGGCCGCGCCGGCGCAGGCGCGGCGGATTGCCGATCGATGCAGCTCACGCTCCACGACATCAGCCACCGCTACGGCGGCACCACCGTCCTCGACGGGGTTTCGCTGACGGTGGACGACGGCGAAATCGTCTGCATCGTCGGCCCTTCCGGGTGCGGCAAGTCCACCCTGCTGCGCATCGCCGGCGGGCTGGAGAAGCCCGACGGCGGGGCGGCCCTGCTCTCGGGCGCCGCGCCCGAAGGGTCGCTCAACCCTCTCACCTACATCTTCCAGGATTTCGCGCTGCTGCCCTGGCGCACGGTGGAGGGCAATGTGAGCCTCGTTCTGGAAGACCACGGCATCGCCGCATCCGAGCGTGCGGCGATCATCGCCGACGTGCTTTCCCGTACCAATCTGTCCGATTTCGCCAGGGCGCTGCCGCGCCAGCTCTCGGGCGGCATGAAGCAGCGCGTGGCGATCGCCAGGGCGCTGGCCGTCAAGCCGGCCATCCTCCTGATGGACGAGCCGCTGTCGGCACTCGACAGCCAGACGCGCGAACTGCTGATGGACGATCTGGTGGCGCTGTGGAGCCGTGAGCGCTTTTCCGCCTGCTATGTGACGCACAATCTCAACGAGGCGGTCCGGCTCGGCCGCCGCATCATCGTCCTGTCGCGCCGGCCGGGCCGCATCCGCGACGTGGTCGAGATCGATATGCCGCTTGCCGAGCGGGTCGACCGGCTGGCGGAGCTGGAGCTTCTGCAAAGGCGGGTCTGGGACATCATGCGCGAGGAAGCGCGCGAAGCCGATCGGGAGATCTCCGATGTCGCATGAGGCGGCGGCGCGCGATACGGCAAACACGCCCGACGATGCCGGGCAGCGGCCGGTGCCGTTCCGCGGCGGAGGCTTCGTCCACCGGCCGCTCGGCCCGGTGGCGCCGGTCGTCTTCCTGGCCATCCTCGCCCTTTGGGAGCTCGGCTCGCGCTCCGGCTTCATCAGCCCGATCGCCCTGCCCGCCCCGTCCGCCGCCTTTGCCGCCCTTGCCGATCTCTTCAAGACCGGCATGTTGTGGAAGCATCTCGGCGCGAGCCTCTACCGCCTCGCCCTCGGCTGGACGCTCGGCAGCCTTCTCGGCATTGCGGTCGGCCTTGCCGTCGGCCTGTTCTCGCTGGCCCGCGCCGGCCTCCTGCCGCTCGTCTCGGCGCTCTTCCCGGTGCCGAAGATCGCGCTTCTGCCGCTCTTCATCATCTGGTTCGGCATCGGCGAAGGCTCCAAGGTGGCGACGATCCTCTTCGGCACCTTCTTTCCGACGGTGATCGCCACCTATGCCGGGGTCGACAATGTCGATCGCGGGCTCATCCGCATGGGGCAATCCTTCGGCCTCGGCTGGCTGTCGATCGTGCGTAAGATCATCGTGCCAGGCGCCATGCCGGCGATCTTGTCGGGCTTCCGCATCTCCGCCTCGATCGCCATCGTGCTGCTCGTGGCGGCCGAGATGATCGGCGCCGAGTTCGGCATCGGCGCCTATATCCTGATGGCCGGCGCGCTCTTCGCGCTCGACCAGCTGATCGCCGGCGTGGCGCTGCTGTCGGTGCTCGGCCTCGTCATCGCCTGGCTCATCGGCAAGCTCGAAAAGCGCCTTCTTTCCTGGCGCATGTGAGGCGTTTTCCCGGGCGTGAAAAAACTCGCGACAAAACGCCGGGCGGCGCTTGCCAGCCGGAAATCTCGTGCTATAAACCACGCGCTTCCGGCGGCGCACCAACCCCGTCGGCGCTGCTCCGGTCAGGTCGATCCGGCCGGCGGCCATGGCAAGCCCAGGTAGCTCAGTTGGTAGAGCAGCGGATTGAAAATCCGCGTGTCGGTGGTTCGATTCCGCCCCTGGGCACCATCCCCTCTTCTCCCGACATTCCCTTTCGCCGAAGCTTCTAAGCAGAAATCTCAACAAGTATCTGAATTTTCTTTCTTTTCTAGCGCATTCGGCGCGCTTAGGCGTGTTTCGGCAGGCTTGGTCAGATTTGATCCAACGAGGCGGAGGGGTGGTATTTCCGTTGGTAGTTGGCATCCTGATGGTATCGAGGCCAGCCAACAGGAGGTTCCGAAAATGGCCCTCTCCGACATGAAATGCCGAAACGCCCGACCCGCTTCCAAGCTCCGGAAGCTGTCCGATGGCGGGGGACTCCAGCTATGGGTGCAGCCCACCGGGTCACGGCTATGGCGCCTCGCATACCGGTTCGACGGCAAGCAGAAGCTATTGGCGCTGGGCAGCTATCCTCTCATTTCCCTCGCCGAGGCTCGTCAGGCGCGTGATGACGCCAAGCGCCTGCTCCTGGCCGGCATCGACCCCGCGCAGGAACGCAAATCCCGCAAGGTCGGCGCGGCAAAGGACACCTTTCGCTCGATCGCGCTGGAGTATATCGACAAACTGAAGAAGGAGGGGCGTGCCGACGCAACAATCAGCAAAGTCAAGTGGCTGCTCGACTTCGCCTATCCGACGATCGGCGACAAGTGCATACGGGAGATCGATGCGGCGACAATCCTTACCGCCCTTCGGGGCGTGGAGGTACGCGGTCGGTACGAATCGGCGAGGCGACTGCGGTCGACGATCGGCAGCGTCTTTCGGTACGCGATCGCGACCGCGCGTGCCGACATGGACCCGACATCCGCACTGAGGGATGCACTCATCAGACCGACGGTCACGCCGCGTGCCGCGATCACCGATCCGAAGGCCTTGGGCGCCTTGCTGCGGGCGATCGACACGTTCGACGGACAGCTTGTAACGCGTGCGGCCCTGAAGCTGATGGCCCTCCTGTTTCCCCGTCCGGGAGAGTTGCGCGCCGCCGCGTGGGAGGAGTTCGACCTCAAGAAGGCGATGTGGATTATCCCGGGAGCACGAACGAAAATGCGGCGACCGCATCGTGTTCCCCTGTCGAGGCAGGCTGTCACTGTCCTGGAGGAGCTCAGAGAAATCTCCGGTGCCGGAACGCTGCTGTTCCCAAGCGTGCGATCGGCTTCCCGGCCAATTTCCGACAATACGCTCAACGCTGCCCTGCGTCGCATGGGCTATAGCAAGGAGGAGGCAACGGCGCACGGCTTCCGGGCAACTGCGTCAACTTTGCTGAACGAATGCGGCAAGTGGCATCCAGACGCGATTGAGCGACAGTTGGCCCATATCGAAAACAACGACGTCCGGCGCGCCTATGCCCGCGCGGAGCACTGGGAAGAGCGGGTCAGGATGATGCAATGGTGGGCAGATTACGTGGGCAAACTTCAGAACGGCTGCGCAGACACGCAAATTGGATAGGCGAGTGCCTTGTGCGACTTTTCGAGAGCCCACCTTCGTTCGCCGCTGCAAGGGAGTTATAGACTTTCTGCGAATTTCGCAGGGTACCGGTTGAAGAGTGCACAATGCGTGAACGCAGCGAGATGCAAGGTCGAGTTATTGGCGCCGAATAGAGGTTCCGATGAACATGCTGACCGGGCCAGATCAATGCCTGCCCTGGGCAGCGCGCGGCGGCTCAGCGCCCCAATGTCGGTCATAACCCATTATGGCCGCCGAACAGATGCGGACATCCGAGCATTTGGCGGAGATGCTCAAGGCCGGGACCAAAAGGACTAGGTAAAAACGCGGCTTCGACGCCGCCGCTAATTCGGTTAAACTGCCTTCCTCGCGAAAATGCTCAAGTAGGGGCGGGGGATAGGATGGCCGATGTTTTACATACAACGGCGGACGGAGAAAGCACGTCGAAGTATCTGGAGTCTTACATCCAATCGGGGAACATCAATTTCCTGATTGGCTCCGGAGCATCCTTCCCAGCCATCCCGGTTGCAGGAAACATCGAAACCGAAATTGACACGCTCTTGGCTAACGGCGACGAAGAGGCTGCGAGCTGCAGATGTCTGACTTTTGTCGAACAGATCGACGCTGTTCATTCCAAGATGGCGGTCGCGCCAGAGCAAGACCCGGTTCACGGTGTGGTGGCGAGCTACAAGGCATTTTTGACAACGATCGATCGCATATTGTTTGCGCGAAAGAATATCCTCCTACCCCGCCAAGCGACCGTCTTCACCACAAACTACGACATGTTCTTGGAGCACGCGTCGAGTCTCGTTCCGTCGGTGATCCTGAACGACGGATTCGAGCGCTCGTCGAGCCTCAATCCCGAATTCATGTTCACGCCCGAGCGCTATTTTGACCGCACCTACCGATCGGGTCCGGTGTACGGCCAACAGATTGAGATACCGACGATCAATCTAGTAAAGCTCCACGGGTCGTTGTCTTGGCGGCGGAAGACGGACTCAATCGTCTTCGATCCCACCGCCGTGCTGAAACTCTCTGACGAGCAAAAGGGGGACATCAACGAGGTGAATGGGTACCTGTCAAAGCACTTTTTGATCCTACCCAATCTGCGAAAGCACCATACGACCCTGATGGAGCGAGTCTACTACGACTTGCTCCGATTGTTCTCGAAAGCGATGGATCAAGAGAACACGGTGCTCATCGCCTTTGGCTTTTCCTTTGCAGATGAGCACCTATTAGATTTAACGCGGCGCGCGCTGCGTAACCCAACAACGCAGCTGATCGTCTTCTCCTTCAACCATGAATCAGCGGCAGGCTACCAGGCTAAGTTCTCCAAGCAACGGAACGTGGCGGTGGTGGCGCCCGCCGCTGGAGAAAGCATCGACTTCAATCGCTTTAACAACTTCTTGGCGTCGATTTTGCCGGGGCAGGGCCATGCTTTTTGAACCCGATCGTCTCGCACGAGAAGCTGCTCTAAGGGTCGGCGAAGTCTCGGCGGTCACAGGCCGAAAAGTTTTCATTTCGGTGGATACCGACAAGAACCTCTCCGAGTTGTTCTTCGACGGGGATGTGCTGCGGAATATTGCGGTTGGAAGCTATGTCGATATTCGCAAAGGCTTTCTGAGTCTCATCGGCAAGGTTGAAGGCGAGAACGCGCAGGCCGAAGATCGCAAGTCGAGCACGCTCGCCTACTTAAATGGTAAGCGTATCCTGACAGTCTCACTGGTTGGTTTCCTCGATCACAAGGGACACTTCTTCGGCGGAACCAAGGAACTACCGCTTGTTGGGAACGAGGCGTTCCTTCTCACTAAGGAAAAGGTGCATCAGGTTCACAACCTGATTGCGCAAGACGGTGTTGCACTCGACGTCGCGCAATCCGAATACGAAGGGTATGACATCGCACTGCCTGTCGACGGGCTGATGAACAGCCACATCGCCATCTTCGGCAATACAGGCAGTGGCAAATCCAACACGCTGGCGATGCTCTATCAGGAATTCGTCGCCAGGATGCGCGCGCGCAATACAGCTGCGTTCGAATCCAATTGCCGGATCATCCTGTTCGACTTCAACAACGAATATGTTGGCGACGCTTGCCTCACGCAGCACAAGGCGGTTCTGGAGTTGTCCACCCGTAACGACAACGGAGGCAAGATTCCACTCGGTGGTGCCGGATTTGCCGACATTGAAATCGTCAGCATTCTCGCCGACGCGACTGAGAAAACGCAAAAACCCTTTCTGAAACGCACGCTTGATCTGCAGAAAAAGATACTCGGTAACCCCGACTCTATCGGCTACATGCGCAATACTCTGCGTTTGCAGGTCACACAGATTCTCCAGATGTCCGATAAAATACGTGTAGACCTGCTCATGGACTACCTGCGTCAGATATTGCCGGAACATGACGCTGATGGCGAACGCATTGAGCTCGCCGCTGATCTCGAATGGCACAACGTTCAGAGCGAGTACAAGATTAGGGGAACGAACACGTTCCTGAAATCTACCCCGGCTCAGATCCCTGAAACCTTTGTCTATGGTCACGTCGCCAGCTTCGAGTTCGCCAACGACGCCGTAAGCGACCTGATCACGTTCGCCTATGTGCAGCTCATCTGGGATGTGCTTTCAAACCGAGCGCAGAACGAACACATCGCGCCTGCCATCAACAAGCTGAAGAGCAAGCAAGCCGATATTCGCAAGGTATTCAGCAACGACCCAGCAGGAAACCTATTCGAGTCGAACGTTGTGGTGATCGCGCTTGGCGGTGTGAACTTGGAGATGAAGAAGACGATCCCCCTTCTCGTCGCCAAGAAGGTTTATGAGGATCACAAAAGGCTAGGGCCAAACCACACGCTCAACATGGTGATCGATGAAGCCCACAACATCCTATCGCGCGAGTCTTTCCGTGAGGCGGAGAGTTGGAAGGACTATCGCTTGGAAACGTTTGAGGAGATCATCAAGGAAGGTCGCAAGTTTGGGGTCTTTGTAACCATCTCAAGCCAGCGCCCGAACGATATATCGCCGACGATCACGTCGCAGGCGCACAATTACTTCATTCACCGGCTGATCAATCAGAAGGACCTTCAATCAATCGCCAGTGCGGTTTCCTACATCGACAAGCTCACCGAAGAATCCATTCCGACGTTGCCGACCGGCACGTGCATTTTCAGTGGAATCGCCGGGCAAATGCCGCTCAAGCTCGCTATACGTCCGCTGGAGGAACAGCTGAAACCGAGAAGCGCAACTATTCGGTTTCGGGATATCGTGCCCGCCGCGTAACAGGAGGTCGGCTTCGTATCTCGCAATTAGCCGCCTCTCTTTGAGGGATACCTTCCTCTAGGTACGAGACCGGCGCCGACAAATGATTTTGCTTGCCCGGACATCGTCTGGAACCTGGAAGAGATCGCAGCTGAATCGCCCAAGCGCGCGGTCGCGCCTATGCGTTGCGATTCACTTGGCGAGCTGATTGTAGAGGTCGTTGATGCGCGTGTCCGGTGTGCGGAACGCGGGGTCGCTGGCTCCCGATCCATGCGAGACCTGAACTCTCACTAAACCAAGCGGTCGGTTGCCAGGACTACTCACCTGGCCTGTCGGTCGCAGAAACGTCTGTTCTCGCCTAGAATGGAGGACCAGCGAGTCTTTTTCCCACTAACCTCTCTCGTTGGACGCCTCCTCTGATTTCTGCCGCATCTTCATCGTCGAGATCGACTAGTGCCGAGATCTTTCTACCCAAGCCGTTGAATGATGCTCCCATGAGCTTCACACCGGCGTCTGTGACAATGAATCTGTCATGGTATCGTTCTGTCTGGATCAGCCGCGCGGTACGTCCCTCTTTGATCTTCTTCCAGACAGTTGTGCGCACGTCATTGCTGTAACCGTTGATGAAAATGTTCACAGTGGCGCCTCTCGGCAGGATAGAAGCTAAATCACTGGCGAAGGTCGCTATCTCCGTGGCACCCCAGCGAGGGATCTTTGTGAGGAGGTACGGGTCCACGAGGTCGATCTGAGTCGCATCACGCAGCCACTGGCGTAAGGTCTTCATTGCATCCCGTCTTGCCTCAGACGTTTCTCTAACGATGAGGTGTATGAGATGTCTAGGGTTTCGTTCTTCGCGCTTTAGCCCCGCGATCTCCCTTTCAAGTTCTTGTTGGTAGGCGCTAATACCCAGCCTGAATTCCTTCTGCCCGAACCACCGCTGTGCCTCCTCATCGCCGTCGATGGCCTTGAGCGCGTTCGTCAGGATGAAATTGGTATAAATGGGGTCCACCAAACCCGGCTCCTCTCGAGACACATCGTTAATAGATGTCAGTATCTGCTGCGGTCGCAACCAACTGAATTCCGTTCCATTCTGCTCGACTTTGTTGACCGTCAGCTGGAAGGGTGTCTCCCCAGAGATGCTGAGCGAATGTCCGCTATCCAGCCTGTCAGCTCAAAGGCGGCCAGTCTGCTACCGGCCCCAAACACGACATCTACTGATCGACTTTGCGAGGACGGCTTATTGATGCCCCTCAACCATAACTCCGTCTCGTCATTCAGAACCATAAACTGACTTTCGTCGCGATGTCTCTGACACGTCGGCGGTCAGTAAACCCTCTCTTCTGGCCTTAATAAACCCTCGATCGCTTTCAAGGAATACTTCAAGCATGAAGGGGATGAGTTCGGCGACAGATTCGGATTCGCCGTAGGTCTGACGATAGAGTGCAGCGTAATCGCGGAGCGCCTGATTCAGTTTAGCACTGACCGTGAGGGTGATCTTTGAGGGTGCACGGTCGGGAAGCTTTCCGAGTTTCAGATTAGCCATGGTCGTTCCTCTTCAACCCCTGTAAGGCCGCAACCTGAGGTCCTTGTGGACGACGACGCGCAGCGGCCATCCGGGGCGGACGGTGATGGTCGGCTGGATGTTGAGATTCTTCTCGGTGATGCGCTGGCCGGCGCGGTTGACATTCTGTTGGGTGGACTCGCGGATGGCGCGAACCAGGTCGCTTTCATCCTGGCCGAGGCTCAGTTCCGTGCTGACGCCGAGCAACGTGGCGAGCGCGACGCCCTTGATCAGCCGCCATGTATGGAAATCCACCTCGTCCTCGAGCCCGGCATAACCGGCCGTGTCGGTGGCGGGCAGACTCTCGATCTCGATGGACGAGCCGTCGGGCAGCAGGATGCGCTGCCAGACGAGGAGTGCACGCCTCTGGCCGAAGGCGACGACGCTGTCATAGGTGCCGATGAGGCGGGAGCCTTGCGGGATCAGCAAGATGCTGCCTGTCACCGTGTCGTAGACGTTTTCGGTGACCTGGGCGACGACAAGGCCCGGCAGGTCGGAATTGATGCCGGTGATCAGGCTCGCCGCAATCACGCTGCCGGCCATCAGCTGATGGGGTGAGGCCGGCGTCTGCAGGGAGTGCGGATTGTAGATCCCGTTTGCGTCACGCTGGCTGACAAAGTCCAGCTTGCGCTGCTGGTTGTTCTGGTCGCCTTCGGCTGGTGCCACGGAGGCCGGCGCTTGCCCGACCTCTGATTGTGGCAATACCGTTTCCGATTGCGCGCGGGCGCCTATTTCCGTTCCGACAGCATCGGTCATCCTGGTCCTGTTCTCGATCCGGAAGAATACCTCCGACTCGCGGGCCTGGATCGCCTGCTGGGCGAGGCGCTGCTCCTCGTCGGAAACCTCCTGCCCGGGTGCGATGCCGAGTTGGCGCTGACGTTCGAGAATGGGGCCGCCGAGATCGCCGGGCAGCGGCGGCCCCAGCACCGGCGTCTCCCGCTTCATCTGCGAATAGTCTCCCGGAAGCGTTTCAAGCCCTTCGGGCGTCGGCTTGCGCTCGGTGTTGTAGAGTTCTTCGGCCTGCTCCTTGATGCGCAATGCCGGTCCCTGCAGCGCCATCATGGTGACGCCGAGGATGGTCCCTGAACCAAGAGCAGCGATGGCGATGATCACACCGCGTTTGAAGCGCACGGTGCGGCGCGGTGAAACCCGCAGCTGCAGGCTCTCGGGATCGACTTTGGGAGGAGCGTGGGAAGCGGATGTATCGGTCATGACTGCCTCCTCACCTGCTCCAGCGCCCGAAGAGTGAGGTACGGCGCCGCGGCATGCCGTCCGTCCTTGTGATGCGCACGACCTGTTGCGGCCTGGTGCCGAGACGCAATTCGGCCGCGGCGAACAGGCGGTCGACGATGTAATAGTTGCCACGCATGCGGTAGTTGACGAGTTGGTTGTCGCCTTTGGCGCCAACCACGAAGAGCGGCGGCGCCTCGCCCTGATCGATGCGGCGCGGGAATTCGATATAGACCTTGTGACCGTCGTCGAACGCACGCACGGGGCGCCAGGGAGGCGTGTCTCCGGCAATCGAATAGCGGAAGCGGATATCGGCGAGCGCCACGTTGGACGCCACCGGCGCAGCAGCCTCGGCGCGGGCATTTCGCCGGCGTAGCGCGATGATCTGGTCCTCGCTGTAGGTCCAGGATATCGCGGCCATGGCGGTCTTCACCGTGCTTTGCAATTGCAGGTGATAGGATCGTCGGTCGGTCGTGATGACGAGGTTGGTCTTGAGCCTCGGCGCGAAGGGTTTGACCAGCACGTGGGTGCGCTGGTTCTCACCCGTGCCGCTGACCGTATCGCCGATCACCCAACGCACGGTGTCGCCGGCAGAAACGGATGTGAGCGTCTCCCCCGGCTGCAGGGCGATATCGGTGACGCGCTCGGGTGCCGCATAAAGCTGGTAGAGAGCGCCTTCGGCATAAGGATAGACCTGCACTGCGTTGACATAGCCATGCTTCGTGGGTTCCTGGGTGGCGGCCTTGTTGGCATCGGCGACGCGCTCCTCGGGCAAGCGCTTGTCCTCGACGACCTTGCTCGGTTCGGGCTGCAACTGGCCGGGCAGCGGCAGAGGTTTCGGAACTTCGACGATCTTCACCGATTTCTCAGGCACCTTCTCGATTGCCGCCGATTTGAAATCAGCAGCGTCATAGGAAATCTCCGGCGGCGGTACCTTCTTCGACGCACAGGCGGACAGGGCAAAAGCCGACGCGGATAGGATCAACACGACGCGGAGCGATGGAGTTCTACTGTTCATGGGCGGGCTCCTTCGGGGACGGAGAAGTGGGTGCGACGCTGTCGAGCTCGCGCGACCAGTCAATGGCGTTGACGAAGACGCCGAGCGGGTTCCTGCGCAGCTGATCGGCGTTGCTCGGCGGGCGGATCACGACGGTGAGGATCGCGGTCCAGTGTGTCGTGCTGGCGAGACTGCCGCGCTCGTAGACCTGCTCGGTCCACTTGACCTGGAACGAGCTGTCGGAGGCCCTGACTACGCTGGTCACCTGCACCGAGACGCTGCGGGTGCCGATCCGGCCGAACGGGTCGTTGGCCTTGGCGTACTCGTTGAGGAAGAGTGCTGCGCGGTCGGTGGCAAAATCGTAGGCTGCCAGCCAGTTCTGCCGCACCAGCACCGGATCGGTGGAAACGGAGCGGACATTCGAAATGAAGCGACCGAGATGCCAGGCAATCTGCGCATCGGACGGCTCGTAGTCCTGGATCGCCGGGGCGATGGCACGCGCCTCTCCGAAACGGTCGACCTCGACGACGTAAGGCACGACGCGGCTTTGCAACGACTGCCACAGAAGCCCGCCGGCAAGGCCCGTGGCCAGCGCCAGGCAGCCAAAGGCCAAGAGGCGCCAGTTCCTGGCCTGAACGCGGGCCGAGCCGATGCGCTCGTCCCAGACTTGAGCGGCCTTCTGGTAGGGCGTGACGGGTTCGGGTGTCTTCCCGTAACGCTGAACAGGTCTCTTGAAGAGCATCTAGTCGTCCTTGTCTGTGAGGGAGGGATTGGCGCCGCTTCCTGGGCGATCGCCGTCGCGGACGGCCTGCATCGCAGTGTGGCGATGGGCACGGGCGGTCTGTTCGGAGCGCAGCCGCCTTGCCCAGGCTGGGGCGCTATCGGCCGTTGTGCCGGCCGAAGGTTCGCGGCTGGTCGGCGCACCGCCCGTCGCGGTCCAAGCGGCATCGCGCCCGGCATCGGCACTCTGCCTGAACGGTGCAGCTGCGGATCGCGCGCTTTGCATGACGGCGCCACCGGCAGCCCGCGCAACACCGCCCATTCCGGCCGCAACGCCTGCCACACCGACTTCGCCCGACGTATCCCGTCCGAAGCGATAGGCCGCCGTTGTCGCCGACCCCATAGCAGTGCCGGCCCGGACCGCAGACAGACTGCCGCCGGTGGCCAGGCGAGCCCCGGCGTAGGCTGCCCCGCCGGCAACGAGCGTCGCACCGGCCGCCGCTGCCGTCGTGCCCAAGGCCGCACCCGCACCGAGCTGCGGCGCGCCTGAGACGAGACCGGAGGCGATCCCCGGCCCGAAGATGCCCAAACCAAGCAGCGCCAACGCACCCAGCACCTGCGACATGGCAGCGGCGAGGTCCGGTTCCTGGCCCTGCAGGGCGGAAGCGAACTCGCCGAAGAGCGTCGAGCCGATGCCGACGATGACGGCGAGCACCATCACCTTGATACCGGAGGAGATCACATTGCCGAGCACGCGTTCGGCCAGAAATGCCGAGCGGTTCCAGAGTGCGAAGGGCACGAGCACGAAGCCGGCGAGCGTGGTGAGCTTGAACTCCAGAATGGTGATGAAGAGCTGGATGGACAGAATGAAGAAGGCGATGATGACCAGGAACCAGGCCAGAAGCAGCACGAAGATGGTCAGCGCATTGCCGAAGAACTCGGGGAAGCCCAGAAGCTGGCTTGCCTGCTCGAGCAGCGGCCAGGCACCCTCGAAACCGGTTGCGGCGATGCGGCCGGGCTGCAGGAGATCGTCGGGGGACAGGCTGCCGGCCGACGCGTTGATCCCGAGCCCGGCAAAGGACCGGTAGATGATATCCGCAAGATTCGAAAAACTGTTCAGGATGAAAGCGAAGACACCGACATAGAGCACCTTGCGGACAAGGCGGCCGAGAATGTTGGGCTCGTCGCCGAGCGACCAGAACAGGCCGGCCAGCGTGATGTCGATCCCGATCAGGATTGTGGTGAGGAAGGCGACATCGCCCGAAAGCAGACCGAACCCGCTGTCGATATAGCGGATGAAGGTCTCCATGAAGCGATCGATGACGCCGAGGTCGTTCACGTTGCCGCCTTCCTCTTGCCTGTCAGGCTTCGATCAGTTGCCGGAATAGGCCGTGCCGGAGCCGAGGAAGCGCCGCGTCGTCTCGCGCGCTGCCTCCTCCGACTGCGCCTTGCGGGCCGCATCCTCGGCCTGCGCCCGGTACTGCGTGGCGAGCAGCGTCTGGATCTGCATCTGCTGCTTGGCCGAGAGCGCGATCAGCTGGTTGGTGGCTTGGCTCACCTGGAGGGCGCCGACGGCGCCCTGGCTGCGATTGACGAGATCGGCAAGGAGATCGCCGTCGGCCTGGACGTTCTCGACGATCTGCGACTGGACGCGCATGGTCTGGCGGAAGGCTTTCATGGCGCTTTGCCAGCGCTCGCGTGCGGCCGCCGCCAGATCGTTGACCTTGATCGTTGCGTCGTAGCTTTCCGGATACTTTTCTAGCCACTCATCCTCCAGCCGGTCGAGGTCGAAACTCAGACCGTCCGCCTGGATCATCAATCCGTCGATGCGGTTGAGCGCGCCAGTGAGCTGGCCGAGCGAGGAAAAATCCAGTCGCTGCAGGTTGCGCGCCATGTTCTGCAACATGGTCGCCTGATTCTGCAGCGACTGGATCTGGTTGTTGATCTGCTCCAGCGAGCGTGCCGCCGTCAGCACGTTCTGGGCATAATTCGACGGGTCGAACACGGTGATGGCGAGGGCCGGCTGGATGAAGCCGGCAATCGGCCTGGTGACCAGGGAGAGGGTGATCAAACCCGTGAGAAGATGGCGCCGCATCATGACGATTGCTCCTTGTCTGGTTGAGGGAATTGCTCGAGAAGCTCGGCGGCCCAGCCGAGGCCGCGCGCACCGAGAAACCGGGAGGCGAAGCCGTCCCGCCCGTGCTCGGAAAGAATGGTGTCGATGAGGGTCTGCGCGGCCGGATCGGAGGCGCCGCAGAGCGCCAGTGCCACGGGACCCAAACCCAGCTCAAACTGCCGATTGCCGCGGCGCGATTGCAGATAGTAGTGGCGCTTGGGCGTGGCGCGGGCGATCAGCTCGATCTGCCGCTCGTTCAGACCGAAGCGCTCATAGGCCGCCCGTGCCTGCGGTTCCACGGCGCGATCGTTTGGCAGGAAGATACGCTGCGGGCAGCTCTCGATGATCGCCGGCGCAATGGAAGAATCGGCGATGTCGGCAAGCGACTGCGTGGCGAAGATCACCGAAACGTTCTTCTTGCGCAGCACCTTCAGCCATTCGCGGATGCGGGCGGCAAAGAGCGGATTATCGAGATAGACCCAGGCCTCGTCGAGGATGAGCAATGTCGGCCGCCCGTCGAACCGCGCCTCGAGCCGGTGGAACAGATAGGTGAGCACCGGCAGGACAACGCCGGCCTCATGCATCAGCTCCTCGGTCTCGAAGCACTGCACGTCCGACAGCGCCAGCCGGTCGTCATCGGCATCAAGCAGCCGGCCGAAGGGGCCGTCCAGCGTATAGGGCATGAGTGCCGCCTTCAGCGCATTCACCTGAAGGAGCACCGACAGGCCGGTGAGCGTGCGTTCTTCCGCCGGAGCGGTGGCCAGGCTGGTGAGCGCCGACCAGACGGCTTCCTTCACCTCCGGTGTGACGGTGACGTTCTCATGCGCCAGCAGACCGGCAACCCATTCGGCGGCCCAGCTGCGGACGGTCTGGTCGTCGATGTTGCGCAGCGGCTGGAACGCGAATGAGCCGTCGGCGCCCAGTGCATGATGTTCTCCGCCCATCGCGAGCGTGGCCGCGCGCGCGGAATTGCCCTTGTCGAAGAGATAGACCTGCGCGCCGGCATAGCGGCGGAACTGCAGGGCGATCAACGAAAGCAGCACCGACTTGCCGGCGCCGGTCGGCCCGACGATCAGCATATGGCCGACATCGCCGACGTGAGTGGACAGCCGGAACGGTGTCGAGCCGCTGGTCTCGGCGAAGAGCAGCGGCGGAGCTTCCGTCGCGGTTACCTTGCCCAGATGCTCGTTGCGCGACGGGCCGGCCCATACTGACGACAGCGGCATCAGATGGGCGAGGTTCAGCGTGTGGACGAGCGGCTGGCGCACATTGGCATAGACGTGACCGGGCAGCGAGCCGAGCCAGGCTTCGACCGCGTTGACGCTCTCGCGGATGGTGGTGAAGCCGAGCCCGTTGACCATGCGCTCGACCGCGCGCAGCTTCTCCTCGGCGGCCTGGCGGTCCTCGTCCCTGACCGTCACCGTGGTGGTGAGGTAACCGAAGCCGACATGATCGCCGCCCAGGGCCTGGAGTGCCGCATCGGCATCAAGCGCCTTGTTGTCGGCATCGCTGTCGACCAACGGCACCGGCTCGTTGGTCACCACCTCGCGCAGGATGGCCGCGATCGATTTGCGTTTGGCAAACCACTGCCGGCGCAGCCTGGTCAGCGTCTTCGTGGCTTCCGTCTTGTCGAGGGGAATGAAACGGGTCACCCAGCGATAAGCAAAATCCTGATGATTGAGCGCGTCGAGGATTCCGGGCCGCGTGGTATTCGGGAAACCGAGAATGGTGAGCGTGCGAAGCTGCTCATCACCCAGCATCGGCTCCAGCCCGCCGGTCAGTGGCGTATCGACCAGCGCGCCATCGAGATAGATCGGCGTCTCCGGCACAGCGACCGGATGACGCCTGGTCGAAATCGTGCCGTGCAGGAATGTCAGCGTCTCGGCGTCGTCGAGCGCGCGCATCTCGGGCATTAAGCCCGATAGGAGGTCCAGGACCCGGTCGGTCTCGTCCCGGAATCGCGTCAACTCCTGGCGCCAGTTCCGTATCCCTTCAGAATGATCGGACTCGACCAGTGCGCTTTCGGCGCGTGCCTGGCCATCCGGTGGCGGCATGAACAGCAAGGTCAGGTGATAGCGGCTCTCGAAATGCGCGACCTTGTCCTCGAACGCCGCGCGGTGCTCCTCGTCGACCAGCCACGAGGCGGCGTCGGGGAACTGCGCGTTCGGATAATCCAGCGCCTCGATGCGCTCGGCTTCGAAGAACAGGGCCCAGCCGGTGCCGAGCCGTCTCAGCGCATTGTTCGCCCGCGCGCAGATGCCGACGAGCTCGGCTTCCGTCGCGCTTTCGAGATCGGGCCCACGGAACCGGAACGTCCGCTGAAAGCTGCCGTCCTTGTTGAGAACGATGCCAGGCGCGACCAGGGCCGCCCAGGGCAGATGGTCGGCAAGCCGGTCGGCCCGGTTGCGGTATTCGGCAAGATTCAGCATGAGAGCCAACCCTTCTGGCGGAGGTGACGGATGAGCACGCTGGCGAAGTCCGGGTCGCGGCGGGCGGCAAAGACGGCGAGCGTGTGGCCGGCGATCCAGAGCAACAAGCCGGCGATCCATTGCTGCATCCCGAGCCCGATCGCCGCGGCTACCGTGCCGTTGAGGATCGCCACAGCACGCGGCACGCCGCCAAGCAGGATCGGCTCGGTCAATGCCCGGTGAACGGGAATCTCGAAGCCCTCGATGTGCTGTTCGCCGGGCGCCATCAGACGAGCGCCCCGCCGCCGAAGGAGAAGAAGGAGAGGAAGAAGCTCGAAGCGGCAAAGGCGATCGACAGGCCGAAGACGATCTGGATCAGCCGGCGGAAGCCGCCCGCCGTGTCGCCGAAGGCGAGCGTCAGGCCGGTGATGATAATGATGATCACCGCGATGACCTTGGCGACCGGCCCCTGCACCGATTCCAGGATCTGCTGCAGCGGTTCCTCCCACGGCATGCCGGAACCGGCCGCATGGGCCGGAACCGTGACAAGAAACGCGATGGCGGTCGACGATAGAAAGCGAAGCTTCTTACGCATGAAGTTGCCTTTCAAAACTGCTGGAGTTGCGGGAGCGTGAGTTGCGTGACGGCGTAGTCGCCATTTCCGTCGAGACCGGTGACCTCGGCGATCGCGTCGATGCGGCGCGATGAGCCACGCCCGGCGATGAAGACGATCAGATCGATGGCTTCGGCGATGAGACGACGGGGAACGGTGACGACGGCTTCCTGAGCGAGCTGCTCGATACGGTAGAGGGCGGAGCGCGCCGAATTGGCATGAACAGTAGCGATGCCGCCCGGATGACCGGTGTTCCAGGCCTTCAGCATGTCGAGGGCTTCCGCACCCCTGACCTCGCCGACGATGATGCGATCGGGTCTGAGCCGCAGTGTCGAGCGAACAAGATCGGCAAGGGTGACCGAGCCACGCCGTGTTCTGAGCGCAACGCAATCCTTCGCCGCGCATTGCAGTTCGCGTGTGTCCTCGATCAGGATCACGCGCTCGGCGCATTCGGCCACTTCGGCGAGCAGTGCATTGGCAAGTGTCGTCTTGCCCGACGACGTGCCGCCGGCGACCAGGATATTGCTGCGATCGCGGACGGCCTTCCTCAGCGCCTCGGCCTGGACCGGCATCATGATACGTTCGGCGACGTAATCGACGAGCGTATAGAGTTTGGCGGCCGGCTTGCGGATCGCGAAGCTTGGCGCCAAGACCACGGGAGGCAGCAGTCCCTCGAAGCGTTCGCCTGACGGCAGTTCGGCGCTGACGATCGGGTTGTCGGCATGGGCTTCGGCGCGCACGTGGGAGGCGACCAGGCGGATGATCCGTTCCGCTTCGGTCGGATGCATGCGCACACCGGTGTCGACTCGGCCCTTGCCCAGCCTGTCGAGCCGCAGCGCGCCGTCGGGGTTCACCATCACCTCGATGACGGAGGGATCGGCCAGCGCATCGGCGATCGCCTGACCCATGGCGGTGCGCAGCATGGTGCGGCGGCGGTGATCGGCCTCGGGATGCGTGGTCATCCTTCTTCTCCCCCGCCATCGCCTTCATGAAGCGAACGCTTTCCGGAGGCGATCTGGCGGCCGACCTGCTCGACGAATTTTTGGAAGCGCTCCTGCGCGATCGCCTGTGTCGCCTTGTCCGGAACCGGCGTGTGGGCGTGAAGCGTGATGGAAAAGCGGATGAAGAGCGCCAGGCTTTCTAGGATCATCTCGGCATCGCGGCGGACATGGTCGAGGTCGCGCGAAAGACGGTCGAGCCTCTGGCCGTAGCGCCGATCGAGCTCGTTCTCGCCGCGCTGCTCGAGGAAGGCCTCGACCGCCTTTGCCACAATCTCCGACTTGGTGGTCGAGGGATTGCGGCTGAGCCGATCGAGCTTCGCGCTCAGCTCGGAATCAAGGAGAAACTGATGACGGATGCGTTCGGGCTTCATGCGGCTCGTTCCGGTTGCCGGCGCCCATGCGCCGGATGCGGAACGAGCATCGTTCAGATGCCTGGATTCGCTTATGGCCCTTATCTACGCCGAGATGCGCCCGACAATGGAAATTCAGAAACCGGGCAGGACGTCCTTGTCGTCACCCATGCCCTCGTTGATGCCGTAGGCGCGGGCGGCATTGGAAATCCGGTCCATGACTTGCCTGTCGGCGACCGTCTCGCCGCCATCGTCGGCGGGCTTGAACAGGTCGCCCTGATCAGGCTGTTCGGCTTTCCTTTCGTTTTCTCCGGGCAGGCCCGGATGACGCTGCTGTTGGACGCCGCCTTCGTTGTCGGACGCGGCGTCGGCGCTCTCGTCGTCGGCGGCAAGACGGCGGTCCACGCCGCGCACCTGACCGCGCCAATCGTCGGGTCGCCGCGCGGGACAATCAATATAGGGGCCGCCGCCCAGAACCGGCGAAAGGAGCACGCGCTCGGTGAAGTTTCTGTCTTGGTAATATCGCAGCTTCTTCGCGCGGATCGGCGGCAGGCCGGAGACCAACACCAATTCGTCGGTGGGCGGCAACTGCATCACCTCGCCCGGTGTCAACAGCGGCCGGGCCGTCTCCTGACGGCTCACCATCACGTGGGAAAGCCAGGGCGCCAGTCGATGGCCGGCATAGTTGCGCATGGCCCTCAGTTCCGTCGCCATGCCGAGCGCGTCCGAGATGCGCTTGGCCGTGCGCTCGTCGTTCGAGGAAAAGGCGATCCGCACATGGCAGTTGTCGAGAATGGCGTTGTTCTCGCCATAGGCCTTGGAGATCTGGTTGAGTGACTGCGCGATCAGATAGGCGCGGATGCCATAGCCGGCCATGAAGGCAAGTGCGGTTTCGAAGAAATCGAGCCTTCCCAGCGCCGGGAACTCGTCCAGCATCATGAGAAGCTGGTGTTTGCGAGTCTTCCTCGGATCACCCTCCAGTCGCTCCGTTAGCCGCCTGCCGATCTGATTGAGCACCAGCCGCACCAGCGGCTTGGTGCGCGAAATATCCGAAGGCGGCACGACGAGATAGAGAGAGACCGGTCGGTCTGCATCCATGAGGTCGGCAATGCGCCAGTCGCAGGCGGATGTCGTCGTCGCCACGGTCGGATCGCGATAAAGCCCGAGGAAGCTCATCGCTGTGGACAGGACGCCAGAGCGCTCGTTCTCCGATTTGTTCAGCACCTCGCGCGCAGCCGAGGCGACAACCGGATGGACCTGAGGCTTTTCCGTGGTGCCGAGATGATTGGTGGTCATCATCCGCCTGAGCGTCGCGGCAAACGAGCGCTGCGGGTCCGACAGAAAGGTGGCGACACGGGCGAGCGTCTTCTCCTCTTCGGCATAGAGCACGTGCAGGATGGCGCCGACCAGAAGGGCGTGGCTGGTCTTTTCCCAATGGTTCCGCCGTTCCAGCGCGCCTTCCGGATCGACCAGGATATCGGCGATGTTCTGGACGTCGCGAACCTCGTGCGGACCCTTGCGCACTTCCAGGAGCGGATTGTAGCGGGCCGATCGTGAATCGGTCGGATTGAACAGGAGGCAGTGCGAAAACTTCGAGCGCCAGCCGGAAGTCAGCTGCCAATTCTCGCCCTTGATGTCGTGGATCACCGCCGAGCCTGTCCAGGAAAGAAGCGTCGGCACGACCAGACCCACACCCTTGCCCGAGCGCGTCGGCGCGAAGGCCATGACATGCTCCGGCCCGTCATGGCGCAGATAGCGGTCTTGCAGCTTGCCGAGAAACACGCCGGCCGGCCGAAACAGTCCAGCCTTCTCGATTTCACGCTTCACAGCCCATCGTGAGGAGCCATAGGTCGTGACCAGCCCGCGCTGCCGGGCACGCCAAAGCGAGCCGGCGATCGCGGCGGCGCAGCCCATAAAGCCGCTGGCGCCGGCCAGCATGCCGGCTTTGTTGAAGACCTCCGGCGCATAGGCCTCGAACTGGAACCACCAAACGAACAGTTTCCACGGCTTGTAGATCGGCCAGCCGGCCGCCACAAACCATGGCGAGCCGAGTTGCTCCTGATAGCCCAGCATATCGGCGCACCACTGCGTGGCGGCCCATACGCCAAGGATGACGATGGCGAACACGACAGCGATTTGGCCGATAAGGAGCTTCGTCGGTGTCATCAGCGCGGCTCCGGTGTTTTGGCAGACCGAACAAGAATGATGCCGAATGTCAGGAAATCGAAGTGCCCCTATGTACGATCAGGTGCGATCAAGCGGATATTTTCCGGCTTTGATTGCCTGGTTACGCCAATGCGGCCAATCGAAGGCATGTTCCCGAATGGGGCCGAAAGCCGTCATTCCTAGCGCGCCCAACTGTCGGCGTGGTCGGGCAGTAAACCGCATAGCGGCTTTGGACTGCTCGCAGTGGAATCGCACGCTTGCGTGATGCCCCTCGCGGCAGCAATAAGGGCGGTCTGAACAATATCACTACGAGGGGGAAACGTGGTGGCCAGGGAAAGCCAAGTATCGGTTGCAATCTACCGAAAGCACCTGAGGCTTTTTCGATACCTGAACGACACTTGGATTTTGACCGAACTACTCCGTCCCGAGCTCGAGAAGCGGGCAAATTCGCTTCGCGCTTCTAGAAGTAGGGCGAAGAAGCCTTATCGAGTTCCGAAAGGTAATTCGACCGCAGTAAGCAAGCGCCGGGATGAAGACATCGGACTGGTCTTCTCCGTACAACATCAGCGGGGCATATTTGAGACCAACATTGTCTCGATGGTATCACGTGCAGAGGCATTCCTGCAGGACGCAATATCCATTGTCGCCTGCGCTTATCCGCAGAAGCTCGGGTTACTTTCTGATAGGGCAGGAATTCCCCTCGAACTGTTCTTAGAGAGCGAGCGACGTGAGGATGTGATCCGGCGATTTGTCGCCCTGAAATGCGAAGGACTGATGTTTGGGAAGCCATCTGAGTACCTTGATAGGGTGGCGAAGGTACTCTCGATCGAACTTGACCCGGAGACGGTCAAGGATTTCATCGAGATTAAAGCTTCCCGCGACATCATCATTCACAACAATGGGCAGATTAACAAGCTCTATGTCGAGAAGGCTGGAGATCGAAGGCGCGGCGAAGCTGGCGAGGAGCTTGTCATCGATCGCGCGTACTTTCGACATGTAATCGTGACGATTAAGAAGCTGTCCGGAGCGGTTCAGTCGAAGACGGAGGCGGTATTTAAGTAGATTGGCGGTTCGCCTGTGCTTTCCTGAAGCGTCCCGATGATCTTATCCCACATGGAGACGGCCACCCGCGAAGAAGTATTGGGCGCAAACGGGCTTCGCTTCAGGCTACCATTACAGACACTGCCGATCGAGAATCCCTGAGTGGTGGTATTCAACCGCAGATGGGGCCCCTACCCATTAGGTGCATCGTTCAGCGGCATCGCTGACCAAGAGTGCAGCTTCTCGGGCTTTTGCGGGATCCATTTTCATGGCAAATCCAAAGCGAACCGCGGACCTGACCTGATCAGTTGGAAGCCCGAGCGCTGTAAGGACGTACGACGGCTCGATCGTCCCCGCAGTGCAGGCCGAACCCGACGATGCGGCCAATTGGGGTTGCAGGAGGCCGATGAGCTCATCTGCTTCGATGCCGGGAAAGCTGATATTGGCATTTCCAGGGTGGCGAAATGGGCCGGGCTCCGGGCCATTGAGATGGAACTGCATGCCGAGGGCCCGTAGTTCATCAAGGAATGCGTCGCGGGTTTGCGTGATGTTGTTGCGCCAGACCTCATTTTTCAGGCAGAGCTGCGCTGCGGTCCCCATACCAACGCAGAGCTGCAGGGGCAGCGTCCCCGGACGCAAGCTGCTCTGCTGACCACCTCCGAACATAATGGGCGCAATCGCGTGCTGAATATCGCCGGCAATAAAAAGGGCACCAACTCCCATGGGACCATGCATCTTGTGCGAGGACAGGCTGATGAGATCACACCACCGCGCAAGATCTGAGATGTCAGCTGCAAGCGGGGCCTGAACGGCGTCGGTGTGGAGCGGCACGCTAGCATCGCGACAAAGGCGGCCAATCGATCGAACATCCTGAATGGTGCCGATTTCATTGTTGACGAACCCGACCGTGCAAAGAGCGGTCCGCTCATCCAAGGCTGCCTCGAGCGCGTCGAGATCAACCATCCCCTCGCTTGAAACCGGCAGGACCGTGATTTCAAAGCCCCATTCGGCGCGCAGGTGATCACAGGCCGCAATGACACTCTTGTGCTCAATGGCACTGCGAATGATCTTGTTGCGCCCCTCGGCGGCCTTTCTGCGCATGCCGAGGATCGCGAGATTGTTGGCTTCGGTGGCGCCCGAGGTGAAAATGATCTCTTCGTGATTTGCACCGATCAGCATTGCGATGCCGGCGCGGGCTTCGTCGATCTTGGCGGCGGCTTCCCATCCCACAGCGTGATCGGAATGAGGATTGCCAAAGCCGGCCTCGGCCATTGCCTGTGCCACGCGCGGGTCGACCTCCGTCGAGGCGTGATTGTCGAGATAGATTCGGTTCATTAACCCCTCCATGCCCGATCTGGATGCACCATCCAGTTCATTGACCATATGTCGAGGCCCCTCTAGTGTCACCCTGGATGATCCATCCAGGAGTGATTCATGTCGCGGGGGCCTCTATTCGCGCCGGATTACCGGCCGCAGTTTTCCGGTCACGAGACCTTTCCGCTCAAATACGGTTGGCTCAAAAAGGCCGTGGACGCGGTTCTCGAGAACGAATCGATCTCCAACAACCGGACCATATTCCTTGGTGACGACGCGATCGGAAAGTTCGGCGTTGGTAAAAACATGGTCACTTCCATCCGGTTTTGGGCCGAGGCGGCCGATATGATTTCGTCAGCCGACGCCGATGGTCACATCAGCGTCACGCCCTTGGGGAACGCGCTTTTTGGGAACGGCGGTTGGGATCCGTTCATGGAATCGCCTACCACCGCATGGATTGCGCACTGGAATCTTGCCGGACGGCCAATGCGCACGACGTGGTATTGGGCGTTTGGGCACCTGCCCTTCGTCAATTTCGACCGCGATCTGCTCTTGAGATCCGTACTCGCCGCCGCCAAGGAGGCGCCCGGTTGGATGAGGATCTCCGAACCCACAGTCAAGCGCGACGTCGACTGCTTAGTGCGCAGCTATTGCCCAAAGTACAAATCGAGCAAATCTTCCCACGAGGACGACCTCGAGTCTCCGCTTGTCGAGCTTGGTCTCATTCGGCCCACGGGCAAGAAGGATGGCTTTCGCATGGTTCGCGGGGCCAAGCCAACCCTCGGCGCGGGGGCGTTCGTATTTGCGCTGATCGATTTCTGGGATCGGTATGCCGGCGGTGCTGCCCTGCGCAACACACTTTCATTCGAGGCCATTGCGCATGAGCCGGGTTCGCCCGGACGGGTATTCCTGCTCGAAGAATCCGACCTCGTCGATCGGCTGTCCGAACTTGAAGACGCAACCAATGGCGCGCTCCAATGGTCGGAGACGGCCGGCCTTAAGCAGGTAATTCGGCGACGTGCGATCGATCAGGTCGAGGCGCTCACTATCCTCGGGCATGACTACGATACCGATATCGTGCGGAGGGTCGCCTGATGAGCCTCATTGACCACGTTTCGATCGAGCCGCGTTTCCAACGGGCCGTGCGGATCGATACAGATCTTGGCGATACGGATGCCCTGCGCGGCTTTGTGTGCCCGCCTTCGTCGGTCGAGATCCTCAAGAGGCTTGCGCACCACGTCTCTGACACAGGCCAAGCCGCCTTCACGTGGACGGGTCCCTATGGCAGCGGCAAGTCAAGCCTTGTGATCGCACTAAGCGCGCTCATGAACGGCAAGAAGGACCTGCGCGAAGAGGCCGCGGAGATTGTCGGGCGGGACGTTGCCGAGGTTCTGTGGGAAAAGCTGCCGCCCAGAAAGAAGGGATGGCGGATTCTCGGTGCGGTTGGGCGCAAGGATGACCCTGTCCGCATCATCGGTGAAGCGATCGAGCGCTCGGAATATGCCGAGCCGTGCGAATGGGATGAAGCCCGCGTTCTCAAAACACTCTCGGCATTGGCTCAGGAAAAGCCTGCAAGCCACGGAGGGCTCATTCTTTTCATCGACGAGATGGGCAAGCTCTTGGAGGCCGCGGCACGCGGTGTCGGCGACGTCCATATTCTGCAGCAGATTGCCGAACTCGCGTCACGCAGCAATGGCCGGCTGGTCTTCATCGGTATCCTGCACCAGGGTTTTGACGAATATGCCACCCGGCTCTCTCGCGACCTGCGCGATGACTGGACCAAGATCCATGGCCGCTTCGTCGACCTGCCGGTCAATGTCGGCGGTGAGGAGCAAATATCGATCCTGTCGCGGGCCATTTCAGGAACGCCGCCATCGGCGGAACACCTTCCGGCCGCCCGTGCGGTTGGTGAGGTCATCGTTGCCAATCGTGCTGGAGCGTCCGAGGCGATTGTTGATCTCCTGAGGTCCTGCTGGCCGCTGCATCCAGTGACGGCCGCCCTTCTCGGTCCAATCTCTCGGCGGCGGTTTGGGCAGAACCAGCGCAGCGTCTTCGGTTTCCTCAATTCGGCCGAGCCGTTTGGTTTCCGCGAATTCCTCGGTAGCGGGGAAGATGGCGATCTCTATGAGCCTGCCCGGCTCTGGGACTATCTTCGCGTCAACCTCGAGCCTGCTATTCTCTCCTCGCCCGATGGTCACCGCTGGGCGATGGCGGTTGAGGCCATCGACCGGTGCGCGGCGCTTGGAGGTGATGAACTGCACATCGCCCTTCTCAAGACCATCTCAATCATCGATCTCTTTAAGGATCAATCCGGCCTAGTTCCAGACCGGCGTGCGCTCGAAGTGAGCGTGCTTGGCGCCCGCTCGCGCGACGTAAAGGCCGCCCTGACCCAGCTTACCAAATGGTCGCTGATCGTCTTCCGAAAATTCACCAACGCCTTTGGCGTTTATGCCGGCAGCGATTTCGACATCGAAGCGGCGATTGAAGACAAGACTGCCGATCATCCAGAAGTGGACATGGGACTTGTCCGCTCGCTTTCGGGTCTGCAGCCAGTCCTGTGCAAGCGGCACTACCACGCCACCGGCGCATTGCGCTGGTTCGACGTCGAGCTCGTCAAGTCGAGCAAAGTCGAGGGCTACCTCGATGCATTCTCGCCGGCCGACGGAACGATTGGCGCATTCGTCCTTGTGGTTCCCGACGGGGGCGAAAGTTATGAGCGGCTCTCCAAGGACATGCGCAAACTTGCGCGCAAGGCCCTCGCGTGGGACATCGTTCTCGGGGTGTCCCAACACGCCGATTTCGTGGTCAAGCTCGCCCTCGAGGTCCAGGCACTCGAAAAGGTTCGCATGTTGCCCGACCTTCAGGGGGACGCTGTCGCGCGTCGCGAAGTCAACGCGCGCCTTTCGTCGACCCAAGGCCAGTTCGAGGGCGAGGTCCAACGTGCCATGAGCGTTGCCGAGTGGTTCCACGCTGAAGATAAGCCGCGGACCCTGGCGTCACGGCAGATTAGCGAAATGGCGTCTGACCTTGCGGACGCCCGGTACCCCGAAACACCGCACCTGCCCAACGAGCTCATCAACCGGATCAAGCCCTCTTCGAACGCCGTTGCCGCTCAGAACGCCCTCCTCAAGCTCATGGTCACCCGGGCGCGCGAACCGCGGCTCGGTATCGAGGGGTATCCGGCCGAGGGCGGACTTTATCTCTCAATGCTTGAGACGACCGGCCTTCATGCACGAGACGGCGAGGGATACGCCTTTGCCGATCCGCGCAAGGTGGAAAACGACCCGGCCGGGCTAGCGCCGTTGTGGACAGCCGCTGAGGACTATCTCAAGTCCAATGCTGATCGCGCGGTTCCGCTTTCGGAACTCTACGACCTTTGGGGCGCGGCGCCGTTCGGGCTCAAGCGCGGCGTCATGCCGATCCTGGGCGTTGCCTTCATGCTCTCGATGTCGGCGTCCGTGGCACTCTATCGCGAGACCATATTCCAGCCGGCATTCAACGACCTCGACATTGACTACCTCGTCAAGGACCCTGCACTGATCGCCCTGCGCTGGATGGACCTCAACGAGAACGCACGGTCCCTGCTTTCAGGACTGGCAGACCTTGTGCGTGACCTCGACAGAACCAACGCGCTGACCAATCTCGAGCCGATTGATGTCGGGCGTGGTCTCGTGGCGGTCTTTGACCGGGTCTCTCCGTGGACCAAGAGGACGATGCGACTCTCGCGTAATGCGTCGGCGGTGCGCAACATCTTCAAGAAGGCCAATGACCCCAACAGGCTGATCTTTAACGACCTGCCGAGCCTTTTTGTCGGCGAGACCGGGAATGCCGACACAACCGAGGTAATCGCCAACGTTCGCGAAGGGCTCGAAGAGCTTGTGAGCGCCTATCCTGAGCTCCTGCATAGAATGCGCGCGAACGTTCTCAACGAATTGCAGGTTCCGAACCCATCCCCCAAAGCGATCGAGGATCTTCGCTCGCGCGCCGAAAACATTCGGGATCTCGCGGGCGACTTCAAGCTCGAGGCGTTTGTCGGGCGCATCGCCAATTTCCACGCGACCGATCAAGATATGGAAGGGCTGGCTTCGCTTGCCGTTGGCCGACCGCCACGTGTCTGGTCCGATGCGGATGTCGATCGCGCCGCGTTCGCGCTTGCAGAGCTCTGCCAGGCGTTCAACCGCGCTGAGGCCTTCGCCCACGTCAAGGGCCGCACGGATAAGCGCGAAGCGATGGCCGTGGTGGTTCGAGTGGCGGGGAGCTCGATGCCGGTCTACGGCGCGTTTGACATCAACGACACAGAAAATCAAGAAGTCGATGCGATCGTCGCACGGCTGCAATCGAGCCTGGACGGGGCGGACAACAAGCTTGTTCTCGCTGCTCTGGCCCGGCTGAGCTCGCAACTGATCAATGATCAGGATGGCGAGCGGACCATCGAAACGCGCAGGGAGGTCAGCGCCTGATGGCACAGCGACACGTACTCGGCCTATCGGGCGGCCGCGACAGCGCCGCTCTTGCCGTACACATGCGGCATACTCATCCAGATCTCGATATCGAGTATTTTTTCACTGATACGGGTAAGGAGCTGCCTGAGGTCTATGACTATCTAGGGCGTCTCGAGGGTGTCTTAGGAAAGCCGATCCTGAGGCTCAATCCCGATCGCGACTTCGACTTCTGGCACAAGCAGTACAATTCCTATCTACCCTCGGCGCAATCACGTTGGTGCACCCGCATGCTCAAGCTGCGCCCGTTCGAAAACTGGGTGCGCCCAATGCTCGATGCGGGTGACGAGGTGGTTTCCTATGTCGCGATACGGTCCGATGAACCGTATCGCGAAGGGTACAGTTCCTCCAAGGACAACCTCACGGTTAGCCTGCCCTTTCGGGAGGCAGGGGTCGACAAGGCTGGGGTCATTGAGCTGCTCGAAGCGTCGGGGCTTGGACTGCCGGCCTATTATGAATGGCGCTCACGCAGTGGCTGCACTTTCTGCTTTTTCCAGCAAAAGATCGAATGGATCCGCCTGCGCGAACGTCATCCCGAGGCCTATGAGGAGGCCAAGGCGTACGAAAAGAACGCGCTCGAGCATGGCTCGCCGTTCACCTGGAGCCATGGGGAGTCGCTTGAGGACCTCGAGCAGCCCGAGCGCGTCGCACAGGTCCGGCGCGATCACGAGGCGCGGCTCGAGCGGGCGCGGGCAAAAATGCAACCCAATCCGCTTCGCCCGGACGGCGAGCCGATCGATATCGACGATCTCTACGGACAGGCCAAGATGTGCCTATCTTGCCACAAGTAATAAAGGCGTATTACGGTAGAACATAATCAATTTACTGACGATCCATGTCATCGTCAGTGCCATGGAGGGGCAGTGGCACAGTCGGGTCTCATCGAGTTTCTGGCCGCGTACGGGCCGACATCTGACGGCAACAACATGTACGACGAGTTCGTCGTCGCTGCCGCCGAAAAGGCGGGCGTGGAGCCGCTCGCCATTCCTGAAATGCATTCCGATGATATCGTCGAGACGCTTCGAGGGCCTACTCCGCGCTCGGTGATCCTCACGGGGACCGCAGGCGACGGCAAGACCTATACGGCGCGCAAGGTCCTTGAAAAACTCTCCGGGTCGTCAAGGGTCTGGGGCAATACGGAAGATACCGTCACCTGGCCCGATCCTGAGACCGGCCGCTCGATCGTGTTCGTCAAGGATCTGAGCGAGATCGAAACGGCGGACAAGGCCGCGCTCATTCCCAAGCTGATCGCGGCCTTTTCGAACCTCGCCTCTCCCGAAATCTTTGTTCTTTGCGTCAATGACGGCCATCTGCTGCGCACTTGGGAGACGCATATGGGCGCGGGACCGGACGGGCCGGCCATCCTGACCGCACTTCGCGAGCTGTTGCGTGACGACAAGGATACGCCCGAGCATTGGCATTTCCGCCTCATCAACATGTCGCGCCGGTCACACGCGGAAACGATAGACGCCATTATCGATCAGATCTGCAAGCACCCTGGGTGGCAGGACTACCGCCAGTGCGTTGCCGATCCGCAGGCCTGCCCGATCCTCATCAATCGTGAGATTCTACTCAAAAACGAGCCGGCGTCCCTGCGCAGCCGGCTTCGCGCGCTTGTTGAAATCGCTGCTGCCGACGACAGGCATCTCTCGATCCGGCAGATCATCATACTCGTGGTCAATGCGCTCTTGGGTGACACGACGTCCCCCTACCAGACGCCCTTGATGAACGCGTCGCGGGCTGCTCAAAGGGCGGCTTCCGGGCAATATGATCGCACAAACCCCTACAACAACGTCTTTGGCGAAAACCATCCCGCCGCGCGCCGGATGCAGCATGCCGGCTTTGCCGCGCTCGATGAGTTCGGTATCGGGTTCGAAACTAACAACTTCTTTGACGATTTGCTTCTCGATGTCGATCACCGGCCGGACCCGGTCGACCATCCCCAATATGGCTCGGCAAGCTATGCCCAGCTGCGCGAGAACTACAAGGAAAATCCCAGCGAGCGGATCAGTGAACTGCGCGAAGCGCTGACGGCCCAGCGGCGCCGGCTCTTTTTCGAATGGCCTGACGCCCCGCTCGACAAGCGCGAAACCAGCCCCTGGCAGCTGACTGTCCACAGCTACGGGGACCTCTACATCAACCTTCTGCGTGCCGAAGACGAACGGGACCAGGAGCTGTTTCTCTGGACGCGCCCCAGGATCGTCAAGGGTCTCAACCGGGCGCTCACTGGATCGCTGACCGAAACGGCCGACAGCTTGTGGCTGACCCAACCCTCTGGGGTCTATAAGGGCGCCGACATTCCGATCCTTGTGACCAATCCGATCACATGGCGCAGCCGGCCCTATTCGCTCGCGCTTGCCGCGCCGTCCTACCCGGGGCGCCCACCGCGGCTTGAGCTCGACGCCGCCTATCCCCAAAAGCACACGCTTGCATCGCTTCCCCTGACGCCGACGCTCTTCGAGTATCTGATGCGGGTCCATGACGGTGCGCTGCCTATGAGCTTTTCCAATCAGTGCTTCCAGGACGTGCGCAGCTTCCAGATCCGGTCGGTCGGTGCGATCCAAAACAGCGAGGGCGACGAAATGCCCGATCTCAAGGCCGTGGATACGAGTGAAGAAACCCTGCGCGAGCGGGTCATTGGCTCGCTGGAGGGGCAACTCTGATGCTCGATACGCTCACGAAGGACACCCCCTCGCTCAAGCTCAATATGGGCGAAGACGGCAAGGGCGCCGACACCCTGATGTGGGTCCAGGAAGCCATCTTTGGTCACCGGTTCGTTGAAGAGCAGCTTCCCTACATCCTGGTCCTTGAAGTGCTCGCGATCTGCAGCGCCCTCCAGCTTGGAGACGACGGCCGCCCCTATGAATCGATGCGCATCTTCAATCACAATGTCTCGGCCGCCGACGAACACGAGAACTTCATCGTGCCGGTCACCAAATCGGCCGCGTTGCGCTACGTTCTTTTCAAGGACCGCTCGCTCGAGCGCGTTGCCAAGGACCCGACCCTGTCGCCCAATGAGCGCATGTCGCAGTGGATTGCCGAGCTCAACAGCGGGTTCCGGAACGAAGTAAGGGCGAGTGCGCCGATCAATTTCGAATTCTTGCGCAAAAGCTTTGGCGACAGGTTCGAAGATGCCCGCCAGGCCGTAAGGATCCTGCAGGGCCTCGAGATCGACGTGCTCAACAATCGGCGGTACACGTCGCGGTTTCTGGTTCCCCGCGGGGCCAATCTCATTCTCAATGACGTTGATCCCAAATTCGTCGCCGATCGCATGTTCTTTGGGCGCGGCGGCGAAATGGTCTATTTGATGCTGAACCGCTCGTCCAAAGCCGATAAGCTCGCGCTGGCGATCAAGAACCATTTCCTCGTCAACAAGGACCCAGTCAACAAGATTGCGGCCAAGTTCATCCCCGACGGGTCCGATCGCACGACGGGCGGCCAGATCGGGTATCTGCCCAAGCGGCACCATCCCGCCTATGACCGGATGGGCGAGGACTGGCTCTCGATCCTCGAGCTCGACCGGCTCCCCACGCCACAAAAGTTCGAGCCTCTCTTTCGCATCACCGCGCTCAATCTGATGCGGTACTTTGCCGAGCGGGCCCAGGTCGTTGCCGGCAATGAAAAGGTCGATCCCATCCCGCTCGATATGCTCGGGGGGCGCGATGCGAACCTCAGGGACGTTTCAAAGTCCTATCTCCGCCGGCACCGCCAGGTGATCGAGGATGCCGTCGAAGCCTTCATCCGCGAAAAGATCGCTTCTGCGCCGGCCTGGCAAGCCGCATTGCGCCAACCCGATCCCGCCATGCGATCGGCCCAGGCACTCGAAGTTGTTCAGCGCGCCTTCAGCGCCGGCAAGTGGGGCGCAAAGTCCGAGGCCCAGCGCAAGCCCGAGGACTGGTTGAACGCCTTTATTCATGACGCCAAGCGGCGCAGCCGAAACAATATCTCGACGATGGTGAGCCCGCTTGGGACCAATTCGGGCTTCGTCGTTGCGCGCCGGAGCGCGGGGACTTGGTTTGCATCGTCGGACGATTTCCTTGAGGCGCTCGTCCTCGCCGTGGTCAAGGAACCAAAAACGATCGGGGCTTTCCTCGAGGAACTCTACGAGCGCTACGGGTTCGTCATTGGCCCGGTTCAGTCACGGGAGGCTTTTGCCGTGCCGCCGTGCGACATTTCCTCTTTCGAAGAGAACGTCAGAGCATTCGAAAGGCGGCTGACGGGGCTCGGATACGTAAAACGCCTCTCGGACGACTGCGCCTTTGTTTCCAATGTTTACCTCGGTTCCGAGTAGGTTCTTTCCATGAACGCGATCACAACGACACAAGCCGCTCGGGAACACCAGAAAGAACGCGCCGATCTTGTTGGACGGGTCGTCTGGGGTATGGTTCGCGAGGAAGCCGAGCGCAAGGACGCCCGCGTTCTCCTGCAGCTTGTCGGTATGCACCCCGAGCATCTTCTGGCCGTCGCCAACAACTATGCCGAGATCGAAGGCAAGAAGGTCACGCTCGCGATCGCGTCCGATATCGACGAGACGCTCTGCAACGTGCTCGATCCCCGGTTCGTGTCCGAAAAGCCCGCCGTCCATTTTCGGCATCTCGACAATGCCGATGTCATCGTCTTCGCGGTAACCGACGATCAGCGCGACACGGTTGGTACTAGTCTTGGGCAGGTGACCCGGCTCGATCGCAACGCGATCCAAGACAAGCACGAGCTCTGGCTCGAGGTGATCCTCGAACGAATGGGCGAGGCGCTCAAGGGCGAAGAGCAGCGAACCTGGATCCGCTCGATGCTCAGGGGTCTCGACCAGTCCGGCATCACAAAGGAGCTCGACCAGTACGCTGAGTTCGTCCGGCGTTTTGCCTCGTTCTCAGAGCATACCTTGGCCAACAGGCTGCGCCTCTCAGCGCCGGCCCTGCGACTGCCCAAATCCTGCTTTGGCACCATTCCGCAGCTTGGCGGCGACCAAGGCCGGCTGGTTGCCGATTTTCGGGGCCTGTTCCGGACGGCCGACCGGGATCTTTCGGGGATCCCTTACCTCCTCGACAGCAAGGAAGTGCGGCTCGAGATCGAGCCGATCCTCAATCATATCGCCGCCAGCCGCGCCGAGTATAAGTCCGATGAGAGTACTGGGGCCGATGCCATTGAAAAGCTCATCGAAGATCGCCAGTACCTAAGGCATGGCGACTGGCGCAAGAGCCAGGAGCGCTTTTGCGAGGACGTCGAATGGAATGACTTCGGCAAGTCGGTCTTTGCCATCAAGGCGCGAAAGAAAGCGCAGCCGCTCAGTCTGCGCACGCGCGATTTTATTCGCGAAGAGTATCCTGACTGCGAGAAAGAGTGCGAAACCTACCTCACAGAGCTCGAGGCGGGGTCCACTACGCCCGAACAGGACCAAGAGTTCTTTGCCCAGTGGCAGGACGCCATCCGCACCCACACCGACAAGAAGCTCTATGAACACTGGCGACGGCACCTGTTTACCGAGGAGGTCAAGGAAGCCGATCTTCTTTCGACCCTCGTCAAGGGCATCCGCTCGCTCCTGATCAAGAATGCGTCCGAGGATGGAGCGATCGCTTCGAACGCGGTCATCCTGATTAAGATCAAGAACGGGGAAAAGACGTCGGCTTGGACCGGGCTCAATCCTCGCCTTGTCAATTTGCTGCGGCTCGAGGGACGTCTTCTCCAGGGTGTCGTGGGCGATACCGTGAAACTCGACTTCGGGAAATGGCTCGAGGCCAAGGGGGAAAACACCGGTAGAGGCGCGCCAGCGAACCAGATCGAATTTGAGTTGCGGCTTCAAACGGACGAGGGCATCAGTTCGACTCAGGTGCGCGCGTTCTGGCAACCGGGCTTCCAGAGCATGGCGCTGAGTTGGCCTGAAGACATCGAGGAATTCAAGAAGGACGCTGCCGACGGTGTCATTCGGTACGTGACAAAGCCGTTCTCCCTCAAACAGAGTGGCGCTGTGGGCGGCATGCCGGCGTCTCTTTCTGACACCTCGAGCTTTATCGATGTGTCCGGCGGTGAGCGTGGTTTGATGGCCAACCCGGCCGATCATCCGAAGGAAAGCGATCAATTCACGATCCTTTTTGAGCAGCTCGACCAGGCCGTCGTTGCGCGGACCATCGATGCGAACGCGCGCGATGCGGTTGCACAAGCCTTGACGGCGTTTCGGTCAGCCTTTTCCAAGGCCCTTCTACATCTCTACGACCATCCCGAAACGCTTTACGCATCCGACCTCATTGAGGACCAGGCGCGGACCTTTGGCACGCTGTGCCAGGTTGCGCGTACGCACCTGTCGCATACCAACGCCATGCGCGAGCGGCTGCTGCGGCCGATCGTCGAATTTGCGATCGTTTCAGCGACAAACCGGCTCGCGGCGATTATCCCCGCCTGGCATCCGTTGCGCCTTCTTGAGCGCAAGGCCAAGTCAAGGGATCTCGCGCGGTTCGTCGAGGACGCCATTCACAACGAACACGCCTCGGTCGATGGTCTCGAGCGTGCGACCGACGAGCAGCAGGGAATCTTTGGGCAATGGTTCTTCCCTAAGGTGATTTCGCTCGACCTCACGCCCTTCGTAACGGTGGAGGATTGTGGCGGATACAGCCTTGCGGTGCCTGTCGACTCCCCCGAATCCAACGAGCAGATGCTCGAAACCACGGCCGAGATCGCCTGCAAGCAGTTCATGCAGGCGTCCGACCGCTTTATCGAACTCAATCCGCACGAAGAGGGCAACTTCTCGACGGCACTTTATAACGCGGACGCCGTAAGCTTGGCGGGCCTGGTTGCAAAGGACCTCGAAAAGCGCATGACCCAAAAAAGTCATCTGCGGGCGAGCCTACTCATTACCCATGACAGCCCCGAGAGACTCCGCGAGGTCTATGCCAAGCAAAATACACGCCTGAGCGGCAGCAATCTCGATGACGTCACAGAGGGATTCCTCTCGCGACTGCGCGTCGGGGTTGGCAAGGGCGAGACGCCGGTCGATGGAAGACGCAGCAATATCGACGTTGTCTATTTGCACAACGCCTTTTTCAAACACGCGACGATGACCTGGGAGCTGGTCGATGGCGCCGCTGAGACATTGGCCGAGGATATCGATTTTAGGAATGCGGCCCTCCCCCGCCGGCGCACTGACTCCGATACCATGGGCAATATCGCGACGCAGTCCATCGAAGTCTTCATGACCGCCTCGCGGCCACCGCGAGCCGCGGCGCAGTTCACCGACCTTTGCTATGTGGCCGATGAAAAAAACGCCCTCGTTATCCCCGCCGACAAGCGGATCGTTCCCATCCAGAAGGTCGATTGGGACAACCAGGACATCAGCCGGACCATTCGCCGGGCCCATGAGCTCGGGGAATGGGTGATCAGCGTCGATACAATGTCGAGCCGGCAGATGCTCTCGGCCAACGGCATCAAGGTCATCAGGGACGTCCAGCTCCCCGATGTCGAAATGCGCGTCCTTGTGTCATCGCGCGAGCCGAGCCAGAACCTCTTGCGCCACCTGCGCCTCGATTTCGAGAGCATGGCAGACACGTTTCTGAGCCAGAACGCCGAGGCGCTCTCGCAAACGGTCATCAACACTGTTGTCGAGGTTTGTGGCCAGAAGATCCTCTCCTCGGCAAAGTCGCGGACGACTGCGCGAGAAATCATGGGACTCGCCGCAGCCACCGCGCTCGTCAACGCTGAAAAAACCAAGAACGGACACAAGCCCGCCTGGTTCTCACTCGACGACAACCAGGCGTTCTTTGGTCTCAAGGGCAGAATGGCAGATACCCTCGCTCTGACGATCAACAATCAAGATGGCCGGTTCGTAGTCGACATGACCGTCGTCGAGGCCAAATGCGTTGGGCAGAACGCCCAGGCGATGGAAGCCAAGTCAAGCACCGATCAAGTCGTCTCGACGCTGGCAACAATTGAGGCGAATTTCGTCATCCAAAAGGACGTAATGGCCAAACGGGCCTGGGGCCGGCAGCTTCTGTTTTTGATGTCCCTGCGTCCCGACTATATCCATTTTTTCGCGAGCAACGACGAGCTCGAAGCCTTCCGGCAGGCCATCGCGGGCGGCGATATCGAGTATCGTGTCGACGGCCGCTCAGTCGTTGTCGTCCACGACGACGTCGCCCTACCCGATACGATCGGAGTTAAGGTATCGGAAAAGAACGACGCGGTGTTCCAGCACACGATCAAGCAGCGCAGTTTCTCCCATCTCATGCAGCACCTGAGGGATCCTTCCGTTGCCGCCCCCACCATCCCGGCAGTAGATGGCGGACGGACCTCGGTATTGCCCGAAAGGCGCTTTGAGGAACCACCGAACGTCAGGCAGGACGAGACGGCGCCGACAAATCAGGAGGCAGCGTCGATCGATGACCAACTCCACGCCTCGGTCGGCAAAGGCCTCGATGTTGATGAGGACGTCGTCGTAGATCCTCATGTCGAAGAAGATGCTGCACCGGAACCGGTGATCGAACCCAATCCGGGATTGCCGCCCACTCTTGAGGACGTCCTAAGGGAGGTTGCGACGCGCAAGGGCTACGATGATCAGAAAGAGGCCGAAGCCGCCTTTGCCGATGTGACCGCGGTCAATCTGCAGGCGGCACTGACCGACTTCGGTATGACGGCCCGTTTTGCCGAGCCGCGGACGATTTCGACGCCTAACGGCGTGCTCGTCAATTTTGCTGGCCACAATACGCTGACGGTGGGCAAGCTCACGCCCAAACTACTCGAGCTCAAGACAACGCACGGGCTCGACGTGACCGATATTCGGACCGGGCTCGGGCGCATTTCACTTTTTGTCGCTGCGCAAAGGCGACGGGTCGTGGATCTGGCGCGGGTCTGGCTCGAAGCCAAATGGCCCAGCTCGGCGCCCGAGGAGATCTCGAACTTTCTCATAGGCCTACGTGAAGACACCGGCGATCCGCTCTGGCTCAACCTGCGCGGGGCTTACGGTGGCAATGACGAACACTCCCCGCACACGTTGATTGCCGGCGAGACCGGCAGCGGAAAGGGCGTTCTGACCCAGAATCTCCTCCTGCAAATGATCGCGCTTAATACGCCGGACAAGCTAAAGCTTTACCTGATCGATCCCAAGATGGGTGTTGACTTCCCCTGGATCAGTGAGGCGCCGCATATGGCGCAAGACATCATCACCGACCAGGAAGAATCCAAGAAGGTCCTCGAGACGATCGTTTACGAGATGGACCGGCGATACGAACTGATCAAGACCAAGCGCGTACCTAAGATCGCCGAGTATAACGCGCTCGTTGAGCCGGAGGATCGCCTTCCCTACCTGTTCGTCATTCATGACGAGATGGCCGACTGGATGGCTGGGTCGGACGAATACCGCAAGGTCATCCAGAGTACGATGACCCGTCTGGCATCGAAGGCGCGCGCCTGTGGAATTCACGTCATAATGATCACCCAGCGCGCCGCCCAGGATGCTATTCCACCGGGCATTCGCGACAATTTGGGCAATCGCTTGATACTCAAGGTGGCAAGCGAAGCCGGCTCGAACCTTGCGCTCGGTATGCGCGGTGCCGAACGCCTTCTTGGCAAGGGGCACATTGCGGCCAGGCTGACTGACAAACCCTCCGGCGAAGAATATTTCGTCGCGCAGGTGCCGTTCGCCTCCACCGAGGAACTCGATCAATATGCACGTACCATTATCTCAGGAGAGCTTCTCTAGTTAGTTTACCTAGCTGCCGCATTCTCCGCGTTCAGGAAGGCCGAACGGAGCCAGGAAGGCGGTTCACTCGGCTTGACGGGAATGTCGCCCCAGCGGCCATGGATGTTACAAGCTGCCGTTAACTGCGCTCAGCGGGATAGTACCAACGTCCCAATCCCGACCGTTGGAGGTCCTCCGATATGCCAGTCGCCGCTACTCTGTTCTGAGGCCGGGTTTCGGGAACGGTTTGTGGGATAGCTGCGATCGATTTGAGGGCGTGTAGCGGATATCCGAAGCTGGGCTGGCGAATTCGCCTTTGGTTACAGGCAAATCACCAGTCTGACATTCACGAAACGCTGGGCCCGCTCCTCTGCCGTCCGATCGTCCAGGAGATGCCCTCCCGCCGCACCACGCCGGAGACCTCCTTGCCGATGTGACGATCTAGAACCGATCGCCACGGCACCAGCGTGAACTCGCGAGACTTCTCGATTATGGCGTGTTTGCCGCTGGCCAGTTCGACCGAGCGGCGGAGAGTTCCCTCGACAATCTCGCCGGGGCGCGGCTCGGCATAGGCAAGACCGAGCTCTTTCGAGAGCTGGCTGGCGACGCGATTCAGCTCGCGCCAGTGCAGCGCGCGCAGCATGTCGTTGCGATAGACAAGACGGTCCTGCTCCCTCCGGGCAAATCCCTGAGCGACGAGCCACTGCTGCCGACGGCCCTGGGCCTGGCGTACCTCGCGCCCGAACCCGGCATCACGCAAGGGTTCGGGGCTACCGGAAGCCAGCTCACGGTCGATCCAGGTGGCGCCGTCGAAATCCACCTGCTGCTCCAGTGGCAATGAGGAGAGCCTGTCGACGGTGACAGGCTCGACCCTGGTCCGCTGGCGCTCGTAATCCGCGACGCGCTCGAGATGATCCGGTGCGATTATCCACGTGCCGTCGGGCTCGCGCTCCACGCCAGTGGTCGCGCGCCGGATCGCCTCCAGCCGGCGCACGTGTGTTTCGGCGAAGCGTTCGGTGGCGGACGGATCGTGCTTCAGATGAATATCGATGCTGTAGCGCCCGTCATTGGTACCGGCGATTTCGGCGACGATGCGATCAACGTGCCGGGGCTCGGTGCTCCTCGGCGTAACGCGCACGATGCAGCCGTCAGGTGTCGGTTCCGTCGCATCGCCGTTGCCGATGTCGATGTAGTGGCTCCTGCCGTCCACGCCATCGACGATGAGGTAATGCCGGTCATCAAGTTCGTTCGCGAGTCCTCGCGCGACAACGCGGCCGACGACGGACTGGGCTGGCTCGCTGGATCGATCGTGGATCACACAGTCGGCGGCGCTGCGGGTGAGTCCCTTTCCGGTCAGCTCGCGGTGCATGGTCTTGATGATGTCCCCGCGCTCCCCCATGCGGCGCAGGGTGATTTCCAGATCATCGTTCAGACGCCAGCGACCCGACCCGGTCTCCTCGGCCAGACCCATGCGTTCCAGCTTGCGCAGGCGACCTTGATGAAGCGTTTGACGGAATGTGTCGCGGCCGGACGGCGAGACGACGCCATCGTCGTCGCGCGTGCGTAGCAGCTGGCGGTCGATGCTGGTGAAGCGTTCCTGCTCCATTTCCTGGCGTAGATGCTGCTCGATCTCGCGGTCGGTTCGGGGACCGAGATCGAGGCTTACCAGTTCGGCCGCTCGCTCCCGAATGCCGCTCGAAACATACTCCCGCGCGATGACGAGATTTTCGCTCCGGTCGTTCTTGCCGCGGACGATGATGTGGGTGTGGGGATGACCGGTGTTGAAATGATCGACGGCAACCCAGTCGAGTTTCGTTCCCAGGTCCTCTTCCATCTGCGCCATCAGGCGGCGCGTGAGCGGCCTGAGGTCGTCATACTGGATGCCGTCCTCGGGCGCGACGATGAACCGGAACTGATGCCGGTCGCCGTCCGCACGATCCAGGAACTCCCTGCCGTCCATACGATCCTGCTCGGCGCCGTAGAGTTTGCCCGGCTCGCCTTCCCGGGTGACGCCGTCGCGCTGGATGTAGCGCAGGTGCGCGCGGGCGCCGTCCAGGCCCTTGCCGGCCAGCCTGACAATGCGTGCCTTGACGATGACCCGGCGCTGGCGAAAGGCGGCATGGCGATCACGCGATCTGAGCAGTGCTGCAGCCGCCCCGCCGCGTCCCGTCCGGCTGCCCATAAAACGCGCGCCACGCGCGGGCCTGCCGCCGGCCCGGTTAATCGCAGCGCGGACCTGACCGGCATAGCGCTTGCCTGCTTTCGAACCACGCGACCGTATTCGGCCGAGTTCCGGCCTGAACTCGTCATCCTTCATGCCGACCTCCGGGCCGTTCCAGAAAAATCAGTGACTTGCACGCCCAACCCTCCGGGCGCTGGGAGGAGCCTCCTGGAAAACCGATGTGCAGACAAGGACCTGGCCACCTCCCGGAGGCGGTACCTTTATCTT